>CAZTDX010000006.1:3485-68972 GCA_964612425.1 uncultured Pseudobdellovibrionaceae bacterium
GCATGAGTGCTGTATTTCCATAAGTGTTTTTAGCATTTACATCAATACTAGGATGCTTTAATAAGAGCTCCACACTATCTTTTGAGCCATTACCCCCTGCCACTATGAGTGCTGTATTTCCATAAGTGTTTTTAGCATTTACATCAATACTAGGCTGCTTTAATAAGAATTCCACTGTATCTTTAGAGTCATACCTTACTGCCAGCATGAGTGCTGTATTTCCATAATTGTCTTTAGCACTAACACTGAAAAATGGACTTCTTAAAATTGATTGTAAGCTTTTTAAATCGTTTGAAGTGCAAAACTCACTAAATTGCTTTAGGATATTTGCATAAATTCTTTCAATAGTCGTCTTTTTAAGAGAATCATTTGAATTTTTCCACTGATTTATTTCAGAAACTAAAAGTTTAAATTCTGAAGGCGTGAAATTTTCATCGTGTTTATCTAAATATGATGAATCTGAAAATATCAATTCATAAAAGGCATTTTTCCGAAGATTAAATGAATTTTCTTTATTATTTAATATGGATTTTAAGTCTGTAATAAATTCTGATTTACTATAAAGTCCAAGTCTTTCTAGCGATCCTATCATATTACCACTCTTAATAAACTTTATTTGGTCTTCTTCTTTAGTAGAATCACGGAGCTTAAGAAAGTCTTTTGCCAATGTTGTTTTATCAAGTGCTTTATCTGCTGTATAGGGTTGGTATTGCTTGCCTGGCCTTATCTCACCTTCGACTTCAAGTGGCTTAGCTTCAAAGATTCGAACCTCTAATTTCTGATCACCACGAGAGTAACTGTTTGAAAATTGGTAATTATGGGGGTGTGGTGTAAACTCTGCTCTCACTTCAGAAAGTCTTGGCATGATACTCAGCTGCACAAAGTCGGTAATCACATCCATATTCGAAAGGCCACCATGACCAGGAATATTTCTTCCGAGATCAGTAGGAATAGCAAGTTTGTATCCATTTTCTTGAAGTGATTGATTCAAAGCATTTAGGAAGAGTTCTAATTTTTGTGTTGGTATGTTTTGAAGCTTATCTAAAAAGGCAACCTGTTCTTTCTGTCCTGTCTGTTTGTTAGTGGCGGTGCCCAGTACAAGGGTGGCTTGACCATTTGATTTGTAACTAGCATCTGTCATTGTAAAATAAATATAATTGGGATCTAAGGCCTTATCAAAATAAGTTCTGGATGAACAGTCGGCACCTAAGCATGATCTAAATGGTGACTCTTGTATGGAGAGAGAGCGAATTCGAACAACTTCTTCTGTTGGCATTATTGTATAGGGAGAATTAAGTACGTCCTTTTCAAATTCTTGAATTATTCTCACAAAATCTTCATTTTTTGAAAGCCCCGTTGGATACTCAATGTTGAGTTTTGCCTTAAGTTCAGCAAAATGCCCAGGGTATTTTAAAACCTCAGAAATGGCATCAGCATCATTCCAGAGTTGATTAAGTCCTTGAACTTTATCTATGGCGTTGTTGCTTTTTAATAAAGTCATCGTCGACCGATTGCCGTAACCAACTGTAAACACCAGATCAAGCATGGCTTGACGTATTGCACGCGTATCTCGACCCTTTTGACTCATCCAGGATTCCACATACCTTAAAGTTTCAAAAAGCGCCTTCGCCTTTTGTTCATAAACTACATGATCATTACTTAAATCTGCTAACAAATCGCGATTGGATTTAGAAATTATTCTATTCAAATACTTGATAAATCGCTTTTGCGCTTTTTCTTGAAATTCGGCTCGCGCTTCATTGATAACTCTTGCTCTGGCTCTTTCTTGCTCAGTAGACTCTTTTCCTAGATTTAATGGCTTTAAACTCTCAGGCATCAGAGGATCTTTGTAATCAAGGATTTTTTTCCAAAAACTTATATTGGCTTCGATTTGAAATAGATTGTTTCTAATCTGACCTGCCGTTGTAATCTGCGATCGTATAAACCGATCAAGAGTCTCTGGGGTTTTATAAACCTTTTCTATTGCTCTAATTTCAAACTCTCGGAAATGTTTTTTAATTAGGTCGGGATATTTCTTTAATATTTCAGTTACTGTTTTTAAGTTTTGACCATTTAACGAAGTTTTGGGATCACCAAAAAAAACCTGTCTGTATATTTCAAAAATATCAGCTTGCTCTGGATGCAGTAGCATCCCTTCAGTCATGGCTTTGCCAAGAGTTTCTAAACTTTGAACTTCAGTTTTGTGATTTGGTTCAATAATTGTGTTAGTCTTGTTATTAATAAAAAGAGGAAAGCACTGATTGGCAGCTTGAGCCCAGTTCATTGAACAGATTAATATAAATGAAAAAGATAATATTTTAAACTTAACCAACTCAATCCTCGCAAAATAAAATTCACGGCAATTAATAATGTTGGAGTTTTAATTCACAGTAGTGCGATCTTTAATAAAAGATTTTGCTTTAACCAATACTCCAGATTATTAGCATTTCGTAAGGCCATTTTTGTAGAGGAATTAATATACAATAAAATAATGTTTTAATAAACTGTAGAGTTTTAGACAGTAATCGAAATCTTGTGTCTAAAGTTTTTATGCTTATAAATTATAAAATGCATTTTAAAGATTCTTTTTAATGGAACTAACAAATATTGTCTCTTAAATGCCGATACTCATTTCAGCTTCTAGGTTTAATAAAATCGACGATATTTAAGTTTTCTATTAAAATGATTTAATTCAACAGATCAGAAGTTAAGATTGAAAGTGATCAAGACCTATCAAAAGTTTTTTAGAACTATTCTTAATTCATGCGGCATCTCCTGTCTGCCAGAATATAAACGTTTAATATTTATTAAAATTAATACATAACGAATCTGCCTTCGGAGGAAATAAGCAGAATCTTTTCTATTTTCTGAGGTTCGATAGAAAACCCTTAGTCTCGACTATCCGAGGGAAGAAGACGTTCGGGTAAATTTTGAAACTTGAGGAGATCTCCGCTCGTGGAAAAATCTAAAAGCCAAAATCGATCGTAAACGTCGCCTGACCAATCTGGGGGAGAGTTCAGTCCAAACTCTCTAGCAATTTCGAGGAGCACTTTGTGCTCCCAGCAGATAACGATTAGCTTTCCATTTAAATTGGAAACATTTTTTATTTGTTGGACCAAATCTATAACTTGGTCTTTCTTAAATGGGGTGTTGATAGTTAAATTAAATTTTTCAGAGACATACTTTAAAGTTTGAATGGGGCGAATAGATCCATCAGATTTCGACTTCCGTTTCATGGCAAAAAGAGCAAAGGGTTTGCTTTTTAGCTCTTTGCGGTCGAAGAGATTGGGGAGGGCTTTGGCTCGTGCCCAACCCTGCTCTGAGAGTTCATCTCCTTCTTCTGGCTTTTCTCCATGACGCATTAATATAATTTGCGCGGGCATACTCAGTGATTGAAGAGAAAACACAGAAATAAGAAGGAGCAGGAGATTTTTCATAAGACAACCCTTTAAACTCATTAATACATTTAATTAAACGATTGATTATATCGTCGTTCAATTACAATTTGATTACCAATTAATTAAAGCAAGATTACAAACAATAAACAACACTTTGTTGTAATACTGATTTAATTACGATACTGTTTTCGTTAATTAAATAAGGATAACACCATGAAAGTTTTAGTTGTTGAAGATGATAAAAAGATTTCGGACTACTTAACCGTTGGACTTAATGAAGCCGGATACACCGTCGATACTGCGGCTGATGGGTCCCAAGGGCTGAATATGGCTCTCAGCACTCATCCAGACATAATTTTGATGGACATCATGTTGCCGAATATTGATGGATTCACTCTCATTAAATCTATCCGTGAAAACCAAGTTCAAACCCCTATTTTAATTATAAGCGCAAAAGAAACAGTAGACGATCGAGTGAATGGTTTACTGCTCGGGGCAGATGACTTTTTGACAAAACCATTTTCATTTACTGAGCTAGTCGCGCGCATTCAAGCTATTTTACGTCGTGGCAATAATCCTAAAAATTCTTTTGAGCTCAAGTTTGAAGATATTTATATGAATATACTTAAGCGTGAGGTTACCCGTGGAAACAAAAAATTAGATCTGCATATTAAAGAGTTCCAACTTCTTGAGTATTTAATGATGAATCCTGAAAGAGTACTAACTAAGACGCAGATTTTAGAAAAAATTTGGGGATATAATTTTGATCCTCAAACAAATGTTGTGGATGTTTTAGTTTGTCGTTTGCGAAATAAAGTGGATAAAGACTTTAATCTTAAGACGATTCATACCATCCGCGGAATAGGGTATGTTCTTAAAAAAAGTTAAATCTTTTACTCATAGAATAAGCTTCCGTCTCTCCGTTATTTATTTGGCCTTCATAGTTCCAATATTTTTACTCACCTTTTTTATCTTTCACAAAATTGCCAATAATTTTTTAGTCAAAAGAGATCAAAACGAAATTGAATCAAAAATACAGCAAATTGAAGAGGTGATAGAAAAAGACGAGATCGAGTCAGTAAAAAAATTTCTAAATTCGGAAAGATTTAAAGCAGATTCGGCAAAATTTTTTATAATGCTGAGTCAAGAGGGTAAGGTCATACATTCTCAAAATCCTACGGGTATGAATAATTTTAAAACTTCTTATTTTAAAAAGCGGGTAGAAAGCATTACTAGTGATGAATGGTATTACATTTCTTCTAAGGCGGGAGATGAAAATGCATTAGAAGTTAAGCGAATCACTTTTGATGGTTTTAGATTAGATGTTGGCCTCAGCACAGATGATCGCGATGAGCTTATCGAGAAATTTAAAAAAATATTTATTCTTATTTTTATTCCAACTCTTCTCGTCATAATTTTTGGTTCTATGCTTATCTCTGAAAAGTTATTATCTCCTCTGAAGCAACTTACGAAAACGATTTATGATGTTCAAGGCGGAAACTTAAAATCAAGAACACCACTTCCAGAAGTACAGGATGAGATCTATCAAATTTCAGTGGCTTTTAATAGTATGCTCGATCAAATTCAAAACTTGGTGCAGACAATTAATTATACTCTAGATGGAGTAGCACATGATTTAAAAACGCCCTTGACGAGAATGAGAATCGCCTCTGAATTGGCAATTCATTCAGATTCTAAGAGCGATTTAATAGAGGCAAATCAAAACGCTATAGAAGTTTGTGACAGTTTGATTACACTCATTAATACAATTATGATGCAGTCAAGGGTTGAATCTAGAACGGCAATGTTAAAGATAACGGAGTTTAATGTTTTAGATATTATAAAGGAAATTGAAGATCTTTATTATTTTACCGCAGATGAAAAGAAAATTAAAATAAATATTATTGCTAAGCCTTTTTTATTTAAAGCGGATCTTGTTTATTTTAAGCAAGTCGTTGCTAATCTTGTTGATAATGCCATTAAATATTCACCCATGAACTCTGTTATTACCATAGATGCGTTTATAAATCCGAGCACTCAACGCATGCATTTAATTGTTGAAGATTCTGGAATTGGCATTTCAGAGGATGAAATACTAAAAATTTGGGAAAGATTATATCGCAGTGATAAAAGCCGCCATGCTCAGGGTTCTGGACTTGGTCTTAGTGTTGTAAAAGCCATTGTCGAAGCTCATGGTGGAAGTGTGAGTGTAAAAAGTAGAATCAATGAAGGCTCTACCTTTGAAGTTCAGTTTCCTTGTTCCACTTAGTATTTAATTCTTAACCCAGGATCTCCCTGCAAATGATACCACTCAAAATTATCAGTCACTTGAGTAGCATCATCCCATTGTGCAGCAAGATGGAGTTGTCCTGCAAGAAGTGCTTCTCCTAAGTGATTGAAATTTTTTAAAAGGTGTTCAAAAAATATTCCTTGAGCCATGATGGCGGGTGGATTCCATGATATGTTAACGGTACCACCATAGTATGCCACGGCCCCATTAGCATTATTAAATAAATATTTTTGCTCTTTCATAAACACGGTACCTAACTGATCTTCAATAAGGCGCCCATTTTGGCAAGCAACATCAATAATAATAGGTTTAGAAACGTCTTTATTGTTAATTTTTTTGATAAACTCTGTGGTGTACTCTTTATTAAAGCTGGGCCAACTTTTTCCACTACCGTGACCAATGTAAATCATCCAGCCGGCTCCAGAACTAAGCTCCGAGTTTAAAAACGTCGGGTTAGAATCTGCATTATCTTGATAGAGATGAACAATTTGAGAGTTGCTTAACGTATCCTTGAATTTACTTTCAATCGATGAAACGTATTCATTATCTGAGGGGTTGGTACCTTCATTCGAAGCGATTCCAATTAATTTTTCAAAACCAGCAAGTGGTTTTGAAGTCGATCTTTCAAAGGCAATCGATTTTCCTAAAATCTTTTTAACATCTTCTGGTGCTGAAGCAACAATTCGACTTCCAAACACATCTGGAATATAATCGTCGTCACCGTCCATTGTGAAATATTTAAGATCACTCGGAGTGAGGCTAGAGCCAGAGGTAGAAAGTTGAAACATAGGAGTTGTGGTTTCATCACCGAGTATAATCGCAAAATCCACTTTATGATTGAGGTAGTAAGATTTAATTAAACTTTGAATGGCTTCTTTCGTATTGTTAGGAGATGTTATCGCTTCAGTAAAGACATTATAACCTAGTGATTCCTTCCAAGATTTGAATTCAGTGATTCCACTGAGTAAGTTTTCTGGCCCTAAAATTAAGTAATTTTTGTAGTCATTTGTATCTAAAGAAAACTCATCTGAATTGATGGTTATATTTGCTGAAGTAGCAACCACAATACTTTCGCTGCTAGCTTCGTATTTTGCAACTCGAACTGTCACTTGACTGATTGGTTGATTTCTAAAAGTACCTAAATAATTTACAGTTACTGGATTTTGGTTATCATTGTATAGAGCAAGGTTATATTGAAAAGATTGCACTTTATCGGTGCTACATCGACACGTTTGCTCTTGAACAGGAGTGGGAATTCCTTTGATTTTCGTGGATCGATTAACATTAACGGTAACTTTTAAATTATCCGGGGTTCCGACAACCAACCACTGTTTAATTGGAAGTTCTGGTGCACCAACTACGCGTGAGGAATCAAATTCAGGAAGCATCACTTTCAAAAATGTTTTTTCATTAATCACTACGGGATTCACTTTTACCGAAGAACGAACTACTTTGATATTAAATTCAATCTTTGCAAGAGCTTTAAGAGTCACAATGTGGAGTAAAAAGAATACAATATAAAAGTTAACAAATACTTTAAAGTTTAATCTCTTCATTTATCACCTCTCATTATTTGTTTATTTTTAATCAGGTGTCATAGGTTATCCATAGTTCTGACTGCTAGGCCGACTTAATCGCGACTTTTGAAATGTAAAAGTGTTTCAGTTTGATACAGTATTTTTTATCAATCTCATAATGAGACATTCATTAGTTACATCGCATCATCAGTGTTTGACGAATTTCGTCTGGAGTAATTTAAAGCGAGTAAGTTTCATTTAATGAATCAAATAGGGCATCTTATTGGCTCCAGAATTGCAATCTAGAGAGTGTATGGGAACGAGAAATATATTAAGAGTCATTATTCTTATAATAAGCTCAGGGTTAAGCATTCAAACTAATTCAGTGGATACTTTTATTCCCAACAAAATCGGTATGAGAAATATAGCTTCTTGCATGGATGCTATAGATTTTTCTTCATTGCAAGGTGAAGTCATTAAAGCCCCAGCAGCTCCACCAAGTGAAAATACATTTTTAAGTGATCCAAAAAAATTAAATGAACTTTTACCAGAAAGTGTTAATTCAGGAGAAAATGGTTACGTGGTTATAGAAAAAATTGCAGACAAAGGATTTCAAAAATTTATTTCATCAGATCAATTTAAATCGACGTCATTAGGTCAATTAAATGAACGAGTAAAAGAAAATACAAAAGTAGAGTTAAATATAAAGACTGAAAATCAAATTGATCATAAAGTTTCAGTCCAGCTAGAGCCTTTTCAAAAAGGTGCTTCTGTAGGCTATAGAGGGTATTTTGGGGCGTTGTTTTCGTTTTATGATATGAGTAGAACTAAAAGACTTAGAATAGAAGACACCTTTTTTACTAAAAAGCTATTCTATGAAAATTATTTATCTAACTCAGATCGCTGGGATCAAGTCGGCATTCAGTGGAATTGGTAAATTAATATATCAGGACTTATGTTGGTTCTCGACTAGATCAGCCTTAAGACACCTCGACAAATATCACTGGACTCTGGTCTAGAGTTTCAGTTCTTTGGTCCAGTTATGGACTCGCTTTCAGTCCAGAATTCCTCGTTCTAAGTCTAGTTTGTATCGGGCTTTGGTCTAGATTTTGTTGACTCGACTAAAGGAGCGCAAGACCCGGCCGATAGGTTGGCTGTAAGAAACAACAACTAAGCCAAAGGGAATGGCGGTGTAAGACAAGAGGAGTAGGAACCTCAACCTTAGACCAGAAACGGAATTCTCATAACATAAACGGAGGTCCTTATGGGAATGAGAATAACAACAAACGTAGCATCTATTAATGCACAAAGAAGCATGGCGGGTGCACAGCGCGAAATACAAAAAAGTTTTGCGCAATTATCGTCGGGTAGTCGAATCACGAAAGCGGCTGACGATGCCGCAGGATTGAGTATCAGTGAAAACTTGAAATCTGTAGGCCGCAGCTTACAACAAGCTTCACGAAATGCTAATGACGGTATCTCCATGGTGCAAGTGGCAGAAGGTGGTTTGAATGAAATTTCAAACATCATGACACGACTTCGTGAATTAGGAATTCAAGCGTCTTCCGACACCGTGGGTGATCGCGAGCGAGGTTTTATAAATAAAGAAGTACAACATCTAACAGAAGAAGCTGATCGAATTTCAAAAACGACACGCTTTAGTGGAGTTAATTTGTTAGATGGCACAGGTGTAAAATTTGATTTCCAAGTGGGTATTAATAACGATCAAAAATTAGATCGGATTTCATTTGATGCTGGCGAGACTAATGCCACAATGGATGCCCTCGGAATGTCTGGAATCGATTTTTCAAGTAAAGATGGAGCACAAGAAGCACTAAGTATTATTGATGATGCACAAGTGCGTGCTAATGGTTTCAGAGCATCTTTAGGTGCCTTACAAAATCGTTTAGCTTCAACGGTTGATAACCTTGGAGTTTCATATGAAAACTTATCTGCTGCTAATTCTCGAATCAGAGATACTGACGTCGCAATGGCAACGGCAGAGTTAACAAGAAATAATATTCTATTAAATGCTTCAGTGAGTACATTAGCGCAAGCTAATGCATCTCCACAAATGGCTTTGAAGTTAATAGGATAATAATTATAAATTAAAAATGTTTATAGGGGCGGACCTCCCAGGAGCCCCGTGGTACCTACCTACCGGAGGGATTTACCCTCCGGGTACCTTTCAGGTTAATTTGAAAGGATGACGTAGGATCTTCTATACTAGCGAGGAGATAAATTGTTTTACAAAAGAAGTAAATTGAACCTCAACTTTTTGAGCTGTTTCTGTTACTTCTGAATGTGAGAGTTTAACTTTTGAGATTCCAGCGGCTTTATTGGTAATGCAACTGATTCCGCAGACTTTAAGGCCCATATGATTGGCGACGATTACCTCAGGGACAGTGCTCATACCGACGGCTGAGGCTCCAATGATTTTTAAGTGTCGAACTTCGGCAGGGGTTTCATAAGTGGGGCCGGATAGGGCGCAATAAACTCCTTCATGGTATCGAACATTATTTTCAGTAAGTACTTTGATTAATTTTTTTCGAAGCTCTGGACAGTAAGCTTCAGTCATATCAGGAAATCTGGGTCCTAAACTAGATTCATTGGGTCCTATCAGGGGATTTGTTCCCATTAAATTAAGATGATCAGAAATAACCATAAAATCGCCCGGTTCCATACTTGTATCCAAACCACCAGCAGCGTTAGTTACAAACAGTGATTTAATACCCAGTTTACCGAGAGTTCGCATTGGATAAACAATTTCTTGAATGGAATGACCCTCATAAAAATGAATTCGTCCTTGCAAACAAACGATCGGTGTTTTTCCTACATAACCAAAAATCATATTGCCACTATGGCCTTCAATGCTCGGCGTGAGAAAGTGGGGAATATCTTTATAGGGTATAGAAGTTTCAATTTGAATATGTTTTGAAAAGGATCCAAGTCCAGAACCAAGTATGAGTCCAACAGTTGGCTGAAACGTGGTTTTGCTTTTTAAGTATTGAATGGTACTAGTTAGTTTATCATTGAGCATTTAAACCTCTTTTGACTCATTATTTACCAATATCAATATAAAATTTCTTTAATAAGTTCAAAAGGTTTTGGTGGAGAATCTGAAATTTCAACAGTATTTAACAATTCTTCCTCAATGGATTGCATTTTTTCAAGCTGAGAACCAAAGATAGTCCAAAGTGTGTCTCCGCTGCTGATGGCGTCTCCAATTTTAAAGTGAATTTGAAATCCTGCAATAGGATCAATAGTATCAGTGACTTTGGCTCGTCCTGCCCCTAGCTTAATTCCAAGCATTCCAATTTTTTCGCCATCAAAACCGACAATATACCCTGATTTTTTTACAACCACGGAATGAGTGTGAGGAGCGCGTGGCAACGCTGAAAGATCTCCTCCTTGAGTTTTGCAGACCGCTTGAAAAATCTGCAATGCAGATCCAGACACCAAACTTTCATTTGCTTTTGTAAGGGCCTCCTCTAGAGAGGCAGTTTTTCCGGCAAGGTGAATCATATGTCCTGCCAGCGCAAGACTAAGCTCCCTAGTATCAGAATAAAGATCGCGCCCGTTTTTGTTTAATAAGGATTTGCCAGCTAAAATATCAAGTGTTTCTTGAATTTCCAAGGAGTTGCCAATATAGGAGCCGAGAGGTTGATTCATATTGGTAAGGAGGGCAGTCACTTTTTTGCCATCACGTTTTCCAATATTTTGTAAGGAGAGCGCTAATGCTTTTGCTTCACCGATCGACTTCATAAAAGCACCACTCCCAAACTTAACATCTAATACGAGTGCGTCTAAGTCTTCGGCTAATTTTTTTGACATAATGGAAGCTGAAATTAAAGGTAAACTCTCAACAGTTCCTGTGACATCTCTTAAGGCATACATTTTTTTATCAGCGGGACAAATATCTTTTGTTTGTCCAATAAAACTTATGCCATGTTCTTTAAGAGTGCTAAGAAACTCAGTCAGGTTGAGTTGAGTATTAAAACCAGGAATGCTCTCCAGTTTATCTAAGGTGCCACCCGTGTGGCCAAGACCTCTTCCAGACATCATAGGGACAACAACACCACAAGCAGCAGCGATAGGACCCAAAATGAGGCTAGCCTTATCACCAATTCCACCTGTAGAATGTTTATCGACTTTAGGTTCATTGATCGAACTTAAATCAATCGTCAATCCTGAGTGGAGCATGGCCTTTGTTAACGCATAAGTTTCTTTTTCATTGAGTCCTTGTAGTACAACAGCCATAAGCCAAGCACTCACCTGATAGTCTGGAATAATTCCTTTAGTGTAATTATCGATAAAGGAAATAATTTCTGACTCCGTTAGCGGTATTTTATTTTTGGTTTTCTTGATTATTTCAACCGGCAGAATGGGAAGACTCATTGAGATACTCCTAATATGACTGTGGTGAAACCACTTGATTTGTTACAAGCTGTACGCCAGAACTTGTCCCAAGTCTATTGGCGCCAGCATCAATGAGGGCTATTGCCTGTTCAGGAGTTTTGATCCCACCACTAGCCTTTACTTGAATGTGAGAAGAAACAGACGCTCTCATCAATTTGACGTGCTCCACCGTGGCCGCTCCAGGTGCAAACCCGGTGCAAGTTTTTACAAAAAGTGCTCCGCCTTCTTCTGCTGATTTACAGGCTGCAACAATTTCATCATTAGTTAAGAAGCCAGTTTCTAATATGACTTTTACAGGAATGTTTACAGCTTTTGTAACAGTTCTAATATCCTCACTAACAAAATTCCATAAATTATCTTTGGCGGCCCCAATATTGATGACCATATCAATTTCCTGAGCACCACATTCTTGGGCCAGTTGAGCCTCAACAGCTTTTGCTTTGCTGAGGCAAGCACCAAGTGGAAAGCCAATAACCGAGACTAATAAACTCGAACTGTTTTTTAATAGAGAGTGCGCTAATGGAACAAAGTGAGAGTTTACGCAAACACCCTTAAAGGAGAACTTCATGGCCTCTTCGCACAACTTAATTATTTGCGATTGAACCGTGTCAGGTTTTAGGAGCGTATGTTCAATATAGGAGGAGAGATTGATATTTTTAGTTGTATTCATTATTAAATTCCTCAAGAATGTTCATAGAGTGATACTATCTAATAAAATTAACTTGGGGTAGGAATTATGTTAATCAGAAAAACTAAACTTTTTAAATTTACTTTAATTTGTTTATCATTAGTGTTGAATTTATTTTCTGTAAATGGACTAGCCTTAGGTGAAGTTCGATCCGAAGGTCCTTCCGTAAAGTCGCAAGTGGCAAAAATATTATTAAGTAGTCTAGGTGGTGCTGTTTTGGGAATTAGTACTTTAAGTTTTTATGATCGACCTCAGGACCATCTCTCCAATGTCGCGGTAGGTGGTGTGATCGGAGTTGTTTTAGGTTCAGTTTATGTAACAAAAGAATCATTAGATTCACAAGCAGAACTCCCCACTTTTAAAGATGGTGGAAGTATTTCAATTGCAAGCCAACCTTCCAACAACCAGTACAATGTTCAGTGGAGCTTTTCCTTCTAGCTGTTAACTGATCAACATTTTCAAGTATATATGAAACAGACTCTACCAAAGTTTGGTTAACCTCTTTTACGTTGGATTCCTTAGAATAAACCCTATAATTAAAAAGAGTCATTATATTCTATATCACACTTTATGATCTCCAGGGTTTTTGAATTGTTAAGGAGGATCTGTGAATTTTTTCGAAAAATTTTCAATTAAGAGCAAACTTTTACTCTTAGTTTTAGGGGCGCTTATTCCCATGTTTATTGGAGGATTTATTTCTTCGAGTAAGCTCGCTTTTTACTCCGAAGAATTATTAATGGACTCCTATGCTCATAATGCAAAAGCATTAAATTCAGCGATCGCTGCACAATTTTTTGAACGCTATGGGGATGTACAAGCCTTTGCGATCAATCAAGCAGTTATATCAATGAACGAAGAAAATATGTCGGGCTATTTAGATGAGTATGTATCTTTGTATGGAATTTATGATTTAATTTTGGTTGTTGATAAAAAAGGAAACTTTGTTGCCTCTAACAGTAAAGACTTCTTTGGTAAAAGTATTAAGAAAGATGTTTTACGTTCTAAGAATTTTTCTGAAGAAACTTGGTTCAAATCAGCGCTGGCAAACAAATTTACGGAAGACTCTAAAAAGGATTTGAAGGGCACATTCGTAGAAGATTTTATAATTGATCAAGCTCAACAATTAGCATTTGGTGAGCGCCGACTAGGATCAAGTTTTACTACAGTTATAAGAAATAAAGAAGGAGATGTTATTGGTGTAATTACTAACCGTGCGGGATCGAGGTGGTTTGAGAGTGAAATAATAAAACTCTATAAAAATTTGAAAATTCAAGGTCTTAAATCGTCAGTAATCACGGTGTTCAACAAAAATGGTATTGTGATTAGCCATTTTGATCCATCAACAAACGGAGCTGAGGATTTTTATGAATTTAATAGCAACGCTGTATTTAATCTCACGAGTTCCGATTTCGGAAATGAGATAAAAAACATTTTAGCTAACAAAAAATCAGGAAGCATTCTTACCGAAAATTCACAAAAAATAATGCAAATTGTTGGATATAGTTTTAATGATGATTCAAAATTTATTTCTGACATTGGTTGGTCAGCTGTGTTAAAGGAGTCTAAAGATGTTGCTTTGCAAGGGCAAACAAAAATTATTCGTTCTACTTATTTGATTTTTGCTATCATTGCCTTCTTTTCTTTGGGATTGGCATTTTGGTTTTCAAATTATTTATCTAACAGTATTTTTCGAATTACTGGTAACGTCTCAAGTTCCAGCGAAAAAGTTTCGATGGCAAGTCGTGAGCTTTCTAGATCTTCCAAAGAGCTTTCAGAAGCATCACAAAGTCAAGCCAGTGCAATTTTAGAGTCTTCAGCCTCTATTGACGAAATTACTAAAATCATTGCGGCAAATGTTGACTCTGCGGAAGGGGCCAATCATAAAGCGATTGATATTCAAAGAAGTGCAACAGAGACCCAAATTGCTGTCGCAGAGTTGTCTGAGGCAATGACGAATATTTTAGACAGCAATAATAAGATTCGTGAACTGGTAAGTATTATTGAAGAAATTGGTGTCAAAACTGAAATAATAGATGAGATTGTTTTTAATACACAACTTCTTTCATTCAATGCCTCAGTCGAGGCAGAGCGGGCTGGAGAATCGGGCCGAGGATTTGCAGTTGTTGCTCAAGAAGTTGGAAATTTAGCAAAGCTCAGCGGCAAGTCAGCGGCAGAAATTTCTAATATTGTGAAGAATAGTATTAAACATGCTGAAATGGTGGCCGCAGACAATAAAGAAAGAGTTGATAAAGGTGGAGCTTTAGTAACTAAAACCAAAGAAAAAATGAACGAAGTTTTAAAGAACATCAATGAAATTTATTTTAGTACAGAGCAAATTGCTAATGCTAGTCGCGACCAATCTATTGGGATGACAGAGATTTCCACCAATGTTCAAAATATTAGTATGATAACCTCAAGAACTGCAAGTATTGCTGAAATGGCTGCAAACTCGAGTACGGAGCTTGATTCTCAATCGGAGCAACTATTGATGTTGGTTAAACAACTCCAAAAATTAGTGGCTGGTGTTAGGAAGTCGGGATAATGAGTCACCGAATTTTATTCTGAAGCTTTTTCTTCACTCGAACCAAAGAAAATGTCCATTTCTTTCTTACTAACAATACCTTGTTTAACCAATTCACCGAGAGACTTTTCAAAGAGTACCATACCCATTTTTGCACCCATTTGAATTTGAGTTGCAATCTGGTACGTCTTTTTTTCACGGATGAGATTAGCAATAGCTCGAGTATTTCTCATAATTTCATAGGCCGCTATCCGCCCGGGCTTGTCCGATCGAGCAAAAAGTGATTGTGCAACAACCCCCCTTAAACTTTCCGCGAGCATCGCACGAATTTGATCTTGCTGATCACCCGGAAACACATCAATAACACGGTCAATTGTTTTTCCGGCGCTATTTGTGTGAAGTGTCCCAAACACCAAGTGTCCGGTTTCTGCTGCGGTAATCGCGAGTGAGATGGTTTCTAAATCACGCAATTCTCCCACCAGAATCACATCGGGATCTTCTCGAAGTGCAGCCTTTAGCGCGTTAGCAAAAGATTTTGTATGGCTACCAAGTTCTCTTTGGTTAACGAGTGATTTTATATTAGGGTGAATAAATTCTATGGGGTCTTCAATAGTTATAATGTGAGCTTCTCGAGTAGAATTAATATGGTGAATGAGAGCTGAAAGAGTGGTGGATTTACCCGATCCAGTGGGACCAGTGACAAGGACCAGCCCGCGATCGCATTCAATTAAATCAATGATTGCAGGAGGTAACTTTAGATCTTGTGCTGTGAGAATTTTTTCAGGGATCACTCTGAAGACGGCACCAAGACCTTTTCTTTGCATGAAAATATTGCCTCTAAACCGAGCCAAGCCTGTAACACTATAGGCAAAATCAAGCTCCCATTTTTCAACAAAGGATTTGCGCTGTTTTTCAGTTAAAATCTCAAATAAAATTCCCTGAACATCTTGATTTGATAGCTCGCGGTAATTGACTGCACGCATGTCCCCATGAACTCTCAAATAGGGAGGGGCTCCACTCGTAATGTGTAAATCTGAGGCTTTGTGTTCAATCATCAATTTTAATAAGTCATCAATTACGGCCATGTTTCTTTTTCGGTATTTATAGGCAATAGTTGAGAGTCTAGATAATTAATGTTATTGTCGAAAACTAAACTCTGGGGGATAAGTCTGTGTCAGCTGAAATTTTAATTAATATTAAGCCTCAAGAAACGCGCGTCGCCTATATTGAGGGCGGAATTTTGACTGATCTAAAAATTGAACGAATGACGTCCCCGACTTTAGTAGGATCGGTGTTTCGTGGAAAAGTCAGTCGAGTGCTTCCTGGAATGCAAGCTGCATTTGTTGATATTGGATTAGAAAAGGCGGCCTTTCTCTATGTGGGGGATATTCAAGTTGATAGTCGTAATTTAGAAGAAGAGGGTACGACCGAAGAAATAGAGTCAGATAGCGACGATCATCAACCACGCCCCGACTCCTCCAAATACCCACCAATTCAAGATTTACTTCGTGAAGGTCAAATGATTTTAGTTCAAGTGGCCAAGGACCCCATTGGTACCAAGGGTGCGCGAATCACCACACAGATTTCTTTGGCTGGGCGATTTGTTGTTTATTTACCAGAAGTGCGTCACATCGGTGTTTCTAGAAGAATAGAAAATGAATCTGAGCGGGAACGATTACGCGAGCTAGTAGCAAAAATTAATTCTACAGGAGGCGTGATTGTTAGAACCGCCGGCGAAGGTGCTAGCGAAGAAAATTTACGAGCAGATATAGAGTATCTAGATCGCCTCAATAAAGACATCATGAAGGCGGCAGAAAAAAAGAAAACGTCAGGGCTGGTACATTCAGAGATGGATGTGGAGCTACAGGCCTTGCGTGACATGCTCAATGAAAACGTTACGAGTGTCTATGTCGACAATGAAGATGTTTATCGTAAAGTTACAAAATTTGTGACCCAGCTTATGCCAAAGTACAAACAAAATGTTGTCTTATATCAAGATCAGCGTCCCCTTTTTGATTTGTATGACATTGATTTAGAAATTTCTCGTTCTTTAGATAGAAAGATTTGGCTCAAGTCGGGTGGCTATATTGTTATTGATGAGGCGGAGGCGCTTGTTGTTGTTGATGTCAATACGGGACGTTATGTTGGTAAAAAAGATTTAGAAGACACCATCTTAAAAACCAATCTCGAAGCGGTAAAAGAAATTGCCCATCAGCTTCGTATTCGAAATTGCGGCGGAATTATCATTATTGATTTTATTGATATGGAAAAGCAAACCCACAAGGATAAAGTTTTAACACAACTCACTGAAGAGCTGCAAAAAGATCGCGCCCGCACGCATGTGGTTTCTATGTCATCATTAGGTCTTGTTGAGATGACTCGAAAGCGAACTCGTCCAAGCCTAATTAAAACGCTCTGTAATCCATGCACTTATTGCGACGGAAAAGGTTACGTTAAGAAAAAATCAACAATTGCGAATGAAATCTTTCGTGAGCTGGAAAGAGATTTGATGACGTATCGTCACCAGAGAGGAAACATTGTGGTCCATTGTCATCGTGAGGTGGTGGATTGGATTTATGAGGTTGAAGGTTCCATTTTGGACGCTATTGAGAAAAAGATGAACAAATCAGTAGCCTTTAAGGTAGAACCGACCTATCACATTGAACAGTATGAAATTTTTACACTATAATGGAGCCGTAAAGAGGGTCCGTTAGACAAAAACTGAGCGCTAAGGCTAATGAAATATCCTAAAATATGAATATTTAACTAAAATTTATTGATAATTAAAATTTATTTAGTTATTATGGCGGTCATTTCTTTGTAGTTACAGACTTAAAGGAGCACTTAAAATGCAAAATAAATTTAATCTAATATTGAAAGTCTTCATCTCAGCAACGCTTGCCCTTGGACTGATTGCAGAAGTGTCCTTTGCTTCCTCTAAAGGAGGACATTGTCATAATAATTTTAACTTTAGGGCGGCAAATGCCCCTCATAATATTCCCCAACAAGTTTTAGAAAAACTAAAAGAACTTGCTGATAATAATCAGCCGATGGAGGGCTGGAAGCTTTTAGGCCAATATGGCGATCGTTATGCGGCCATCGCTCATCAGGTTCTCAATCCTAATGCTTCTTTTCCATATAGTGGCTATCGTAAACTCATCACCAATCATTGGGTGAATGCTGCGGGCTATATGAATTTTCACAACAAATTTAGTTTAGTTGCGGCTCAACACTTTAAGCAATACGTTTCCATTGTGCTTAAAGGCAGTTATCCTGACTCCGATCAAGTGATTAATAGCTATTACCAAGCTGTTAGAACCTATGGCCTTCCCGACGCTACTGTATTTGATGGAGCTTGGGAGGCCGCCGGGATGAACGGAATTGCCACTTGGCAAGAACTCAATAAATTAACTGGAAATCGCTTGGTCAATCCGTCTCGCGCCTGTAATAAAATTTCCACAGCAGTCGCAATCCCACTTATGACCGAAGATTTTACTGAAGCCACTCTATCAATCATATATGATATGTTAAAAATATAATCGAATAAATTGCAAATGACTGCATTTTATTCGATCTACTACTCCGTTCATGATTGAAGACTTTATTCTGATACGGGGCTAACTAATAATAATTATTAAAAATTTGGACATAAATCATTAGTTACTAAAGAATTTTTAAAGAAAGTTTTAATTGTAGTTCTTTCAATGATGGCATGTACAGTTGATCTGACAGCAGCTGCAAGCGAGTGGTTTTCATCTTCGTCTCCGATTTTTTGAAAAACCAATCCAAAAGCAATTATCCGTTAGGAGAAAAAACATTATGGCTCAACAAATTTAAAGATATTGAAAACAAAAGTGAGAGACATGCTGAAATTTTTAAATACATCTCCCCTCATTTTAAAAACAAAATAATTCATCATTAGCAAGAACTACTGCAATAGAGGCCCGTGATATTAAAGGGTGTTTACGTCAAAGAAATCTGTAGAATCAATAAAATGGTCAAAGTAACCAGAGTCTTTTAGAGCGTCGCTGGGGCCATAAAACGAGATCAAAATTTTCTCAATGGTATATCCACGAGGAATAGTAAATTTTTTTAATTTCTCTGAGAACTCGTTTATAACTGTCGTATTAATGGGTTGATCATGATATTTAATTTCGCAGAGAGAAATAATTTTATCTGTTCTATAGAAAACTAAATCAAATTGATAACCTTTTGTTTTTGAGAAGAGAGGACCGATTTTATCGACATAGTTATCAAAACCTAATTTCTTTGCAATAATCAGGCTATTTTTTTGACAAAAAAGCTCAAAAGCAAATCCTAACCACGGGCCCCACTTGGGTTTTACATATCTTTGAAAGAGATTTTGTTGTCGATTTTGTTCAATTTCTTTTAGATGCGGGTAAATAAATTTTAAATAAAAAATAATAAATTCATCAGCTAATTTATATTTTTTAGTTTTTCTCGATTTTTTATCAATAGAAGTATAAGACAAAATGAAATCTGCCAGTTCTAAATTTTCTAGATAGCTCTTTAGGCTTCCCCCAGATTTTATTTTAAGAGCTTGTGCAATTTCTTCTAAAGATAAATTTTTCTCAGCTAATTTAAGTACGATAGATTTATAGGTTCGATGTTCCTTAAATTGGCTATAAAAAACTTTTTCAAATTCATGAACGAAAAAACCTCCAGTTTGAAACATCAATGAATTAATATTTTGCTCGAAAGATCTATTTTTTTGAACTAGGTCATAGTACTTGGGAACCCCATTCATTACTAACATATAGCGTGTTAATTCTGAGTGATTTTTATGTGGTAAAAATGCTTTAACTTCAAAGGGTAAAAGGCCTTTGAGATGCAATTCATAATCAATGCGTCCATATAAGGCTTTAGACCGAATAACTTTTTTAGTCATAAACTGAGCAATAGAACCACATAAAATAAGCATAACACCTTGCTTTTTCCAATATTGATCCCAATAAACTTTAATCTGATTAATTAACTTTACTTGTCCTGCTGCAAGCCACTGAAATTCATCCAATACAAAAATGTATTTTCCATTTTCTTTTTTAAAAACATTTTTAGTTAGATAGTCAAAAACAGTAGACCAGTTTTCAAATTTTGTTTTTTGAAGATGCGGTTGGTTTAATTGGACAGATAATTGAAAGGTTAAATTTTTAATTTGACTGATTGTTTTTTCGTGCTCAAGACCCTCCAGGTATAGGGATTTTTTATTGTTGATAAATTGGTGTATTAATTCACTTTTTCCAATACGTCTTCTTCCATAGATGACAAGAAGGCGCCCCATCTTCTCTTCATAGAGTTTATTTAATTGTTTTAATTCAAATTGACGTCCAATAAAATTCACAAGCCACCTCAGTTTGGATTCCGCCATTAAAGTGTATTACACTCTGTTGGCGGAATCAATTGTTTTAAAATTCGGATTCCGCCATTAAAGTGTAACGCACTCTATTGGCGGAATCGCAGACAGGAGAAGTGGATTTGCGTAGGAGGAACCATTTAGGAAATGTCTCCTACAGCCATAGATCAAGAGTGGAAGGTGTGAAGCTAGCGATCATTCATTCCCTTACCTTGAAGAAAATGAGAGGTGCATTTTTTAGTGCCTACGTTGTGAACAGAATTGCAACTATTGCATAATGTCATACCATCGATTTCAGCTATTTTGAAAAAATTTGAACCCTTACCTTGACAATATTCTAAGACAACACAATCTACTCACTGTTCGCAATAAATTGCGTCTCTAATTAATATTTTAACAATATAAATCCTAATTTAAGGAGGTACTTAATGGGTAAGGATATTGGCGTTCGTCCATTACACGATCGTATTTTGGTAAGACGTACAACTGAAGATGATAAAACTCCCGGTGGATTATTTATCCCGGACACAGCAAAAGAAAAGCCACAAAAAGGTGAAGTTGTTGCTGCTGGAAAAGGAAGAGTTATGGAAGATGGAAAAGTTCTTCCTCTAGAAATCAAAGTTGGAGATCGTATTCTTTTTAGCAAATATGCAGGCACTGAACTTAAGCTCAATGGCGAAGAGTTTTTGATGATGCGTGAAGAAGACGTTTTAGGTGTAGTTCATTAATTTAATATTTGTTTTAAATAAAATTATCTAAGGAGATAAAAATGGCTAAAGAACTTCGTTTTAGTGAAGAAGCAAGAGGACATATTTTAAAAGGTGTTAACGCTCTTGCCAATGCAGTGAAAGTAACTCTTGGACCAAAAGGTCGTAACGTTGTAATCGAAAAGTCTTTCGGTTCTCCACTTATCACAAAAGATGGTGTGACTGTTGCAAAAGAGATCGAACTTGAAAATAAATTTGAAAACATGGGCGCTCAAATGGTTAAAGAAGTTGCCAGCAAAACAAATGATGATGCTGGTGATGGAACGACTACTGCGACTGTATTAGCTCAAGCTATTTTCCGTGAAGGAGCTAAAATCGTTTCTGCTGGTCACAACCCAATGTCTGTTAAGCGTGGGATTGATAAAGCAGTAGCAACAGTAGTTGCTGAGCTTAAAGCAATGTCTAAACCAATCAAAGGTTCTGCTGAAATTGCTCAAGTTGGATCTATCTCTGCAAACAACGATAAAAAAATTGGTGAAATGCTTTCTGATGCTATGGAAAAAGTAGGTCGTGAAGGTGTTATCACTATTGAAGAAAGCAAATCTGCGGCTGACGAACTTGAAGTTGTCGAAGGTATGCAATTTGATCGCGGTTACTTGTCTCCTTATTTCGTGACAAATCACGAGAGAATGGAAACAGTACTAGAGAACGCATACATTCTTGTTTATGACAAAAAAATCAGCTCAATGAAAGATATGGTTACTATTCTTGAGTCTGTTGCAAAACAAAACCGTCCTCTACTTATCATTGCTGAGGATGTTGAAGGCGAAGCTTTAGCAACTCTTGTTGTAAACAAACTTCGTGGAATTCTTCACGTTTGTGCTGTAAAAGCTCCTGGCTTTGGCGATAGAAGAAAAGCTATGCTTGAAGACATCGCTATTTTAACTGGTGCTAAAGTGATCAGCGAAGAGCTTGGCAGAAAACTAGAGCAAGCAACTATTTCTGATCTTGGTATTGCAAAACGTATCGTTACAGATAAAGACAACACTACGATCATCGATGGATCAGGCAAAAAAGCTGATATCCAAGCTCGTATTGCTCAAATCAAAGGTCAAGTTGAAGAAACAACTTCTGATTATGATAAAGAAAAACTTAAAGAGCGCTTAGCAAAACTTTCTGGTGGTGTGGCTGTTGTTCACGTAGGTGCACCTTCTGAAGTTGAAATGAAAGAGAAAAAAGCTCGTGTAGAAGATGCGTTAAACGCAACTCGCGCGGCTGTTGAAGAAGGTATCGTTGCTGGTGGTGGAACTGCCCTAGTAAGAGCTGCCCAAAAAATTGAAAAGACAAAATTAGCTGACGATGAAGCTGCAGGCGCTATGATTATTAAGCGCGCTTGTGAAGAGCCAATTCGTCAAATCGCTGCAAACGCTGGTCTTGATGGCGCTATCGTTCTTGATCGCGTTATTCAAAATAAAGCGGCAGGTTTTGGATACAATGCTTATTCTGATGAATACACTGATCTTGTAAAAGATGGTGTTATTGATCCTGTTAAAGTGGTTCGTTGTGCGTTAGAGAATGCTGCTTCTGTGGCTTCTTTAATGTTAACAACTGAAACTATGATTGCAGAAGCTCCTAAAAAAGATGAGCCATCTGCAGCAGGCCGTGGCGCTCCAGGAATGGGCGGCGGAATGGATATGATGTAATAACGTAATAGAGTTTTCAAAAAACTCTGTTCTCTAGAAAACCCGAAGTTAAAAGCTTCGGGTTTTTTATTAATACAAAGGTTAGTCCCAGATTTGAGGCCAGAATTTCAGCTGAATTTTCATTTTACAAAAGAAACAGTACTGTTTTATTCAGTTGCTCCACAGAGTTATCCACAAAAATATGCACACAAATTAATCTTAACTTCACGAAAAGCGCTTAAATAAATAATTTTAAAGAAAAAGACTAAATACACTAAATTTAGGCACTTTTGAAAAATATTTTTATACGTTTAAGGACATAACAGAATTAAACTACGCCAGAGACTTCTTTTTGTTGAAACTAAATAAGTCCCTGGCTGGAAAGTAGATTTTTCGCATTGTCATAGAAAATCATCTGGACCTCATTTTCGGTAAGTGAACCCTTTTTATAGAGTTCCAGAAAAAGCTGCTTTTGGTGCGCAATATTATTTCCCAACATCGGCCAATCGGATGCGAATAAAATCTTTTGTGCCCCCAACTTCTTAACAGCTTTTAAAATAACAGCTGCTGATTGCCATGATGAGAGAAGAAATACATTAGAATATTTTTCTGCAAGTGTAATGGCTTTTTCAGGTTCATGCAAATTCATGTGTGCCAATAAAAACTGAATATTGGGATAGCGCTCAAACCAGTGAGAATAATTTCCGGCATCGGCAGACTCAGGAGATTTATAGACGTGAGAGTAAATGTTTCCTGTGTGTAGTATGACAATAGCTTTTTTAGAATTTAAAAACTCCAAGAATTTATCATAATAGGGGGCACTTGCAGGGACGCCGCTTTGAAGGGGATTGATTTTATAAATACGTACTCCTCTTGAGTAGAAGGCGGCCAAGTCGTCAGCCGTTTTGAGAGTATCAGGATCAATAAAAGTGGCTGTAATAAGTTTTTCTGGAGATTTTCGGCACTCGTAGAAAATAAAATCATTCGATAAAAGTGGAGGGTGAGGAATAACAACTATTTTTGAAACATTGCATTTTTGAGTCTGCTCCATCAGATCATCCAAATTAGATTCCAGAATCAAGTGAGGAAGTATGGCTGGCACAGTAACTTCGTGGAGCAATTTTCTAGGGCCTAGGGGGATTTTTCTAAACCAAGTTTGAAGCTCGTGTTGGTATTTAGTTAATGGGGTGAGAAGGTGTCTAAGTGTAGTTCGCACTTTTTTGGCTTCTTCGGGTAACGGAATGGGAGGATATAGGTGCACATGAAAATCAATCACAGGAGAAGAAACATCGATCATAAACCATCCTTAGTTTGCGTCGCAAAAATTATTTAACATAAAAATAAAGTTTAGTTAGGCATTCCGCCAGAGTAAACTGATTTTGTTCAGTGTACGATCGAGGCGATCAAGTTGCAACAATTATCATTAAGATAGTAATTTAGAATTCAGAGTAGTTAGATTCTGCTGAAAAAGGCCCACTTCTTCGTTGAAAAAGTTTAAATCTCACTCAACTGTCAAATTTTTAATGTTGAGGAACTACACCTCGTTCGATTTAAAGCTTTTCCGCCTCGAATTAGGGTGTTTTCACAGGCCTTAAGCCTGTGTAGACAGAACGAGGAGGTTGAAAATCGTCTAAAAATCGTCTAAAATTAGACGATGTATAAATACACAATAAGTTCGCTATTGCTAAAAAGTATTAAGGCCATTGCAATAAAAATTAATGAACTCAATCGCTATCCTCATTCAAACATTGTATTAACTGAGTTAGAAGCTTCGGCTATTGCTATTTCTGCTTTTTCTTCAACAAGTATTGAAGGCAATCCTTTGCCTCTTACGGAAGTAAAAAAAATCATTAAAGCTAGGCCTAAAAATATCAGAGATAGCGAAAGAGAGGTTCTCAATTATAATGATGCCTTAATTTCTCTTAATAAAAAAATGAATCAAGGCGAATTAGACTTCAGCTTAAAACTAATTTTAAATATCCAAAAAGATGTCACTCAAGGTTTACTTCCTCGTTATCAAGTTGGCAAATGGCGCAATGAGCCTGTGTTTGTCAATGACCCAAAAGCTAGAAAAACAATTTATTGGCCGCCAGATCACCAGGATGTAGAAGATTTATTAAAAGAGCTGATGGATTTTATTAATGATCAATCGGAAAAAATCGATCCTTTGATTTTAGCTGGTTTATTTCACAAACAATTTGTTATGATTCATCCTTTTGTTGACGGCAATGGTCGTACCGTCAGGTTAGCCACTAAGCTATTGTTAGCTAAAATGGGTCTAAACATCTTTCACTTATTTAGTTTTGAAAATTATTATAATCGTCAAGTATCAAGGTATTTTGAAAAAGTGGGAGTCAGAGGCAATTATTATGATATTTTTAAACAGATTGATTTTACTCCTTGGCTTGAATACTTTGCTGACGGAATTTTAGATGAACTAATGAGAGTAGAAAAAGAGCTTCAATCTATGAAGAAGACACCTTCTAATACTTTATCAAAAGATCAAGAAAAAATTCTTTCTTTCATTCAAAAGCATGGTTTTATCAAAGACTCTGATTATGCTCGTTTGACGACGAGAGCAAAAGCCACTCGTTCTTTAGATTTTAAAAAATTAATTTCACTAGGAGTAATTGAAAAAGTGGCTCAGGGGCCAGCCACTTATTATCGATTAAAAATAAACAACTTTTAATCTATTTAAATTCAATTACTTTAATCTAAAGATATTCCCAACAGGTTGAAGTGCCGGTTGGCATAGGCCGATCTCTTGTGGTGTTTGAAATACTTCAATCCAACCAGGAGGAAGACCTGGGGAATTTCTTGGGGCAACACGATAGCCCTCTGGTGTTGTAAGAACAAGATCGTTGGGCTGATATCGAGTCAATTGATTTGAAAGTAGCAAAGGATCATAGGGAGTCATGACTCGGTAGCCAGCGGTTGTTTGCACAAAGAGTCCGCCCACGTTGATGCTATCAATTATTTGCTGAGGTAATGTTGGAGAGAGATTTGTTGCCACATTAAAACAATTACCTGTAGGAGAAGAAAAACCTAACCAATAAAGTGAAAGTCCTCTCAGTTCGCTTCCCCAACCAGGCAATTGAGATCCCGCGATAATATCAGAAAAACGACGTTGAGGCATTCTTGATTTTGCAAGACCGAGAGCTCCGGCGACGAGTGCTGCCGCATTGGAGCTACCTCTAAATTCTCCATCTTCTTCAGTTTTAATAGAGGACATAGCAAGAAGGTTGGGTTTTGCGAGGGTATAATTGTAAGAGGAGCGGTCGGAATCAAGAGCGCCGACGGTAATTACTCTGGGGTTGTCTGCTGGGTTAAGCACAAAACTTCCAGAAGAATGACTTGGTACGAGAAGGTTTTCACCATCTAAAGATAAGTATAATTCATCATTGGAATCAAAATTATGAGAACGATTTTTAACGCGTAAAAAGTAAGTTCCCGCATTGATTTCTGCAACGATGGTCTCCCGTGGATAAAGAGAGTAGCCAGGACGCTTTTCATTGGGGTCAGAAGTTTGCTTGAGACCACTTGTTTGGATGACGTTCAGAAAATCGTCAGTGAGTGCTAAATCTAAATCTTTATCTGTTCCTAAGTATGGATCGTCTTTGAAATCATTCCAACTTAAAACAACTCTCACTTTACAGGTTTCGTTATTGCGGGATTGGCAAATCACTTTGAGGCTTTGATTTTGATCAGGCAATTGGACCCAATCTTGATCCAATGTTTGAATTCTTGAAGTAAATGAGGTGAGGCCAAAGTTTCCAGCAGCATTGATCCAAGTAACACCGTGATCAAGTGCTTTGTTGACAAGGGCGTTTATAAATCCGTTCCCGTCATGATTGCTGCCAAACTCCCAAACTTCTGAGTAGAGGACTAAATCGATTCCTTTTTGGGTGAGGTCTTCAATGGCAAATTTTAAATTGGAATACCCAAAAGTATTATAAAGATAAAGTTCAGGCTCCTTCATGATCGTTGTCACAATCTGCGCCATAGCAAGACCATGAGTTACGTTTAAGTCTTTGGGCGGCTCAACAGGGCCTTGAAAATATTGAGTATTTGCAGGCAGGCTTCGACCGATTTCAGCTTGATATCCATAAAAGCCTTTATCTAAGACGGCGATTTTAATTTTTTGTTTGAGAGGTTTTTGCAGAAGAGATTTTGTATTGAGCGCTTTCTCTAGTTCACTGGTATTCTGAATAGTAAAGGCATTACTCTTGATGGTGATGATTAAAAATAAAAAAACTGCGCATGAAATATTGATGAACTTCATTGTACCCCCTCAAACAAAGATTAATTCTAAAAAAACAAGGGTCATGATTCAAATCATGACCCTAACTCATTGATTTAATACGATTACATTTATTAGAAAGAATAGCTGTATCTATTATAATAGTAATAATTATAGTACCCGTAAGAATAAGAGTACCAAGGAGAATAGCAATGTCCGTAATAGTAGTAATAGCTGCTGTAAGAGTATCCGTATGATGGATAGGGATAGTACCAATACCAGCTTGAAGCTCCAGCTTCACGATCTAGTTCGGTTTTAATTTTGCCTTCTGGGATAGCCTTGAAGTTGGTATTGATCAGTGCTTTAGCTTCGTCCGCTGTCATGAGAACGTTGCTGACTTCTGCCATTACTGTTTCACCTGTTCTTTGGTCCTGGCGAAGGATCACGGTCCCTTGAATGGACTGGTTAGCTCTATCTTGGTCTAGTTCTCCTGAATCAGCTTGAGCAAAGCTGAGTGCAAGTAACATCAATAATGATATGGAAAATAGATTTTTAATCATAAAAGCCCCCTTTGTTTATGCGTTATTTGTGCATGCTTTGCCTTTAAATCCGACAGAGTTCAATTAAAAATTTAAAAATGATATTAAAACGTCTCGAACCTAACGAGTTGTCCCAGAGAATTTGTCACGACTTTAAATCACGAGGCCTAAGTCGAGATCCTTGCCTTTAGGCAGTCCTGAAGTTGTCTCTCTACAGACTTTCGATAGAATGATTCAAGATGGAATTTATAGAAAAGCTGAAAAAAATCAAACTTTTGATTCTAGATGTGGATGGCGTTTTAACCGACACAAGAATCTTTCTCGATTCTGATGGTGAGTGGAAGCGTTTCTTTTCTATTAGGGACGGAGTCGGTATTAAGGAGCTGCAAAAGCGGGGATATCAAACCGCAGTCATTACGGGATCAAAGGCAAAAGATATCACGCTGAGGATGAAAAACCTTGGAATTACTTATTTTTATGATGGTTATCTGGATAAGGAACCCGCGTTCAAGATGTTGCAGACAGATTCAAAGGTCAGACTAGATGAGATGGCCTACATCGGCGATGATATTTATGATTTGCCATTATTAACACAGGTGGGCTTTTCCGCGACAGTTCCTGAGGCCGTTACAGAGGTTAAGAGTGTTGTCGATTACATAACAACGTGTCCGGGTGGACTTGGGGCGGCCCGCGAAATTTGTGACAAAATTATTAAGTATGGATTTTTTAGCTCCGTGGATAGGAGAGAGGTGAACTAATGCTGGCATATAAAATAAGTTGGTCGCAGGCACTTATTGTTGGGCTTATTATTAGTCTTGGCGGCTCTTTTGCGTTTGGTGAAAAAATGGCTTTTCCTGAGGAAGAGCTGGCGAGAGAAAGTGTTCTTCCTAAGTTTGATGTGCCTAATAGTGTGCGAAATCGCAGTGTTGTCGTTGCTGATCGTTTTGAGCTAGGAGGATTTTTAGGGGCGACGACCAATGAAGCCGTTTACAATCAAAACCAGTTTGGACTTATTGGTACTTATCATTTTAGTGAGTCTCATGGGATTGCCCTCAGTTACACACAAATGGCATCAGGAGTTGGTTCCTACGCAAAATCATTGGATAGCTCCGTCCCCGCAGATAGAGGGAACTTTGATTTATCAAAAACTTTTGGGCCTAAAAGTTTTTTCTTAGTTAATTATCAAAACACTGTTTTTTACGGAAAACTCAGTATTTTAAAAAACTTGGTTTTTAATATGCATATTTACGGAATGATTGGGGCCGGAACCGTCATGTACGATGGTCTTTCTTCGATGGCCTTAGATGTTGGGTTGGGGCAACGATTTTACTTTACAAAGAATTTTGCACTTCGGTTTGACTTAAAGTTTGTGCGATTTTCTGGGCCTAATCCTATTTATAAGCCCGACAATAAAAGTAGCATGGAAAGCCGTGAAGCTTTAAGGTCAGGAAATTTAAAAATCAGTGATTATGAAACGACTAATTATTTACTGACGCATTTAACTGGTGGCTTAGTTTTTCTGTTTTGATTTTTTTGGTAAGGGGAAAAAATATGTTTCAGGGATTGAAACGAGAAATAAAGTGGAATTATTTAAATTACTTTTTGGTCGCACTCTTAACATTTTTAAGTGCTGGCCCAATTTTGGCGGCGGATGATTTAGACCTTGATGCACTTGAAGCTGAAATGTCACGACGGGGTGAGGAGCAAGTGGAAAAGTCTGTACCACAACCAACAGAAACTCAACCGATTGAAACGAAGTCCGTGTCTTTTCAGGATTTACCAAAGCTCTCCTCATTCTCAGATATTACGGTTATACAAAAAAAGTTTATGCCAAAAACAAATCGGTTTCAGTTGTTTGGTGGCGTTGATTTTCTTACCAATAACCCTTTTTTTGATACCTATGGCTTCAATGCGCGGTTGGCATTTTACTTTTCAGAACTATTAGGAGTAGAGCTTGGCTATTGGCGACACTCAGTTGCTCAACGAACCATCACTTCTGATTTAGATTCCAAGCACCGGATAACAGCTAAAACAATGTTGAGTAGCTTAGGGAGTATGGGGATTTCTTTGGTGTATGTTCCATTTTATGGAAAAATGACATTTTTAGATAGAACCATTATTCCTTATGATTTCTATTTTTCATTGGGCATGGGAACAACCGAAACGTCTTATGTTGATAAGGCCGCACCGAGTATTTTTCTAGGAACGGGTGAGCTTTTTTCTTTATCAAAATCCTTTGCTTGGCGCTGGGATTTCACCAGCATTTCTTATGCGGCAAGAGTGGCTGACGTTGATGTTAATTCTAACGGAAACATCTCTGACTCAGGAAAAAAACAATCGATGAGTGATTTATATCTGGGCATTGGACTGACAATATTATTTCCAGGAGCATCATACCGATGAAAAGTATAAAACAATATATATTTATAATCATGATGATCATTAGCTCGTCACTTTTGGCTAAGGCTGCTCCGCGTGAACCAGTTTTAGCCTCCGCTGATAGTAAATTGCGAGCCGCATTGAGCCTGTATGAAAGAAAGCAACTCATACCGGCAGCGAGCGCGCTCTTTTCTATTCGAGCACGTCCAGAAGTGAGGGCGTATCGAGGGTTAATTTATTTAACCTTAGGCAAAATATTTTTAGAACTTAACTTTCCCCAAATTGCAGCTTGGCAATTTGCAAACGTTCTTATGGTTAATGATGAACGCTACAATAAAAGTGCTTTAGAGATTTTGTCGGTGGCAGCCGATAAGCTCGGAGATGAGACAATCTTAAATTATGCTGTATCAAAAATGAAAATTTCAGATTTCCCAGCGCAGGAAAAAGATATGCTCTTTTTTAGAATGGGGGAAATTAAGTTTAGAAATAAAGATTATAAAGGGGCCATTGAATTATTTGATCGAGTTAGCTCTGACAGTAACTACTCCGAGATGGCACAATATATGTCAGGAACCAGTTTTGCCTCCATCAATGAGCTTTCTTCGGCCATAAGCAAATTTGAAACGTTGTTGGCAGGTCGCAGAAGACCTATTACCGACGACACGAGAGTCTCAGTTTTAATGGCTTTAGCACGGGCTCATTATCAACGAAAAGACTGGGATCGAAGTTTAGAGTATTATCGTCGAGTTCCTCGTGATCATGAATTATGGCATAGTGCTTTGTTTGAATCGGCCTGGGCCAATTTAAGAGTAGGGAAATTTAGATCGGCACTGGGGACATTTCACTCCCTTCACTCGAGTTATTACGATGATTTTTATTTACCAGAATCATTAGTTCTTCGTGCCATTGTATACTTGTATATTTGTAAATACGATGAAGTGAATAAAGTGGTAGGGCTTTTTGAAAAATCTTACGGAGACATTCATACACGATTGACCAGTTTTTTGCGCTCAACGAACGACCCAAGAATGTTTTATGATGAAGTTGAGCGGGGATTATTAATGAAAAGATCCCTTCAGGATGGCAAAAAAATGTCTGAAGGGCGCATTCCCTACAAAGTTTTACGTTATATTTTAGGTAAGCCAGATATTCAAAGGGGACTCGATTATCTTCGTAAATTGTATAATGAAAAAAATCAGCTTGAAGATATGTCCGTAGGATTTTTAGAGTCTCCTCTGGGAAAATACTCTGTTCGTCTCCTTATTGGTCGAATTAAAACAGCTCAAAAATTAATTGGGATAAAAGCTAAAATTCATATGCTATATATGAAAGGGGAGCTCAAAGACCTTGATGAACAAGTATCGTACCTCCGCTATGAAATGATTGGTTTGCAAAAAGATATTTTGAAAAAGAAAATAGCTGGGACACCCACCGAAACGCCAAAACTGGATGATGATTCAGATCGAAATTACTATGTGAAAAATGGTTATGATTATTGGCCATTCCAAGGGGAATTTTGGCTTGATGAAATAGGAAATTACTTTTATGTCGGAAAGCAAAGTTGTGAAAACTAAACAAATAAAAATTATATTTTCCATTTTATTATTAAGTGTGTCTTCGGTGGCTCTGGCCGAAGAAACTATCGGTGACATACTTAAGAAATTAAAAAAATCAGGGGCGGATTCGACTCAGCTCAATTTGCCAAAGTCAGCAGCGGCGTTACCAACTTATGCAATTCCGCAAGCCCCGCCACGAGAAAGATTAAACTTTAACACCATTCGACCGACAGCCTCAAGTGAGGTGATTAATGTCGAAAAAGTGGGAAAAGATCGTGTTGAGTTAGAACGTATTACTGACAAACAAATACAGGAATTGTTTCGTCTTACAGAAAAGATGAAAACCAGCCCCAACCGTGGTGAGCTTTGGCTGCGATTAGCTGAACTTTATGTAGAAAAATCAGATTACATTCGCTCCAGAAGACAGGCTCTCTATGAAGAGAAGCTCGCAAAATACAATAGTAAGGTCACTTCAGTAAAACCAGAGATCGATTTAAGTGATGCCCAGGAATATAATAAAAAAGCAATTCAATTGTATGAGTATTTTGTTCGAGATTTTAAAAATCACGCTAAAATGGATCAGGCGCTTTATTTTCTAGGTTTTAATTATATAGAGCTCGGTGATTTTAAAAAAGGGGCGGGATACTATACGCGGTTGGCAGAAGAGCATCCACGAAGTCATTATGTTGGCGAAGCTTATTTTTCTATTGGTGAGTATTATTTTGATGCCGATAAGTGGGATTTAGCTTTAGAAAATTATAAAAAAGTAATTAAATTAAAAAACCCAAGCACGTTTGGGATTTCCCTTTATAAAGCAGCGTGGTGTTTACACCGCAAAGGGCAATCAGGAGAAGGTTTAAAGTATTTGGAATTACTCATTAGAATGGGTGGTAATCCTTCGAATAAAATTGATGTGGCAAAGCTCGATACTGAAGCTAAACGAGATTTATTGGTTTTTTTTGCTGAGGGTGGAGAGCCTGAAAATGCCATGGCCTATTTTAGCAAGTATTTAGGTGCTGAGCGAGCACCAAAAGAAGTAGAAAAGCTCGCTTATTACTATTCAGATAAAGGCGCTAAAGATAAATCCACATACTTATTTAAGCAATTAATTGCACTAAATAAAATGTCTCCGAAAGCTTATGACTATCAATTTCAAATTGTAACAAACTATATTAATTTAACGAATACTCACAAATTTAAAGAAGAGCTCTATGTATTGATAAAAGAATATGGACCTAAGTCCGATTGGGCTAAAGAAAATAAAGATAATAAAGCAGTTATGGAAAATAGCCATAAAACAACAGAGAATTTTTTAAAGACCTACACTCTACAGCACCATCAGGCGGCTCAAAACTCCAAAAGTAAGTATTCTCAGCAAATGGCAGAAGAAGGCTATAAAATATTTTTAGCTGAGTACCAAGATTCTGCAAGCTACCCAGATATGATGTTTTTTTATGGAGAGCTACTCTATGATATGGAAAAATTTGGTGAAGCAGCTCAACAGTATGCCTGGGTAGCAAAAAATGCCTCTCAAAGTAAATATGGTTCTAAAGCTGGAATGAACATGATACTGGGCTTAGAAAAAAACCTTCCTACAGAAGAGCAAATGCAGGCAAGGTTAGGAACATCAACAGAGCCACTGACACTTGATCCTCGAGTTAAACAATTTATTGAAAATTCAGAGTGGTACTTAAAAAGTTTTCAAAAAGCAGATAAAAATGTGGAGCTTAAATTTAAAATTGGAAGACTTTATTATTTATCGAACCACTTTACGGAGGCAGAGAAAATCTTTAAAGATGTTATTCAAAGTCATCCTAAATCGAAGCAAGCAGAATTTGCAGCTAACCTACTTTTAGATATGTATAATTTAAGAAAAGATTATGTAGGACTTGAGCGAGTTGGATTAGAAATGCTAGGTTCAGCAGCCGTTGCAGAAAGCTCTTCAGCAGACCAAATAAAAAATATTTTAGAAAGAGCTAGCTTTAAGGCAGGTGAAGAGTTAGAGGCAAAAAAAGATTATTTAGGAAGCGCCAAGAAATTTGAGGTCTTTACCAAAAAATATCCAAAATCAAACTTTTTAAGTAAGGCTCATTTTAATGCGGCTGTTAATTACCAACGGGCAAATCAACTTTGGCCCTCTTTAGCGAACTTTGAATGGGTACTAAGAAATCGTGAAAAAGAAGCCGTTCCACTACAGGATAAATCAATAAAAATAATTCCTAAAATGTATCAGAATTTAGGAATGTACCATAAGTCCGCATTGGCCTACGTTATGGCAGGTGATAAAAATAATAATCCTAAAGAGGCTGCTGATTTTTATTATAATGCAGCAGTTCTTTTTGATTCTTTAAATAATGTAGAGAAATCAGTAAAGTATTATAAGTTATTTTTGAAAAATGCGACAGCGGTGGAAAAAGCGAATACGTTTTATCGGTTGGCAGATTTAAATTATAGAAATAACCTGTATTATCCAGCGATTGAGTACTACAAAGAATACACTCACATGGGGAAAGAACCAGAGCTCATCATTGAGTCTTATTATAAAATCTCAGAGTGCTATAAGAAGATTAGAAACCGAAAAGAATGGGACTTGTGGCGAGCTAAAGTGGTTGTTGTTCAAAAAAGTCTAGTTCCTAAGTTGAGAGGACCCGGGGCCCACTTTGCCGCTCAAATTCGATTACAGAATATCGAGCAGGTGTATGTCCATTTAGAATCTCTTAAATTTCCTGCTAATACGACGCGAATGAAAAAAGTGGCGGATGAAAAGCTCGTTTTAGTTAATCAACTCAATCAAGAGTTGGGAGAAATCATAAAATATGATAGCGCCGAAGAAATTGTTGGCGCCTTAGAACTTTTAGGACGAACGAATGCTCACATGAGTGAGGCCCTTCTTAAAGCGCCATTACCAGAAGAACTACAAAAAGATGAGGCCGCAAAACAGCAATATTTAAATGCTGTGGGTGAAATGGCTAAACCATTTTTAGTTAAGGCAGTGGAGAGTTTTCAAGGAGCAGTGAGTAAAGGGCGCGAACTTGAAGCTTACACACCAGCTTACCAAAGTGCGATTGAAAGCCTACGCATGCTTAATTCCAATAGTAATAATGACCAAGCGAAAAATGATCAGGGGGCTGAATTTATGGCCAATACATACAGAGATTGGATGGGCTTAAAATGAGACTGGCAAATATAATAAGGATATATTTAATTTTAGCTGTTCTTGTTGGTTGTTCCTCGACGGGAAATAAGAAAAAGTCATCATCTCCCTCATCGTCAGCGGCAACTTCAGGAGCACAACCAACTTCCTATGATAATTTAAATGCAGAATCACCAAGCAAAGAACAAGAAAGTGAGAAAAGTGCAGACCAAAAAGGATCAAAGGACTCCGCTTTTGATAACAGTGGATCAAGTAAAAAAGAATTGTATGACGGAATACGAATCTCTTTGGGATCAACAGACGATTCCGTTGTGGAAAAATCTGTGGCTAATTTACTTTCACAAGATCTTAGTGATGCACGAGCACTTAATTCGCTGGGACTTTATCATTTATCAAGAGGGCGCGATCACTTAGCCAAAATGATATTTAAATCGATGATCGATAAAGATCCTAAAAACCCGGTCGCCTTCAATAATTTGGGTGTTATTTATAGTCAAATGGGCGAAACCAAATTAGCCATTGATAACTTTAAAAAATCCATGGCACTAAATCCAAATTATGCCATCGTGAACGCTAATCTTGGAACAATTTATGCTGTTGGGAGAGACTACAGTAAGGCAAAGCCCTTGCTTGAAGTGGCCTATCAGGGAGGGGTCAAGGATCTAGCAGTGTTAAACAATTATGCGGCTGTCTTAATGGAGTATGGAGACAGTGATGCTGATAAAATTTTTAAGGAAGCGCTCCAAATTGGCGCCTCTGACCCAAATGTAGTCTTCAATTATGCGCTTTATTTAACTTACTCTAAGAAAAATTTTAAAGAAGCTTCAGTGCTAATTGATAAAATTCGATTTATAGGAGTGCCACCAAATAAGAAAGCAGCCCTAAAGCGTATGGAAGAGACAATTAGCGGCAGGTCTATTGAACAAAATAAAGGACAATAGTAAATTTGGAGTATTTATGAACAAAATCTATTTAAATGTGGTATTAATATTGCTAGTTTCTTTATCAAGTGCTTTTGCGCAAAACGGAAAAGCACCAAATCGAGCGAATGAAGTCCCTGTTAAGAAACACACTCTCAACTTCGACGATGAGCTAATTGAAGGAAGTGTACAAAAGCCAGAGCTAATGTACTTACTGCAAAGAAAAAACTTTAACTTCAAAAAACTTATCCGATTGAGAGAAAATTTCTTACCAGAAATGGTTGAAACAGGAGAGAGACTCAGAGGCTCAGGGAGAAGTGATTGAACTTACCGGTCATTCTTAGGGTTTTTAAAGGTGATCATATTGTCGAGGTGAAACAATTTCAGCTCGATCAAATTGTTATCGGAAACCAAGCAGATGTAAATCTTAACTTAAGCGATCCTTCGGTATCGCCCATTCACGCTCTTATAGAAAAGCGTAATGAAACTTATTATGTTTGTGATTTAGGTTCTGAAAAAGGCACCTTTAAGGGTCAAAATCAAATATTAGATGATATTTTAGAGTCAGGTGATGAGTTACTTATTGGTGACTACAGAGTATTATTTAGTGTAGGAGTTCCGAAACCGAAGATTCAAGCCCCTGATGCCATTGTTTCAAAGGTTATCCCCACCGTTCCACCACCATTAATTGCTCAGGGATCTAAAATTGAAATTATAGAGGAAGATTTAGAACCAACTAACAGTGTTGAGCCTGTTGTTACTGAAAAAAAGCCTGTATTGCCAACGGCGCCAGTTATTCAAGAAGCCGTATCACCTAAAGTTCAACCTGCAAAAAATACTCTGAAAGAATCAATTAATCAGGATCGTCCTTTATTAGATAAAGAAATTTCTATAAATAAAACTACATCAGTAGCTCCTGATTTAAAACCGAGGATAGATTCTAATACAATAGAAACTAAAAAATCCAGCGTCCAAACTGACGAAAACCAAGTTATTAAAGCCAGTAAAGGTTCAGTTTTAGAAGTTTCTGTAGCTTGGAAAGAACGAATTATTGAGACTTATCATTTTCGCGGTAATAAATCAGTTACGGTTGGTTCGAGCGGGAAAGTTGATATTCCGATACCCAGCGGAGTATTTTCTGGAGTGCATACCATTGTAGATTTTCAATCGGGAACAGCATCGGTAAACTTATCGTCTTCAATGCTTGGAAACTTAATCCTTGAGAGAAACAGCTACGATATAGAACATCTTCGTAATCAAAAACGCATGACATCCAATTCTCGCGGACAAAACGTTATTCGTTTAGAACAAGGAGAGGCTTTTAAAGTTGCGTTAGATCCAGGAGTGATCAATATCTATATTAGGTTTGTCCCTTCAACTCAAAAACCAAGTCTTGTTCCATTTGTTCCTTTTACTACTGGAGAGATTGCCAGCGTCTTATTAGCGACAGCACTTGTTGGACTCGTCGCCCTTTATAATTTAATTCATGCTCCAGTAGAAACTCCTAAAGAAGAACTACAACCTGAAATCATTTCTGTAACAAAATTTGTTTATCCCACAGTGAAACCTCCCGCAGAGTCCAGTGTGACTCCTCCACCACTACCACCCCCAGTTAAAGTGGAAACTCCTCCAAAAGAAAAGAAAAAGTTAGTGATGGGTGATCAAACAAAAGTCCAAGTTAATAGCAAAGAGAATAAGCCCGCGACAACCTCTGAAGCCGTTAAAAAAGGTGGAGGCGGTACTCCTGGATCTGTTGCGGCAGAAGCTTCACCTAATAAAAATACATCAGCCAAAAAAACTTTTACATCAGTTCAACAAGGTGGAGCTGTAAAGCTTGGTGCTCAGGCTGGCGCTAATGCTGCTCAAAAACAAAAACCAGTTGATTTAAGCACTGTTGGTTTAACAAGTACTTTTGGTGGTGGTGGTGCTAGCAACAAATTAAAGCAAGCCGTTCAAGGAGCAGGTGGAATTATTGGAGATGCTAATCAGGCCACAGGAACTGCCGGATTTTCAAAAAACAGACCCGGAGATGATTTAGGCTCTGCCTTTAAAGATACTGGTGCTGGTGGTAAAGGTGTGGCCACCGAAGGAATTAGTGGTGGAATTACTAATGGTCGTGGCAGTGGTAATTCTGGATATGGTGGCGTGGGTACAGGTTTAGGTAATAAAGCAGGAGTGAACGTCGACGTTGGTGGATATGGCATGAGCTTTGTTGGTACTGTCGATCGAAATGCCATTATCAGAGTGATTCAAAATAATAAATCTGTCATTCGCCGTTGTTATGAAAGAGAGTTGCGATTTAAAAATAATCTCACAGGTCGAGTGATGGTTAAGTTTGAGTTTGGTGATACGGGTAAGGTTTTAAAAGCTGAAATCGTTGAAGGTGATTCAACGCTTAAGAATAAAGAAGTTGAAACTTGTTTAAGAAATGAAATTGTGAACTTTCAGTTTCAGCCAACTCCAGCAAATAGTATTGCTGAAGTGAGTTACCCTTTTAATTTTCAAAATGGTGAGTAGTAGTTAATTTAAGGAGGTTTTTGTGAACCAAGTTGATAATTTACCCTTTATCCAAAGGGCCTTTGAAGCGGGTGGGCCCATAATGTATGTGATTGCGCTGATAGGAATTTGCTCAATCATGCTTATTGTTGAAAGATGGTTAGCGTTAAGTTCAGCGCGAATTAATCGTCGAGAATTTAATGAAAATATTTTTGGGATGATTCTCAAAGGTGACTTAAAGCAAGCTTTGGCCTTTTGTGATGCCAGACCAGCTCCTTTAACTAATACCATCAAAGCTGGCTTAGTGGCTGTTTTGAACAAACGACCTGATGAGGAAGTTCAAGTGGCTATGGACGCAGCGGTGTTAAGAGAAACGCCAAAGTTAGAAGGTTGGACTCCCTTTCTTGCAGTGTTTGGTAACGTATCAGTGCTTGCCGGTCTATTAGGAACTATCGCAGGGATGATTCGATCTTTCGGTGCGGTTGCAACGGCAGATAACGCCACTAAGGCACAGGAATTATCAAACGGTATTTCGCATGCTCTGAATTGTACCGCGTTTGGACTTATTGTTTCTATTATTTGTATTGTTTCTTATGCCTATTACCAAATGCAAATTCAGAGAGCTGAAAATGAATTAATGGAAAGCTCAATGCAAATGATCAATTTGGTTGCAGCTAATAGAGAAAAAATTAGAGACTAAGAGACTAATTGTAAAGTAAACAGTATTTATTTTTGTTTGAGAAGGAAAGAGCGAGGTAGCTATGGCTCACATAGAAAGTGGAGGATCGGGCAAAAAAACCGGCGTCGATCTCAACCTTGTACCATTCATTGATTTAATGAGTGTGTTAATTACTTTTCTCTTGATCACAGCTGTTTGGACTCAAGTCTCCATGATTCAAATTGGTAGCTCGATTTACTCAAAAAAATCAGGTGATAGCACTGTGCCGCTTACTCCCGATATGGATAAGGTTGTGAGAGTAGATATCAGAGAAGATGGTTACTATGTGACTATTGGTAAAGAAAATAAATTGATTGCGCGCCAAGGACAAATCTTTGATTCAAACGCGTTGCTTGAAATGTTAAAAAAAGCTAAGGCACTCTTTCCAGATAAAATTGATGCCATTGTTGCGATGGATGATAAGCTTCAATTCGATCATCTCATTACCGGAATGGATATTGTTCTTAAGGCTGGCTTTCCAAAAATTAGCGTTTCTTCGGGAGGTATCTAATGGCTATATACGCTCCTGGTAAAAAATTTAGAAATCACCGTCTTCTCAGTCGAAAAAAAGGAAAGCGAGAAGTAACAGCGTTGCTGTCGTTAACGGCCATGGTGGATATGTTCACTGTGTTAGTTATTTTTCTACTACAAAATTATAATACAGAAGGCTTAATAGTAAACATCCCAAAGGACTTAGTGTTGCCAAGAGCCGAGGTGATAAAAGAATTAAAGCCATCGATTATCATTACAGTTTCTTCTTCAGGGGTTGTTTTAGATGATTTTCCGGTCGCCTCCTTTGAGGAAGTGCAAAACCAAAAAGACTGGATGATTCAGCCTTTGTACATTGAAGCTCAAAAAGCGTTAGAAAAAGCAAAACTAAAGGCTGAGGTCGCTGCTCAATCAGCAGTGGTTACAAATATGCGTCAAGCATTGAAAACACAGGAGCCAGCTCCGACGGGAAAAGATCCAGCAGGACTTGAGCTTTGGAAAAAAGTGACTGTTCAGGCACATAAGGATATTGATTTTTTAACTATTAAAAAGATTTTATTTACCCTCACTGAGGCCGGTGCTGGCGAAATCAACTTTGCCGTTCTCCAAAAGCCTGACGTAAAAAAATAAAAAGTAAGACCTTTCAATAATTTTTTTAACTTCTTCGTTGCTACTTTTGCATGGCGCATTGCAAATCCATGAAAAACATTGCAAAGTAATTGCTATGATTCGATGGATAAACAAGAGCGTTTTTTACTTTTTAATTTTTGTCTTTTTTATTGAGGTTCTTCTGCTTGGATCTCGATATCTTGATAAAAATGAAGAGCCTGTAACACCTGCAAATAATCTTTTAGAGCATAAGTCAGACCAAAAAATGGAGAAGATTCATTTGGTCGAGGGCCTTGGCTCTCTAAAAGAATGGGAACTATACGCGGATTCTGCTGAAGGATTTATGGGGCAAGGCGTGTGGAATTTAACAAAGGTAAAAGTTATTTTCTATGCAAAGACTGGTGACTCTTACATTGTTCAAGGCAAGCGTGGTCAAATCGATGGCTCTAAAAATATAGACATTGTTGGAGATGTTTCAACGAGGTCGAGTAATGGTTATGATTTCAAAACGTCATCATTACATTATAAATCTGCAACTAAAGTGATGAGTGCACCCGAAAAACTAAGACTTCAAGGACCAAAAGATTCAGCTGGGAATCGCTTACATCTTCAGGGGCGAGGTATTTCAACGTTTCTTGAGAATAGTCTCATGAATATTGAAAATGATGTGATTGCAGATCGAATGATGTCCAATGGTAAAAATTTAAAAATTCAAAGCAATAAAGCTCAGCTTAGTGGTCGTTCTAATTTAGTACGTTTTTATGAATCCGTTAAAATGTATTACGATACCTTCTCTATTCAAGGACCCGAAGCGCTTTTTGCCTATCAGACTGGAGATTCTGATCTCCCTAAATCCATTATTATTAATGGAGGTGTTCAGGTGGCTGATTTAGAAAAAAATGCTACTGGAGAAAATCTACAGATCGATGTTAATGATGATAAATATATTTTACGTGGTTCACCAAAGGTGATTCAAGGATCAGACGAATTAAGGGGTGAAGAAATTATTTTTCTTGAGGGCGGAAAGAAAGTAAAAGTGGAATCAATCAAAGCTAATGTTAAAGGTAAAGAGGGAGAACAGCGATGAGTTTATTAACGGCTTCACATCTCGCAAAAACATACAAGAGAAGGCAAGTGGTGCAAGATGTGAATTTTAAAATTGAATCAGGACAAGTCGTTGGACTTTTAGGGCCTAACGGCGCAGGGAAGACGACAAGCTTTTATATGGTTGTTGGAATTGTGAGCCCTGATAATGGAAAAATTAATTTGGATGACGAAGAGCTAACGCGAATGCCGATGTACAAGAGGGCTCGAAAGGGACTGAGTTATCTCGCGCAAGAACCCAGTATTTTTAGAAAACTGACCGTGGAAGAAAATATTATGGTGGCGTTGGAGGCACAGGGGTATTCAATGGCCCGACGAAGAGAACGCTTAGAAGAGTTATTGAAAGACTTTGGTATTGAACATATTAAAAACAGTTTAGGCTTAGCTCTTTCTGGAGGAGAACGACGCAGGGTAGAAATAGCAAGAGCTTTGGCGGGGTCACCAAAGTTTTTATTATTGGACGAACCTTTTGCGGGTATTGATCCAATTGCTGTGAATGATATTCAAAATATTATACGTACCCTTAGGTCTAGGAATATAGGGATCTTGATTACAGATCACAACGTTCGTGAGACTCTAGGAATATGTGATTACGCTTATTTGCTAAAAGATGGTATTATACAAGTGGAGGGGACTCCAATGGTAGTTACAGAAAGTGAAATCGCAAAGAAGTATTACTTGGGCGAAAATTTTAAGCTTTGATGAATGTTTAAAATTTAAAGAAGGATTGATTTTTATAAGTCGTGATGACGACACGTTAGAAATTGGATTTGGATTGGAATAAGAAAGGTTAAATATGGCAAAGCTCAGTCAATCTCTGAATCTGCAACAATCATTGAGGATGACACCTCAATTGCAGCAAGCCATTAAATTGCTTCAATTATCTCGAATGGAATTGGAAACTGCTGTAAGAAACGAGTTGGAAGAAAATCCCATTTTAGAAGAAGTGATTGAATTAAAGGAAGATGATTTAAAGGCGACAAAAGAAGCAGCAAGCGAAGTCGAAAAATCGCAAGAACCCACTGCTGATGATATTAGAAGAGAAGATGAGTTTAATTGGGATAATTATTACGAAGCTAGCATGAAGCCGACCATGCAACAAAGTCAGATGAACTCTGATGAAATCATGAACTATGAAAATGTCATTACGGCTAAACAAACTTTGTATGATTATTTAATGTGGCAAGTAAAAATGGCCGGCTTTAACGAAGAAGAAGAAAAGATAGCAATCATTTTGGTAAATAATATTGATGATGATGGTTATATTAAAACAGATTTTGCTCAAATAGCCCAAGATGAATCTGTTAGCGTAGAAGAGTTAACTGAAATTTTACCTTTTATTCAAGAGTTTGATCCGCCAGGGGTAGGCGCTCGCGACTTAAAGGAATGTCTTCTTATTCAGGCAAAGCATCTTGAAGAAGATACGAATGACTTGGTCAATCTGATTCAAAACCATATAAAGGACCTCGAGAAAAAACATTACGATGCTATTGCAAAAGCCATGAATATTCCTGTGACTGATGTGCATGAGCTTTGTAAAATTATTTACACAATGGAGCCAAAGCCTGGTCGCTCGTTTTCGACTCATGATGTTCACTATGTTACTCCTGATGTGTATATTTATAAAGTGGGAGATGACTACTTAGTTTCCCTCAATGAAGATGGTTTGCCTCGATTAAAAGTTTCAAATTTATATAAAAGTGTGATGAAAGATGCTGGAAATAAAACAAAAGATCCAAAGGCTCAAGACTATATTCAAGATAAATTACGTTCTGCGATTTGGTTGATAAAGTCGATCCATCAAAGAAATCGCACCATATTCAAAGTGACGGAAAGCATTGTAAAACACCAGCGGGATTTTTTTGATAAAGGTCCTGCATTTTTAAAACCCATGATTTTAAGAGATATCGCCAATGATATTGGTATGCATGAATCAACGGTCTCAAGGGTAACGTCGAGTAAGTATGCGCATACCCCTCAGGGTATTTTTGAATTAAAATACTTTTTTAATTCTGGAATTTCCAATGAAGATGGTGATTCCTTAGCAAGTGAAGCAGTTAAGTTGAGAATTCGAGATATGGTTGGAAAGGAAGATCCCAAGCGTCCCCTTTCTGATCAACAGTTGGTTGATCTTCTAAAAAAAGAAGGCTTAGTTATTGCGCGTAGAACAGTTGCTAAATACCGGGATGTGTTACGTATCCAACCTTCGAGTCGCAGAAAGAAAGTATTTTAGGGTGAAATGATCAGTGAACAGACCGCACCAATTTCACCTCAAGTTTCAAAATCCATAGGAGTTGGAAAACCTAGTAAGCTTCTATTTGGGATTTTATTTGCGATTCTCACGATAATTCTTCTCGTTTTAATTAATTCAGAATGGCGTTTAAAAGTACGAAATTTTATTATTGGAAACGATCGTAAAATTTTAGCAACTCTACGTGAGGATCTAGCAGCTAATGGGCAGAGCGTATTAGTTTTTAAAGTTAAAGAAAAAGGGAATCTATTTATTGAATTTTATACAACCAAATCAATGGTTAAAGATGAAAATACAGACGTCACTGAGCCACAGCCGCCGGAGTTACTACAGAAAATTGAATTATCAGGTTCCATTGATGGATTTGTTAACTTTATGGGGCAAGCGACCAATTTAGCTGTTGCCAATTTAGATGAAGATCCTTCACTTGAAGTGATTGTTCCCTTTTATAATCAAGAATTTTCTCCGAATCTTGAGATTATTAAATATAATCCGGATTTTCATAAATTCGAGGTTCAGCAAAATTTTGATATTCCAAAATCATTACTCGACTCGGTTTCTCGGAGTGATTGATGAAAAAAATTAAAATCACTCGCGATATAGCCATTGCCATACTTTTAATCGGACTTTTCTTTTTGATTTTATCAATTCTGAGTCTTGATTCTCACCGTTCAGTGACGATGGATGAAAATCAGGATGAGGAATCTTCACCTAAAACGATTGAGATGGTGAATAAACACATGCGCGAAGTTTATGATAAACAAGAAATGGCTAGAAAAAACACAGAGAATCTCAATGTACTTACGGCTCCACCCGTTTACAAATCACCGCGCGAAGAGCCAGTTTACCAATTTGATAATATTCCGCTCACATTTGATCCTGACTCCATGAATGAATTGGTTGGAAAAGATTTAGGTCAGTATGCAACGTCTCTCGTGCAAGACAAAACATTGAGTGAACAAATTCAAGACGAAATTATTAATGATATGATTCGAGATGAGTCAAGAGAGCAGGAGAGAAAAAGTTTAGCTGAAGCAATAATTCAAAAAGCAAAAAAGCAAGGCTACCTTATTGAGGTCGATGAGAACTATAAAGTTAAAAGTGTTCGTAGATTAATTAACAAAGAAAACTCCAGCGTGTTTGATCCTAATATTTTACCAAATCAATAGGATCATTTTTCAGCAGAATCTATTTTTTTCTACAGTTTGAATTTAGGCTGCGATAAAGCTTTCATTGTTCGGTTCAATTCTTTTATGCTGGTGAAATTCTGAGTTGTTAAAATAATATGGTCGATGACGGGTATTTCCATTGCTTCACCGATGGTGGAAAGTCGACTTGTTAACTCGAGATCTTCCTGGGAGGGGTGGGGATCACCACTGGGATGATTATGAGCAATTATAATTTGCGAGGCATTTTGTAAACAAGCAAATCGAAAGATATCTCTAGGGTGGCAGGGGCAAGAGTCTACAGTTCCTCTAAAAATCATTTTTATTGAGATAAGTTGAAGCCCGGGCCCGAGCGCGACACACCAAAGCTCTTCCACATCAAGAGTCATGTGTTTTTTTAGTATTTTGTAGGCCGCGTTACTATTTGTAATGAGCATATTTGGTTTCATGCGAATAACTTTGTTGCAAAATGGATACAGGCCTCAAAGTGTTAAAATTAATGAAGGACATTCGCTATTCGGATCTTTCTTGAAATTCCGTCCAAAATTGAAGTAGGATAATACTCAGATAATTTCAATTTTAAAATTAAAGGAGAGTTCTATGTTTAATAAAAGAGAGAGTAAAATTTTGATTCGCCAGTTATTAATTACAGGAGTTGTTGGGTTGTCATTGAGTTCATTTTTTGGTTGTGGTCCTAAGGCCTTTGTTAAAGGTGATTATGATTCTAATGTTGAAAGTAAAAATCTTTTAACAGACGAATGGTCAGAGACTGACATGCAAGAAACAGTTAAAGCCATGGTATCAAGCTTAGTAGTGCATCCAGTAGTGGCTCAAGCTAAAAAAAGACCTGTAGTAATGGTGACACAACTTCAAAATAAAACTTCAGAACATATTGATACTCAATCCATAATGGATATGGTTCGTGTTGAACTTATGAAATCAGGAAAGCTAGCTTTTGTTGATAAAGAAGCCAGACAAGATATTGATCAAGAATATGAATATCAAAATAGCGGTCGTGTGGCGTCAGACACAAAAAAGGGTCCTGGCGGACAAGTGGGTGCTGACTATATTGTTAATGGCCGAATTGATAGTATTATACAAGAAGCTGGTAAGGAAAAAACTGTTTACTATAAAATTACTCTCAATCTGACTGGGATAAAAAGTGGTGTTATAGAGTGGACAGATCAAAAGCAAATTAGAAAATTATATAAGAAAAAAACGATGGGGTTATAATTAAAGGAGAGAGCCTTAATGATAGCCAGGCTCTTAGCTTGTGGATTTATATTGATTTCATTGGTCTCCTGTCAGACTTATCAGGGTTATGTTCAGGAGGCGCGTCAACTCATTCGTGAGGGACGATTTAAAGAAGCCTTAGAAAAATTAAAAGTGCTGGCTGATAAATCCAGCAATGATCAACTCGTATATTTATTGGATTATGCTACGACTCTTCAGATCACGGGGAATTATACTGAGAGTAATAAATATTATCAGTTGGCAGATAAAATGTCAGACATACAGGACTACACATCTCTTAGCTTGGAGACAGGTTCTTATTTATTTGGCGAAGAAGTGGTTCAATACAAAGGCGAAGATTTTGAAGTTATCCTCCTCAATGCAATGTCTGCTATAAACTATTTAAATTTAGGAAATTTAGATGAAGCCATGGTTGAGGTGCGTCGGCTGAACGAAAAGCTAAGGCGTTATCGACTCGAGGCCAAGCGAAAATTTACTGACAATGCGTTAGCACTCTATCTTTCAGCGATTATTTATGAGGCCAATAAAAGTTGGGATGATGCTGCTATCGCCTATGAACAAGTTTATAAGGTTATTCCTGGTTATCGCCCACTAAAAGAGGATTTAATTCGATCCAATATTAGAGCAAAACGATTTGATGCTGTAAAAAAATGGAAAGAAGCATTTCCGGAAGTTATTGAAAAAAAGGAGTGGAAAGACTTAAAGTTAGGTGAAGTTGTTGTTATATACCAACAGGGCTGGGGCCCCAGGAAAGATTTTCGTTACGGTAGCTATAGATATCCTTCGATGTATCCGATTTGGTCTCAAAAGCTGAGTATTTATCCACAACTATTTCGTGTCAGCGACGAATCACAAAATGCTTCCAAGACCGATAATTCTTTTATCGGCGATGAAACTTTGTTTAGTGTGGAAAAAATTGCGATAGCCAGCTTAGAAGATCAATACGCAGCTCTTATTGCGAGGAGGATCGGCGGGGCTGTTGCCAAAGAAGTTGTGGCTCATCAAATACGGCAAAAAAATCAACTTATGGGAGATCTGGCCTTGATTGCCATGTATGCTTCTGATCGAGCGGACTTGCGACAATGGTCGACTCTTCCGAGAGAGTTTAAAATTTATCGAAAATCCGTTCAGCCTGGTGAATACAATTTACAAGTAGATTATGGGGAAGAAAAGCGAACTATAAAAGTGCACCCCGGTGCTAAAGTTTTTATTAATTACCGCACATTAAGATAATTATTTATATCGAAGTTATAATTTAAAATAAAATTTTGTGGAGCAATGCATTTAAAATTTAAAAGTGAAGCTTTTAAAAATTCTGAACTGACACTAACAAATCGCTGTTATATTAGATTGAAACTATGAGACGACTAGGTTCAATAAATTGTATTGATTTTATAAAAAATGACGATGCACCGTGGGTTATTTTATTTCACGGCTATGGGGCCGATGCCTCAGATGTGGCACCCCTTTCTCAAGAGTTATCACTTTCAAAAGACTGTAATTGGCTCTTTCCTGAAGGTTTTTTAGAAGTACCCATTGGGTGGAATTATTCCGGCAAAGCATGGTGGCCGGTGAATATGGAAGAACTTCAAAAGGCACAATTGACGGGAGTGGCGCGTGATCTGAGTCAAGGGACTCCTCCTGGTATGGACAAGGCCATTGAAAAAGTAAAAGTCTTGTTTCAGCAATTGAAAGTCCCATGGAATAAAATAATTTTAGGTGGATTTTCCCAAGGAGCGATGCTGGCAACGGAGCTATATTTATCTGCCCCAGAGACGCCGTTGGGTCTAATTATTTTATCGGGAACTTGTTTACATTCAGAAAAATGGAGAGAACAGGCTAAGCAGCGTGCGGGAAAAGCCTTTTTCCAATCGCACGGTGAGCAAGATCAAATTCTTTCTATTAAGGGTGCACAAAAGCTTGAAACCATTCTCACACAATCAGGAATGAAAGGCCGGCTGATACGCTTTTCGGGTGGACACGAAATTCCACCCAAAGTTCTGCAGGAGATGGCGAAGTATATCGAATTGCGACTCTAGTAAAAAATAAATTTACTATTTTAAAGTGTAAACAGCATTGTACCTTTGAGCGTTCAGCAAGTCATTGAGTCTTGCTGTTTCATCATTTCCATAGCCGACACCAACATAGATTTCGGCACCCTTGGCTGCTGGGTCTAAGTTTCCAATTTGAAATTCAAATTGGCTAGGAGCATTGGCTGTACCCAGAGCTGGGATTCCTGTGCTGAGATCAGAAGAAAGTTCGGTCCAGGGGAATGACTTGTTTGGAGTCCAAGCATAGAGCTTACCCATGTAACTGGCAACAACATAGAGTGAACCTAATTTATTTACCTTTGAGCTTTCAGTATTTACTTTGACAGTGATAGAATCCGTGGAAGAATTTTTTAGTTCTGCTTTCCAGGGATTAGCGCAAGCAACTTCCCGCACTTGAGCAATGTCTAGTGTGTCGAATCCCAGTTGTGCGTCTTGAGTCGTATTTTTGTTTGTCAGTGATGCTGTGAGCTTTGTATTTAAGTCAAAATTCTGACCACATTCAGTGGAAGTGAGAATGTCCGGTGTGCTGGTAGTAAAAAAAGTGGAGTCATTATTTGGTCCATTAACAGTACTTACTTTGCTTGCGGCGGGAGTATTAATTAAATTTCCATTAAGATCTTTAAAAGTGAGCCATGTATCGATTTTAGTTGTTGCCGAAGAGTTGGGAGCCAATGCAGTAAAACCCCTCCAATCAGCAGAAAGAACAACGTACTGAACGTCATATTTGGCGTTAAAGTGAGCTTGCACAGTACAATCTTTAGAGAGAGTTTTTGTACCACCCGCAGAGTATTTTGGTTTAATTAAAGTGGCATCGGTTCCGAAAATGACGGATATGGCATTATTGTCAGGAGCATAAGTCACCGATTGAAGGGAATTGGGTGGGCAGGCCGATCCCCAGGTTTTAATGGAGTCAAAGTTGGTTCCAGCAAATGATGTTTGTGCTAGAAAAAGAAATAAAGAAGATATTTTTAATTTATTCATAGTCACCTCGCTTCAAAATTTAATGAGCAAGGGCATTGCCAAGAACATTGTTGTGGAAATCATTTTAACTAAATGCGAAGTCTTATTTTGAAACATTTAATGAAAATAAATAATTAGGTGCCTTATATTGTTTATCGAACAGAATTAACTTTGACGTTTCAAGGTGAGACTCTTAGTATTGGAATTAAATGAAGGTAAAAGAAGTTTTTGAAAAATCAGTTCAATTTTTTAAAGAAAAAAATATTGAGAGTTCACGCCTGGAAGCTGAGCTTCTCTTAGCTCATGTATTAAAAACAGACCGCGTGGGAATTTATTTAAAATACGATGCCCCTCTCTCAGAGCAAGAAATCAAAGAGCTACGCGATTTGGTGATGAGGAGAAGCAAAGGGGAGCCCTCAGCCTATCTCACCGGAGAGAAATATTTTTTTAATCGACCTTTTGGCGTAGGGTCAGGGGTGTTAATACCACGACCTGAAACAGAGTTAATGATTGAAGACATTATAAACAATATTAATTTAAATATTGTATCTAGTGGCGAAAATGACAATTTAGAATCAGAATCAGAATCAGAATCAGAATCTTATAAAATTGCTGATTTGGGGAGCGGAACAGGATGTTTGGGGCTAACTCTCGGACTTCATTTTTCTGATGCTGACGTTTTTTTAGTTGAGAGATCGACACGTGCTTTTCAATATTTAGAAAAGAATTTCAAAAATTTGATTCCTGAAGATAAACAAAATAAATTTAGTCTTATCAATAAGTCGGTGGAAGAGTGGCTTCCCTCCGTAAGCTTTAACCTCATCGTGGCCAATCCTCCTTATATCGCAACGAACGATTCTGAAATTGATCCTCTGGTTAAAAAGTTCGAACCAGAAGAAGCTTTGTTTGCACAAGATAACGGCTTTTCAGCTATTCGCTCGTGGCTCGATTTTGTTGTTCAGTATTTAAAACCTGGAGGTACTTGTTATTTTGAAATTGGTCATCGCCAGGGTGCTGAAGCTTCTGAACTATTTTCGACAACTTCGATCTTTGAAAAGATTGAAGTTTTGAAAGATTATAGTCAAAAAGATCGATTTATTAAAGCGATTCGCAAATAATTCATTCTGAACTTGATTAGGATTCTCCAACTTCTTATAACAATACTCATTGAGAGGTTAAAATGGATAAGATGTTAGTACTTGGTGGTAAGACTTTAAATGGACAGGTTAAAGTAGGTGGAGCAAAAAACGCAGCACTCCCCATTTTATTTGCAACTCTTTTGGCAGAAGGTAAGCATTTTTTTAAAAATGTACCCAAACTAAAAGACATCGAGTCGACAGCAAGTTTACTAGAATCTTTAGGGTGTGAAACAAATTGGAATAATGACGTATTTTGTGTTCATGTAAAAAAACCAAAGTCCTTGGAGGCGCACTACGATTTGGTTCGAAAAATGCGAGCCAGTTTTCTTTGTTTGGGTCCATTGCTGGCTAAATATGGTGAGGCCATAGTCTCACTTCCTGGCGGCTGTGCCATCGGTGCAAGACCCATTAACTTACATTTGGAAGCCATGAAAGCCTTAGGTGCTGAGATCATTTTAAGTGAGGGATACGCTAAAGCAACAGCGAAGAAATTAAAGGGAGCCTCCTTTCTTTTTGAAAGCTGTACTGTGGGTGGTACTGAGAATATGCTCATGGCTGCTTGCTTGGCTGAAGGTGAAACCATCATCGAAAACGCCGCCAAAGAACCAGAAGTTGTAGATTTAGCCAATTATCTTAATGCCATGGGCGCTAAAATTTCGGGTCATGGAACAAGTATTATTCGAATTCAAGGTGTGGAATCACTTTCTCCTGCGGAACACACCATTATGCCCGATCGTATTGAGGCAGGAACACTTCTCATAGCAGGAGCGATCACTCACGGTGAAGTCACTGTGACCAACTGCTCTCCACTTTTGTATGAGTCCTTAATTTATAAAATGCAAGAGGCCGGTTTTAAATGCTCGCTTGCGAGTGATTCAGTGACGGTTCATCCAAGTAAGAGTTGGGTAGGTGTGGATGTAACAACAGCGCCGTATCCATTATTTCCTACGGACCTGCAAGCGCAGTATATGACTTTGATGTCAGTGGCGCAGGGGACATCAGTTATTACTGAAACTGTTTTTGAAAATCGATTTATGCATGTTCAAGAGTTGGCAAGATTAGGCGCAGATATTACTCCTAAATCTCGTGTGGCAGTCGTCCGTGGAAAACCCGGTGGATTAAAGGGCGCTCCCGTCATGGCTACGGATTTAAGAGCTAGCGCCTGTTTAGTTTTAGCTGGCCTTGCCGCTCAAGGAGAAACTCTTGTTGGTCGAATTTATCATTTAGATCGCGGTTACGAAAACTTAGAAATAAAGTTACAGGCTTTAGGTGCTCAAATTGTACGAAAATCTTGAACACCTAATCAAGCTCTAATTAAGACGTTTTATCAATAAAAATTATTTTGCTTTAATGGCTTCGACCTTAAGATCTAAAGTAACTTCATCGCCAACGACGGGGCCAGCTTCAATCATTTTAGTCCACTTAAGACCAAAATCTTTACGGCTTAATTTTCCTTTGGCATTAACAGCAATGCGAGTATTTCCATCCGGGCCTTTTACAGCGCCCATGTATTTTCCTTCAAGAGTCACAAGCTTTTTGGTTCCATGCATATCAAGCTCACCTTCCATAGTGAAAGACTCAGGAGTTCCCTTGATAGATTTAGATTGAAAAGTCATTGTAGGAAATTTTTTAACATCAAAAAAATCGGGCGACTTAAGGTGCTTATCGCGGTCAGCATTTGCTGTTTCAATGGAATCAACATTGATCTTTGCTGTTACCGTAGATTTTGTAAAATCAGGATTGAGGTCAATAGTGCCTTCAAAAGTTTTAAAAGTTCCATCAACAGTTGAAATAACTAAGTGGCTGATTCCAAAGCCTACTTTAGAGTGACTTACATCCACGTTAAATTTTCCGGTCTCCATCTTTGTTTCTGCAAACGAGATAGTTGACAAACAAATTAAAGTGAGTGTTGAGATTATTAATTGCTTCATTCGATGTTCTCCTTTGTTATTGGGAACTATCAATATAAAAACATTTAAAATTCAACGTCAAATACTCAATACAATGAGTTTATTTATTTATCCTAGATAGAGTGAAATAATTCAGTAAAGCGTTGAGAGCCAGTGCGACGAGCCCACTCAATCCATTCGGGGTTGGTTGAAAAAAAGGTACTGAATAAAAGCTGTTTAATAGGATGTTGAAGATAAATTTTATCGCTGACTTTTTTAAAGTGAGTCCAATGGTACTGGTTTTCTAACATTAAAGTGATAAAAGATTGGGCAGAGCTTTTAACGCCCAACTCCTGGACAACAAAATGAACTTTAGCGTTTGGAAATTCATTTTCGAATCGATCCGACAAGAGTCCAAATCCACGGTAGGAATTCTTTTTTTCTCCCGGGATTTCTATCGAATGAGAAAAGGGATTTCGAGAAAGATCTGTATCGCCAGAGCAATGAAAAAGAGTTTCATCGTAAAGTTTTCCAAGCCCAGTGTGTGCATCTAAAATAGAAATGAATTTTTTGTTGTTTAATAAGGGTTTGAGATGTTGGAATAGAGTTTTAATTTCAATAGCTTGTTTTTCTCCAGAGTAAAAAATTCCCTGGGGCTCCAAGTTCTGTCCTTCAGCATAAATTCGTGCGAGCGATGAAAAACCAATTTTAAAAGATAATGGAATCACTTGGGCCCATCCCTGAATTTGATTTTTTAAGTTATGAGATCGCCACAGTGGTCGAATCCATCGATGCTCCCATTTTGATGGAATCAAAGGAAGTCCGTCACCAACATTTCGATTGAGATCGATGTTTTCGATAGAGCTTCTTCGAAGGTAATGAAAACCAAATGGGTTTAGAGCAAAGATCATCAAAAATCCCACGGAAGAATTCTGCCACTCCACACCTTTCAGTTTTAAGAGCTGTATTTGAATTTCTGCACCAATGGGACCTTCTGAGCCGTGCGTTGCGCTAATGTGAAGGCCAGCAGAAGTGCTCTCTTTCAAAGCTTGATTGTAAATAAGAATTGTTTCCAACTCAGGAAGGTCAGCGTAAGGTTTTAAGCGATCGATGTGAAACCCTTTTTCTTCCGCCAGAGCTAGAATTTGGTTTTTATAAGTGAGGTAATTAAATTTATGTGCGGGTTGCATATTAAGGTTGATTCTCATCACTAATCTTCATGATAAAACGTTTTATTGATTTAGCAAAGGGTTCAGAAGGTTGAAAATGAACATAGCGCTTGAAATCGGCAATCGCCTCAGAAATATAGCCAAGCTCTTTGTACAAGTAAGCTCTTCTTAGAAGAGTTTTAGCATCGGAGCTTCGAAGCGAAAGTATAAGGTCATAAATCCTTAGGACTTGCGTTGAGGCCCGCTTGGGGTCTAACTTTTTTTGAATAAATTCGAAGTAGGCAAGTAGTAAATCAGAAAACTCAATACGTCTAATTTTACCAAAATCAAAAATTAAATCGAGAACCTCTTGAGTGTCGAGGAGTCGACCATTTTCTTCCAAAGAAATATATTGAAATTCTCCTTCTATCTCAGTTTTTAGCGCCAGATGTTTCCCTAGCAAAACAAAGCTCAAAGTGATGCCTGTGAGGTTAGCAAAATTTTGGATGGCTAAGCCCATGAGTATTTGTGGTGCAACAGCATCCTTCAGTGCGCGCGCCTTTTTTTCAAAAAAATAATCTCGCAAGTACTGTAAGCGTTCTTTAGGTGATAGGTTTTCAAAATTAAAAGACTTTAGTTCAAAACCCCAAAATTGAAACCGTTTTTTAAGCAAAGCCTCTGTTTCGTTGGGCGACTCCTCAGGCAAAATGAGTTGACGAACTTGAAAAAAAGCCTCCAGAGGGCCAAGTTCTTTTCCCTTGACCGCTTGAAGAATTTCTTCGAGTTGGCGCTTTAGTTGTTGTGAACTAATAATTATATCCTCGCTCTTTTTCAGTAGATTCTATTGAGAGTCTGTAACGAGTCAGTTTGTTGAAAAAATAAAATCTTTTCAATAAATTCAATTATTGCAGCGCACACTAAAGTCGCTCATGGTCCAGCACAGTAATAAAATGCTAGAGATATTTTTAAAAGATGAGCTAGAATTGTCGGATGGATTCAAAGATATCAGTCTTAGAAAAAAAAATTTTAGAGTTAGAAAAAGAACTAGCCTTAAAAGAGCAAGATCTTCTTCGTTATAAAACAGAGTTAACAAAAGCTAATAAAACGTTAGAAAAGCTCATAGTACAAGTCGCCTCAGAGCTACGCGTAGCTTCACAAATTCAAAAAGTGCTGGTTCCAACCACATATCCCAATATTCAAGGGGTGGATTTTAGCACTAAATTTATTCCTGGCTCACAAAAGGGTGGCGATTATTTTGATATTTTTGAGCATGACGATAAATTAAAGTTTGGAATTCTCGTGGCTTGTTCTTCTGGCTATACCATGTCAGCTTTGCTACTTTCCGTATTACTAAAAATGGCGGGTCAATTAGAGGCTCGGCGAGGGGCAGAGCCTCATTTAGTAATCAATAAAATGGTGGCTGAGCTTGTTCCAAGCATGCAGCAAGGACGAGATAAATCGAGTTTGTTTTATGGGGTGATTGATCGCCGCACATTTGAGATGCAATATTCGCAAGTGGGAAACAATGTTGTTTTAATTGTTGATGGAGAAACAGGCAAAATGAAAGTGCTTCGAAGTGAAGCTCCACCAATCTCAAAAGGTTATAAACAAGAATTGACTTGCCAGTCCGTTGTATTAAACCCCTGTGACAGACTAATTATTGTTAGCGAAGGTGTTGTAAAAACTCTTAATCCCGGTGGTGAACCCTTTGGTTTAGATCGCTTGAGTCAGGCAGTTATGAATGCGCCTAAAACCGGTGTGCATGAGATGCGAAATGAGCTTCTTTATCAATTAGAAAAATTTGCCGAGACAGCAGATTTTCCTGAAGATTTGACTGTTGTTGTAACTGAAGTTAAGGAAAGAATATTGAAGTTAGCGCGAGCTTAAGAAAGGAACTAGACATGGCGGATATTTATTCTGCGGCCGTAGATAAAGGACTTGAGGGTGTGGTGGCATGTACTACCGCAGTATCATCAATTTTAGATGCTACTTTGTGCTATCGAGGATACACGATTGAAGATTTATCTGAGCATAGTAATTTTGAAGAGACCTCCTATTTACTTTGGAATGACAAGCTACCAACACTCAATGAGCTTGATGCATTTAAAAAGGATGTTGCTGCTAACATCGCCTTAGATCCAAAATTAATTGAAGTTTTAAAGAAGATTCCCACTCAAAATGTGCATCCGATGGCCTGGCTGAGAACAGCAGTTTCGTTGATGGCGCATTTTGATTCTGAGGCTCAAGACAACTCACAAGACGCCAATCGTAGAAAAGCCGTTAAACTTTTTTCCAAAATGGGAAGTCTTGCCACAGCCTTTGAAAATATTCGCCAAGGTCGTGATCCCGTGGCACCAATTCCAGGTAAATCTATAGCCTGGAATTTTCTTTATACTTTAACTGGTAAAGAGCCAGATGCAGAGGTTGTAAAGGCCTTTGATATTTGTTTGGTTTTACATGCCGATCACGAATTAAATTGTTCCGCATTTGCCACTCGAGTTACGGCCTCATCACTGAGTGATATTTATTCTGCCATTGTCAGTGCTATCGGAGCTCTCAAAGGACCACTTCATGGCGGAGCGAATGAGCAAGTGATGTTGATGCTAAAAAGGATTGGAACTTTAGAGCAGGCAAAACAGTTTGTGAAAGATGCGCTAGCTAATAAAGAAAAAGTGATGGGTTTTGGTCACCGCGTTTATAAAAATGGAGATCCTCGCGCTGCTGTACTAAGAAAAATGAGTGAAAAGTTAACTAAAAAAATTGGTGAACCCCATTGGTATGAAATGTCAGCGATGATTGACGATACCGTTCAAGCCGAAAAAGGATTATTACCGAACGTCGATTTTTACTCAGCAACAGTTTACTACAGCATGGGTATTCCTATTGATCTTTATACACCGATTTTTGCCGTATCAAGAGTATCTGGTTGGTTGGCGCATGCTTTTGAGCAGTATGCTAACAATAGAATTTATAGACCACGAGGGCAGTGGGTTGGTCGTCAAGGGTTAAAATACACTCAACTCGATCAACGCAAAGGATAGTTGGCTTATGGCTTCCATTTTTACAAAAATTATTAATGGAGAGTTACCGGCCTTTAAAATTTTTGAAGACGAATTAACTATTGCAATACTTGCCTTAGATCAAGTGAACCTAGGCCACACTTTAGTTATTCCCAAAATGGAGGCCGATTCATTTATGGATTTGCCGGAGCCGCACTACTCAGCTGTTTTTAAAAATGCAAAAATGATTTCAAAAGCCATTAAAAAAGCAACCGGTTGTCCACGAGTGGGGACGATTATCGCTGGATTTGAAGTTCCACACTTCCATTATCACTTGATTCCGGCCTGGAGTATTCCTGAACTCAGTTTTTCACGAGCCAAAAAGCGAACACCAGAAGAAATGACTGATATTCAGGCTCGCATTGTATCATTTTTAGTTAAGGAATAGGGTTGTTTTTGCCCATCAGTACAATAACGCGTTGCCGCTCATTTAAAATCAACTTCAATAATATTTATTTATAAAGACCAAAGAAATTATTTTCTGTAAAATATATAAAAATTGTTTGGGATCAAGAAAAGCTTTGATACAATCTGTCTATGGGCTCAATAATGGGTCCAGACCTATCAAGGGTTGGAGAGGAGGTGGTGCTTGGTGATATGTGACATATGTGAGTTAACCAACGCGGAGGTGGCGGTCCATTAAATTAGACCGAAACTTTTGCCAAAACCTTAGGGCGGAGCCAATAGCTTCGCCCTTTCTTTTTGTGCTAGACCTCTCAATATGAGCAGCAATCTTTGCAAATGTAAGTCAAACTCTAGTCGCTAGACTGTCAAAATCAATTAATGCTTAAATGAATCAAGTATTCAGTTTAAATAGTATTAACTATTGAATATTAAATAATTTATTTCTAATTCTAATCTCGCAGTGACGACAATTCACTTCTTCGCGAATAACTTCTGTTGGATGCTCAATAGTATAAACAAAATCTAATGTAGACCCACAGAGCGAACAATTCGTCATGAGCGATAAAGCTTCTGAATATTTATCAAATTCACTATCTGATGTTTTAAGAAAATCTTTAAGATCACTAGGATCATCTGAAAAATTATTATGCATAAAAGCCTCCGGATTTTTATGCTTATGCAATTTTGATTCACAGACCTATGTTGTGTGACTTTTCCAAGGTGTATCGCAATTTGGAACACTTTGTTCCAAAGTAAGTTGACCAAAAATTGAAGTCACTATAATACTATTTTAAACAGTTGGTTGAACGGCTGAAAACCAAATGGGCTCGAGCAAGAGTTAGTTTATGGTTGTGGTGAAAGTGGACGATGTGCGCACTAAAACGTTCCAGGATTTTAATAGATACTTGAGTTCTATTTCGATGAGTTTTAATTCGACTCTTAAAGAAGAGATATCAATTTCAAGGGAGCTGGTGTGAACATTAGTAACCATTTGCTCCCTTGAATGTTCATTCATTTTTAACCAATATCGATTTTTTAAAAGGGCACATTCATTTTTTAACTTTTCAATGCGTGCCTGATTAGCAATGATTTTATTATAAAGAGGTTCAAGCTTTTCTTTAAATAAAGGGGAGTTTTTTAAATTAATAACTTCTGTTTCAAGTTTGGCGCGTAGGATTTCAGAAAACGGAACGGTTCTTAAACGCTTTGCTAACCCTAATAACGAGGCAAATTGAATGGACCACTTTGTCGGGTCCCAGTGATACCACTTGATTCCATTTCGATAGTCGATTTGAAATTTATGGTGATAATTGTGATACCCTTCGCCATGAGTTAAAATAGCTACGATTAAGCTATCTTTCGCTGTTTTCTCAACGGAGTAGTAGGATTTTCCAATCATATGACTGAGTGAATTCACAAAAAAAGTAGATTGTTGCGTAAGAAAAATTCGTAGTCCGCCGGCAATAACCAAACCTAATAAGGCGTTTCCTAAAAACCAACCCACAATAGTAGGGATGAAGTAACCAACAAAAATTGCGCAAGCTAAATAATATTTATGTTGAAATTGAACAAGTTTATTTTTCTCTAAGTCTGGAGCATTGATAGGAATGCTTACAGACTCATTAAGCATCATCCAACCCATGTGCGCATACCAAAACCCCCTTTTAATAGAATAGGGATCTCTTTCTGTGTCTTCAAAGCGGTGATGAATTCGGTGGTCGCTCGCCCATTTAAGAGCTGATCCTTGAAAAGCACCTGAAGAGATGAAAAGTAAAAACCACTCTAGGAGTGGATGAGCCTCAAAAGATTTATGGGCATAGAGTCGGTGATAGCCCATCGTAATACTAAGGTTAGTAAGGATGGCAAAAATTAATGAAAAAATCGAAATGGAAATGAATTGATCAACGGCAAAGGTAAGAAGATAGGAAGGCGAGAGGGTACAATATAAAACGAGTAAAAGAATGGAGAGTATGGGGTTTAAAATCAAGAATAACGTTACTGTCCAGCTAATATCTTTCAATGTAAAAGAAATTTTTGGAGTGAGTTGGCTTTTATTGTTTTCCATATTTTTATTGGCTCCGGTTGTCCTGTTATCGCTCGCAAAGAACAAGCGTCTAGCCTTATTTTACCGTAAATAAGCAAAAATGCAGAAGTAAAAATGTTTTGAACAAGTATCATTTTTGCTTAAAAACTGTTGCAACTTGAGTCATGAATTCTTGAGTACACAGCCACTGTTATCACAGGCAGTGGCGTCGTCTCAGTTGTTGCTGTTCTTAATTTTCAAATGTTCTCCAAGTGATATACTCTGGAGTATTTTTTGTCCCATCAATGGGAGTTTTATTATTAGTAACTCGTAACTGACTGTTAAGTTTGCGGGTGAGAATTTGAGCTTCTGTATTATTTTGAGGCGTTACTGAAAATAAATTCTTGAAGAACTCTACTGGAATAGACTGAGTGTATTCTTTTCTGCAATTTGAGGGGCTCTGAAAGGGTTTTGCCCATCGACATGAAAGTCCAAGAGTTGGATTAAATACCTCATATTTAAGCTGTACAATGTTACTGCCTGCTTCTACTTTCCATGTTTGTCTTAGATGAGTTTCTTTTGTTGAGAATTTCAAACCTAAATCAGGAAGAGCAAGGCGAGCAAGTTGGCTATTGAGTTTAAAACTCGGACTGTTATTGAGAATAAACGTTTGTAAAATAGAAGTGGTCGTTAAAAAACCATAGGCAGAGTCAAAGCCACAATGGTCTCCCTCGGGCACGCCAATGGCTCCAACAGTTGAAGGCAAATTAACGGCATCCACTAAAGTTTTTGTGTTTAATTCATAGTTGACAACGTTATCATCGAAGCTGGCCCAGGCTAGGGTTGGGATATCGATTGATTCTTGATTGATTGAGAACTCATTTTTACTTAAGTAATCATCAATATCCACTGGAATTGGCGCATGGCGGCCTGGAGGAGAGGCGAGCTCCCACATTTTCCCGTATCGAAGAACAATGTCACTTAACATCGATGGAAATTTTTCAGCGGACGGAGGTGTTTTTGAGCTTAGGTAATCTTTTGCTTCTGGCAATGAACTTTCTGCCTCTTTTAAATATTTCCAAGTGAGCGGAGTAAATATTTTTCCTTTAGTAGAATTGGCATACATATCATTTAATGTGGGTTTTAAATTAACAACAGGACAAATAGCACTCGTTGAATTAAAAAGAGGTTCACCGTTGGAAGAGATAAAAAATGATTTTAAGTTACTTACGGCAAGGGCGGCTGAGCTTCCGAGACTTATGCCAGCAGCGTGAATGCTGTCCACCGTATTTTTGTAGGGACTTTCATACTTCAACCATCTGGCAACATCGTAAAGATCATAAGCTTCATAAAAGCCACCAAGACGGAGAGAATGGTTTTCTTTTATATGATCAATGCCAGTGTAGTTACTTAAGAAAATAATATTAAACGGTGACTGATCAAAAAAATTGATAATAAAACTTTTACCTGTTGCGCTTGAGTCAATATCGCAAAACACACCACACTTCATTATGACCCAGGGTCTTTTGGTGTTTAAATCTTTAACCCCAATGAGTGAATCTAACTTGCTTCCATCCGAGAGAGTGAGTGTTACTTTGGTGAGATTTTTATTTTTACTAAGATCGTATTGGATAGTGATTAACTTTAATAATCCAGCCAATCCGAGCACGTTTCCTCGAGTAAGGAATTGAGAGCACTTACTAATGTAGTCTTTGGTGAATTTTGCATATTGATCAGCACTCTGATAATTACTCAAGGCTTGCGTTTGAAACTCAAGAGGATGACATTCTGGAGGGACTGGCGCGGTGGTGCTTCCCAACGGAACATTAAGCTCAAGAGCTTTAATGGAGAATTCCCCAGAGTCGTTATTAGGAACTTTGTCTGAGGCCATGTTTTTAATTAAGGTATTATAAAAATCTGCATTTAGAGTTTCAACAGCATGAGTTACCGGACTAAAGACGAGAAGTAGTAATAAAAGATGTTTAGAAAGTGCTTTGTGCATAATCAATTCCTTTATTTTGTAGAGAGGTGCAGTGATGGCGCCTCATATTTTCAGTGTTTCATATCACGACCAAAGTACACTTCGACAGAAGTCCGGAAGACTTAAGTCCAGATTTTATGATTTTTCACGAAGTTTTTTAAAAGTGCTACAGATTGTAGCTAACGCGCGATCGCTTTTGATGACGCAGAACTGCGATTTTCATTTCAGTTCGAATTCTAATGAGCAGGACCTAGGTAGTGTTCTGTTGGTTGCCAAGTATAGACTAAAATCTTATTCTGTTCACCAGAATCCGGGGAGGACTTTTATTATGAATTTAAAGGGAAAGTATTTAGTTTCAGTATTTTTAATTTCTATTTTATCAGTAATGTCTTGCACGCATAAACAGACCCAAATGACTGGTGCTGCGGAAAAGCGGTTTCCAGGGAGTGCAGATTCAAAAGCACTCATTCGTTATGATTATGCAGATGGTGAAATTACGAGTATTTGCAATAAAGAGATTAAATCAATGCAGTCAAAATTGGATTTATGGAGAGATGCAAATGCCGTTGGTGCGAGATCTCCACAGGCTCTGTTAGATTTTGAAGAGCTTACAGCCAATTTTTCAGATGCTATGGGTCCCATTTTATTTATGGGAAGTGTTTCCACCAGTTCAAAGCTTCGCGATGAAGCTTCAGCGTGTGAAGAGTCTGTTGGAGTTTTTCAAAATGGAATTTTTACAAACCGCGAATACTATAATCGCTTAAAAGAAATTCAAACCAAAGACCCCGCTCAATCACGATTACTTCATGAAGCACTCGTGGCTTTTGAATTCAATGGAATGAAGTTAAATGATGAGGATCTTAAAAAATATAAAGCCTTGGCGGATCGATTAACTCAATTAACAACCCAGTTTGGACAAAATTTAAATAATGATATTTCAACGGTGACGTTCACTGAAAAAGAGTTAGCAGGAGTAAAACCTGACTTTTTAGCGCGATTAAAAAAGGATGATAAAGGTCAATTTATTGTTACCACAAAATCGCCGGATTACATCCATGTTATGGAAAATGCTTCTCAGGGCGAAACGAGAAAAAAAATGATGTTTGCCTACAATAATCGTCAGGCAGAGAAGAACACGGCTCTTTTAGAAGAGGCCGTTCAAGTTCGCGCACAAATTGGTAAGCTGATGGGCTACCCCACTTACGCTGATTTTGCGCTCACTCAAAAAATGGCGAGCAAGAGTAAAACGGTTTGGGATTTTTTAAAGGGACTTCGTATAAAATTGAGTGATAAAAATAAAAGTGATTTAAAAATATTAGCCGCTTTTAAGCGTAAAGAATTAAAAGATTCCAGTCCCTTAAACCCATGGGATGTGAGTTACGTCTCTAATCAGATGAAAATTCAAAAGTACAAAGTGGATCAGGATTTGATCAGTGAGTATTTTCCAGCGCAAAGTGTGATTGATTACACGTTTGAAGTGTACTCAAAACTTCTTGGTGTAGACTTCAAAGAAGTCAAAGAGGCCCCAGTATGGGCCACTCAGGTTAAATTATTTGAGGTTATTGATCGATCAACAAAGCAAGTTATCGCACACTTTTACACCGATTTAGTTCCAAGAGAAGGTAAGTATGGTCATGCAGCGGCCTTCCCACTCATTAGTGGAAGAGTTTTAAAGTCCGATGGTCATTATCAAAAACCTGTAGCTTCTATTGTAGCAAATTTTACGCCTCCCTCAGAAAATAAACCCTCTTTATTGACTCATGATGAAATTGAGACTTTTTTCCATGAGTTCGGGCACATTATGCATCAGGTATTAACAAAAGCGCCTTATGCAAGCTTGTCAGGGACTAATGTAAAGCAAGATTTTGTCGAAGCCCCTTCGCAAATGCTAGAAAATTGGGTGTGGGAAAAGTCTGTGCTTCAAAAAATGTCTCAGCATTACAAAGATCCTAGCAAAAAAATTCCGACAGACTTAATCGCAAGAATGAGAAAATTACGATTAATGAACGCTGGTATTCAAAACACACGGCAACTCGTTTTTGGATTATTTGACATGGAAATTCATACAAATGATAAATCCGATGTCACGGCAGTTTATGCAAAGCTGCAAAAAGATTTAACAGGCTTTCAACCTTTAGAAGGGACTCATTTTCCTGCGACATTTGGTCACATGATGGGAGGATATGCTGCGGGTTACTACGGTTATTTATGGTCAAAAGTTTATGCTGAAGATATGTTCTCGGAGTTCGCAAAAAAAGGAATTTTAAATGCGGAGTTGGGTAAAAAATATAGAAAAGAAATTTTAGAAAAAGGAAATATGAGTGACCCTCTCGTTTTGGTTAAAAAGTTTTTAGGGAGAGAGCCAAACAATAAAGCCTTTTTTAAAAGTTTAGGATTATAAACAAAATAAGATTAAGGTTAATTTTTATTTATGAAACTTTCATTTTTGGGAGCCGCACAAACAGTTACAGGGAGCCGTTTTTTATTAGAATATCACAATCAACGATTATTGATCGATTGTGGTTTATTCCAAGGACCTAAAGAGCGGAGAAACTACAATTGGGTTCCCTTTACGGAAGCTAAAAAAATTGATTTTGTCATATTAACCCATGCTCATATCGATCACTCAGGATTTTTACCACGGTTAGTAAAGGAAGGATTCCGCGGAAAAATTATCACTACGGAGTCTACAAAAGCGCTTTGCGAAATATTGCTTCCTGATTCGGGACGGCTCCAAGAAGAAGATGCTCGTTTTGCCAATGAAACCAAGCATAGTAAGCACGATCCGGCATTGCCACTTTATACCGAAGCGGATGCGTTGGAGTCATTAAAGTACTTTCAAGCAAGACCTTCCAACGAGTGGATTGAGTTGATCTCTGGGTTAAGTATTAAGTTTCTTCGAGCCGGCCATATACTCGGCTCTTCGTTGGTTCAAATTTCAATGTCAGAAAACAATAAACAACATTTATTAACATTTACAGGAGATCTAGGCAATGGGCGTTCCCTTATTTTAAAGGACCCCATGACTGTTTTAGAGACGGATACTCTTGTTATGGAGAGTACTTACGGGGACAGAGTGCAGCCCAAAAAAGATCCCAGTGAGTCCATAGCATTGGTTATTGAAAAAGTGCTCTCTCGTGGTGGAACGTTAGTTATACCGGCTTTTGCCTTAGGTCGAACACAAGAAATTATATATATTATCAACCAACTGGAGCAATCGGGTCGAATTCAAAAGTACCCTGTTTATTTAGATTCACCAATGGCAGATTCTGTCACTCAGGTTTATAGTAAAATCAATGGCGATCTTAAGTTAGAAAGAACGCCTGGAGGGAATATTCAGTTTTCAACTTCCCATTTTCATATTGTTGCTAAGCCAGAAGGATCAATGCTGTTGTGTTTGGATCCTAGACCTAAAATTGTAATTTCTGCGGCGGGAATGTTGACCGGAGGCCGAGTGTTGCATCATTTGAAAGTGCAACTCCCCAGGGCGGAGTCGGGAGTCTTATTTGTGGGTTATCAGGCCGAAGGAACGAAGGGTTTGTTGTTAAAAAATGGATTCAAAAGTTTGAGAATTCATCACCGAGAAATTTTAGTAGAGGCCGAGATATTTTCTATTGATAATCTGTCGGCACATGCTGACTCGAATGACTTAGTCAGTTGGGTCCAAAAGTTTCAAAAAAAGCCAAGTAAAGTCTTTTTAGTACATGGCGAAACTAATGCACTCAATACACTAAAATATAGAATTAAAAATGAATGTCACATTGACGACGTTATTATTCCTAACTTAGGCGAAAGCTTTGAAATTTAGTCTCCAAACTCGCGTTTTAAGTTTTAGTCGGTGATGATTTCTACTTTGATTTGAGTTAATCGAGTGAGTAATTTAATTTTATCGCGAATGGGCCACCACTCATAGAGAAAGAGGTTGATGGGTTTCCACATGGCGACCCAACCCATAACATGGAGGCTTTCTCCAAGAAAACCGAAGAAGAGCCCTTCTTGGTCTTTTGTAAAATAATAGATAGAATAACAAAAACCTAAAAATAAAGAACCAAGTAAAAGTGTAATTCGGCCTTGTTTAAAAAGTAATTTTAAGTCGTTTTGGGAGCTTTCGAGTTCAAAAGAAAAGTAAGTATAAATGGCTTCCTCGACATCTTTTGCTTTTAAAAACGAGGGGTGATGTTCTTGCATTTTTATAACTAATTTAACTTTACTTTCTTCGCCTAGCTCTCGCATGGCTAAGGTAAGATAACGGGAAAAATCTTCATCCAGATCTTTTTCTTTAAAAGGGGAGGGATCTTTGCGATCGAAAAGCTGTAAAATGCTCGTTAAGAGCATATCAATACAGTAGACACCATCTTCTTGGCGGTAGCGTGCGATCTCTTGCATGATATGAGACTAAGGGTTTCAGTGAGAAAGAGCAAGAAACAAAAATGATTGTTGTAGTAATCGCCTACTTTAAAATTTAAAGGTTCAATTTAAAAGTTTAGACGAAATAGCGAAAAAGAAGAATGCATCGATATCGTAGCCATGACCACCAGGAAATATTCATAACATCTTGATAATGAATTTTTTGACTGAGACTTAATTTATGATTCCAAATTTGCAGTAATTTTTGAAACATGGGTGGAGAGTCAACGACAGCTTCCGCTTCAAGATCATGAATTAAACTACGATAATTAAGATTATTCGAACCAATGAGGCCCCAGTCATCAATGATGATTGACTTTGTGTGTAGCATTGGTGATTGCAGTTCCCAAATTTGAACTCCCGCTTGTAAAAGTTTTCTATAAAAAATAGGCGCAAACCACTTAACCAAGGGAACGTCGGTCTTCCCTGGAAGCAAGATAACTACGTTCACTCCTTTTCGGGCAGAATAGATGAGGCTTTGAATCAGGGTGCGATGAGGGACAAAGTAAGCATTCATAATATAAACTTGTTTTTTGGCGTTTCTAATTCGTTGAAGTAAATCTCTCCAATAGAGAAAGCGTAATAAGAAATGATTATTCAATCTAATTTTTTGCTCCATGGGAAACAATTTAAAACGTAGTTTAAAGTTGAGATGAAAATCTTGCCAAACGTCATGTCGAGTTGGTTTTGTTCGATTAAATTCCTTCAGAAAGGCTTGGCTGAGTAGAGAAACAGAAGTGCCTTGAATTTGCATTGTTAAATCAAACCAAGGGTGCAGACTATAGGATTTGAAATGTGATTTTGAGAAATTCACACTTCCTAAAAAAGCGATTCGGTTATCAATAAGAATTATTTTGCGATGATCTCGTTTGTTTAATGATTGAGTATTGAGGATGAGTTTTAAAAGAAAAAATGGAAAAAGTAAAACGCGCCACTCTTGGGACCATGGGAGGG
>CAZTDX010000006.1:68982-90077 GCA_964612425.1 uncultured Pseudobdellovibrionaceae bacterium
TTGTAGATTCGAAGTGGAATCCAAGTTTTCTCACTCCAGAGTTGTAAATCGGGAAGATGTCTGAGGCTTCCAACGCCATCTACGAGAATTCGAACGTCTAAGCCTTCTTTTTGCTTCAGCTCGAGGAGAGTGAGGATTTTATTCCCTGGCTCGGGCAATTCAAAAATATAGCTCTCAACGAATACAGATTGTTTAGCTGATTTGATCATAGGAATAAGGGCGTTAAGATAGTCATCCCCGTTATCGTAGATATTAATTACTTCATAGGGACGGAGTGGCGTCATAGGTGACCTGGGAATTTATGTGGAGTGCTGATTCTAAATTTTGTTGGAACTCTGTGGGATTATGAAAAGTTTTAATCTGATCGAAGAGAATTTTTGCTTGGGGGTTTTTGAGCGAAAGGTATTTTAACCACTGCTTGGTGCGTGATGTGGCGAAGTGGCCATTGATATGAGATTGAGAGTCAAAATAGAAGTTCATAAGTAGACCCTCTATTTTTCGCCATTCTAGCCTCGATTGTTCTTCATAAATATTCGGGGACGCAGCTTCAAGATTCGGAGGTAGATTCACCAAATTCGGGGACGGAGTCGACTTGGCGTCTTTAATTTTGGTAAAAAGATAGGGGTCAGAGAGGCTCGCACGACCAATCATGAAGTGCGAAGCTTTGGTCTCCTTTTGGCACTCTGCAAAGCTATTAAGACATTGAATATCACCATTAGCCACAATGGGGACGGAGACCACCTCAGCTATTCGTGGAACCCAATTCCAATGGGCAGGGGGGCGATATCCGTCTCTTTTCGTTCTACAGTGGACCGTTATCCATTGGGCACCGGCCTCTTGGAGTGCTTTAGCGTTCTCTAAACACAACGATGTGTCTTCAAACCCTAGTCTAATTTTACCAGAAACAGGTACGCTTTGGGGGACGGACTCCCGTACTTTTTTTAAGATGTCATACAATCTATGTGGTGATTTCAATAAAATGGCACCACCGTCATGGCGATTTACTGTTTTAGCGGGACATCCAAAGTTCAAGTCGATTCCTGCGGCACCTAACTCAGCAACTCTTTGAGCGTTCTCTGCCATTGGGGACGGATCACCACCGAGCAATTGAAAAATGACAGGTGTTCCTGTACGAGTTCGACTTTTAGTAAGTAGCTCGGGACAGTGTCTGATAAAAATTTTATTGGGATGGAGTGTTTTTGTGACCCGTAAAAACTCTGTAACACAATAGTCAATGCCACCCAATTTTGTAAGGGTGTCACGCATGAGCCAATCGGTTACTCCCTCCATTGGGGCTAAATATAATTTCATGTGCCTCTCTAGTTATTTAGCACCATTTATCATGTCTTGAACATTTTCCCAACTCAATATTGCAACTCCGAGTTTCTGGGCTTTTTCCAGTTTAGAACCAGCATCATCGCCGACGACGAGATAATTGAGTTTTGATGAGATAGAAGATAACACCTTTCCACCATGTGACTCAATAATGTGTGTTGCTTCTTCGCGAGGGATGATCAGTGTGCCAGTAAGAACAAAGGTTTTTCCTTGTAGCTGCGTCCCCAAGGGTATGGAGTGTTGTTCAAAGATAAAGTGTTTAGATTCTAATTCCAAAGCATCTTCAATAAAAACAGAGTCTTGCATGGCGTGAACAATTGCTCCAGCAACTCGAGGCCCAATATCAGGAATTTTTAAAAGATCTGCTTCAGTGGCTTTAGTTAGCGATGCAAGACTTAAATAATGGATACTTAAACTTTTTGCTGTTTGTTCTCCAACAAAACGTATTCCAAGTGCATAAATGAGTCTGCTTAGATTAGTTTTGCGACTTTTTTCAATGCTCTCAAGGATATTTGTAACTGACTTTTCACCCATGCGTTCCAATGTTAATAAGGTTTCTTTTTTAAGTTTATAGAGGTCAGAAAATCTTCTAATTATATTTTGATTAACAAGAGTTTCTATAAGTTTATCTCCAACTTTTTCTACATTCATTGCTTTTCGTGAAACAAAGTGCTTGAAGGACTCTTTAAGTACTGAGGGACAAAGTTTGTTAGGACATCGGCTTACGGCTTCGCCTTCAGGCTTTTCTGTTTGCGTTCCACAGACCGGGCAATTCACCGAAATTTTAAAGGGGACGGAGTCCTTAGGTCGTTTTGCCTCAATCACGCTTACAACTTCAGGAATAACATCCCCTGCTCGCTGTACCCAAACATGGTCGCCAATTCGGATGTCTTTTCGATCAATTTCGTCTTGGTTATGTAGAGTCGCCTGAGAAACTGTAACTCCTCCAACTTTAATTGGCTTCATAATAGCAACTGGCGTGAGTGCCCCAGTTCTGCCAACCTGGACGATTATATTTTCAATAATAGTTTCAGCTTGCTCAGGGGGGTATTTGACGGCGGTAGCCCATCGAGGGCTTCTTGCCACCAACCCCAGTTCATCTTGAAGTTTTAAAGAGTTGATTTTAATAACTACTCCGTCAATTTCAAAAGGTAATTTTGAGCGCCTTCCTAGTAGTTCTTGATAAAAATTGGCCACATTCATAATACTATTACTGACAGTGAAAAGCTCATCGGGAGCGACGAGAAAATGAAGTGATTTTAGCTGATTACGAATTTCGGCTTGTGTTTGAAAAGTCATATTTTCTGTAACCCCTAAGCCGTAAGCAAAGAATCTGAGAGGACGGCTAGCTGCAATTTTGGGATCTAACTGTCGTACGGTACCAGCTGCTGCATTCCTGGGATTCGCAAAAACCATTTGTCCGGCTTCGTCTTGATCAGCATTCAACTTTAAAAAGTCCTCTTTATACATAATTATTTCGCCGCGGACTTCGAAGATTGGAATGGTCCTTAATTTTTCAATCACGATGGGGACGGAGCGAATCGTTTTGATATTGTGAGTGACGTCTTCGCCAACTTGACCATCGCCCCTGGTGGCTGCTTTGATCAATATTCCATGTTCATATATAAGCTCCATGGCGAGTCCGTCATATTTTGGCTCCACAAAGTACTCAATATTTTCAGTTGTATTAAGGACTCTCTGGATTTTTTTTTCAAATTCGAAAATATCCTCGATGGAATAGGAATTTGAAAGTGATAGCATTGGTAACCGATGAGTTACTTTATTAAAAGACTCAACGGCTGAACCAGAAACTCTTAGGGACGGAGTATCGATGGCTTGCCACTCTGGATGAAGTTTTTCTATTTCAATTAATTTTGACCATAATTGGTCATACTCGTAATCACTTTTTAAAGGCTTATCGAGAACATAGTAATGATAATCTAGTTTGTTTAATTCATTTACTAGATTGAAGTAGTCATTTTTGTTAAATTCTTTATCTTTTATTTGACTCATATTTTTAAAACTTTATGTGAGAATTTTTAAAACTAAAAAATAGTTATTGTTATAGTTTGTTGCTTTATTGACAATCTAAAAGTGAAATTGCACAAAAATCCAAAGTATAGTAATAAAAGAGTTTAAAAATTCAGCTAATGCTCAAAATAAATTGTACAGCGCAAATAATGAATAAAAAATGGCTCTCATCACTAATGACACATTTAAACATCAATTCAGTTTCGTTAGTTGCCGTCATTTTAAAAGAATAAATATCGCAACTTTTGCGAACAAAAATATATTAAAATGTATAAAGACTGTGCTCTAACTTAATTTAAGACCCTGAATCCAATAATAGATTTAGGCTGCAATTACATATTACGACGAATTGTTACTTAACCTTGAATTTTCTCCGTAATTTAGGAAGGGATTGGAGTTTATTTTCATTTTAATTTTTAAAAGATTTTCTGAAATCCAATCTAAATTGCCGATAAAAGAATTCATAAAGATTGTTATATTAGTACAATTGAATTTATCTAAATATTGCTTAAATAGTTTTCTATATTTTGTTTGTCGTTCAAGGGGAGTTTTCCCAAGCTCAAAATACCATTCAGGAATTGTAAGCAAGTGAGTAAAGCGTGTTTTTTTGCCATAGGCATAGAAGCTATAACTTGAAAAAGGATTTAAATGTAAGTTGTTTATAGTATTTATTCTGGCTCGAATAGGGTTTGCTTCAATATAGAAATGTACGCGCATTTCATGTGAGCTTTCATTTTGTATAAGAGGAGTTTTCGGTCTTCCCTCTGCTACTTTTCCACTCCTTTTATTTGCACGATTATAGCGAGCTCCAAATAAACCATGAGCATACCTCATGAAATTCGATAGTTTTGAAGAACCGTTTTTATAGTGAACTGATTGATGAAAGTGATTGCTCATAGAACAGAATGCATAAATCATGCAATTGTCCTTTTGATTTTTATACTCAAGGGCATCTTCGAGGCATTTCATGTAAAGCATTTTGAAACTATCGTCTCTCAGATAATCCTCTCGATTATGGCAACGCCAAAAAAGGTGAACGGTTGCAGATTCTGGCCATAGTTGTAGGGAGCGTTTAATTCTCATAATTTAAGTTTATTAGCAAAATGTATGCGCTACTCAAATCCACTAAAAATGGTTTGCACGTCCAGAAAGGAAGGTGAATCCCGGAACTTTGAAAAATCCCGGACGCCACACATAGAATTAACTCCCGACCTTTTACCAATTTATTTGGATTGTTGTGGTTATGGCTTTTTTTACTAACGAAGAAATAATTTATCGGCTGCGTCCCCAAAACTGCTGGATATTTAACTCTAAGCATTAGATAACTCAATTCCTTTAATAAAATTGGGAAAAGAGCTAATAATTTTGTTGTCTTACCAAATTATTTTATAGAATGATCTGATGATGTTACGGGAGGTATTATGATCACTTCTGCAGAGATAGAAAAAATTGCAAACTTAGCTCGTTTAGAGGTGAGTCAAGAGAGGGCAAAGGAGTTGGCAGATCAACTGCAAAAAGTTTTAAAGCACTTTGAACAAATTGCCCAAGTGGATACTACAGGAGTTGAGCCTCTAATTACGCCAACTGAAATTGAAGTGTTTTGGCGGTCTGATGATGTGGTACAGGACTTGACGACAGAAGACGTTCTATCCAATGCTCCAGATAAAATAGGAAATCTTTTTCGAGTTCCCCCAGTTATTTAAACAAATATTTCATTATAAATGATCAAGAATTTATAGATATAATACAATCCTCGCAAAGGAATAGAAATGAATTTAGCCGATTTAGGAATTAGTGAATTAAGACAAAAGATTCAATCAAAAGAGGTTACAAGCGTTCAGGTTACGGAATCATTTTTGAGTCGCATATCAAAAATGAATAAAATGCTAAACGCTTTTATTACTATCAACGAAAAAGCATTAGATGATGCTGAGAAAATTGATAAGAGAATTGCCGCTGGTGAAAAAGTAGGTGCATTAGTTGGGATGCCAATGGCCATTAAGGATATGCTTTGCACAAAAGGAATTAAAACAACAGCTGCGTCAAAAATTCTTCATAATTTTATTCCGCCCTATGATTCTACAGTGGTGGCTCGACTTAAACAAGCAGGCGCAATTGTTATTGGGAAAACAAACTTAGATGAATTTGCAATGGGGTCGAGCAATGAGACTTCATATTTTGGCGCTGTTAAAAACCCTTGGAATGTGAGCTGCGTCCCCGGTGGTTCTAGCGGTGGTTCGGCATCAGCACAGGCGGCACGATTAGCAGTTGGAAGCATCGGTACGGATACGGGTGGATCTATTAGGCAGCCGGCGAGCTTTTGTGGAATTGTTGGTGTCAAACCAACTTATGGACGTGTAAGTCGCTATGGAATTGTTGCATATGCATCAAGTCTTGATCAAGCGGGGCCTATGGCATCTTCAGTTGAAGATGCTGCTGAAATTCTTGATATTATTTCCGGACATGATGTTAATGACTCAACGACAAGTCAAAGAAAGATGCCATCTTTAAAGCAAGCATTTCGAAAAGATTTAAAGGGAATTAAAATTGGTATAATTCGTGAGTATGATACCGATGCAGTAAGCACAGATGTTCGAAAAATCGTAACAACTGCGTTAGAATCAGCCAAATCTTTGGGGACGGAGCTGGTTGAAATTCAGGTGCCTCTTACCCAATACTCCGTCCCCATTTATTATTTGGTGGCGGCGAGTGAGGCTTCGAGCAATTTAGCACGATATGATGGAGTTCGCTTTGGACACAGAGCTGATTTCCATAATCTTTCAGCAGTGGAATTAGAGAAGTTTTATAGCCGAAACAGAGGTGAGGGCTTTGGATTAGAGGTGCAACGTCGCATAATGATTGGAACTTATGCCCTTTCATCAGGTTATTATGATGCATACTACAATAAGGCAGGGCAAGTGCGACGGCTACTCACTCAACAATTTCAGGAGGCTTTTGCAAAATGTGACGTTATACTAAGTCCTGTGACTGCGTCCCCGGCGTTTAAGGTGGGGGAGAGGATCTCGGACCCATTGACCATGTACCTCAATGATATTTTCACAACATCCACCAACTTAGCCGGACTCCCCGGAATGAGTTTGCCTTTCGGGTTTTCGTCAGATGGTTTACCCATAGGCATTCAGCTCACGGCACCACACTTTGCCGAAGAAAAATTATTTGCCGTAGCATCAGCCCTAGAAGCGATAGCACCAGCAACAGGAAGGAGACCAGATGTTACATCGTGGTTATGAGGCCGTAATTGGTTTAGAAATACATGCTCAACTTAAAACTAAAACAAAAATGTTTAGTTCCGATTCAACTCAGTTTGATGCCGGAGACAACGAAAACACCTCCCCCGTTAGTGTTGGAATGCCTGGAGCGCTCCCTGTTATTAACAAAGCGGCGGTGGATTTAGCCATTCGCGCGGGTTTGGCCCTCAACTGTGACGTAAGAAAAAAATCTGTTTTCTCGAGAAAAAATTATTTTTATCCTGATCTTCCCAAGGGATATCAAATTTCTCAGTATGATTTACCCATTTGTGAAAACGGCTCTTTACAATTTAGTGTTGATGGTGAAGTTAAAAAAATAAAAATTATTCGCGCCCACCTCGAGGAAGACGCAGGTAAGTCAACCCACCAGGGTGAATACACACTCATTAATTTAAATCGAAGCGGTATTCCTCTTCTTGAAATAGTCTCTGGCCCCGACCTACGAAGTGGAAAAGAAGCCAGTGAATACGCTCGCACTATTCGCCAAATTCTTCGCTACTTAGATGTTTGTGATGGAAACCTTGAAGAAGGCTCATTGCGCTGTGATTGCAACGTTAGTGTTCGCAAAGAGGGAGATCCCAAATTTGGTACTCGTGTAGAAATTAAAAATATAAACTCTTTTCGTTTTGTAGAAAAGGCCATTGAATTTGAAATTGAAAGACAAGTAGAAGCGGTCGAAAGAGGAGAAAAGATCGTACAAGAAACCCGACTCTATGATCCGGATAAAAATCGCACTTTTACAATGAGAACAAAAGAAGATGCCCAGGATTATCGTTATTTTCCTGAGCCTGATTTATTACCATTAATCTTAACCGATGAGCAGCTTGCAAAAGCAAAAAAAGAATTACCTGAGCTACCCAGCCAAAAACTAGCGCGCTTTCAGTCAGAATACAGTTTGCCCTTTTATGATTCCGAAATCTTAACCTCTGAGCGAGAGCTTGCAGAATACTTTGAAACAGCAGTTAAGACCTGTGGAAATCCAAAAGTGGCCTCCAATTGGATGATGACTGAACTTTTGAGGGAACTCAATGAGGCAAAACTTGGAATTCATCAATCTCCTATTTCCGCTCAGCATCTTGGAGAATTAATCGTATTAATTGATAAGGGAACAATTTCGGGAAAAATTGCAAAAACGGTTTTTGCTGAAATGTGGAAAAGTTCTCTCGCGCCAGAGAAAATAGTAAAAGAAAAAGGTTTAATGCAGATCACAGATCCTGCGGCAATTGCAGTTGTGATTGATGAGCTTTTAGCAAAAAATCCAGGTCCTTTAGCAGAGTATCGAGCCGGTAAAACAAAATTAATGGGATTTTTCGTAGGACAAGCAATGAAAGCAACTCAAGGACAAGCAAACCCAGAGTTGCTGAATCAAATTCTTACAGAAAAACTAAAAGGGTAAGCTAAATTATGAAAGTAGCAGCCCTCGACTTTGGCTCAAATACTTTTTTGTGCTTGATTGCTGAAGTCGGTAGTCAGGGTGAGCTACAAGTCCTCGAAGATCAAACTGAGGTAGTACGATTAGGCCAAGGTTTAGCGCTCACAGGAAAGATCGCTGACGAGGCCCTGCAAAGAGCTGAAAAATGTTTGACTCGATTTTCAGAGATTATTCGACGACACCATCCCGACGTTGTCTTAGCGGTTGCCACGGCGGCAACGAGAAACGCGAGCAATGGGTTAGAACTCGTTAAGATGTCTGAGCGTTTAGGCATCCCGATCAAAGTTATTTCAGGAATTGAAGAAGCAGAGCTTACTTTTAAGGGCGCCATTTCCAATTTAAGGGACTCATCCCTTTCAAAATTGGTGGTTGATATCGGTGGTGCCTCAACAGAAGTTATTTATGGCTCAGTGGTTGATGGAATTGCCTTTAAAAAAAGTTTTGAAGTTGGAGTTGTGAAATTAAAAGAAACTTATGTGGATCAATATCCTATTTCCAGCAAAGCACAAGAGCAGATAAGACACTATTTAACAAAGATATTTTCGGAATTATCGCCAGCCCTGTTTAACTTAAATCCAATAAACAAAGTTTGGGAGATGGTCGCTGTTGCGGGCACACCAACGGCGCTTGCTGCGGCAGCTCTAGGTCAATTTGATTCCCAAAGGGTGGATGGATTTATTTTCTCCCTAAGCGACTTAGAGCATTGGGAGAAAACTCTTTTTCCCCTTACTCCTGAGCAAGTGGAAGCTAAATATGGGACAATAAAGGGTCGCTCAGATGTCTTAGGTATTGGTGTAATGATTTTATTGGAGGTCATGAGAGCGCTTCGTTGTGATAAACTAAAAGTTTCTGTGCGTGGTTTAAGGTATGGTGTGGCTCTAAACATTCTAAACCGACTTTCACAAAAGCAAAATTAGGTGAGTTGAAATAAATGAATAAAATCATCAAAATACTTTTAGCTATAATAACAGGAGCTCAAATTTCATTTATAAATAGTATTTGTTTTTCTCAAGAAAAATCGACTCTAAATAAACCACATTTTGAAAAACTGATGATTCAAGTAGGAAAAAAGAAGGTAACTGTTGAAGTCGCAGATACTCCAGAGAAGTCATCCTTTGGACTCATGCATCGTCGAACACTTGGAGAGAATGATGGAATGCTCTTTATTTTTCAGAGCGAAGAACCACTCTCCTTCTGGATGAAGAATACTTTTGTTGATTTAAGCATTGCCTTTTTTGACGAAAAAAAATCATTAGTAAATTTTCAAGATATGAAAGCAGCAACTTCAGAAATGCAAACCCAATTTGAAACTTATAAAAGCTCTAAACCCGCTCAGTATGCCCTAGAGATGAGGCTAGGCTGGTTTAAAAAAAACCACATTAAAGTCGGTGACAAACTCATTTTGTTTACAAAAAAATAAGTTCTAAAGACTAGTGAAGGTCTGGCTTTTAAAACTTTTTGCGAAGGCCAGTTGCGAACCTCTATAAAAATCAAGTATTTTCTAAATATGAGACCAAAAATAGTTTCTAATTGCATTGTAGAGGATACAACTATGGGAAAAAAGATACTTGTACTGCTCTTATGTACGTTAAGCGCCTTGTACTTAACTAATTGCACTTCAAAAGGTGCATCAGAAGAAGGTGACTCTGCTGTTGAAGAGTCTGCTGATGGCGCTTCTACTGATGGTGCCTCTGCTGATAGCGCTTCTACTGATGGTGCTTCTGCTGAATCTGAATTAGTAGGAGATTCAGCCGCTCTAGCAACAGACACGCCACCAAGCGATGGAACCATCACAGATGCTCCTGTTGCGGAGATAACAGCTCCAGAGACATCTCCAGCTTCTGAGGCACCTCCTGCGCTGAGCAACGACAACACACTGTCGTCCAATTCATTGCCGACACCACCAGCATCCAATGATAGTATGAGTGGGACAAGTAATGAGATTGCGGGAGCGCAGCCTGCTCCCCAACCTCCATCAGAATTCGTTCCCATGCCTGAGCAGAAGTCTGCAGCCAAGCCGTTGCCTCCTTACCAAAAAGTAGCCTCAGAGCCATTTGAAAAAGATGGTAAACTGATGAACACAGTTTATTTAGCTCGCAAGGGCGATACTTGGGGAAAGGTTGCTGCGAAGGTTCTCAATGATAAGTCGTCAGCTGAATCACTGAAAAATTGGAATAGCTCACTATCTCATCGCGAACTTAAAGTAGGCGATAAAGTTTATTATAACTCTCCCAATCGATCGAATGATAGTTCGAAAATTTTAACTTACTTTGAAGACAAAGGTGATATTCCAAAAACTTATGTCGCCAAAAAAGGAGATAATCTCAAGGCCGTTGCAAAAGAGCTTTTGGGTGGTTCTGAATACTGGAAAGAACTTTGGGCCACAAATTCTGTTGATTCCAAAGGTGCGCTGAGTGCTGGTACAGAGCTTCGTTACTGGAAGGGAAGTGAGGCAGCTCCAGAAGTGTCATCACCAGCATTGGCTAAAACAGAAACTCATGCTCAAATTCCAATGAATGAGCCTCCCCCTCCACCTCCGCCACCAACGGCGATGAATGAACCCCCTCCGCCGCCACTTCCAGCACATATGATGAATGAACCCCCTCCTCCTCCACAACCTGTGGCAGAGGCTCCACCGCCTCCCCCCCCACCTCCGCCACCACCGCCTCCACCTCCACCAGCTGAGATGAATAATAATATTCCCCCTCCACCGCCACCTCATCATGAAAAGGCTCAGGGAGACGAAGAACAAGATGGCGGCGGCGCTTTAGGAGGAGTAGGTTTGCCTTCCGGAGATATGGTGCCACTCCTTGCCGGTGGAGTCGGCGTGTTGGTACTCCTTGTTGTATTGTTAGTAATCCGAAAGCGAAAATCAGCCGCAATGGATGATCAAGCTTTTGATGAAAAAACACACGTAGGTTAATTCTCCCTAGGAATAAAGAATGGTCACATAAATTAATGATTGATGTGATCATTCTTCATGTGAAATGAAACCGAAAAAAATTAAATTATAAAAAATAAGTAAATAAAAAAAGAGGTGATTCAAAATCACCTCTTTTTTTTGGCTCCTCTTTTTAAGAAAATCAGATTTCTATACTTCAGCCTACTTTAAGAAAAATAGTATCAAGGACATCTTTTTGACTTTCGCGTTTGTTAGAGGCGAAATAGATGAGATCATCTACAATTTGTAGATCACGATTGTTAGTATGATGAAATTTTACACCTACGCCACGCTCACATTTCCAAATAACCTCTGCGTTTAATTTGCGTGCGCGACTTCCCACGTTTAAAACCATTTGAATTTTATCACCAGGGTTGAATTGCAAAGAATCTTTTTCTAAAAAAGCTCCTGATAAGCTGATATTTCTGATGGTTCCTTGATCTTGTTGCCGAGAATAACTTTTGCGAAACTCGACGTCCATAGCTAAAGGAATTCTTGGAGCAACCTGACTTTCAAGCGACATAAAAACCTCCGACATCACTAGTTTAATCGGTAATTTCTTCAAACTCTTTATACTGATAGATACATTATGCCAAAAAATAAATCAAAATACCTAAAAAATAGAATGTGTGTTTCACTTTAAGACACCTACCACGATGGAAGTCTACCCTTCTGAAACAATAATATGTTAGGTATTGACAATTTCTTCAAAAAAGATAGGATATTTTTAATCGCATATTTATTATGTAAGTTCGGTTGAGTTTTTGAACTTTCGTAGTAAGTAAATAATCAGAGGTTAGTGTCGGGAAGTTCCGATCCTAAAAAAAATCTGGTACTCATTCTAAGATTGAATCCTATTCAAATAAAATAATCACATTCAAGGAGTTCCCATTGTCAGAAACAAAAGATTCTAGCTCAGAGTCCAAAAAGACTCGAAGACCAAGGCTTGCAGATAATAAAAAAGAGTCAGGTTCAAGCTCGTCAAAATCGACTGAAACAGCAAATAAAGAATCCAATAGTTCGTCTCCAGCAGTAGAGGCATCGACCGATTCCAGCGTCACACCTCCTGTCGCGCCAAAGCAAGTGGAGGCATCAAATGAATCTCACGGGGTGAATCCAATATCGACACAGTCATCGTCCCAATTATCAGCAGAAGCATCTTCGACATCGACAGCATCAACGACCGCACCTCAAGCAAATACGAGTGAGGGAGGCGCGGCACCGACAACTCCTGAGGCTCCAAGAGAGCGAAGTGGCGGTTCTCATGGATATCAGCAAAAGAAATTTGATAAAAATCGCTATAATAACAATTATCGAAAAGATAATAATTATCGTAAAGATTATCGAGGTTCAGAGGGACGAGGTCAGCATGATAATCGTCAAGATAGGCAGGATCGTCAGGACAGACAAGATCGCCAAGATTATCGTCAGGACCGTCAACAGTACGGTCGACCAGGCGGCGGCGGGAACCCCTACCAACAAGATGATTACACGCAGGCTGGCAATGATGGAAACCCTTCATCAACCTCCGAGATTGATCTCGCTGAAATTAATTTAACTGATGCAGAAAAGAGCGAGCTCAACTCTAAAGATTTAAAATCAAAAAATATTGGCGATTTAACCAATCTTGCCTTGAAACTAAAAATTGAAAACGCCGCGGGTATGCGTCGTCAAGATATGGTTTTTGAAATCCTAAAGCGCGCGGCTCGCTTGGGAGAAGACATTTACGGTAGCGGTGTTCTTGAAATCTTACCTGATGGTTATGGATTTTTAAGATCGCCTGACTATAACTATTTACCAGGACCTGATGATATTTATGTAAGTCCGTCACAGATTCGCCGCTTTGGATTGCGAACGGGAGATACTATTACTGGTACGGTTCGTCCTCCGAAAGAAGGCGAGCGTTATTTCGCTCTTCTAAAGGTTGACTCATTAAATTTTGAAGTCCCAGAAAAAAGTAAAGATAAAATTCTTTTTGATAACTTAACTCCATTGTATCCAAATCAAAGATTAAAGCTGGAATACTCTCCTGGAGAGTATACAACTCGTGTGGTCGATTTGATGGCTCCACTTGGAAAGGGACAGCGGGCCCTGATTGTGGCGCCTCCGCGAACCGGTAAAACGGTTCTCATGCAAAATATTGCTAATGCGATTTCGATCAATCAGCCTGACGTAAAGCTGATTGTTTTGTTGATTGATGAGCGACCAGAAGAAGTGACCGATATGTCACGTAACGTAAAGGGAGAAGTGGTCAGTTCCACTTTTGATGAACCACCCACTCGTCACGTGCAAGTTGCGGAAATGGTTTTAGAAAAAGCGAAGCGACTGGTAGAGCACAAGCACGATGTTGTGATTCTGCTGGATTCAATCACGCGTTTAGCGAGAGCTTACAACACTGTTGTTCCACCATCAGGAAAGATTTTATCGGGAGGGGTGGACTCCAACGCTTTACATAAGCCCAAGCGCTTTTTTGGAGCGGCCAGAAACATTGAAGAGGGCGGAAGTTTAACCATTATTGCTACAGCACTGATTGATACTGGTTCTCGAATGGACGAGGTTATTTTCGAAGAATTTAAAGGAACTGGTAATGCTGAAATTCATCTTGATCGTAAGCTCATGGAAAAACGTATTTTCCCATGTATGGATATCAATAAATCAGGAACTCGAAAAGAGGATCTTCTTATTGAAAAGGCCGATTTGAACCGACTTTGGATTCTTCGTAAGGTTCTAGCTCCGATGAATGTGATTGATAGCATGGAGTTTTTAATCGATAAGCTCCAGGCAACCAAATCCAATAAAGAGTTTCTTAACGGAATGAGTGGAAATTAGCACCGATTTTCATTAAAAGGTGCTCGACAATGACCTTTATGGTGTGATAGAGGTCATGTCTTCGTAAATAAACAAGGGGACGAAAAGATGAAGAAGAGTATTCATCCCGAATTAAAAGATGTTGTTTTTAAAGATGTTTCTTGTGATTTTGCCTTTTTAGGCAAGTCTACTTTAGGCTCAAAAGAGACCGTAAAGTGGGAGGATGGTAAAGAGTATCCAGTAATTAAAGTGGAAATTTCTTCAGCATCTCATCCGTTTTTTACAGGTAAACAACGTGTAATTGACACTGAAGGTCGAATCGATCGCTTTCGCAAAAAATACGGCGCTAAGAAGTAGATTCTTTTTTTATCAAACATTAAGTAAAATGCGACTTTCACAGTCGCATTTTGTTTTATTGAGACAAGTCTTATTGCTAAGCTTTCTCAGACGACTTTTCACAGAATGATAAAGAATAGTTTTATTAAAAGCTAAAAAATTGAGTATTTTTAAAAAACAGAACAATGTATGTTTTTTCTACTGGGGTTTTTTAAATGTTTTCTAAATTAACAGAAGTAGAATCTCGATATGAAGAAGTTAATTTACAGCTTCAACGACCCGACGTAGCCTCGAATCAAAGTCAATATCGCAGCTTAATGAAGGAACTCTCTGATTTAGAAAAAATCGTGAGTTTCTTTCGAGAATACAAAAAGAAAAAACAAGCCCATGAATCAAACTTAGAATTACTGCAATCCGAAAAAGACTCTGAGATGAGAGATCTTCTAAAAGAAGAAATAAAACTTCTAGATGCAGAGATTCCAAAGATGGAAGAAGAATTAAAAATTCTCTTACTTCCCAAAGATCCCAATAATGATAAAAATGTTTTAATAGAAATTCGTGCAGGAACAGGTGGTGATGAAGCCAGCTTGTTTGCTGATGAATTATTTCGTGCTTACACCCATTATTGTCAAAAGCAAGGTTGGTCAGTAAAACTTCTTTCGCTTTCTGCAGGAAATGTGGGCGGCGTTAAAGAAGTTATTGCAAGCGTGAGTGGTGATGCTGTTTATGGACGACTTAAACTTGAAAGTGGCGTACACAGAGTGCAGCGCGTACCTAAGACAGAAACTCAAGGGCGCATCCATACTTCGACTGTGACCGTGGCGATTATTCCTGAGCAAGAAGATGTGGAGCTTAAAATTGATCCTAAAGATTTGAGGATTGATGTTACAAGATCACAGGGTGCTGGTGGACAGTCTGTTAACACGACAGATTCAGCCGTTCGAGTCACGCACTTGCCAACAGGAATTATTGTATTTTGCCAAGAGGGTAAATCGCAGTTAGGAAATAAAGAGCAGGCTATGAGAATTCTTTACTCTAAGCTAGCAGCATTAGAAGAGGAAAAGAAACGTCGAGAAGCTTCTGAAGCGCGACTGGCTCAGATTGGCTCTGGAGATCGCTCTGAGCGAATTCGAACTTATAACTTTCCTCAATCGAGAATTACAGATCATCGCATTGGGCTTACTATTCACCAATTAGATGCTGTAATGAGCGGAGATCTTGAATTATTAATTGATCCAATTATCACACACTTTCAGGCTGAAGCTCTAAAGAACCAGTCGAACTAAGAATCAATTTTAAATAGCGTTTATTAGTGTAATTTTTACCAACCGAAACCATTTCAGTTCTTCATCAAAAAGTGAATAAAATTCATTTATAGAGTTCCTTATTGAAAAATATATCAGGAATTTAAATTCATATTGCAGCGATTGATTTTCAACTAGACCTATTTTAGAACTGAAAGTAAGATGAAATAATATAGTATTTATATATAGTTATAAAATATAATTTAGTATTTTACAAATAAAGTTGGTGTACTTTAATAGATAAAACTTGTTTTTTATGTTAAGAGAAGAGATGACTGCTCCATAACCGAGGGCCAGATAGGGCTCTCTCAATTAAGGAGTATCAAATGAAAAATCTATTTTTAAGTGCCACTTTAGTCTTGGCTTCGTTAGTAACTCTCGCTGGAGAAGTGACTCCGTTGCACGTTGTTGAAAAAGTCTCTTATCAAATTGCGGGACTCGTAAAAAAATCTAAAATTGATGCAAGCTACTTAACAGACATCACCACATTGACTGTTACTAAAGATGAAACAGGTTTCAAAGTCGTGTTGCTTTCCCCATCGGCTGAGGAAAATAACCCAAATAAATTAGAAGTTCCTTTTGATTTAACTGCAAAAGCAGGAACCGCCGTAGCGACTTTTGTTTCGAAGTCTCCACAAGGTCCTATCTTTACAGGCGCATCAGTTGCCGTATTGCTAGATTTGGGTGCTGAGGCCATTGTTGATCATTTAAGTGCTGCGCCAGAAAATATCGAAGTAGCTCGTAACACTCAAGCTGTTGATCTTCAAAAAGAAGACACGGGTGTTTTGATGCTGATTCATTTAACTGATGGAAGAACTTATTCCATCCATATGGATAATAAAGGTAAGGTTTTATCTAAAGGATTTAATCAATAATTTAAGTTTATTTTGTTAACTAACGGTCGAATTAGGCCGGCGAGTAAAATAACTTGATGGAGAGGGAGAAGTTAAAGATGAAAAATAAAATTATTTTATTTAGTATACTACTGCCGTTCCTCTCCATTTTATCCTGCGGTTATTCCTCGCTCAAAATAGCAGATAAGCAGGAGACCGACTCTAGAAAAAAAATGAGTAAAATTTCTAAAGACGCGGTCATCACTTGGGAATTTATTAAAACCTCTGTGATGGACACATGTATGAAGTGTCATGTGAATCACTCGAGACCAGAGTTGGGTGAGCTTAGACTCGTCCAATTAAAAATGGCCAAAGTGTTAGATGATGTAAAAACTAATGCAATGCCGCCGGCTAAACACGGATATTCACCGCTGGATAATTGTAGAAAACAAATCCTTGAGGTTTGGGCGGAGAATAAGGCTCCGGAAGTCACTGATATTAAAGTGGGAACTTTAAGTGAATGCCAATCACTTGCAGGAGAAGATCAATCGCCTAAAGAAGAGTTGCCTCTCTCTCAAATGCCATTAAATTATGAGACTTTATTTAAACGAATTTTGCAGCCTAATTGTGTTAACTGCCATAATCCAGATGCTGAGGATGTTGAAGCAGCAGGGATTTTATTTTATCCCTTTGAAGAGATTAAAGACAGAGAGGACCTCTGGGAAGGTCCTGGTGCTAGCAGCAAGATGGTTAACACTCTTGTATCAACGGACGAAGACAAACGGATGCCTCGTCCTATTAAACCAAAAGAGTTTAAGCCTCTTACCGCTGAAGAAATCGATTACATTGTTCGATGGATCGATGCGGGAAAACCTAATTAATCCACCTTGAATGTTGTGGGCAAATTTGAATTATAATGAATATCGTTGAGTGGTGCACCATTGAGTCGATATCCATAATATAAGTTGATCAACTTGCCTTTTAAAGGAGTGAGGCTTCCTTCAAAAATAGTTCCTGTCATGGTTCCACTGAGTTCGATATTGGAATAAGCCGGTAAAAGTGAGTTCACATCACCATTCCAAAAAGTAAAGGTGTTACCACTTTTTTGGAAATACCTATAATCTTCACCTTCTTTAACTTGAGCCACAATGAAGATATCGGCAGTTTGGTGCTGATGTTGATAGTTGGGCGTCAATTCAAGATCGATTGTAGTAGGAGTTTGAGAATTAACGACAGATTTATTTAACGGCGATCTCACTCCGTTTTGAGAATTGAAAAACTCAGAAGGAAAATATCCATAGTCAGAAATTCGACCAATTTTGCAAGTCTCTACATCGTTTTTATGATGACTCATGCATAATCCAAATCCAATGTTATATCCGCCGAGTCCTTCATCGCAAGAGTTTTCACTGCGACCAAAGAGCATACACAATCCCACGCCTAAGTTAGGGGAACCTTTTGCGTCGATACAGTCATTAAAGTCACCGCCAGAAAGCATGCATAAACCAAAGCCGATATTGGTCCCATCTCTTCCGGACTTACATTCATTTTTTGTTTTATCATAGTTCATCATGCATAGCCCAAAACCAGTGTTATCTGCGCCCAAACCTTTTTTGCAGTCGTCGTAACTAGCTTGATAATTAAATTTTTGTGTGGACTTATCAATATAAGAAGGGCGACCGGCGGCCATACATAAACCAAATCCGGTATTATCATTGTATAGTGCATCGTAATAGCAATAATCTCTAGGGATGAAGGAGTCATCAGGCATTCTTGCGGCTAAGCACATCCCACTTCCAATATTATTGCCACCAAGAAGATTATCACAGTGAGATTCGGGTCTGCCAGAAGCAATGCAAATTCCATATCCCACGTTGAGGGAGCCAATAGCTTGATTACAGTATTTTTGTTTGATTCCGGCGATCATGCAAAGCCCATAACCTAAATTGTTTAAACCAAGAGAACTAGTGCTGCAATCTCCGCTTCGCTTAGAAGCCTTACAGATTCCATAGCCAATATTATAATTACCGAGGGCAAGATTACAATCCAGGGGTGAGTTTTCCATGTTCATAATACAAAGTCCAAAACCTGTGTTGACGCCTCCTAAAGAAATTTCGCATTCGCTTTCTAATCGACCTGCGGCTAAGCACAGACCAGCGCCTGTATTCACTGATCCAATCAGCTTGTAACATGAAGCTAAATCACGAGTGTACTTTGAAGCATAGCATAGTGCGAAGCCAAGGTTGTTTCCTCCGAGGGAGGGAAGACAGGCTTCGCGATTGCCTCTCTGGGAGGCTATGCAAAATCCATATCCAATATTGCTGTTGCCAAGAGCCAATTCACAGTCGTCTTTATTTTTGTGAGCCGCCATGCAGAGCCCATAACCAATGTTTGGTCCTCCCAGAGAATAAAAACACTGTGCCGGTGGCCAACCATCAGCTAAACACAATTTGTAGCCTACATCGGCTAAATCAGTATTTTGAAATAAAATCATAGAAAGTAAGGGAGAGGAGGCGTAGCCGTGTCGGAGGTGCTTAATTTCTTCGGCGAGGTCAAAGTCCCAGGCTAAGCTGTTGTGATAAGAGCTGTAAGACGTTTTATCGGTCTTAAGCCTCAGGGTGGCTGATGAGTCAGTAGCCGGTTTGGTTGGTTTGATGGGTGATTTCAGAAAAATATGGCGTTAAAACAAGAAGTTATCAATTTTATTAAACTGAACCTCATACATTTGAGGTAACTTTTCTAATTTGAATCGCAAAAGTGGCCCTTCTAAAAGAATATGAATGAGGTCTGTTGGATGCAGACTTGGTTTTTCGTCCATAAGGACTCCGGTGGGATTTATATACGTACTCGTGAAACGGGAGGTATCAACAAAAAAGAGGGACTTTAAGTCGACAAGGTAAGCATGATGTTGGGATTGAATTCGAATCATAGGCATAAAAGAGGGTGATGGTTCATTTTTTTCATTGAGGAGTCGACCATATTGATCAAGTTTAAATTTAATTTCATCATATTCAGGTTTAGGCCCCATTAACTGAAATTCTATGACTCCATCGTGGATTGTTATCTTTTGGTTTTCGATTTTTAAAACTTCGCTACGGGTTGTACTGCCTAGAGTGAAGTTCAATTGAGCATGATCGTTTTTGTTTTTAAAATAATATTCAATGGTAGGATGAACTGTTTCTAATTTGAAATCTAAAAGTTTTAAATAGGACTTTATCAATTCTTCCTTTGAATCAAACTCTGATGGGTCAACATAATGCTTTTGAATATCCAGTAAAGAATACATCAATGATTTGGAGAGAGGAATTTCATTATTTTTAAGTTGGCCTTTTTTAGTCTCATCCTCTCGCTGAATTTGATGGACATAGGCTAAGAATTTATTTTTTAAGAGTGAAATAAAATCGGCATTCATTGGAATGATTTTCTCGGAGCGAGGGACTCCATTCATCCATAGGCCCATTCTCCCTAGCATTGAGAGTCGAAAGAACTCTAAGGTGCGATCGGGATTACCATCTACATAAAAGCCAACATGGTCAAAAAGTGTAAAGCCAAGAATAAAATTATTTTTATACTTTACACCGCTAGGGTAAATATTAAATTTGAGCCAATGATCAAAAGAGAGTTGGGATGATAATGGGCGTTGAGTTTGACCGATAGGGTCTGAGCCATCCGTTTTACCAAAACCACCACTATCAGTTCTACTAAAACCACCACTGTCGGTTCTGCTGAAGCCACCGCCGTCACTTCGTCCAAAGCCGCCAAGTCGTTCTGTGGAAGGAATAATTTCAGAAGAGTCATCACCAAAAGTTCTATAGGTGAGTTCGTATCTTAAATGCCATTGTGTTTCACTGGTTAAACCTCTTTTATTTTTAAGATAGGCGTTAATTAAATCGGCAATGGGTTGAGCTGAAGTAAATAGGCTTCCAGGTTGGTGTCGTCGATTTCCTTTAGTAATACCAATGACAGAATATTGAAAGGTATTTTCTTTTAATAGACTTTCTAAAACAGAGGGCAATTTAAATGTATGGCTTTTACTATAGGGAATAGGGCTATGAATTGTTAAAAGAGGAGAGCCACTCATGGCTGGTCCTAAAATAGCTTGGGCATGGATTTCGTTCTCTACGGGAAGGTAGGTTAACTGTTCATGCTCACTTTGTGAGGTTCCAAAATTATATTGAGAATGATGTTCATAATTTTGGGAAAAGTGTTGTGATTCACTTTGTACCCAGTCGCCCTTTAATACAATATCGCTGAGGAAACCGCTATTAAAATTCATTCGAACAATAGCTTTTTTGGCGTTGCTTTGTTGGTTAAGCCAATCTTTAAATGCATCAATCGAGATCGTAATCAAATGTATTGAGTTATTCCATTCTGCCAAGGGTTCAAATAAATTGTTTTGAAATTCGATGAGTTCAATATCGTCGTCGTTGTTGGCTAGGCGACCGAGAATTTGAGCAGGGGAAGTGCTGGCTTGATTTGTATTTGAATTCTGTGAGTGGAGTAATTGTCTATTAACAGTCAAGCTATCGCTACCTTGAGTAACGTGAGCTGATGTAATTCCAAATAGTCGCATTTTGCCGGAATCATCAATCAGTTTAAAAAGCAAACACGAACCTTCCAATGAAACATTCTTTTGGGTGCCTTGGTCTTTATACTCTGAGGAGATGGGAACAAAACCATTAGAGATGGCTTTCGAAGCAGTACTGCTGAAGGCTGTATTGATAAAAAGAAGTATTAGAGTAGTTAATAGTAGTTTTACATTTATGAGCATTTTAGGAACTCAAGATTTTATTGGTTAGTTCAGTA
>CAZTDX010000007.1:0-84821 GCA_964612425.1 uncultured Pseudobdellovibrionaceae bacterium
GTCACAGCTAATATTAAATTTTCTATTTGACCATTTTCTTGATTCTAATAAATTTCTAACTGCCAACCTAACTATATCTTTCAATCTATCAAACATAATAGGTCTACTCAAGAAGTCGACAATCATTCCATAAGATTTGGTGCGAGCAAAAGCATCACCTAAAATCTTGAAGAGCATTCTATCTAAAAACTTATACGCAGCCACTCCTATGATTATATCGACGATGAGCGAGCCTTTTTGAAAATTAACCACAGGTAATGTTGATGGGACATTATTTAAAATTTTATTTAATGTTAAAGTAGTTTTCCCCATTTTTTTTCGATGTAAATTATTTGCAGCAATACTCTCTTCAAAATGGTGTTCTATCAGAAGTTCTCTTAATATATTCTTCTGGAAATCCTTACAAAATTCTGCCAAAGTAATAAGATCATCAGTTGAGATAAGGTGATTAGTTATAGAAAATCTACACCTGATTGATTCACCGCTCTCAGATTCGCTCGTTTGTAATAATATCTCTTCAATATTTGAAATACCCATTTTAAGCCTCTAATCTATTAGAAATTTTAATTTTATTTTCTAAATTTAGAGTTTTGAAGTATAATTTAAATTAACTGGTCAAAGGTTTAGTACTATTCAATTCCTAAAGCTCTTTACTTTTGGTGATTATATGTATCACGAATCTTTAATACGGGTATACTTCACAGCTTTATCAACTGTTATTTCCCCATAATTAAATTGATTATGTCCCATTCCAATCATTGAGCATTTATACTTCTTTTGAGAGGTAAAAACATCTACCCCTTTTGATAAAAACCAATCTTCCTCATGATAAAAACATGCGACAACTTCACCGTTTTTAAATGGGAACACTCTATTTTCCCGTGCAACTACATTTGTTATTTTAACAAAATAAAAATCACTCTGTCTGTTTTCAAAGCCGACATGATCATAACCGTTACTATGCGCTTCAATCAATAGATCACAATGTCCATAATCTAAAATTGGCGCCTCTCCGATAGACTCTACAACTACCTTCAATTTATCATACGTTTCAAAACGCCAACGGAAATGCCAAAATTCGTGGGATCGAGTATCTCTAGAGATTTCAAATAAATTTCTAATGTTATCTAGTCTCAGAATTTTATTATGACTTATAATTGATTCTGTTTGCTTTCTTATAGCCTCTGTGTGCCGCTGAATACTATCGGTTTGTTGTATAATTGAATTGGTGTTTTGTTCAATTGCTTTTGTAATTACTTCACCTTCTCTACTTAATTTCCAAGAATAATAGATAGCATAGATTCCAATGAAGAGACCGATTCCCCCACCAACAACCGTAAAAAAATTAATTAAGCCTACACTGAGACTAGCAAAATAATTCAACATTTTTTATCGACCTTATGTAACTGTTTTAATAAAAATCTACTCCAAAAACTTAATAAATAAAGAACTTTTAGTTAATTTTAAAAATGTAACGCGCAACTGTTTTTATTGGTTTAAATTAAACTATCTTTATCGGTTTTATTTCGTCCGAATCAGTCTGCGAGAGACTATCAAGCTCATTAGCTAAATGATTATATCGTTGGGTCATCTTTGGGTCTGAATGCCCAAGAACCTTTTCGGCAATTCGTGGGTCGCCGTCGCAGAGTTTTGTGAACCTAGTCGCAAAAGTGTGCCTTAGAGAATGCAGGTCACGTTCTTTTTTAAGTTTTAACTTTGCTTTTATTTCAGTAAAAAGTTTATAGAATTCTCTATAAGTACATCCTTCAAATAATAAACCAATTTCATTTGATTGAGTTTTTAATTGTTTAAGTAGCTTAGTCGTTTCTAGATCAATTAAAGGAATAACTCGATTATTTTCTGGGGCAATTCTTTTGCGCTTTTTAAGCGGTGCCCTTCTAACTTCTCCATTAATAATCAAATTATTGGGGTCTGCGGGTTGCGATTTTAAAAGAATATATCCAAAAAGATCGGTCTTATCCTTTAGAGCGTTGAAAATCCATTTTTCTTGCGCAGGCGTAGAGCCAATAATTACATCGACAGTCATTAAACCAATACCTTCAGACACTCGTAATCCGGTATTACTTAAGATTCTAAACAAATGAGCATACTTTTCAAAACCCTTTTCAATAAACTCTTTAACTACTTTTGCAATTTCTGAATCAGTATAAACGGACTCTGCTCCCCTACGACCCTTTTCTTCAAATTTAAATTCTGGTAGTCGCTTTATTGGCGTACCGCCTTCGGATAGTTCGCAGAAGGCTATAAATGAGTTTGCAGCTCTAATAATGTTATCTTTAGAGTTTACAGACAGTTCCTTTGTTTTCGTGTTTCGTCTAATTGGTTTACCAAGGCTATTTTGAAACTCTTGCCAGTGTTCAAACCATAGTGACGGATGATTAAGGTTTAGTTGACCAATGAAGAAAGGGAAAACATAGCACTTCATTCTAGACACGTCTTCTTTCCAAGACTTCTTTGCTACTTTTTGACGGTGTTTTGCATAGGACTCGAAGAGTTTCTCTTGGTCACTAAATTTCTGTAGAAACTCAAAACGCTTTTTGGCTTTAGCTTGGGCAATACCAAGTCTTAGTTCCGCCTGTTTACGGGCCGATAAAGCGTCTTTTAAATCATGAACCGGGGGATTAATACTAAAGCGCTCGTTTTTCTTTGTATTGGGATTATATAAAAGAAATGAAGAAAATAGACCGTCGGTTAATCTAAATCCGTTACTGTAGGTAAACTCTTTTTTGTTCCTAACCCTTGGCATAACTCCTTATCGGACCCTTCACCAAAATTTAAAGGCTTTATCTCTTCAGGGTCGAAGGCAGACCAATAATAAGAAAAGCTTTCTAAGTTCAAGAACAAAATGTTTTCGTGTCTATCGTAGATCTTATTTTTATTGTGGTTCGGAGTGAACCTGGGAAGTGTTTTTTTGATCATTTTTAGGATTATTTTTCTCTGTAAGTCATCGACTTCACTTATGAATTGCCAGGTTCAGAAGTGGATGGGGTACCAGGACTCGAACCTGGGAATGTCAGAATCAAAATCTGATGCCTTACCAACTTGGCGATACCCCAACTGTTTTCGAATTACAGACTCACTAAACTAAAGTAAATCGAGTCGCAAAATCAAGCTAAAAGTAATTCTTGAAAGGAAAAAAATGGAATTTAATCATAATAAAATCTTGGTAAGTCTAATTTTTAATCGATCTCGTGATTTTCGTATCCATTGTGCCCATGGCTTCGGCGAATATTCGATAAACTCTCACCCATCGACTTTATTTCGCGCTCGTAGGCATCAAAAATGATGTCCTCTAGTTCATCCCTTGTTTCTTGGTTCAGTGGATGAGCAATATCTTTGAACTGACCATCCTTTCGCTTCTTGCTCGGCATAGCTACAAAGAGGCCGTTCGGTCCTTGGATGATTTTTAAATCTCGAACAACAAAACTATCATCAATTGTAATACTCACATAGGCTTTGAGTCGTTCTTCATTGACTGGGAATATTTTTACTTCCGTGATTTTCATAACACTCTCCTTCGACGCTGTCTTCTGCTGGGTGCTGTTTTGATGAGATTCGAGATACGGACTAAAGTAAGGTATATCTCTTATAACTATACGCATTATAATTTTAAATTAAAAGAGTGCTTATCAAAATAAGACAATTCTGCGGCCCAAACAAACTCCACGTCTTCACCACCGTCTCAGAATAAACCATTTTCACAAATCATCTTCAGCTTCAACAAGGCTCTCATTTAGATTCTTGACCTGGCCTCCTTTCCCAGGAAATGTCTCATTAACTAACTACATTCATTATTGGAGTTCATCGCCTATGAAAAGCAACGATCTCAGCAAAAATTTTCTTCAGGAGTTTAAATCCATACTCACGGCCAACGTCGTTGTGGCAGCACTTGGATACTTTGTAGATATTTATGATTTGCTACTTTTCGGTATTGTGCGTGTTTCCAGCTTACGCGATATCGGCATTGCAGAAAGTGATTTATTATCAAAAGGAGTTCTACTCATAAATGCTCAAATGATTGGGATGCTCATTGGAGGGGTACTCTGGGGCATCCTAGGAGATAAAAAAGGACGACTCTCTGTTTTATTTGGCTCCATTCTCCTCTACTCTCTTGCGAATATTGCTAACGCCTTTATTAATTCCATCGAAGCCTACGTTGCCCTACGATTTATCGCAGGCCTTGGACTCGCCGGCGAATTGGGAGCCGCCATCACTCTGGTCGCTGAAACCTTACCAAAAGAAAAACGGGGCTACGGCACCACATTAGTTGCCAGTGTTGGAATTTTAGGAGCCGTAGTGGCAGCACTCATAGGAGATTTGTTTAGCTGGAAAACATCCTACATCATCGGCGGAGCAATGGGTCTTATGCTCCTCGCACTGAGAATGACGATGATGGAGTCTGGACTCTTTCACAACACGCACTCTCAAGCGCATATCGCTAAAGGTGATTTTTTGATGCTTTTTAAAAATCAAAATCGCTTCTATAAATATCTTCGCTGCATCTTAATTGGAGTTCCCATCTGGTATGTGGTCGGAATACTCATTACTTTCTCTCCAGAATTAGCACTGCAACTGCAAGTGTCAGAGCCCATCAGTGCCGGAAAATCAATTATGTATTGTTACGCAGGCCTTGCTCTTGGTGATTTAATGAGTGGATTACTAAGCCAGTGGTTTAAAAGCCGTGTCCGATCCCTTTGGTTATTTTCAATTATTACTTTAATAATGACTTTTATTTATTTCTTCTCACACCAAGTTTCTGCATTTACTTTTTATGCCATTTGCTTTGGACTTGGCTTTGGGTCAGGGTATTGGGCAGTCTTCGTCACCACCGCTGCTGAGCAATTTGGAACTAACTTAAGAGCAACAGTCACTACCAGCGTTCCAAACTTTGTCCGAGGGTCTGTGGTAATTTTAACGTCCTTATTTCAATTTTTTAAACTCGAACTCAAAAATCACCAGCAAGGCTTACTCATTTCAGCAGCTCTCGTTGGAATTATCACTTTTATTTTGGCTTTCAGTAGTCTTTACAAAATGAAAGATTCATTCGATCAGCATTTGGATTTTCTGGAGTAAACAAAACTTGTTTTCAATTACTAAACAAAAGAAAAACTATTTGAATCGTAAAAAATCAAGATTTAAAAGGGATGAATGCTTCAACGGTGTTTTACTTTACTTTTTCCCACTCAGATTGAAGACCCAGCTTTGAAACCCATTGCTGTAAATACGCTTCATCTAAAGGTACATTCATAATAATATCGCGAATATCATTGAGATGCTTTTCAGATTGTCCTTCTCGATAATAATCAAGTTTTTTGATAATAAGATCTTCAGGAGATGCTAAGTAAACATCAAGACCTTCTGTGATTTTTACCTTTTGTCGTCGCGAAAACTCTGATTTATAAAACTCAGTTTCCTTATCTAGAACAATATCCACTTTTATACCAGAAGCTTGATGTATCAGATTAAAACTTCCTTTACGATTAACTTCATCTTGTATTACTTCTATTGGAGGACAGTAAAAATCAGATAGTGGGAATAAATTCTCAAATCGAAATACTTGCCGTGGGCGCAGTCGAACAACAAGATCCAAATCACGAGTGAAGCGCGGTTGACCATAATACATTGTCGCCATTGATCCCACCATAAAGTAATCAATACTTTCAATTTCAAACTTTGCGATAACTTCTTTTAAAACATCCAGTAGACCAATCATTTTGATTTTACTTCATTGAGTTTTTTAAAATAAGCGGCAGTGAGCTTCATAAGCTCTAGATCAGACAATTCAGGATATAGATGAGAAAATCGAGCTTTTTTAACTATGAAGGCATCTTTAAACATAGCATCGGCAGTTTCAAGATTTGTTTGTTTTCTCTTTTTTAAAGGCAATGAATTATTTTCCAGCTTAGTAGACATCATAAAGGAAAAGTACCGGCGTCATCTATTGATGTCAAGTTTGTATAAAGAAGTAATTACACGGCTCTGACAATTTGGGCGCGGCTTTGAGGTTGGAACAGATCCTGCATAGTTTTATCTAAAATGACAAAACTTTGAATTGAACTTTTTTTGAAGTTTGGATTCAGATTTAAGTTCAATCCAATGACGAGGAGAATTTTAATGGCGGCTCTGACCACCCCAAAGGGGAATTATCAGCAACAATTAAAGCACAAATTTACCATGCTAATTCTATTCTCCGTAATGATTGTAACAGTGACATTTAATAGCGGTGATTACAAACACTCTCTACCTTCTTCATTAACCTCAAATATAGAGTCGATGGAATCGAATCCCTTCAGCTTAAAAACGATCAGTGCCATCACGGGATTCAACGAAATTTTAACTGTTTTTAACTTCATCAATCCCTCGTTAGCAGAACCCAAAATTGTCGCTAGTGACAAATTTGAGCCACTACCCCCTCTCCAAGAAGTTCAGCCCCTAAACCCTGACAGTCCCTTTAAAATACCCGCAGGATTTGAGTCTCGTGTCCAGTTCTGGGTTAATATTTATTCAAAGTACACCTCTGAAGACGCGCTCTTTCATGACTCGCAAAACTTATCTATCATCTATAAAGTAGTGGACCTAAGACCACTCACGCAATCGAATCTCCACCCCTATGTCATTGAACATAAAGTCAAAAAACTTATCGATAAAGAACGAAAACAGCTCCTCAGTGAACTAGAGTCTCTCAAAAGAAAGCTCAGTCGACAAAAATCTGCAAGCAAAGCTATAAATAATATTAATTTACAGTCGCTTAACTTAACTCCCCGAGAAGAAGAGCTTTTTGATTTACTCTCTCAACCAACGGTAAAAAGTGCCGTGGTCAACGCAATAAAAAACTTAAGAATGCAAATTGGTCAAAAAGACTTTGTTGAAAAAGCGCTTAAAAGTTCTGACCTTTATCTCCCTCATATGGAAGAAATCTTTGAGCAAAAAGGCTTACCCAAAGAACTGACCCGCATGCCTTTTGTTGAAAGTTCGTTTAATTTAGAAGCACGATCAAAAGTCGGTGCCAGTGGTATTTGGCAAATCATGCCTGCCACTGGAAAAAAATTAATGCCGAATGACCTTGTTGATTACAGAAATGATCCCATCAAGGCGACAGAGTTTGCCGCAAACTTATTAAAATTTAATCTCAGAATTTTGGACCAATGGCCCCTCGCAATTACGGCCTACAATCATGGTCCCACCGGCCTTAAGCGACTCTCCCTTAAATATAAGACGGATGATCTTGCTGAAATCATTGATCGAGCCTATGGAACCCATGCCTTTGGGTTTGCTTCATCAAATTTTTATGCGTGCTTTTTAGCAATTCTTCAGGTTGAGAAAAATAGAGCTCATTATTTTCCTGAAACTCCCCGCTCGACGCCCCTGGCGTTTTCAACTATTCAGCTAAAAAGAGGAATAAAATATCAGCAATTATTGAACTGGTTTGACAAAAATAAAGACGCTGCCGAGCAATTCAATCCTCATTTGGCTTCTACGATCAAAAGAGGATCAGCCTCTATACCACCGGGCACTTATCTCTATCTCCCTGCAAGTGTAACAGACATCTATGAAAAAGAGCTTCCTAAATTAGCTCGTCGCTTATAACTTCGCACACAACAAACTCAATTCCAGTGTTGCTAAAAAAGAGTCCTTTCGCTATTCTACCCCTCGGACTTATAACATCGAGGTGAGTTTTGAATTCGAATCACAATGACCATCGGAGAGTCGATGGTCGCGGCTATATTGAATTAAGAAAAGTAACACTAACACCCAATGCCTCTGAATATGCTGAAGGAAGTGTACTTGTAGAGTTTGGAAAAACTAAAGTTCTATGCACAGCCTCTCTTGACGAGACTTTTCCAAAGTGGCTGCAAAACACTGGTAAAGGCTGGGTGACGGCCGAATATGGAATGCTCCCCCGCTCCACTCACGCTCGAATGAAACGTGAAAAAGCGATGACCAGTGGTCGAACGCAAGAAATTTCTCGCTTGATTGGTCGCTCCCTTAGAGCCGCCGTTGACCTCAAAGAATTAGGTGAACGACAAATCATCGTTGATTGCGATGTTATCCAAGCCGATGGCGGAACGCGCACGGCTGCTGTCACAGGAGGTTTTGTCGCTCTTGCCTTAGCCTTAAAAAAGCTCCACTCTCTTTCTGAAATTAAAACAATCCCTCTTAAAAAATATGTGTCAGCCATCAGTGTTGGAATGAAAAACAACCAAGCCCATTTGGATTTAAATTACGATGAGGATTGCTCCATCGATACCGATATGAATTTTGTATTAACTCATAATTTAGAATTCGTAGAAGTTCAGGGTACAGCTGAAGGCGGAGGGACTTTTAGCCAAAAGCATTTATTGCAAATGGTGGAGGCCGCAACCACAGGATGTATTCAACTATTTAAAGAGCAAGAAAAAATTGTTGGCTCCTTCTTCCCCTTAAAAATGGAGATCTAAATTGGATTTATGGATAGCCACTACCAATAAAGGCAAACTCACGGAATTTAAAGTTTTACTAAACTCACTCCCACAATTTACGCTTCATTCGACGTCTGAACTTCCTGTTTTTTCTCCACCACCAGAAAATGGTCAAACGTATTTAGAAAATGCACGCATCAAAGCGCGCTCCCTCAAAGCTGTAAAACCAGAAGCTTGGGTGCTTGCCGACGACACCGGTATTGAAGTGATGGGCTTAGGAAATAAACTCCCTGGGGTCCACTCTGCTCGATACGCTGGCCCCAATGCTCGTGATAGCGAAAACCGCGCCAAGCTTTTAAAAATGATGCAAATTCGAAATATCCTTGATCGATCGGCGCGGTTTTGTTGTTACCTTGTCGTACTCAATCCTCAGGGTGAAGAATGGGTTTTTGAAGGAGTCCTGGATGGTCAGATCGCCACAAAAGAAAGTGGCGGCGTTTATGGATTTGGTTACGACTCTATATTTATTCCTAAAGGAGAAACCAAAACTCTATCTGAATTAGAGCCCGCTTACAAAAATAAAAACTCCCATCGGGCTCTTGCTGTTCAAAGCTTTATTAAGCGATTCAATGAATCGCTCTCATGATATAATTTATTTCAGAAGGAAAAGTTGATCCACCTTTTTATAATGGATTGATTTTTCCAAACCGTTTGAGTTGACTTTCAAATGTCGAAAGATCGCCGTAGATGACGATATCTAATTTCTCTGGCGTAAAGTACTGCTTTATCACCTCATTAACATGAGCCAGTTTTAGGGTCTTCACGTTGGTGATGAATTGAGTGAGATAACTCTCATCAATTCCATAAAATCGGAGTGCTAGAAGTTGATACGCTAAAGCCTCTGTTGTTTCTACCGCTCGCGGAAATTGTCCGATCAAGGTGGATTTTGCGGCTTCTAATTCTTCCTCAGTAATTCCCTTTTCAGCAAAATAGCGATATACCTCAAGGGAAGATTTTATAGTCTCACCGACCATACTATTTCGTGTAAAAGTCTCCATTATGAAGGGACCAGAAAAGCGTCGAGCATCAAAGGCAGAGCTGATTCCATAGGTTAGACCTAAATCAGCACGCACTCTTTGATTGAGGCGACTGGCAAAGGCCCCTCCCAAAACTAAGTTAGCAGCGCGCAAGTTCATAAACTCAGGGTGGGAACGAGCCACCAAAAGGTGACCCATTCGTATTTGAGCTTGGACTAAACCACTTTTATTTTTAACCCATAATCCAGGCTTTGGAGTCGATGGTGGCCCCGAGGTGGTGTCTTTGATATGTTCTTCCGAAACCCATGCGGATAATTTAGTTTTTGCTTCTTGAATGAATTTGTCATCAAAATCACCCGCAATGGCAATCATCGTGTTAGGCGCTATAAAATGTGATTTATAATACTTTATAATATCTGTTCGTTGAATTTGGCTTATGCTCGAAGGCTCACCCATTGGGGGAAGTGCATATGGATGATGACCAAATAAAGTTTTAGCCATTAATCGATCCGTAAATTGATCGGGATCGTCTTCCATTTTAAGGAGCGCTCCTAAAGTTTGCTTCTTTAAACGATCCACTTCCTTTTGATCAAACTGTGGAGTTAAAAGAATTTCTAAAAATGATTCTAGCAATGCACTTCGTGTGTACGACAATCCTTTGATTGCCACTTGAGTAAAATCATAGCCCGGCTGAATGGATAGGGATGCCCCCATGTTTTCCATTTGCTCTGCCATTTCTGTGCTTGTGTGTCTCACAGAACCTTCATCTAAAAGACTCGCAGTGAGATAGGACAACCCTGACTTGGATTTGGGATCATTGATGGTTCCACTTCCAACTAAAGCCATAATATTAATTCTTGGTAAACTTGAGTCTTGCAAAAAAACCACTTTCAATCCATTGGATAATTCAGCCTCTATTTTGTGAGGAAAGTTCACCCCCTCTGAAAAACTTTGTCCTGCTTTTTTTTGTCCACTCGAATAGTTTGATGAGCCCGAAGAACAATTTAAAAGTAAACTGACGACAACAATGATGAATACGAAATTAAAACAGTTCTTCATTTTTTAGCCCCTTCTTGTTTTTCTTCCCTTGCTTTTACAGCAGCTTTTTTATTTAGTACGGCTTGATCAACAATAACTTGAACATGATTTTCTTTGACCAAATATTTTTTGACTCGATTTAAATCAGAAATACTGACTTTTAAATACCGATCTATATCACGAAAAAACTCCTTATAATCTCCCATCAGTATTTCATTAATGGCGAGAATTTTAGCCTTACCATCGTTGGTTTTGAGTGTTTCAACATAATCGCTTAAAACCATATTTTTAGCTTTAATAAGTTCTTCCTCTTTAATCGTTTGTTGCAAAAACTGATCAAACTCTGTCTCTACAGCTTTTTTTAATTGATCCTGTGTCACTCCAGGCTTGGCAACGGCTTGAACTATAAACATTCCAGAATCTTGAAGCGTGTAATGATTACTACTTGCCGCCAAGGCCATCTGCTGTTTGTAAATCAAATCTTGAAATAATCGCGAAGACTTCCCTTGACCAAAGATAGCGCTTAACAGATCTAAAGCATAAGCATCATCAGAACCATTTTTGACTGTTTTTGCTCCTATAAATAACTCTGGAGAATTTACCGGAAATGGTATCACAACCTCTTGTCGTTTGTTTGTGAGGCTTTCATTTGTTGACGTTAACGCCTGAACTTCACGATGAGGCCGCGGAGGACTTTTTAATCCACCATAATATTTATGAATCATTTTTTTAATTTGGTCTAAATCAAAATCTCCGACAATCACAACAACGGCATTGGATGGAACATACCACTTTTTATAAAATCGCTGAAGTTTATTTACATCAAACTCATTAATCTCCTTCATGGTTCCTATCACTGGTAGTCCATATTTACTTCCATCAAAAACAAGGCTATTGAGTTTCTCCCACCCCATCCCTCCGGGATCATTATCATAGCGCATACGGCGCTCTTCCTTAACCACTTCACGTTCTTTTTGAAATTCGGCATCGACTAATTTGAGTGATTGCATCCGATCCGATTCCATATCCATAATCAATTCTAGTTTAGTGCTTGGTAGAATTTCAAAGTAGCCCGTGTAATCTTGAGTCGTAAAAGCATTATTAATGATTCCATTGGCCTGCAAAATTCGATCAAACTCACGATTCGGATAACGATCCGTCCCCTTAAACATCATGTGCTCAAACATATGAGCAAGACCCGATTCGCCGGGCAACTCATCCTTAGCTCCAACACGAAACCACGTATGATAAGAAATCAATGGAACAGACCTTTGGGGATGTAGTAAAAAAACCATACCATTACTAAGCGTGACTTTCTCAACGTCAAAATCCAACTTAAGGCTTTTGGGTGTTACGATAGTCGGCACTCCAGAGATGGCGCCAACAACTCCAGTCTTTGACTCTTCTAAATCCTGTGGTGGTTTAGGTTTCAGTTGCTCTCCAGCCATTGCTACACCACTAAAAATGAGAACACCTAATAGAAATTTAATCATACTTGAAACCTCCAGTTTCATTTCTAAGCGCCATCGATGATGCTTTTATAAAAGGGTCAAAGTTAACTCGTAAAAGAACAACACTTTACGCTTTGCAGTCATAGATTTATTCAATTAAATTAATTCTTTGCCAATTTCCTATTGACTCCTTTATCTTTTATTTACAGAAAACCTAAGTACAACTTAGATAAACATAAACTAAGGTATCTAAACATTATTTATTAATAATGAATGGTACCTATTACATATCAAAGGAGAAATGATATGAAATCAAGACTACTACTGGCCGCTATTGCAGGCTTAAGCCTTTCTGCTCAACCACTTTTTGCTGAAGAAGCAAAAAAAACTGCAGCTCAACCTACAGCAATGAATGGCTCTTGCCACATGAAAGAAGGAATGCACGGCTGTAAAGGTGACCATAAGTGTGATGGTAAAATGTTGAATAAAGAAGAATGCCACAAAATGAAAGGCGAATGGAAAGCTGAAGCTACAGCACCTGCAGCTGCTGCTCCTGCGGCTACTGCACCCGCTACTCCTCCTACAACTAAAAAGTAATTCCATTTTAATTACTATTAATAGTTGAACTTTCAAATGAATGGACGCCAAGCCCAACTTCCAAACTTAGAGGTGACTCACTTTTCAGCGGGAGCTGGACTGCGTCCCATTCATTATCCTGATCTTCTTAACTATCAATCACCTAGCATTTCGTGGTTTGAAGTTATCACAGAAAATTTTCTTGCTACAAAAGGTCGTCCTCATCGCATCCTTGAACAACTTCGAAACTCTTATCCGGTAGCTTTTCATGGTGTTAATCTCTCTATCGGTTCCACCGATGAGATCGACGTATCTTATTTAAACCTCCTCAAAAACTTGATTCAAAAATATGAGCCATTTATTGTTTCTGACCACTTCTGCTGGACTGGAGCCCATGGCATTACGACTCACAATTTACTTCCTTTGCCATTAAATAAAAAGTCTTTAGAATCAATGATTCCTCGCATACAATTTGTCCAGGAGTTTTTACAGAGGAGCTTAATATTTGAAAATGCCTCTGCTTATATGCAAAGAACGGATGATGAAATTCCAGAATGGGAGTTTATTTCAGAGGTTTGTCGTCGCACAGGATGTGGCATATTATTGGATATCAATAATATTTATGTTACTGGAATGAATTTTGGCTTAGACCCCAAAGCTCTTCTCTCGCAAGTTCCCGTCCAATCGGTAAAGCAAATTCATCTCGCCGGCCACACAGACTTTGGCAAATATCTTTTTGACACCCATTCTACTGCCATTCCAAAACCTGTTTGGGATCTTTTTGATCAATGGCTCTCATACAATAAAGGTGTGCCCACCATGATTGAATGGGATGAAAACATTCCTCCCTTACCCATTCTGGAAGCAGAGGTTGAAAAAATAAAGCAACGCGCTTCATCTCATAACTTTAAAAATCCCAGTGAAAGTCATCATGAACAACTCACTTGATTTCAAAACCATTATTGACTTTATCATTGAACGAAGTGACGTAATATCCCCCACGATCAAAGGGACTCCCAACCTCACTCCCCAAGAATGTCTCACGATTTACCGTCACGACTACCAAGCAAGACTCCTTGGACTTTTAAAAGAATATTTCCCCATAACTAAACGTTATTTAGGCGAAGAGCTTTTTATAAAAATTGCGGAATCCTATTTGATTGAAAAACCACCAAAAAATTGGAAGTTATCTCAGTACGGCGATGAATTCCCTGATTATTTAGAATCAAATCTTAATACGCTACTAACATCTGATGTGCCCTTTATAAAGGAACTCGCTCAACTGGAATGGGCCTCCCAAATCTTTTTCGACGAAGAAGCCCCAAAACCACTTCCCTTACTCACAACTCCCCCGAGCGAAGATTGGATCAATGAGCTCACCCTCTCCCCTCAAATGCGCTTTTTTTCTAGCCCGTTTGATATTCCATCACTCTATCGTTGGGCCCAAAAACAACCTGAATCTGTAGAGCCACTCGCTATTGCGATTTCCTGGCAAAACCCAAGTTTTTATTTTTTATCAATGAACTCTGACTTTTTAGTTGAGCTGAATGATCTCACAGATACTGAATTCTTTGTTCTCTCTCAATGGAAAAAGCATTTAAAGTTGGGAGCAACGATGGAAGCTATTGAGGCCCTTTCTCTTGACTCTCCTCAAGAGCTTGAAGAGAGTCTTACAGAAATTCCATCGCTTTTATCAAAACTTTCTCGCTTGGGTTTTATAGTTAATCCATCGTAAAATGAACTATCAAAATAAAACTCAACCATTATGATAAGGCAAGCCCTTGATGATGGTTAAGGCTCGGTAGAGTTGCTCCAAAAGTACGGTTTGCGCCACCAAATGATTGAGTGTCCAGGGCCCCATCTGCAACTTTAATCGTGCTCGATTTTGGATTTCATCACTCACACCGTAGGCACCACCAATGATAAATACAATTCGTTTAGAGCTAGGCGAAATCATTGCTTCATTTTCGAACCATCGAGAAAAAGAGAGGGATGACAATGGCTTTCCTCGTTCATCCATAAGAACAACGTAATCATCTGGTTTTAAAGATTTTAATAATAACTCGGCTTCTTGCTTTTTCTTTTGTTCTGCCTGTTCTCGCTCACCTTTGGGAGCCTTAATTTCAATAAGTTCAAAAGAGAACATCTGATTTATTTTTTTGGTATATAATTCTTTTACTTCCTGAAACCAAGACTCTTTATTTGAAACAAAAGTGATTAAAACGATTTTCATAGATAGAAGAAATAGCCTGAGTCTTATTTGTAAACAAGCTACAAGTTCAATTAAGGGCTAATTTTAACTCTAAACTTAGATTTCACTCGATAATATCGTTCATCTTCTTTCCCTTTATTAGTTAACTCAAAGGCTTTAATCGTAAGCTCTCCACTCCCATTAATTTCAGGAACATCTTTTTTAACTAATGGGATATTACACACCACTCGGCAATTGGGGTTACTGTCAACAGTTCCTTTTCCTCCAAATGTACTAGTCACAAAAATATTTGTAGGTGACTGTTTGTCGTAGCGACCAACCTCAAATAAGGCAGGGAACTCTGCGGTAATATCACAGGTTGACTCACCACCCGTAATTCCAGTGCTGGTAAATTTAAATATTGCTTGTGCAATATATAATTCCGTTGTTTTTTTCCACTCTAAACTCATCCGATTAAATACAACAATGGGACCTGATACTGCTGGTCCTTCAATACTGCCAGGACCTATCCCTCGCACAATTTGCGCACAACTGTAGGCATTTAAATCTAAAACAAAGGAGTCTTCTGGAGTGATTTTAATTACCAAATCTTGTGGTGCGGACTTATTACAAGAAGTGAAAAGTCCAAAGGCAAAAAGAAAAAAACAACCCTTAATCCAAAGGATTATCGTTGGCTTAAAAATCCATTTCTTTAGATTTGTCATAGTCATTAAATATGGCCCCTACCAGTATATTTTAATAAGTTCTTTCAAAAGACACAACTTGGGTCTGGTCAAAACCAACAAAACAAGACCTTGGTGAAGAGAGTGAATCAAACTAAAACAGAAGCTCTTTATAATTCTAACTTGGCATCCTTTGATACACCTTACCTTAAAGCCACCTCCCACTGACTCAACTTTTGATTTTACATTTTTTTTAGGTTACTAACAGAAATCACCACCTTTAATTTTTTCAAAAGGACTATTTTCATGGCAGAACCTCGTAAAATTCTTGTCACCGCCGCCCTCCCCTACGCTAATGGTCAAATCCATATTGGACATCTTGTTGAATATTTACAGGTGGATTTTTGGAGCCGGTTTCAAAAAATGCGTGGCCATGAATGTATCTATATTTGTGCCGATGACACCCATGGAACACCCATCATGGTGCGAGCTCGCCAAGAGGGCCGCACTCCAGAATCCATCATTGAACAATCAGCGGTTGACCACCAAAAAGATTTCGCTGATTTTTTAATCAATTTTGATCATTACGGATCTACTCATTGCGAAGAAAATAAAAGTCTCATTTATGAAACCTATCAAACAGTAAAAGACAAAGGCCACATTAACTCTAAAAACATTGAGCAACTTTATTGCGAACACGATAAAATGTTCTTACCTGATCGCTTTGTAAAAGGCACCTGTCCAAAGTGCGGCGCTACCGAACAGTATGGCGACTCTTGCGATAAGTGCGGTTCAACTTACTCACCTTCCGAACTCAAAGATGCCCATTGCTCCATCTGCAAAAATAAACCCATCACAAAAAGCTCCGAACATTTATTATTTCAACTCCAACACTTTCAAGACTATTTAAAAGAGTGGGTCCCCCAACACACTCAAGTTGAAGTTTCTAGAAAAATGTCGGAATGGCTCAATCAAGAACTTCGCGAATGGGATATTTCCCGCGATGAACCTTACTTTGGTTTTCAAATTCCTGGGTATGACAGCAAGTATTTTTATGTGTGGATGGATGCTCCCATGGGCTACATTGCTTCGACTTGGCAATGGTGTAAAAAAATGGGTAAAAAATTAGAAGATTATTGGGAAAATACTCCTAAAAACAAGAAAGTCGAAATCTATCACTGTATTGGTAAGGACATTGTCTATTTTCACACCCTCTTTTGGCCTGCTATTTTAAGCCAAACGCGCTTTAAAACTCCCTCCGCTGTTTGGGTCCATGGTATGCTCACAGTTAATGGCGAAAAAATGAGTAAGTCCAAAGGGACTTTCATTAGTGCACGAACGTATTTAAATCATTTATCACCTGAGCATTTACGCTACTACTATGCCTGCAAACTTTCCAATTCCGTTGATGATATGGATTTAAATCTTGAGGATTTTGCTCAGAGAGTAAACAGCGATCTTGTCGGTAAAATAACTAACCTTGGTTCGCGCGGAGCCCAGCTTCTTTCCAAAAAAATGGACGGCAAACTTTGTGCTCCCTCTCCTGAAGGAATGGCTCTCATTCGCCAAGCTCAAGCTCAGTCAGAAACCATTGCTCATCATTATGATCAACGTGATTTTTCTAAGGCCATCAATGAAATTAGGGCTCTTGCTGATATGGCCAATAAATATTTTGATGAAAAATCCCCGTGGAAAACTTTAGAATCCCACCCGACAGAATCAAAAGAAGTCATCAGTACCATTCTAAATGTCTTTCGAATACTGACGATCTATCTAAAGCCCATTTTACCCAACTATGCTGTTAAAGTAGAAGCACTGTTTGGCGAAAGTGCTTATTCTTGGTTTCACGTAGCACAAATTTTAACAGAGACAAAACTCAACACCTATGAGCACCTGACGACTCGAATAGATCCTGCGGGTGTAAAGGCCATTGTGGAAGACTCTCGAAAAACATGATTTCAAATAAATTTGACATTGCTTCAGTTTTTTCTTATGGTTCTACGTTCAAAACGAAATAGAAACAAATTAAACAATAAACATAACAAACATTTAAGAATACGAGGTTGACATGAGAATGCTATTGTTTGCTGCACTCACTTTGTTGACAGGTTCAGCTTTTGCGAGTGAAGCGGATCTAGTCATCCCCAATCTTAACATTGCTTTCCCACTTCTTGGAAACCTCACGGGTCATTCCATTTTTGTCGGCGGAGTCATTGTTGCGGTCTTGGGAATACTTTTTGGGCTCTATGAATTTATGGGTATTAAAAATAGACCTGCCCACAAGTCCATGCTCGAGGTGTCTGACCTCATCTACGAAACCTGTAAAACTTATTTATTACAGCAAGGTAAGCTCTTAATAGGCTTAGAACTTTTCATCGGTATTTGTATCATCTATTACTTTGGTGTTTTAATGGGCTTCGATGCTGGCCGTGTTGCCATCATTTTAATGTGGTCTATTTTTGGAATTTTGGGTTCTTTCGCCGTAGCTTGGTTTGGTATTCGTCTCAATACATACGCTAACAGCAGAACTTCTTTTGCCTCACTAGGAAATAAACCTTACCCCGTTATGGATATTCCCCTTCGCGCTGGGATGTCGATTGGTGTGGTTTTAATTTGCGTTGAGCTTATTTTAATGATCGTTATTTTAACTCTAGTTTCGCCCGAAGCAGCAGGCTCTTGCTTTATTGGTTTCGCTATCGGGGAATCTCTCGGAGCAAGTGCTCTTCGCGTTTGCGGTGGTATTTTCACTAAAATCGCTGACATTGGTTCCGATTTAATGAAAATCGTTTTCCGTATTAAAGAAGATGATGCCAGAAATCCTGGGGTTATTGCCGATTGTACAGGAGACAACGCTGGTGACTCTGTGGGGCCTACAGCTGATGGTTTTGAAACCTATGGTGTAACAGGTGTTGCACTTATTAGCTTTATCGTGCTTGCTGTTGGATTTCACTTTATGAATGGCGCTCGTGAGCTCATGCCTGATGGCACGAGTCTCCAAGCTAAATTTATTGTTTGGATTTTTGCCATGAGAATTTTGATGGTGGTAACATCCATCGTGGCTTACTGGCTTAATAACCTCGTTTGCCGCGCAAAGTATTCTCAAGCTAATCACTTTGATTTTGAAGTCCCACTAACAGCTTTAGTTTGGGTTACTTCAGTAATTTCAATTGCTGTAACTTATGCTGTCAGTTATTTAATGCTTAGTGATATCGACAATGGCATTTGGTGGAAACTTTCTACCATCATTAGTTGCGGAACAATTGCCGCCGCCATCATTCCTGAACTCACAAAAGTTTTCACATCTTCTAAATCAAAGCACGTTTTAGAAATTGTTGAAGCCTCTCGTGAAGGTGGAGCTTCACTAAACGTACTTTCTGGTTTGGTTGCTGGTAATTTCAGTGCCTTCTGGAAAGGGATCACAATGGTTCTTTTAATGCTTGTTGCATATCGCACGAGCCAAGAAGGACTTGATGCTATTATGATCTATCCTGCCGTATTTGCCTTTGGTCTTGTGGCCTTTGGAATGCTGGGAATGGGTCCTGTGACCATCGCTGTTGACTCCTATGGACCTGTGACAGACAACGCTCAAAGCGTATTCGAACTTTCACAGATTGAAACGCTTCCTAACATTACTAAAGAAATCGAAAAAGATTTTGGCTTCACACCTGATTTTGAAAAAGGAAAGATTTACCTCGAAGAAAACGACTCTGCTGGTAACACCTTTAAAGCCACAGCAAAGCCTGTGCTTATTGGAACGGCTGTGATCGGTGCAACAACAATGATTTTCTCAATCATCTTATTATTAAATCTAAAATTAGATTTAATGGACCCAATGGTATTAATGGGATTAATCACTGGTGGAGCCGTCATTTACTGGTTCTCTGGAGCATCAACTCAAGCAGTTGTGACAGGTGCTTATAAAGCAGTTGAGTTTATTAAGAAAAACATTAAATTAGATGATAACTCTAAAAAAGCTTCTGTTGAAGATTCTAAAGCCGTTGTGAAAATCTGTACTCAGTTTGCACAACTTGGAATGATCAACATATTTGGTGTTGTCTTCTTTTTAACTTTGGCTTTTGCCTTCTTCTCACCCGTATTCTTTGCGAGCTACCTTATTTCTATTGCCGTCTTTGGATTGTACCAAGCTATGTTTATGGCCAATGCCGGCGGCGCTTGGGATAACTCTAAAAAGCGTGTGGAAGTGGATTTAAAAGAAAAGGGAACAGAACTTCATGCTGCCACAGTTGTTGGTGATACTGTTGGTGATCCGTTCAAGGATACAGCGTCAGTAGCTTTAAACCCCATTATTAAGTTCACAACTTTGTTTGGGTTACTTGCCGCTGAGATTGCTGTTAAATTATCTAACCACGGCCAAGACACCGCTACAACTCACATCATTTCCTTCGTCATGTTCATAGTTGGACTTGTGTTTGTATGGCGTTCTTTCTACTCTATGAGAATCAAATAGAGTAAAAAAAGATTCATAAATTAAAAAGCAGATAAGAAAAACTTATCTGCTTTTTTTATTTATAAGCATGCTACTTATATTGAATTTTCTAATCCTTATTATAATTTTATAACTCTACTAATGCTTTTTGAATTTTATCACTATAGCCCTTATTTCCTGGCCACTGTGCTGCGGAAGAGGTTTTTAATTCTTCTAGGACAGCTTTGGCCTCTGCCTTCTTTTTTAATTCTTTATTGAGTTTGGCTAAAAATAATCCAGACTTCAATCGATTATTGCCGTAAGAGAGCTGATAAGCTTTTTCCGCCAGTGGCAAGGCTTTTTGATATTCTTTTATCTCATTTAAGAGATTCGCCTGTCGTTGCACATAGGTGTATTCTTCTGGATACTCTGCTGCTAGCTTTTGAAGCCACTCTAAAGACTCTGAATATAACTCCGCTTTTTTTAAGTAATGGGCTAAATAAATAATAATTGTTGGATTCTTAAGCGTGGGTTTTTGAGTCTTTGTTATCTCAACCGCCATTTTAAACTCTTTCAAGGCCTCTTCTTTATTTTTTAATAATTCAGACAAAGTTCCTAAGTAAAAGTGAAGTTCTGAAGTAATCAGATCTTTCAGCTCAAGAAGCTCTCCTTTTTTAAAAGCATTATTTAATCGCTCTGGCTCTTGAAGCCACTTTTGAATCAATGATTTTGTTTGATCAATTGCGGACGACAATTCTTTCTCATTACCAATTTTTGCCCCCTGGAGAAGTTCCACTAATTGCAGTCGCCAATCGATACTGTAAAAAGAGTCTGGAAAAGATTGAATCGCCTTTTGTAAGGTCACTATTTTTTCTTGATCTTTTAAATCTTCCGACAAACCCACAGAGCACATATAATACTCAATGGGGCGCTGCTTGCTTTTTTCAAACCAATCAAGACACTCTTTGTATTGGAGTGCCTTAAAGGACATTTGACCTAAGCTTGCCGCAGCCGCCTTATCCCCTTCTTGAGCTCGCTGAACAAGCTCTTCCTTTGTGAGTAGTTTTGTGTTTTTATTCAGCTCTTTGAGCTTTGTTGCTAACGCCTCAGGCGGCAAATAATCCAAAATACGATCCAGCTCCACACCATCTGAATTAGTTACAATTAAGGTCGGATACGCTTTGACGGAATACTTTTCGTTGAGGGATTGATTTTGGTCTTTATCGACATCGATTCTCAGCAAAATATAAGGCTTAGCCGCTTTTTGAAAAAGTGTGGAAACGAAAGTTTCATGCTCTAGTCGAATGCATGGTGGACACCACCGAGCACCAAAATCTATAAATAACTTTTTATTTTCCTTTTTAGCTTTAGAAAGTGCGAGATCATAATCGTCTTCGATAAAACCAGTTGGAAGACCTTCGCCCAACCGTTTTTTACTCTGTTTGGGATCAAGATGAGCCCCTGTCTTGGATCCTTTGGGTGCTTTTATGGATGAAGGCGGGGCGGCCTGACTCTGATTCTTGATGGGGATGGAATGGGGCTCACAGACGGTTTTAGCATCGTCACAGACATAGAACTGAATTTTAGAGTCTTTCTCGAGAGTCTCTTTCCACTGAAATTTGAGGGATTTTTCTGACAAAGAAGCTGGTTTTATTTTTTGCTTCCCTGAAAGAATAAAAGTCGGAGCCTCTTTATTAAAATGGAAACCATCATCAACCGTGAGTTCGACCTTATTCTGCTCGATCAAAAACTGAGGATGAACTTTTCCTTCAGATTTCAAGCCTTCTGCAAGTACATACGAACTCATTAGAAATAAAATTCCTAAAATAACCTTATTCTCAAGTCTCATGAGACCTCCTCTGCCATTGACATTAAGCGCAAGACGATTGATCGACGCTCCATACAACTAAAACAAATGAAAATAATTTAATCAATCTTATTTGACTTGAACCACTTCCTAATTTTGTATATAGCACCACGGTCCGAAAGTGTTCAAAATAACAATCCATTAGGGGGAACTTATGTTAAAAACGATAATTGCTGGTTTACTATTAGTAACTTCGGTTAGCTTTGCAGCCGATAAAGCTTCTGAAACAGACTACAATAATGCTCTTGAACTTTATCAACACAGAGATACCAAAGACCGTGATGGTAATTTTACCAATGTTTTAAATGCCATTGAGATCCTTAAAAAAGCGTCTTCAACTGCTGACACTACAGAACTTAAATATGATATTGCTGTCCTAACAAGCCGTTGCCATTACTGGATCGGTCAACATAACGACGAAAAAAGCATTAAATTAGAAAGATTCCAAGCTGCGATGGATGCTGCCGTTGCCGCCAAGAAATTAAGTGATGATTATGCTGAAGGTTATTTCTTCTATGGCGTGGCTTTGAGCCGCTGGGCAGAAGCTAATGGGGTAATGGCTTCCTTAGGCAAAAAAGATGAACTTATAAAAACAATGAAAGAAACACAAGTTCGTGTCACTCGTGCTGAAAAAGGCGGAGAGACAATCGACGGACAAGGTCCAGACCGCATTTTAGGAAGAATTTACTTTAAACTTCCCGGTTTTGCTGGTGGTTCAAGAACTGAATCTTTAAAGCACTTAAGCATTGCTTACAAACAAGAGCCTTACTTTTTCCTCAATGGCATTTTCTATGCTGAGACTTTAGCAACAGGTGGTTCTGATGCTGAGAAAACTCAAGCCTGCGATATCTTAAAAACAATCAGCTCTAAAAAAGCCGATGATGGTTATTTGGATCGTATTCCAGAAAATCAAGAAGACATCAATGATGCTCAAGCTTTATTGAACAAATTGTGCAAATAAAAGTTTTGGCTCAAATGTTATGAAGTCTAAGAAATGGGTGGAGCTTTCTTTTTTATAGAATCCTCCCCCACTTCTTTAACTCTAGAGTAATACTCTTTAATGCTTTTAAATTATTATCAGGATTTTCACAGAAAACTAAATATAGTTTATTTAGAAATATTAAAAAGTAAAACTCTGCTACCTCTACCTATTTTGAATTGAGTTACTCTAAAATAATTGGGAGAAAATATGTTTAAGAAAATAAAGTGGTTGTTCTCAGCATTCACACTCATAGCAATTTTGATCTCCATGGAGAGTCATGCTGGTGGCTTAGCAGCGCCCTTTGAAGTCGAATCCACAGCGGTTCTTCCCAGCGCCATCCGCAATCCCCGTTATAAAAATATCAACACTTGGGTGGATGAAAAATATAATTCCCAAGGTAAAAAAGAAAGCCTTGGTGGCAAATTAAACCAAAATGTCGTTTGGGATAATATCGTTTCCACTCAAAAGACTGATACTCAAAAAAGTTTACTCAAAGGGACGCTTGAATCACAAAATCTTTCCAGCAATGACACCGTTGGCTCAATCACTGGTGCCGTGAGTGCTTATGCTAACGTCAGTGTTCCGGTTTTTGCCTACGGCGTAAAAGAGAATTGGACTTTGGCGCTTGCCGTTCCTGTTTACAAGGTTGAACTCAGTGTTGATTCAGGATTTGTTTTAGATTCAAGAACGCAGCAATTTATTAATAAATTAGGTACGAGTGATCCCGTAACAGCTTCTAAGATGTCGCAACAACTTACTCACCCACTTCAAACAAAAGTTCAAGACATGGGCTACAAACCCCTTCAGTCAGAGAAGTATACGGCATTAGGCGATATTAAATTTGTTAGCAAATATAAATTTTTTCAAAACGATGATGATGCCTTTGCTTTTAAATCAGAATTGACTCTTCCAACAGGAAAAACCTCTGACCCTGATAAACTAGTCGAATTACCAACAGGTGATGGGCAGTATGATATCGGACTTGGTCTTATTTGGGATCATAATTTAACCTCTAAATTATCTTGGAATCTCTACGGTAATATTAATATTCAGCTCCCAGATCATTTAAAACGAAGAATTCCCAATGCTCCTGAGGGAGGACTTACCTCTGATGTTGAAGATGTATTCCGAGACAGTGGTGATCAGTATCTAATGGGAACTTCAGTTCAGTTCGGATCAACACGAGGAGGATTTTACTCTAACCTCGGCTATACTTACCAATACATGCAAGCAACAAGATTTAGCGGAACACGATTTGCCAGAGAACGCTATCGTTGGCTCGAAGACCAAAACCCCTCACAATTTCTAACCAGCATGGTTGGACAAGTCGGCTACTCCACGATTGATTCTTATCAAACCAAAGAATTTCCTATCCCATTACAAGCCAATATTGGCTTTGGACATCCGCTATCTGGACGTAATGCAACGGCTGCAGATGTGTATATGGCAGAACTGGTTTTATTCTTTTAATTTAAAAGACAGAGGTTTATAAAAATGACGATACAAACAGTTAAAAACAAATTTTATTTTGTACTAAATCAAAAAAATATTTTGAGTGCTTTAACAATTCTCGGCGCTACTCTCTTTTTATTCTCTGCTTGTAATGTTAAAAAAGTTAAGGTCGAAAAAGCACCCCCTACGCCAATCAAGGTAAAAAGCTACAGCATACAATCACTCCAAGACAATCCCATACTTCTCAATGATAATGCCGCTTTCCTATGGAAAACGGAGGGGGACTTAACAGAACAAGTTAAAACTGTTCAACTCCTGTCTGCTGAGATCGATCGAATTAATAAGCAAATAAAAGATCTTGAAAAACCTCTTAAAAATTTAAAATCCCAATACGATCAAGAACTGAGCCATTTCGATGATACTCAAAAAGATCAGTGGGAAAAGCTTCCTACATTAGAAATCAGAACACAAAATTCAATCAACTCCAACACTCAAAAATACAATACTGAAAAGCAAAATCTTTTTAACGAATACCAAAACCTCTCTCAAATCGTTGTTCAAATCGATAACCATCAAAAATCAATTGATGACGAAAAAGCTAAACCCACTCCCAGCAAAGAGATTATCGATAATTTACAGAAGGAATTAGGAGACCTAACAAAAGCCAAAGCGGATTCATTACACAAAATCGAAGCCTCCAAAAAAAATCTTGATGGCTTCACTGATAAAATAACAAAAGCCAATGAAGTATTAACAAAAATTCAATCTGATAAAGAAGGGATTTTTAAAACTATCTATAGTTTACACACTCAAATTGCTGCTGAAGAAGCAAGAATTGCTACGCCTAAGGATGTATTAACAACACAAAATAATGAAAATATTGGTAAGCTGCGCGATAATATTGATTCCCTTGAAAGCCCATCAAAACTTGAAATTTTGGCCATTAACAACACCGTTCAAGTTAAAATGGATTGGGTTATTGATCCCAATTGTAGTGATTGCCTAAATTCATTTTCAACTGAAGCTGGTACTATCAAAAATCTCACCTACACTGAAGAAGGTGGAGTTTTAGATTTTGAATTTGAGTACGCAAACAACCACTACACCGTCCATATTGTTCGCTCTGGAACAACAACTTCTTCTGAGGAAGGAGCCGCATCTCCTGTTGCCTTTGGCGGGGACTTCACAGTTAAGTACCAAAATAATCAAACTCGCAAAGGTGTTTTAAAATTACTCAGTGGGAAATAGAGTTGGCGCCCCTTTTTCTGCCAGCGATTTAATGTATCGCCCATAGCCACTATCCGGATACGATTTTGCTAGCTCTGCTAACTGGCTTTGGGTGATAAAATTTTTATGAAGTGCCACTTCCTCAAGACACGCAATTTTTAACCCCTGCCGCTTTTCAATCGTATGCACGTACTGTGAACTTTCCAGCAATGCCTCTTCGGTTCCCGTATCTAGCCACGCGACTCCGCGCCCAAGAAGCTGCACGTTGAGTTGTTTTTGATTTAAATAAAGTTTATTTAAGTCTGTGATCTCCAACTCCCCTCTTGCTGAAGGCTTTAAACTTCGCGCTAAGGAGACCACCTCCTTATCGTATAAATATAAACCGGTTACAGCCCAACTTGATTTAGGCTTACTTGGTTTTTCCTCAATCGAGAGAACGCGGCCCTCTTTGTCAAACTCCACAACGCCGTAGCGCTCAGGATCGGTCACGCGGTAAGCAAATACCGTAGCACCGCTATTTTCTTCCATGGCCGCCATAAACTTTTTAGTTACCTCATGACCATAAAAAATATTGTCTCCTAAAATGAGCGCGCAAGAATCTCCGTTGATAAAATCATCCGCTAATAAAAAAGCTTGGGCGATCCCCTCAGGCTTTTCCTGAACTTTATAGGAAAATTTTACGCCGAATTGCGAGCCATCTTTGAGTAAATTTTCAATCAGTGGAGTGTCGCGCGGAGTGCTGATAATCAAAATTTCTCGAATCCCAGCAAGCATGAGAGTTGAAATGGGATAATAAATAGTTGGCTTATTATAAATTGGAAGAAGTTGCTTGCTCACACATGATGTGAGGGGAAAGAGTCTGCTCCCTGAACCTCCAGCTAAAACTATTCCTTTCATCTCAATCTCCTTTTTACTTTTTTTGGCTAACGGTATTGATCCAATCACTATTTTCTAAATACCATTGAAGAGTTGTGTCTAACCCCTGTTCAAAGTTTTGGTACTTTCTTTTAAACCCGAGTTTATTTTGTGCCTTTGAATCATTGATCGCATAACGAAAATCATGTCCCGCCCGATCCTCTACAAAGCGAATTAACTCTCTATAGCTTCCTTTTTCTCGTGGTTTTTTCTTTTGCAAAATATCGCAGATCGAATGCACGACCTCAATATTTCGTCTCTCAGAATTACCACCAAAACAATAAGACTCACCAGGTGTACCCTTTTCTAGGGCAGACAAGACGCCGGCAACATGATCTTCCACATGAATCCAATCGCGAATATTCTTTCCCTCTCCATAAACTGGCAATGACTCTCCACGAAGGGCATTTAATATCATTCGTGGAATAAGTTTTTCGGGAAACTGTCTCGGCCCATAATTATTAGAACAGTTTGTAATAACTGTTGGTAAACCATAGGTATGATACCAAGCTCGCACCAAATGATCCGCAGAAGCCTTTGAAGCAGAATAGGGAGAGTTTGGCGCATAAGAAGTCGTCTCTGAAAAGGGAGCCTCTTCTTCTGTTAATGCTCCGAAAACTTCATCGGTTGAAACTTGTAAAAAACGAAACTGTTCTTTTTTATGGGCCGGTAATGTTTGGTAGTAAAAACGAGCAGCCTCTAACAAGTGAAAGACACAAACAATATTTGTTTGTATAAACTCTTGCGGACCCAAAATAGAATTATCAACATGGGATTCCGCTGCAAAATTAATAACAGCAGAAATGGAATGCTCTTTTAACAATTCTGAAATCAGTTTTTGATTCGAGATATCACCTTGTACAAATTTAAACGTCGCTGGATCGACTCCCTCAATATTTTTGAGATGCCCTGCATAAGTCAATTTATCGAGTCCAATGACTTGATAACCCTTTTCTACTGCTAATCGCAAAAAAGAACTCCCAATAAACCCTGCAACTCCAGATGCTAAAATTGTACGCAAGTCGATACTCCCTTTTCACTTTTATTTTAAGAAATAATATAGATTAAGTTGCATTAAAAGCTTCTCCTTGTCGAGTAACAATTCTCAAGGCAACCAACAAGTCGGAGTACCATCGTTTTGAAAATGAACCTTGCATCTAAAACTCTGAAATATTACTGTTTAAAGAATTCATCAGTACAAGGAATATAATCGATGTCTCCTAATGCAAAAAAGACTTACCACTATTATCTTCTTAGGAAATGACATTGAAAAATGAAAACTCCCACCTCATCGTTAACAGTTTTTATAACCTTGTGGGTCAACTCATACCAATAATCATTGGATTTATCACTATACCAACTCTTATCCATTTTCTTGGAATGGGCCGATTTGGTTTACTTTCTCTACTTTGGGCTTTTCTAGGATATTTAGCTTTTTTTGATTTAGGTCTCAGCCGTGCCATAATAAAACTCGGAGCCGAATTAAAAGCTGAAAAAAAAATACAAGAACTACCTCAATCTGTTTGGACGACGATTTGGATTACACTAGGACTCACTTTAATTGGAGCATCGGCTTTAATTGTAATTTCAAAATATCTTGTCCAGCATTACTTCAATATTCCTATAGAATTAGAATCGGAAGGAACCTATGCTCTCATTTTAATTGCATTGAGTCTTCCTGTTGTAACGCTAACCTCCGTTTTTCGAGGCGCCCTTGAATCGCAAAGTCATTTTTTTCTTGTCAATATTTTGCATTCTATCAATGGTGGATTAACTTATTTAACTCCTTTAATTGTGGCTTTCTTTAGTCCGCGTATTGACCATATTATTATTGCCATCAGTTGCTCTCGACTTCTACTTTGCATGATCCACGGTTACATTTGTATTTTAAAAATTCCAGGCTTATCGGAAATTCGTTTTCCTTCCAAAAAATCAACTCTCAATCTTGTGAATTATGGAAGCTGGCTTACTGTGAGCAATGTCATTAGTCCCATTATGGTTTACTTTGATCGCTTTTTATTAGGCTCCATTATTCCAGTCTCAGAACTGGCTTATTACACAACACCCTACGAAGTCATAACTCGAGTTCTCATCCTACCCTCATCCGTTGCCCGCACTTTGTTTCCAGCCTTCTCATCGACTCTTAATTTAAATCCAGAAGAAGCCAAAAAACTATATCCTAAAATCATTAGAATCGTCGCCTTTGTTATGGCGATCATTGCAACAATGATTATTGCTTTTTCAAAAACGGGACTTTATTTATGGTTAGGCAACAATTTTTCAATAAACTCTACTTATTTACTTCAAATATTTTCTATTGGAATTTTCTTTAATGCCATCGCTAATATTCCCTACACCTTTATTCAAAGTGCTGGGCGCCCTGACTTAACCGCCAAAATACACATTATAGAACTCCCTATTTATTTAGGTATATTATGGTATAGTGCTAATAAGTATGGTGCAGCCGGCGCGGCTTGGTCTTGGTCGTTAAGACTCATCTTTGATTGTTTTCTTCTACTCTATTTTTCAAAATCCATTCTAGGTCAAAGCTTGTTTCGTAAACTCAATTTATTTAAACTCACCATACCCTTACTTTTAGTTTGGTATTTTAACAGTCAAAGCTTTATATCCTTTATTTCACAATCCCTTTTCCAAAATCAAAGCGAGCTTGCCCTTCGCTTATTTTTGAGCATTGTTACAGTTTCTTTATCTTTTTTATTTTACTGGTTTAAATACTTGCACCTCGAAGAGCAGCTAAGAATCCTGAAACTCATTTTATTATTAAAAAAATCCAAAGAGAATAAAACTCTCACCCCAAATCTTGAGAACTAAAATCCATCCAGCTAATAACGGGTAATTTTATAAGTTACCCGAATCAATCTCATAGAGATAATTCTAACAGAGTTTTTAATTGCAGGGAGTTCCGCCCTGGCCCTTGCCTTCAATGGCTTGTAATTTGATTAAGTGAGCTCTGTTTGGGCCATGTGGTTTGATGCTTAAATGATTCCAGGGTTGATTATCTTCGAGCTTAAGTTGAATAAAATTTACAATGTTAAGCAATCTATTTTCAGCATCCATTCCATCACGAGTAAGATCCTGCGGTGGTTGCCCGTTAGGAGCCTGTGGATATTCAAAGACCACCACGCTATCCCCCGCAATGTGCATGGCACCTCTTCGATAGATAGCGACTCTGGGATCAATGGCTCCAATAAAGGGATTTTTTTCTTCCGCTCTCATTATAGGTTTAAAACAAGATTTATCGCTGGCAATAACTCCATCGTCAAAGTTTTCAATTTCACCATCAATACTAAAAACCTCAGCATCAGGTATTTTAACAGCCTGCTCCCACTCCGCAAGCTTATCCAATCCGGGGCTTTTATGTTTGCTCAGACTACTTAATTTCACTCGGAGAGGAAACTGAAAAATTTGTTGAAATCGCTGATCCATTTTATAATACCCACCTTCAAGAGATTTCCCCACTAAATAAGAATCAATGGCCTCCCCTGTGAGTTGGAGTACAGGTTTAATGCTTTCAATATTGATGGAAAGTGAGTTATCATTTTCAACTTTAGCATTACCGGATACTTTATAAAGAGTATAAAAAACTCGATTACTCGGAAACGTAAAAGGACGCAAAAGTGTTTTAAAGCGTTCTAATTTATTAGGATCTTTATTAATCCCTTGAAGGTTGGTAATGGTAAAACTGTTACCATTACGGTCAAAAAATTTATAATTGAGTCTTTGCTCAAAATAAATTCCACCGTAAATTTCAACGTGGGTGGCTTGTTTAGTATATTTTTCAGGTGCTTTCGCTAAAGGAAGGTGAATAAGAGGGCGTTGAACAAACATTTTTTTACAAAGTACAACATCATTATCTTTGGTTGTTTTTCCGCCAGCTTCCAATTCAGTTTCAGTCAGTGGAATCGAATATGCTGATACTTCTTCTTCACAAAACTTTTCACTTGCCGTCGTTCTATTTGGCATCACTGAAACTGAATCAACACTGGCATGGGTGCAAGAAAGACAAAATAAGAAGACTGCTAAAAACTTACAATCGGTTAATTCTTTAAAAGACATGAGGACTCCTTTTGCTCAAAATAAAAATTTACTGAAATACGAGTACCTTTTTATTTAGACTAAATGATGAGTCATCAAAGTCAAGCCATGTTACAATTCAAATTTTGATCTTAGCGTTAATTGAAAACTAAAGACATTGCTGGTTGAATCCATTCTCTCTTGACCATTATAAAGAGGATAAGAAGGCATCCAACTAAGCAAAGGAGTTATGGAGAAATTATCACTGTATCGATATCGGCTATAAACTCTGACTTCTTGAAAATCTCCACCAGAGTTCACAATTTTAGATCCTAAATTATTAGTTCGAGTCGAATTATCAACTTGTCCATAAATAATTTCAGCTCCTAATCGCTGCCAATCAGGAACTTCGATAAGACCTTTGATGGCCCAAATATTTCCACCGCTAATTGTTGTGCTAATGGACTCACGGCCGGTTCTAAAATAAGTCGATCCCGCTCCATAACCCTGAGTCGAATATTGCGAATACCCTAAATACCGGTGATTTAGTCCTAATAAGACATTCTGATCTCGAAGTCCGTCTTGAGTGACATCAACCGTTTCATTTCTAGTTCGATCGCCAAAATACAAATAACTAAATTCAGCGCCAATAATTAACTTATTAGTTCTCATTGAAACACCGGCCTCTGGCTTCACACTAAAGCCACCTCGGTAAAAGTTTCCTTTTGCTGATTCTGTCGTCGAGTTAATACTTCGATCAAGTTTAGCAGGCCCTAAGCTTGGCGAAAACGATAAACCTAATCTAAAGTTTCCATTTTGCCACGGCATATGTTGACCTATAAAAAGTTCTGGATCAGTGATTCCCGATTCATCATAAAGTTGTGCTTCCCAGTGCGAAGCATACCCTAAAGTTAAACCAATATAAGTGTATCGAGCTAATGGATAAGCATAGCGCAGTCGATAAAGCATTTCATGATTATTTGAACTAAAGCTCCCTGCACCCATTGTATCAAAGGGATTTGTTACGCCTTCCCATTGACGATAATACCCATCTATATCAAGTAAATGGACGCCCTTTTGTAAATTAATTTGATTTACAGGGATTAATTGACTTAATAAAATTCCATCCCCTTGCGTACGTTTGTGATAAGTAGAATCATAAGACTCTTGTTGCGTCTGCCCCCATACAATAAAGGGCAAAAGAAGCAATAATCCATAGATCCTTTTACTAAATAAATTTAATTTCTTTATACTCATGAACTTTTTAATGAGCAAAAAAAATGCCACAACCAAACATCATTGATGTCCATTATAAACGCTAATAGTAGATCCTAATACTTTGTACTGTAAAATCTTTTGACAGTCGAATGGCAACCTACATTTTTCAATTTGAGTGTTCTGGATCTGAACAGTCCTCTCCCTCACGCTCAATTTCTAAGGTCACCTCTGATGGCCCAACTTCTGCAATTTTTTTTCTTATTTGTTCCTTAACTTTTACATCACTGGCTTCACTTTTTAAAACTATATGGCCCGTAACGACATGATAACCAAAATCTAATTCCCAAATATGGATATGATGACAACTCATCACTCCCTCAACCGATTTCAATATTCCAGTTATGCGTTCTAGAGAGAAATCTTTGTTGGCACCTAATAGTAAAATTCTGCCAATTTCAGCGAGATTGATGTAGGTTCTCCACAAAATAAAAAAGGCCAAAAAGATAGAAAGGAGCGGATCAATCCAGTACCAGGAGAAAGAGTAAATGGCTATAGCTCCAATTAATACAATAACCCAACCCCATAGATCCTCTAACAAATGAAGACTCACCAACTTTTCGCCAATGTTTTTCTCGTCGTGGTGAGAGTGGGCTTTTAATCGATAGACGGCCAAACCATTAACTAATATCCCTAAAACGGCGAGTCCCATCATCATGGGTGAATTTACAGGCTGAGGGCTCATTAGCTTTGGAAAACTATTTGCTAGAATCACAAAACTACCTACAACTAAACTAACTCCAACAATCGCAGCTCCAATAATATTGAGCCTTCGATACCCATAAGAGAACTTCTCGGTTGAAGGCTTTACGGAAAGCCATTTCAAAGCAATCAAAATCAAAAGAGATAAACTATCACCAAAATCATGAAGAGCATCTGCCATAATGGCTTGGCTTGAAGAATAGTAGCCCCCAAACGCTTCAATAATACAAAACCCAGCATTTAACACAAAGGCAGAAATCAATCCCGAGAGAGAGCTAGAGGGATCAACGTGGCTATGAGAATGATTGTGTGAATGACTGTGAGAATGATTATGAGAATGCGGATTTGACATAATCAAAGAGTACTTAAATCTTTGCAAATTTCCTAGGGTATAACCTCAACTTAACAAGCCGCATTTAGCCACATATCAGTTGAGGTCCCAAATCTTGTAAAATCCTTTAGCCCCTCTGTAGTTTGAAACAGCATAACTGGCAGAGTCTAACACCAGGAGATATCTGCCCGTACTTAATCTAGGTGTAAAAAAAGTTTTTATCTTTTATCCCAAACTGCAACGACCCCTGAGACACGGGGAAATTACCCTTATCCATGAAAAACTTGGTCAATGGCCTTTACGTTATCACACACCAAAATCAGTGTTCATCCAGTTAACAAGGCTTAAAAATGTCAGCTTGTCGAGAATAATAACAGTTTCTATAATCCATAAAATTATGCTACATTAATAAGCTAATTAATATTTGATACCGTTCCAATTTTCGTGGGATTTTAGTTATCCACAGTCACACACAAAAAATTTAACTTGATGTCAGCATCGATGCCCATCTTTTCATTCCAATGAGTTATCCAAAGATGTTTTGTTGAAGAAAGTTGGAGTAAAATTAATCGAGTCATTTTCTCGGCACCTTTTTCTGACCACATATAACCCATACGCTTAATTCTTCTTTTTATTTCTCTCATTATTCGTTCAACGAGTGATGTAACTCTGGGATTTGAGTCACCAGTATTAATCCAATTCTCAATGTATGTAAAAAGCTGAGCTTTTGCATTCTCGACAAATGTTTTTGCTTTGCGATAGCCCATCATTCGTAGCTCTTCAATAAAATCATCAATGGATTTTTTCATTTTTGTTAAATGAACTTCTATTTTAAGTTTATCCTCAATTGATTTCAATGGATCAGTATCAACTTTAGGCAGTTCAACATATAACAGATCATTTAACTGCTCTGAGAGTTTTAGAGCTTCTTCTTTGCCGACATAATCTTTATACTGAAGAAGTGGTGTTAGTTCATGAGTCATGTGAAATAAACAACGCTGGTGTGTATTTGCGAGCTTTTTAAGACGACGTACAAGCTCTTCTTCGCCATCAGTTATCAGAGTTGCTGCAATGGGTTTGAATTTTATTTTATCACTGGGATGATTTGCTTTTTTTAGTAAATTTCCAATATTTTGCCATGAAGCTCTAGTCCATGCCCCATAAGGGTAAACTGTTCCATCATCATTTTATCCAAGTACAATTTTTATTTGCCCTTTGTTAGAACCTGCTTCGTCTTTTTCTTTTTTAAATCCAGTTCCATCAGCAATTAAACTATCGACTCTCTTTTTTTGATTTATATTTACAGCTTCTGTATCCCAGAACCAACGATGTAGAGTTGTATGTGACGTTGTAAACCCAGTCAGAGTATTTGTTACTTTTGCAGATCTACGAAAGCTTTGATCCGTCACAGTTTCCAAGCAAGTCTTTTCAAATTCTCTGGATTTTCTTCCATACCTTTTTAAATCTATTAATCGCATCATCGGTACAAAAGTTTTTTTACAGTTAAGACATTTCAATCTCAACAACGTCAACAGAACTTCTCCATTAGAGGTCTTAAGCTTTCTGCCAGTAGATCCGTGAATATGATTCCTCTCCGATTGACATCGGGGGCAGCTGACGCCTGATTTAATAAATTGAGACTCAATAAGACTAACAAGAACGTTGATAATACCTGGAATGCCCTTAGTATCAAACATTCTCTTAACAGCTATACAGCTGCGCATAAATTCGGTGACATAGTTGCATTTTAAATTTTGATGACTATTCTGCTTCGAATGCAGCCAAGATTTATTGAACTACACCATAGAACAAAGGAAAAATTAAAATTACTCATGAGGGAAGCCGCTTCTGATGGGGCGGACAGGGTCGCTAGACGTATTCATGCTGTCCTATTAAACAGTGAAGAAAATACTAGTGGCAAAATTGCTGAGATACTTGATACATCTAGATCAAAGGTATCTGAATGGCTTAAAATCTATGAGGAACTAGGGTTTGAAGGATTAAAGGAAGGTTATCGACCAGGACGTCCTTCTCGTCTTACTGAACTTCAGAAGATTATTTTATGTGACATAATCGATAGCGGTCCTATTGCCTATGGTTATTCCAGTGGAATTTGGACTTCAAAAAGAATTGCGCTAGCCATTTACGAAGAATTTGGAGTTCATTACCACGATGGACATGTAAGAAAACTTCTTTATGATTTTGGATTTTCAATACAATCCCCTAAACGCGTCTTAGCCTTGGCAGATAAGGAAAAGCAGGCAAAATGGATAAGTCAAATTTATCCGACCATTAAAAAAAAGCTCAAGATGAGCATGCTCGAATAATTTTTGAAGATGAAGCGAGCTTTAGGCAAGATTCTACTCTGCATAGGACGTGGTCTAGAATTGGGTGTCAGCCGATTGTGCCAATTACTGGCAAAAGAGAATCTGTTAAAGTTTTTGGATGCGTTGATCTGCACTCTGCTGAGTTCGAATATATGATTGATGATGTCTTCAACTCCGCATCCTACATGGTTTTCCTTGAAACTATAGTTGCTAAGTTTTTCGAGAGCAATCGTCGAATTCATTACATTCAGGATGGAGCTTCATATCATAAAGACGGTGATATTTGGTATTGGTTTAGAGAAAATCGAAAATGGATCGAGGTATACAACCTGCCATCGTATTCTCCAGAATTCAATGCTGTAGAGGCTTTGTGGAAGTACACAAGAAAGGAAGCTACTCATAATGCTACTTTTGAATCAAAAAATGAAGTAATAAATTGTGTAACAGATATGTTTGGAAAAATGCAGGAAAGTCCATATTCTACACTTGGATATTTAAAACCTTTTCATTGAGATTATGTCCCCGAATTTATGCGCAGCTGTGTATCCACAAATTTTAGTTATTTCAAACTAAAATGTTACAAAGTGTTACATTATGATTGTTACACAAAATCTTCAAGTGAACGGCGAGAATTAATTATTTTTTTAATATTCTAATCTTTTGGTTCATTGAATTTGGTGTCTTAACAATATTCTTTAGCAGATTGACTCTATTTTAGCCAGGCTTTCCTATTTCTCACTTTACCTTCCAGCGCTGGAAGCTCAACAGTTTCTTCATCGAGAAACGATTGTGCAAGGCCTGCACCAACTAAAGCAGGATACTTAATTGAGTACTGAACTAGTGCGCTAGCCAAAAATGAGATTGCAGCACTTCCTCCACTCGCCATATAGGCTTGCCCCTTTTCATCAAACGCAGGGATGTCATAGCCTGGAGCTGCAATTGATATAGACTCCCCTTTATTGCTTTGAGCCGCTAAATCCGTTTTTTCTTTATTGAGGTATGCGACAAAAATAATGTTCTTTTCCAAACAGTCCGTTGGAGGATTCATAAACGAAGAATCATTTCCTGCAGGAAGAATAAAAACTGTCTTTTTATGACGAGCCATCACTTCACACGCAACCTTATTCATTGGTCCCAAAGGACTAAGAACAATTGGTGAAATTTTTGAACTCAAATCCAGACCTTTGATCAACATTTCAATAGAACTACTACCTAATTGGCTTATTATCTGCAAATTCGCCACAGATTTCACATTCTGTAATTTTAAAATGGAATACATTTTTGTGGTCATCGCTCTATCAGGTAGTTCTGGGTTTATTATAATATTTTGATCAACAATTTCCTCAATTTTTCCAGCGCTCATATTCGGCATACCAGCAATAACTGCTAAATCTGAAATCGTTTTTTCACGATTAAAATTTTTAAGAATTTCCGTAGAATAACGATAATTACTGTCATCAACTCCAATTATGCCAAAATGTTCGTGTGCCGCGATGGCTATTTGATCTGCTTTAGAGGAGGCTTCCCATAAAGAATGATTTAATTTAATTAATTCTTTTTCCGGAAAATTAATGGCAATTTTTTCTTTATTATCTAAGAAAAGCTTCTCTTCGACCACTTCAATTTTAGTGTTTTGAATACTTTTTAAAAAAGTATCGGAAAGGTTTGACGGATTAAACTTTTCGTTCAGCTCTTGAACCCAACTCAGTTCATTATGGCTTTGAATCCACTGTTGCGCTGTTTGAGCCGACTCAGTAAAATGAAGACCTGTTTTATCTCCACCGTTGCCACCTGAGTTACCAGCACTGCTTCCCAATGAGAGATACAGCAAAATTGAAAATCCCCAAACTGTCCATAGCTTCATAAACCCTCCTCTTATAAAATAAGTACTCCGTACTTTTTAATTTTGTTTTATATTTGTCCTCGGAAATAATTGAATCGCCAGCTCATAGACTTCGCTCTTTTCGCCCTCCTCAAGAAAAGCACAAAGTTTATCTCTGAATTCTCTAATTAACTTTTTAGCTTCAAACATTTTTGATTTATCAATAGCCATTGTAATAAAAGTAAACTCCCTATCATTCACATCATCATTATTAAGTGATACTCGAGCAGCTTCTAGGTTATGTTCGTGTCTCATCCGAAGAGCCTTACGAGGAATATCATTTGTCGTAGTGAGCGAAGCTTTAATAGGTCTATAAATACCAGGTTTGCTTTCAATAAAATAACCCAATCGTGACAAACGCTTTAAGGCTGCTTTAGCTACCCGTTCAGAAATTCCCAAGCGCTTTGAAATCCACTTTGAAGTTCCTAAATAATTTTTTGTCTCGGAGAGACTCAATATAGAATAATAATACCATTCCGAAACTAAATAATACTTATCGAGATCAATCTCTGTCGAAGTCCCAATCTTTTGCTGAGATAATTCGGGTAATACTTTTTTTGTGTGACAAAGACTCAATAAAGTATTTCTTTCGGATTCATTAAATAAAGTGCAAGTCGCAATACGATCCGCTAAACGAAAGGAGACAACTCTTTTACCCCGCAAGATCTCTGACATGGCAGCAGGGTGAACATTTAATCTTTTAGAAAACGCTCTTAATGAATAAGAAGAATTTTTTATCTTTAAAGAATCAAATTTTTCTTTTAAAAGAATATTAATATTTTTCTTCAATGAATAAGCTCCTCTTCCCTACAGAGTTGAAAATTATCTCTGCTCAAAGCTATCCACAAATTTTAGTTATTTCAAACTAAAATGTTACAAAGTGTTACATTATGATTGTTACACAAAGACCTTCATAGATTTTGCTGAAAAAGGCTACCTCTTCGTTGATAAAGTTCTAATCTTTTGATTCATTGAATTTGGTGTCTTAACAATATTCCTTAACGCCGCCAAATAAGCGACGATGAATTGGTGATGGTCCTAATTTTTGAATCGCTTTTCGATGTATTTCGGTTGCGTAACCTTTATGTTTTTCTAAACCATAACCAGGGTAAGATTGTGATAACTCCAACATTAAATTATCTCTGGCCACTTTTGCGCAAATCGCCGCAGCAGAAATAGGTGTTGCTCTTAAGTCTCCTTTAATTAATGGTGTCTGTGAAAAACCTTTAAAGTCTGGTATTGGAAATTTTCCATCCACTAAAATATGTCCAGAGCTTACATTTAAACCCAGAATGGCCCTTTTCATTGCTAAAAAGGAGGCCTGAAAGATATTGAGTTTTTCAATTTCTTCTTCGCTCGCCCAACCAATACTAATGTGATGATGTTGTTTAATTTTTTCAGCAAGGATTTGTCGCTTGCTCTCAGAAAGTAATTTTGAATCCGTGAGTTCTGACTCGAGTTCTTCACTTAATAAGATAGCGGCACCAGCAAACACCGGTCCCGCTAAACACCCTCTTCCAACTTCATCGACTCCGATAACAGGAGAAGGGCTATAGTCTCGCCACTTAATTTTTTCAAGCATTCTCAATTGAGCTTTCTATCTTCAGTAGACAGAAAGAATTAAGCCTGAGGAGCTTCTTCTTTTGCCGCTGCAGCGCCTGATCCAATAACAAGATCAAACTTAATCTTAGCTGCTTTACCTTTTAAATCTCTTAGGTAAAAAAGTCTGGAACGACGAACTTTACCATGACTTACAACTTCAATCTTATCAATAGAAGGGCTCAAGAAAGGAAATGTTCTTTCCACACCCACACCGGCAGATATTTTTCGAACCGTAAAGCTGCGGCTAGCTCCTGATCCTTGAACTTTAGTTACAATACCCTTGTAAACCTGAATACGTTCTTTATCACCTTCTTTAACTTTCATGTGTACATTAACTGTATCACCAGAGCTGAAGGCAGGGTGATTATTTTTTTTGTTCAAAAGTGAAATTTTTCTAACAAGATCGCTCATAAAATCCTCATTCTGGTGTTACTTAATAATAAAGAGAAAGAGAGGACTACCATGGTCCCATCAATCGGTCAAGACAGATACTCGCAGCGGATCGAACAGAAAGATGTCGATAATCCGCAGGCGGGGCCCCTCGAATTGACTCTAAAATGCCATCGCAAGATTGCATAAATTCAGTTGTTAACCCAAAACCGGTTCCCAAAATCAGAAATACAGGCTTTTTCTGCACATGCATGACCTCTTTGAGCTGTTGAAAGCTATAGGCTTGCACCCCTTCCACCGGACGAGCGTGCGTAGCTATCTTTAAACAAGGAACGCCCCAATCAGAGAGAGCCGCATCTAGTGTGGGAGCCGTGTAAACATCCGTAAGTGCTGTTCGACGCTTAGGATTATAGCTAGAGCCAGTCCCTACTCTCCAATGATCCAAAATCCGGTCAACAAACATCAGCTGCTCTTTCATTGGATGAATAATATAATATCGCTCCACCCCATAAACTTTAGAAGCTCGTGCAATATCGTGAATATCAAAGTTGGTAACATTTGTAGCAACTACTTTTCCAGCGCGATCATTAATGGGGTAATGAACCAAGCCAACAGCTAAACGCGGAACATAGGTTACAGGTGCGTTTTCAGGAGACGATGTTGTGGTCATGACTTTTAATTTCCATATTTTTGAAGTTTAAACTCAAAATCCTCAAGGTTTTTAAGGCTAAAGCCTAAAGCGGTCAATTCCTTCTTAGGAATTTGCTTCAATTTAGAAATGACTTTTTTCAAAACTTTTTTATGAAACTCATTCTTTTTTTGAAGATAGCTATCCAATAAATCTTCACGCTTCAAAAACGTTACAAGCATACTCAACGCCCAGCGATCTTCCAAAATTTGACTATGATTCCCTGTCAAAAGGAGACTTGGCACTTCTTGCTCTCTCCACTCTCTGGGACGAGTAAATAATGGAGCTTCCAATAATCCATATTGAGCAAAGCTGTCATCAGCAGAGGAGCGCTCATGCCCAAGCACACCATCCACTTGGCGGCTAACGGCATCAATCACAACAAGTGCTCCCAACTCGCCACCGCTAATCACATAATCACCAATGGAAACTTCCTCAAACTGAAAGTGATTGAGAAGTCTTTGATCTACTCCCGCGTAGCGACCACAAAGGAGTATAATCTCCGCTTCCCGAGATAAATCCATAACAAGTTGATGATTTAAGGTTTTTCCTTGAGGAGAGAGATAGAGCACTCGAGGCTTAACAGAAACGGGGGACTCATTTTCACCACTAACTGCTTGGCTTTTTTTTAAAATAAACTCCAGAGCTTGAGCGAGCGGCTCTGCCATCATCACCATTCCATCACCCCCGCCAAAGGGACGATCATCAATGGTTTTATGAATATCGTGAGTCCAATCTCTTGGATTATAAACTTCTAATTTTATTTTTTCTGATTGAATAGCTTGCCCTACCACACCTTCTCGCAGGGCCTCTTTAATCATTTCAGGGAAAAGACTAATAACAGAAAACTTCATTTCAAGGGTCTCTGATCATTTTTTTGAGCTGTTTTTTGAATTTCGATTAAACCCTCTGGTAGTTTCATATAAATTTTGTTTTGTTCAAAATCAATTTCAACTAAAAATTCTTCCACGAGCGGAATTTCAACGGTTCCCCAGGATGTCTGCACCAACAATAAATCCTGTACGGTGTTTGTCCCAAACCCTTGGATAGAACCAATCATCTCATCGCCATCAAAAACCGTAAATCCTTCAATCTCTGAGAGATAAAAACTTTCATCTCCCTCTTCTGTTTCAAATAATGATCCATCAACAAAAACCAATTGACTCCGTAAGCGTTCAGCTTCTGTTCGATCGTTAACTCCCTCAATAAATACGAGAAACCCCTCTTTATGAGGACGATGAGAACACACCTTAAAACATCGGCGATCTCCACCGTTTAAACTTTCTAAATAAAGCTCCTTTAGTCCATGAATCCAACTCACGTCCTTTGAAAATACATGAACAAAAACCTCACCACGAAGCCCATGGATTCCGGTAATTTTTCCAATTTTTCGCAAGTGATTTACATTTTGCTCTGACACTTCTACCTCAGCTAAAAATAAGAAGGGGCTTCATTTTTGAGCCCCTTCCTTAATAACTTAACATTTGAATGACGATATCGATATTGTATCTTGCTTAAAAGACTTTTTCTATTCAACGATCTCTAGCACGCTTCGCTTATTCATTTTTGCGCTAGCAGCGGTCAATATCGTTCTCATGGCTCGAGCCGTTTTACCCTGCTTGCCAATCACTTTTCCAAGATCTTGTTTAGCCACTTTCAACTCAACAACAGTTGTTTGCTCGCCAGCAACCTCTTTAACATCCACTTGCTCGGGATGATCTACGAGAGATTTTACCATGAACTCAACTATTTCTTTCAACCCTGAACCCATATATCTTACCTCACTACTGCTACTACTTAGATTAGCCTCAACAACTTCGGCGCCTCATCTAATTTTGACTCGACAGCCATTAAAAAAGTGCCACTAACCTAAGTTCAATACGAAATTTAATACGAATCAAGAACTAAGTGCAATGGTCGGGGTCTCTTGGAAGTGAGTTTGTAGCTACCCCAAAACCCTGGCTCTTTTCTACAGAATCTACTTCTGAGATTGCTTCATTAAATACTGGACTCTTGTTGTAGGCTTCGCACCTTTTTTGATCCACTCGTTTGCTTTCGCTAAATCGATATGAATACTTTCCTGCTGAACTCCCACTTTAGGAACATAATATCCTAAATTATCCAAATACTTACCTGTTACATAACGACGAGAATCAGCAACCATTAAACGGTATTTAGGCTTATGCTTTGAACCGCAACGAGCTAAACGAATTACAACTGCCATTGAATATCTCCTGGAAAATTCCCTTATTCACTAAAACAATTTTTGTGATTTTTATTAAAAACTCAACGCATTCAAAGGGAATCTAGTCCGAAAAAATGCCTTAAGTTCCAACGAACCCAGGAAGAATTACCGATAAAGGTCCAAAAACGCAAGAGATTTATTCTCTAACTGAGCCAACGGCCTATGACTAGATTCTGCTTAAATTTTGGAACTAGCCTCATTTAGTCCCACTTTACCGTCGAACTTGAATACGGAGAACTGCTGAAAACCAGCGGTTTTGCTCAAAAAGTCGCATCAAAATCATTTTATGGAGGGAATGAAAATGAGAAAAATGCACAAGAGTACCGTTAAGTTAAAGATAAGGATGATCATCTGGAGCCTCATGGCTCTCCTGTTTGCCAGTGTAACCTTTGCTAAAACAAAAGTTGAAAAGGAATGGACTTTTTTACTATTTTTAAATGGTCACAATAACTTAAGTTCCTATGGGGATATGAACTTAAAAGATATGGAAAAAATAGGTTCGAACGAAAATCTCAATATTGTTGTTGAATGGGGAAAGTCAGGTGATCCATTGAATCAAAGACTTCTCGTTCAAAAATCCACAGACCCAAGTAAGGTCACAAGCCCCTCTTTAATGAGCATTAAAGATGTTGATATGGGAGACTATAAAAACCTCATTGAGTTCGTGAAATGGGGTGTCGATAACTTTCCAGCAAAGCACTACTTTGTCGCCGTTTGGAACCATGGCTCTGGCTGGCACCTTGAACAAATTAAAGCAAAGAAAAATAATATTGGAATCAATGATATCTCTTACGATGATGTCACTGGGAACCAAATTTCAACCGAACAACTCGCCGTCGCCATGGGTGAAATCAAAAACTATCTTGGCAGAAAAGTTGATATTTATGGTTCTGACGCCTGCCTTATGCAAATGCTTGAAGTCGCCACCGAAATGAAAAATGCCGTCAATTATATTGTAGGCTCAGAAGAACTTGAACCCGGAGAAGGTTGGCCCTACGAAGCCTTTTTTAAAAATTGGTCCAATGCTCCCCAAAGTACAGCGGCTGAGGTCTCAACAATGCTCAGCAAAGAATATTTAGCCGCCTATAGTGATGGGGGCTCCTATGGCCTTAATAGCGTCACATTTTCTGCTATTAATATTTCAAAATTAGACGCTGTATTACAATCGGCTTCAGAGGTATCAAAACAGATTCAAAATTTAAGCGCAGAAAAACTAACACAACTACAAACCGCACTTCGCAAGGTTCAATATTATTACTACACTGATTATAAAGACTACGGACACTTTCTGAAAACTCTCGAGTCTTTAGTACAAAGAGAAGATAAGCTTCCTTTCACTAAAGCCCTGAGTGATATGAATGAACTGGTCATAGCAAACAATAACTCGAACGATTACAAAAATGCTTCTGGGATTTCCGTTTGGCTCCCAACCGCTAACAACTCCTATCTTGAAAGATATAAAAATCTAGAATTCAATAAACTCACAGGTTGGTCTGAGTTTTTTGACAAGGTAAAAAAGAAGTAACTCCATTCTGTTAAAACGCGGTTTTTCTCTTTAGCTCGGGCGCATCCTAGCTAAGGAGAAAAAAATGACTCCCCGCCCACGACGCCAAATATCTTTACCTAATCTGAATTTAAAATCATTGATTCCACTACAAAAGCTATTTATGGTTTTAAAGATTTTTTTAAACACCAAAAAATAAATTCAGAGGTTAGCCATGTCTATTCGTTTTTTAGTCTTATCAGTACTTTTCTTTTCACTTCCTAATTTTGCTTCGGAGTTAATACTCACTAAAACAGAAGCCTTGAAACAAGGTTTTAAAAAATCCACGACAGAACAACTTAACTCTTTTGCTGATACCCATCTTCCCGAAAAAAATTCGCTGCCCTGGCCAGTAAAATTCATGGACGAAAAGCATACCATTGGTAACAGCATGGTGGAATACCAAAGTTATTCTAGTGATGCTTACTTTCATGGAGGAGACGATTTAAGAGTTACAACGGAGGGAGAAGTTAAAGCTCCCTTGGATGGTATTATCCAAGGACATTACTACTCCTATGTCACTGATCCTCAAACTGGACAGTTAACAAAATATTCAAAACCTATGAGTGAAGGTGGTGAGGATCTTTATTTCGAAGTGTCTATTCAGGCGCCTAACGGAGTTTTCGTGGAACTTCACCATGTAAATCCTAATAGTTTACCCACGACTATTCATAATCTGATTTTAAATGGTGGAGGCCCCATACACCAAGGTGATGTCGTAGGGTATGCTTCCGTTTGGCCCACAACTCGCTACGGTGAACGATACAATCATATTCATTACAACATTATTTCTCCTGCGGGAATTAATTTAAATCCCGAATATTATTCTGAAGCGTTAACGGATAACATTGCTCCCGTGATCAAAAATATTTTTGCTATTTATAAAAATAAAAAAGTAGAAGTTTTGGATCAAAAACTCAATGGCTTGCCAGACGAAATTATTGTGTCTAGCTTTGATCAAAAAGGAGATAATATTTATCCCCTTCCACCAACATTGATCGAAGTCCGTTGGAATCAGGATCAGCAAGTCCGCTGGGACTTTACCCAAAACTTATTTAATAATATCAACATTTTCCCAGATATTCGAAATGTTTATGCGGCGACTTTACGATTATCCGATGGTCGCACCTTCACCACTCAAGGAAATTACACCAATACTCAATTTTTATTTAGGCTCAAAATTCCACCGACAGCCACAAGCCCTCTAACTCTCACCGTGAAGGATAGTTCGGGAAATACGACAACAAGCCTTTTGAAGTTTTAAATGGCTGAAGAGAGTAGGATAACGAACGGGATGAGATGTTAAAGCGCCGTTTTTATTCCCAAAGTGGAATGGCGCTTTCCTAAAAATCCAGGGCGTTTTTCAACAACAAAACCTGCGGCGTGTAGAGTGCGCTTTAAAATGCCGGTACACGCATAAGTAGAAAATACACAATATTTTTCACAGGACTGCTTTAAAAATTGAGTTAAAAATTCTTCGGTCCATAGATCTGGAGTGCTTTTTCCGCTAAAGGCATCAAACAATATAGCATGATACTGCATTGAAGGGATCGTCGATGGACTTAATTCCTTTTTAATAATCCAATCGCCCTGTTCATACATTTGTAAAAGAGTTCTTTTTAGTAAATCGGGGCTTGTGGCCAAATCAGAATAATCACGAAGAAAAAAAGCATATAAAGTTTCATAAACGTTAAAATGATTTTCTCCTCGCAACCAACTTAAAAACGAATCCACTAGCTCCTGTTTAATTTCATAAGAAAGTAATTGAAGTTTTTTATGATGCTTGATCGCTTCTGCGAGTGAAAGAAGTTCAATATATCCCAAACCCAACCCTACAACCAATACCTTCCAATCCTGGATTTCTGAATTCGCGCCAAGTCTTCGCAAAGCTTCGCCATAAATATATTGTGTTTCAGTGTATGCACCACCAAGGTGATGCATGGGTTCTCCCTCACCTCTCAGGCTAGGACTCCCATCCCCTGTACTTAAAACAGAAAACTCACCGTGCTTTTCAACCTCAGCTAACATTGATTGACTCCTGATTTTTCGTAGGCTAAGGGTTTGACACAATAAATTATGGAAAAAAACTGGTCCGGCCTTCCCTATTACCCCATTAGTCAATTTTACTCTCATCATTTCGGTGGGAAAGTCTATAAAATTCCTGTTTCAGTGGTTGATAATTGCCCTAATCGAATGGGTTTAAAGGGAATGGAAACTTGTGTTTTTTGTGATGTCTGGGGTTCTGCTGCTAAAAGTGAATCTTTTTCACTCAGCTTGCATGATCAAATTCAAAAATATCACCAAAGCATTCAAAAAAAATATAAGGCCGAACAATTTTTAGTTTATTTTCAAGCCTACACTAACACTTTTACAAAAGTCTCTCAGCTAAGAGAAAATTTTAATCAAGCGCTTTCGTTTCCTTTTGTAAAGGGCATTGTCGTTGGAACCCGTCCTGATTGCTTGAGCCCTGCGGTTTTTCAACTATGGACTGAAATTCATGAAAAATCCTTTGTGGCTGTCGAACTGGGTGTACAGAGTTTTTTCGATGATCAACTGGAGTTTTTAAAACGAGGACACACGCGAGCTCAATCCATAGAAGCGATCTTAAAAATAAGCCAGAAGACTCCTGTGGACTTAGGAATTCACTTGATGTTTGGTCTCCCAGGCGAAACCAATGATCAAATCATCGAAACAGCAGAAATTGTTAATCACTTACCTATCACAAACGTGAAGCTTCATAATCTCCACGCTCTCAAACACACTCCCCTTGAAGAAATGTACAAACAAGGAAGCTTCATACCCATTGAGCGCGAAGAGTATGCGCAAAGGGTAAAACTTTTTTTAAAGCATCTCTCACCTAAAATTGCGATTCATCGACTTGCGGCTCTCTCCTCCAGATGGGATGAACTCGTCGCACCAAAATGGACCAGCGATAAAATGGGAACTCATCAATTTATTATTGATACCATCAGAACTGATCACTCTTATCAAAGTCAGTGCTATAGCCCTCAAAACGAAGAAGAGCGATTGTTAACAACCAAACTTTTTGAACAATCGCAATCTCGACTCTAATTATAGTTCGCGAATCAGTGGAGATGTTGTCACCGGCCATGTGACTTTTAAATCATTTTTCTGATCTGTAAATCCGACGATAGAAAAAGTGGTATAGTGTTTTATTTTTTGAACTAACACATCGGCGGTTTTACTTTGATTGGTCCAAATCCAGACGACGGGACGCTGATCCACTAGATCCCCTGCAAAAACTACCCCATTCGAAAGTTCCCACGTTTTATTTCCGTAAGATATTTTAGATTCGCTAATATTAACATTTCTTTTTCCCAACGGAGCTAAAAGTGTTTGTGCATGTTGATTGCTATTTCCCACAATCCACATAATACCTTGTGGTGGAATGGGATCTGAATCTTTTATCAAACGAATGGGTTTAGAATAAAACGCTTGAAGAGCTTTAGCCCAGGGTCGATATAGATCTACTTCGTTGGCAGGAACTGAAACATTGACTTCTAAATCCTGGGATAGAATTTGTGAAATGGCAAAGGGAGTTTCCTCTGGAAATAAAGTTCTAAAAACTTCATAATCTGGATCTACCCATAATTTTTTGGGAGTCCCTTTTAACTCTAAGCTAAAAGTTTTTAATTCTTCGGCTAAAAGTATATTATAGTCTTCAGTGGCTTCATTTTTATAAAGTATTCTTATTTTTAATGGCAACATGTACAGCCGTGACCCTGAGGGGCGTGATTGCTTGAGGGAAATATTCATTTTATTTTCACTGAAGCCTAAGCTCTCAATGGTTACGGTCGGTGCCCCCAATTGGTCAAGCCATGGTCCAAAAAATGATTCCATGGAGGTCCCTTGAAGTTGTTCAAATTCCTGTTGGAGTTCCGCAAAGGCAATTTCTTTTCCAATATATTTCGTAAATATTTGAGAGAGCGCATTGTAAAATGTGTTGCTTCCAACCCAATTTTCCAACATTTGAAATAGCATCAAGGATTTTCCATACCCAACAGCTTGAGTGCCTAAATCATTTCGAGAGACAAATTTTCGAAGAGGAAAATCATTATCCTTATGAACAAAATCCTGAAACTTTTGTAATGTACTTCGTCGGTACTCTACACCCTTCCCATCGACATTGGCATAATGAAGATCAGCCATATAGCTAGTTAGTCCTTCACACCAATTTCCACGGTCGTAATCAACCAACACGGAGTTCCCCCACCAAGAGTGTAAAATTTCGTGAGGCAAGCTAGAGCGAAGTAAAAAAGGAAGTTGAATGACTGAAGGACCTAATAGCGTAAACCCCGGAAATGCGTATCCCGTTTCTAAAGAGTTTTCTATCACTGCGTAACTAGTAAAAGGAAAGGCTCCAATTTTAGAGGAGTAATTCTCAATATATCCAGGCATTAAATCTAAGTAAGAGTTAGCCAAAGTCTTATCATTAGCTTTTAACCAAACTTGGATAATTTGACCAGAATTGGTTTGCTTTTCAAAAATGGTGTAACGATCGGCCACCATCACTAATTCATTCGTTTCAGTGTAGGGCTCAAACTGCACACTCAGTGGATCGAGGACTGTACGTTTTCCTGGAATCATTACTTTCCACTCAAGAGATGGAACTTCAACACCAATCTTCCAAGCAACCCCTTCTTTAAAGCGAGGAAACCAAAAGCTATCAGACAACAAGGAAACTCCCTGATCGGTAATAATCCCCGGAGATTGATCTTCAACGATGGGTTCGTTGATCACACCTCGATATTGTAAATGAATTTTTTGAAGAGACTCCTTAGATTGAACACGATAGAGATTCGCTATTCCAAAAGCTTTAACTAACTCCAAAGAATAGTTATCATCTGAACTTACTTTTAAATTTTGATGGAGCATAAACTCAAACTGAGTTTTTGGTGCATCAAACTGAATATCAGCAACCCCTCCAAGGGCATTTTCTGCTGGTTGTAATTTAATTTTTAAGTTGATTGACGTTTTTGCGAGCGAAACCTCAGTGAGGAATAGAAAGCTAACAAAAAAAACACTGCGTGATAATATTGATCTTAATTCCATGGATTGCTCCTCAATTTAAAAAGTTCTTATGGATGACCATCTCCGCCATCATCTTTGCCATGACCACGTAATTTATATTTAATAATTCCAATGGGTCTGTCAATATCACAACAACAGCAAATGTTAAGCTAATTCCAATGACTACGATTAGCAATGACATTTAAAAATAAATATATTTTATTTAAAATCGATGAAAAATCCTCTGTGTGCCTAAAAACTGAATGAAATTCAATATAATGCGTTAAATCTTTATTGGCACCTCGTTTAATGTTAGCTTTTTAAATTGATAAACATCCGCTTACACGCGTATCAACCTTTAAAAGGAGTTCTCATTTATGAAACAAAACTTAAATCTTCTCACACTTATTCTCGCACTTTCCAGTCCAACCTGGGCACAAAAAACTTCAATTTCAGATATCCCCATGGGGGAAAATACAACGATCTCCATCAAAAAAGGTGAAGATGCCGCCAAAGCAGAAAAACAATATGAAATCGTTGAAGGTCATGGCCACATCGAAGGTGATGCCAATTTAATGACGAAGGAGGCTCGGTCCCATTGGAAGAAAGCCTGCGATCAATGGAAAAAAGAAATCATCGATAATAATCGAGATAGCAAAGTCATGGTCACTGATTGTGGCAAACCTACCTGCGCCTCTCAGGGCACAGAAGGAACTATTTGCCAATCAGAAGGTACTTATAAAATAAAAACAAAAATCAATTAATTGGATATATCTATTAATTCGCACTGATTAACAGTTACCTCATCTGTTAAATTAATAATTCTCTGGCAGTTACGAACCGTTTCTAAGCGGTGAGCGATAATAAGCAAGGTCACTCCCTTGAGCTCATCATCGAGCACGGCTTGAATCATTTTGTCGGTTTCAAGATCGACGCTTGACGTTGCCTCATCCAATAGTACAAGTTTAGCTTATCACAGCCACTGATTCACCTGACTTTACAGTTAAACAAATATTGCTGAGGGCTTTTACTTTTGAATCCGAATTTTGTTTGTTATCGTAAGAGTAACTCACATCCTTTATTTCAATGTTGGGGTTACTCATAACCATTTAATCAATAAGATTTGTTTTCAAACTCGAATACTGAGTGATTCGATCTACACCAACTAATCCTGAGGCTCCGCGCGAATGGAATTTAAAATAATTTGAAATCTAAATTTTTTGTGTATTTCCACACATGACAGAAAGCCTTTCAAAGAAGACTTTCATTAAACTTCGCATGTAAAATAAAAGACTCAATGGATGACTCTGTTTTGATTTTTACAGTCCACTCAAGAGGCGATAAGCAAGCTTCCATGTAGGACATTTTATATTGAACCCGTGCACTTTGATAATCAGTACTAAATTTTACTTGAAAATGGTCTGGAAAAAGCCCCTCCGTGGTTTCCCAATGAAGATACGTGGAATCAATTTCAATTTTTAATGCCGAGTTTTTTATTATATTACTCACAAAATTCGTATCAAACTCAGTCTCCCACAAAATATTTTCTTTAAGTAATTCCAGTGGCACATCGGTTCGTTGAAGTAAATCAAGTATTCGCTCTACATCTTGAGGCCTCAATCGATTTTCTCGACTTGCAACAGCCATTGCAGACTCATTAACTCTTTGAAGAAAATGAGAAATCCGTTTTCGATAAAGCCGGCAACTGGTTGAACTCCCCACACTATCTATGACTTTAACAGATTCTGATTGGATCAATCCAGAAAATGCCATCGCAAATGAGCCCTTGAAAACGATAATGGTTAAAAATGTTAATAAGAACTTCATAATAAATTTACCCTTTATTTAATAGCTAAATCCCATCACTCCAACGAACTCTACAGGCGTTGTTATCGACACCTTTTCTTCCACCATATGATTATTAGCCGTGATATATGAATCTGTTTTGGAAGTTCCTCCAAAACTTGATGAAGCGATATCTAAAATAATTGCTCCTGCTTGACAGTAGGCATGGGGACATTTTCGAAGTCCTTCTGCTGCTGATGAAGCGCCATTTTTTCCTGGCGTACCCGATTCAACAGGAGCGATGGGATATCCAAAACGCGCTAAGGAAATACCATCCAAAACTTCCTGCATCAGTCGTTGCTTTATTTGGTAGGCAGTTTCTAGTTTAGCTAAATCACAAACTCTTGAGTCATCACATTTCATCTCTAAACTAAACCAACCCGACGACTCCACCGTTTCAATCAATTTTGCAGAAGTACTTGTTTTAAAAAAACCACCCGCAGTTGATAACTCTCGTATTTTCGCAGCAAGAGCACCGCGATTGTAACGAGCCACATAAGTGTAAGTAGCACCAACTTCATATTTATAAATCACATTCGGTGTTATTAACCCTGCTAATTCACTCCCTCTAATTCTTTCTGGAAGTTCCCTGGTAAAGGGATCTCGCAAAGGACAGGCACCAAAAAGACTGAGATCGAGTCTGGCAGAAAAGCTACCTGAACCCACCTGATTGAGATTACCCATTGGCAATGATTTATTAAACGCAATTCGCATTTCAGGATCTTGATCCGCTTTTTGATTCCAATGAAGTTGAACATCTTTCAGATTAACCGGCAAAAAATTAAAACCCAATCCACTATTGAGCTCCCTCATCGCTTGTAGATTTTTATCAATGGCCATATTAAAATTTAGCTCAACAGAAGCTCCTATAGTATTAGCTAAATCGCTGTACTCTGATAATACTTTTTTTCTTTTTAAATAAAGCTCATTAAGAAGGGAATCATCGATTTTACCTTTAATCGCAATGGCAATTTGTTTGTTTATTTCGGTAAGAATTTTATTGAGACTTCGAACCTCTTGGCATCGATCTAAATTTCCTATGGAACGACCGGTAATGGATTGTTTACCTAATGCTGGTGGTAAAACAAAAACTGATTTACAATCTGAACTAATAAAAAAACCTTGGTTATTCCCACTAACACGAATCTCATTTGCTTTTTCACAGGTTGAAGAAAATTGATGCCCTCCAGCCATTGAAGCCGAAGAGTAAAGACAACTTAGTAATAAAATGTATTTCATAAATTATTCTCCTTTAAATTAAAATTACGAGCGAGTTTTGACATTTCAGGATTTTCATGGGAACAATTTTCTATTTTTTTTAACTCTTCTAATAACCACAAAACTATTTCAATCTTTGTGGGGTTCAAATAATGATGAATTTCAGTTCCTAATAAATAGGCTTTCAAAATTTCATTATCATTCCGCACTTTATTTTCTTGTAAGCTCAAGATTTCAAACTCCGTTTTCCATTCCGTACAAAGTTTACTAAAAGCTATAATCTCACTGAGAGAAGCATCGTTTTTTTTTGCTGGAGATTGAGCAGGTTGAGGATTTGAATTTCTATTTGGAGCGGCACAAGAAACTATAAATAAAGTGAAACTAATGAGAAATAAATTTTTTCTCATATTAATTCTCGTACTTTACAATAACGGCATCACTTCCAACAGTTAAATCTTGTTTAATTAATGCTGATACAGGCTTTGTAAACTCAGCCGTCATCATCCATTGATCAATAACGTCGTCAGAACGAACACTGGATTTTTGGCTACTGTCCAATCCTTTATTATCTAGCTTAACAGAAAATAAAAGTTTCTGAATTCTTTCTGAAGATTTTAAAATCTCATCATTCAATCCTTTTGAACTAATGGACATACCTAGGGCAAGAGCCTCAGCAATCTCAACTTGCCTTGGAGATAAACTTAAATTAGTTATTTGCGGGTACAGTTTCCAGAAAGATTGATAGACTGAGGCATATTGATTTAACTCCAGCCATGTTTTTTTATCGGGTAATCCTGGCTCATAACTGATACTACGATTGATGCTAAAAACGAGCCTTCCTTGCATTAAATCACAGGCAAGCGCGTTCATATTTGAAAGATCAATGTAACTGGCGCCTTGTTCCGACTTTAAGAGCTGAGCACTTATGAATTCTTCATAATAATCTGTGAGTGGACGACCGTTAGATTTTGAAATAGATTCATAATCATACTGTGTCCAACCAATTTGTTTTTTTTCAAAAGCAAGGATTGCAGGTCCTAAAACTATCGTATTATCAAAACTATTGAGATCTAGTTTTTCACTCTCTTGAGTTTTGGAATTAGTTAGTAAGGGATTGGTTTGAATTAACAAGTGTGCTTTAAATTTTTTCCCGTACAAGACGGCACCTTGGCATAATTCATTGAGATTAGTACCAGACATTGCCGATAGAGTTAAGATCGGCTTTTTTTCAGCAAGAAATGAGTTGACGCGCACGAGGCGAAACTTTTTGTTGGGAAGTTTCACGACCTCTGCTTTGATTAATCCATTACTATCTAATTTTATGACTTCACTTTTTAAGGTGGAAGCAATATTTATAATAGAATCCCAATCCGTCGAGTATAGATTTAAACTGGAAATTAATGTTGAAATAAAAACGATCAATAGAATTTTAGTATTCATATATGGCTCCTAAAAATTTAAATCAATTGAATTGCATTGATTCATTAGTAAACAAAGGTTGAAGAATGCAGAACTGTGCTTGTTTGGTTTGTTTCAAATAAAATTTGTTCCTGTATATAAGAGTTGTCTAGCTGACTTAACGCTAAGGAAGAAACGCCATCTCTATCCATTTTTACAATTATAGGTTGGCTACTACAGCTAGAGCTTGCCCCAATTCCTAAGAAGCCAGATTTTCTCCGACATACTGTACTCTGCCCGACGACGACATCCTCTGATCCACTGTCCACTTCTTTAGCTCGAGGAGTGGTATCTTCTAAAAAGACTCCTAATTGTTTTAATTTATCATCGGCTCGCTCAAAATAATTTTTTATGACTTTTCCGATGAGTCCAGCAAGAGGATTTAATTCACTTTCGTCTTCTTTTTGTGTAATCAGGCTCATCAAATTATATTCTTTGCCTTTATCATCGATGACAATATTGATAGAACCCTCCAGACCACCCGTCAGCACCCCTTCGGTGAATTCACGACGTTGAAATTTTCCTTTAACAATAGAGTTACTAATATTTTTAAGAAAATCGATCGTTTTAATTTTTGCATCAACCAGAAGTTTGACTCCAGTTTGAACCTTAACGTTATAATATAAGTTCAAAGCAATTGATCTTCCAACAATCTGACTCAAGTTAGTAGACTGGGCTTTATTGCGACAAAATGCTGAGGTAGAAATATCAACTATTCCACTTAAACCTCCATTCATAGCCACAAATGTGGCATTGGGGTCATCTGATAAATTCTCTTTGGGAGATGGTTTGAAGCCAGGAAAATTAATTTTTAAAACGGATCGCCCCATATAGGCATCAGAATCAGGATTTGAAATGACAAGTGTCGAATCAGAAATTTGCGCCGGCATTATTCGAATGGGATATGATGCAGAGGCATTAGCTCCAGGAACTAAATTAGCTGATTGGAATGCAAGGACACTATCCATTACACCACTCGTAAGGGTGTATTTTACTCGAATAGCAGCCATATCATCGAAGGGTTTGAAAATTCCTCGAATTTCATTTTGATAATACTGGATTTGAACTCTATATTCTCGAATTTGAGCTTCCAGGGCCGATCGCTGATCCGAAGTCGCGGAGTCAAGTTTAGCGAGACTTTTTTCAATTAGATTTTCGATCAACATTATTTTTTCGCGATATTTTTGAATGGACGATGATTGCTGGGTTAAAGCTTGACAAAAATTATCATCAGAACCAGCAAGAAGTATGGGATCAGAAATTTGCGCATTCAGTTTTTCGGAAGGTAAAACAAAAGCCGTACTACAATCTTTACTAAAATAAACTTGAGATTTACTCAGCCCCGCCGGAACATTAATGTCACATGGTTTATCTGTTTTTAATACTGCAAACTGGGTAACATCTGAAGCCCAAGATGCAATGGGAATGATAATACTAACAATACTGTTTATAATTAAAAAATATTTATTCATATTTTTCTCCTTTGGTTTTTAATTTCCTCTTCTCTTTCAGTTCCACAGACAATCCATTTCTTTGAAGTTTTATTGGTTCTTTCAACTTGGCTGGCAAATCCAATTTCAATATACTTTAATTTTTTAAGATCTGATGTTTTCACAAACTCTACGGCCCAGCGCTCATATTTTCCTGTGGCCTGGTCATAGTTCTTATCATTGAATCTATAGTGAAGCATACGATCATTGGTAATACTCATTTGGTGCGCCTGAGAGTTTGAAAACTCTGGAATAAAAAATGAAATATATCTTTCAAATCCTTCTTTATCTACTATAAGGAGGTCACCAATGGTATTTTTGCGTGTTTCAGGGTCTGTGCCATTGAGATTACAAACCTGAAGTTCAACATAACAACTTCCAAGTTGGAAGCGTCCTTGAACCTCTTCCAAGAATTCTAACATCTTAAGTCCATTTTTATGGGATAAAATATGGTTCGGGCAATTACCAAACCCAGCAAAAATCTTGGGGGTAAAGAATAAAATATATGTGAGAAGTAATTTTTTCATAGAAATCCTTTGCCATTTAAGGCAAAGGACTCCTTGGCAAATATAATGCCAACTTTAAAGCTCATAAAATTATTAATAATTAAATAAACTAGTAATAGTCTTAAAATTGAAATTAAGAGTCTTAAAAAGAGGATTCAATTATTTTAACTGATCATCAATAAGTTTTTTAAATTCTTCAAAGGGTTGGGCGCCAACTAAGAGTTTATTTCCGATAAGAAAGGAGGGCGTTCCTTTTATACTTAGTTGATAAGCTAACTGCTTGTCTCTTTCTAGCATTGATTTTACAATGGCACCTTCAGCATCCCTCTTTAGTTGATCAATATTCAGCTCAAACTTTTTAGCAAGCTCATCAAGAAAGCCTATGCCTTCTGAAGAGAGGCGATTTTGGTTTACAAAGACCTGCTTTTGCCACAGATAGGCAAGGTCGGGCCGCTGTAAGTAAACAGCGGCGAAATATTTAGCAGCAACTCCACTTGATTTATGAAATTCCAGGGGAAAATTTCTAAAAATGATTCTTACTTTTCCAGGATAACGTTTTATCACCTCCTCGATGGACATTGAACCTTTTTCACAATAGGGGCATTCAAAATCTGAAAACTCTTGAATCGTGACTTCTGCCTCTGCTGGGCCAGCAATAATTATATGTGGACTTTCAGCATAGGCACCTTGTGAAAGGCTCATCGCCATTCCCATCACTACAGTAAGAATTGATGCTAATTTTCTTATAAACATAAAAGCTCCTTTTAAAATGTGCTAAGTGAATCTTAGGCACTTTAAAAAAGTTAACACGAAGCTTTTTTGTTGATGTTAACTACAAGTTATTTATATGTTAATTATTTATGAATAAACGGTAGCCCACATTTCGAATTGTTTCGATAAGATCATCTCGGGTCTTTTGTCTTATTTGTAAAATATGAGTATCTACGGTTCGTGTGGTAGGAAAAATATCATAACCCCAAACCTTATTAAGAATTTCATCCCGAGAAAAAACTTTATGAGGCGATTGCGCAAGGAGCTTTAATAAATCAAATTCCTTTTTGGTTAAATCAATTTTTTGATTTTGATAAAAAGCTTCAAAGGTCTCTGAATTCAGACAGAGATCACCTAGCCTTAATTCCATCTCATTCGTTGAGTCTCGCTCAACTTGATTTAGTGATTGCGTTCGAAGCTGAACTCGCACTCGGGCAAGAAACTCTCTTATTTCAAAGGGCTTTGTAATATAGTCGTTAGCACCCATTTCAAGCCCTAAAACTTTGTCAACAAGTTCCACTCTCGCTGTTAAGAAAATAATTGGAACTCGAGGATTTTGTGCTCTAATGACTTTTAGTAAATCAATCCCTTGTCCATCGGTGAGCATCCAATCAAGCACAATGAGATCAAACTTTTCATTGAGACAGGAGAGTCCTTCTTTAAAAGATTTCGCAGAGACTACGCCATAACCTTCATTTTTCAGAGCCTCACACAGCGCTCGATTAAAATTTAGATCATCATCGACCAATAAAATTTGACTCATAATCACTCTTTCAGCTCTTAGATTCTAGTAATTTTAATTTAAACGTGGTTGGCGCTTGATTGAACTCCAGCGCGTAACCCCATTCTTTAATTAAATTCATTGTTATATTGAGACCAAGCCCCATTCCTTTACTTTTACTACTTTTAGAAAATGCTCCTGTCATTTCTTCAAGACTTTTAAATTCGCACAACCCATGGTCTTGAACAAAAATAGATAAAATACCTCCCTCGTCGCTGACCCCTAAAGTAATGGGAGTTGCTCCGTGTTGATAAGCATTCTCTAAAAAATTATTTATAATATACCTTAACCAAAATAAATCTGTATATAAAGATTGATCTGTTCGCAAAAGAGAGCCATTGATCTTTGGACTTTCTTGGTGTTTCTCATTAAACTCATAAGCAAGATCAGTGATCCAATGATTAATTGAAGGAATTAATTTTTTTTGAAAAGGAATTTGTTTATTTTCAGCTTGTAGATAAACTCGAGTAACTTCGATAATTCGTTGGAGCCTATAAGACTCGCTCTCAATAATGGTTAGATCTTCAATGAGTCTCTTTTGGCTTAATTCGCTACTGTTCACAATCTTCTTCATTTGATCTAGTACTAACAATTGAGTTGCCACCGGAGTTCTAAACTCATGAGACAGCAACTGGAGTGATAACTTTTTTATTTCTAATTCTTTTTTTCTTTCAGATCTTCGCATCCAAAATATAAAAATTATACCCAAGAACAGAAGTAGCACTAAACAAAAGAGCACTTGAGAATACCGATATAAAAAATTGAGTTTATGGTTGGAGTTATAGATCCAACAATAACGACCAAGAGCCGCTAAACAAGAACCATGATCATTGGTAACTAAATCGTATAGTGATTTACTGAGATAACTCTGAAAATCACTCCGTTGGTAGACCCAATAACTTAAAGGTGAAAAACCATACAGGTCTTCATTTTTAATAAAAAGTCCCGCACTGGTATAAACAACAGGTAAAGCTTTAATCAGCTCGCCGATTTCTTCTTCGGAAAGCTGAGAAAGAGTTTCATAGGTTTGGTTTTTAATTTTAAACTGCTTCAAAATTATCTTTAACTCTGAGACCTTAAAGTAAGATAAATGTCGAGTAACCCAAGTTTCGGAATTGTAAGGACTATACCCGCTTTGTAGTAAAAGCATAGCATAACTCATGCCACTTTGTTTTTGAATCAGTGGTTTCATCTCTAAAAAATTAGAAGGTAAATTTTTTGTTAACTCAAATTGACTCCATAACTTATCTTTATTTAGATGCGACTCACTGAGGTGATCTGAATTTTGCTGAGACAAGATATCTTGAACAGCATTATCTCCTAATTGACATTGCTGATCTTGTCTTTTTACAATGTCTTGATTGTCCAAATTTGTTCCGCAACGAGGGCCACGTTCATACTCTCTGAATTCTTTAAAGTTTAAAAGTGGATGCAGCACTTGAAACTGAAACTGGTGCCCATACAATTCAGAAAAATTAATTTCAAGGTGAGGCTTAAATTTCGACTGAAATTGATTGAGAAAATGGGCTAGCTCTGAGGGTTTCGGTCTTGGTAGAAATAAGTCTGTGAGAAACTGTCCAGAATTGATGAAAAAGTCGATGCTATTATCGCTAAAACTAAAATAAAGACTGTCAGGTAGGAAGAGGCTTTATTAAATGGTATCGGTATCTTAACAATCATTTTTAGACTTATCCTCTGTAGTTCTTTACATCCTTTATCATAAACGTTATTGGAATCTGTTTGTCAGGTGAATATTAAAATAAAGTTAAGTGTAGGCAAAATAAGTCCGTTGATTCCTCCTTCTAGAGAATGATGCTATAAGTTAAAAATCAATGAGACGGTCAAACTTAAGTGCTTTGGCCCAAGGCTGTGGTTAACCAACAAGCTTTTTTAATTTGTCATACCTTAAACTGTGAGATAGTTTTTTAAAAAAATTATCCATTTCCACAAAGGTACACAAAATGAATTATTTTCTTAAAATGTTTTGCACTCTCCTTATCCCCTTTTTAACGTTCTTTGAACCCATCCTTGCGTATTCTCAAACCAGCGACCCTTTAGTCACAACACTAAGAACTTCCTATCAAACTATCTTTACTCACTTGCTTCGACGAGATATTGATCCTGGGGCCGTCATCGCTTCTCCTTCCCAAGACAAGCCCAATTACTTTTATCACTGGGTTCGTGATGCTGGTTTAACCATGCTCGAAATGGTAGAGCTGTACCAATTACCGCTCCCCGCGGAGAGAAAAGAATTTATAGAAAGTTTAATTCAAAATTGGATTAATTTTGAATTAAGAAATCAAAAAACTGCTCTGGCTCATTCTAATTTAGGAGAACCCATCTTTACCGTCGATGGTGCTATCTATCCCTACCCCTGGGGTCGACCTCAAAACGACGGCCCCGCTATTAGAGCCCTGGCGATGACTCGCTATGCGATGGAACTTATCAAACAAAACAGAAAAACAGAGGCCAAGCGCCTCTATAGTCCAGAACTCCCTGCCGAGTCTCCGATCAAGCGCGATCTTGAGTACGTCAGTGTTCACTGGCAGGATCCCAATTTTGATTTGTGGGAAGAAGTTAATGGTGATCATTTTTTTACACGCATGGCTCAGCGAGCAGCCCTAATCGAAGGAGCAAAACTTGCTCTACAACTTCAAGATCCACTGGCAGCTGATTATTACACTCAAAAATCTCATTTGATCGAAGAGCAAATTCTCAATCATTTTAATTCAAAAAAAAATTATATTGTCCCAACCCTCAATATTATCGGTGATAATAAAAATAAAATTTCTGAATTAGATAGTTCTGTTATTTTAGCAATACTGTATTTCACAACCGATGATGGTTTTATCTCTGTCGATCAACCGTTCGTGGAAAGCACTGCTCAAAAACTTGAAGAAACCTTCACAAGTTTATACCGCATTAACTCCTTCAATTACACCCATGATGATTCTTTAGCTCCTGCTATGGGCCGCTACCCCGAAGACGTCTATGATGGAGTTGGTTTTTCGGAAGGAAACCCGTGGTTTATCGCCACCAATGCTTTTGCTGAGTACTATTGTTTAAGAGCAGCAAAAGAGCCCAGTGAGAGTCGGGCCAAAATTTTGAGAGAAAGAGCAAATAGTTTTTTACAGCGAACTCTCTTGCATGCCTCAAGAGACGGCCATATGTCGGAGCAATTCCATCGATACAGTGGATACATGCAAGGAGCAAAAGATTTGACCTGGAGCTATGTTAGTTTTATTCGAGCTTATAGAAGCTGTTCATCAACAACTCACTTTTCTGACGTTGTCATGAAATCTATTTTGAAGTGAGAGTAAATAAAATATATTGGTTATTGAAACAAGGTTAGAACTAAGAGGGATAATATAATGGATAAAAAGATGGATCAAACCCAAGAAACAATGGCGAAAAAAAATACCACTGCCCTTCGATCACTTTTCAATTTTCAACATTTGCAAGCTCTTGGACAATCCCTGATGCTTCCAGTGTCCGTTTTACCGGGAGCGGGACTCATTGTGGCGCTAGGACGTTATTTGCAAATGAAATATCCTACACTTGGAAATATATTTTATCATTCAGGGATTGCGATCTTTGAACAGCTTCCCGTTATTTTTGCGATCGGAGTGGCCATTGGCTTTTCTGGTGGCGCAGGGGTTGCCGGCCTCTCTGCTGCAGCTGCCTACTTTACATTGATCAATCTTTTAAAAGTAATGACAGAAGCTCGTCATCTCACCTTAGCCATCAACACGGGCGTGTTTGGTGGAATTTTAGTGGGACTCCTTGCTGCTTCCGTTTTTAAACGCTTTCACGAAACACGACTTCATCCTGTTTTAGGATTTTTTTCTGGTAAACGTTTGGTCCCCATTCTTTCTATCTTTGGTGCCGTTGTCATTGGACTTGTACTTTCTTTTGTTTGGCCACCGATTCAAGAGGGCATTAATCACTTTGGATCACTAATGACTCAATCATCGCTAGGTCCGGCTTTTTATGCTGCTGGAAAAAGGCTCCTTATTCCCGTAGGGCTCCATCACGTTTATTACCCTTCATTTTTGTTTGAGTTTGGAAATTATATCAATGCTGCGGGTGAAATTTTAAAAGGCGATTCTCCTCGCTATTTTGGTGGAGACCCCAGTGCGGGATTATTTATGGCCTCAGAATATCCGATCATGCTATTCGGGCTTCCAGCAGCGGCCCTGGCCATGGTTTTACGTGCAAAAGGAAACCAAAGAAAAGCGGTAGCGGGAGTGATGATCACAGCGGCTCTCACTTCCATCATCACTGGTATCACTGAGCCCATTGAATTTTCTTTTATCTTTGTGGCCCCACTACTTTATGTTATTCACGTAGGATTAGCTTTTGTTTCTGGTTTATTAACTCAAATGTTTGATGTGCACCTGGGATATACTTTTTCAGCTTCACTGATTGACTATGTTCTTGGGTTTTTTAATCAAAAAAACTCGCTTCAACTTTGGCTTCTCATTGGGCCTATAATGAGTTTATTATATTTTAGTAGTTTTTATTATTTAATTCCTTTGTTTAACTTCAAAACACCGGGCCGCGAAGAAGATCTTGATACTTCAATAGATTCATCCATGCCGAGAGTTGAAATGATTTTAGAAGCCCTGGGCGGTCATAAAAATATCCAATCCCTCGATGCTTGCATCACACGACTGCGCTTGCACTTAAATAATATTAATTTATTGAATGAGACAAAACTAAAATCCCTTGGTGCCAGCGGCGTGATGAAAACAAATAGTGGGAGTGCTCAAGTTGTCTTTGGAACCGAGTCAGAGTTTATTAAAGATGAACTTAAAAAACTCATCCAAGAGCAGAAGCTTCAAAATCCAATGAAGCTCTATAAAATTTCATCCCCCATGCAGGGTGAGCTTATCCCTTTAAATCAAATCCCAGATCCAACCTTTGCAGAGGGAATGATGGGCCCCGGAGTGGGGATAGTCCCCACAGGCCACAGAGTGGTCGCACCCTTTGATGGAACGATCGTCACTCTTTTTCACACTCATCATGCTCTTGGAATTGAAAGTAATGATTTGATCCAAGGACAAAAGCTAGAAATGCTGATTCATATTGGTATTGATACTGTTAATCTTAAAGGAGAGGGTTTTAAAGCTTTTGTTCAGCAAGGGGACTTAGTTAAAAAAGGACAACTGCTATTAGAATTTGATTCAGAGTTCATTACTCAGAGTGGAAAATCACTTGTTACCCCTATTATCATTACCAATGCCGATGCCTTTAAAGAGCTTAAACTTGTGAGCGAAGGCCCTGTTAATGAACTCAATGATATTGGTTTTATTCAATCTATTTCATCAACAAATGCAAACCAAAATAAAAACTCAAGCCAAAACCAACATCAGGAAGGCGCCTCACTATGAACACAACTTCTGAAATGACATTAACATTAAAATCAAAGGATGGCCTTCACGCCAGGCCCGCAGGAATTTTAGCAAAGCTCACTTCACAATACCAATCCAAAGTGGAATTCTCAGCCAACGGAGTCAGTAAAAATGCAAAGTCCATCATGAGCCTTATGAGTTTAGGATTAAAAGGGGGCGAATCCATTCTGGTAAAAGCCGAAGGCAGTGATGCAGTTGAAGCCATATTAGCCATCAAACAACTCTTTGAAACTGATTTTAAGGATTAGAGTTAAGGACCTCAATGCCACTCAATAATTCCACTTTAATTTTTACGGGCACTCCTATTCATGAGGGTTATGTTTCTGGCCCCTTTCATTTTGTGAAAGAAGAAACTATTGTTGTTTCTGAAGCCCCTTGCTTGGATACCGTCAGTGAAGTGAAACGTGTCAAAGCAGCTTTTCTAAAAGCAAAAGAGCAAATTGAGCAGTTGATCGAAAAGAAAAAAGCATCTTTATCCAGTGAAGAGTTAAAAATCTTTGAAGCTCATATCATGATGATCGATGATCCCGAATTTCAAGATCAAATTTTATTAAAAATATCTAATGAAAAATACCAAGCCATTCGGGCCGTATCTGTCGTCTCTCATGACTTTGCAACAATGCTCTCTGAAATACCTGATCCTCATTTAGCAGCGAGGAGCCAGGATATTAGAGATATTGCACAAAGAATTATGAAACTTTTAAGTCGAGATAATGATTCCTCCTCTCAAAATGACGTAAAGGCTCTTTCTACAAAAGGAATTTATTATTTTAAAGAGCTTACACCTTCCATGATTGCCGAATTGGACTTAACAAAAGTCCAAGGAGTTCTCTCTGCGCAAAGTGGAACGACTTCTCACGCGGCGATCTTACTGCGCACCATGGAAATTCCATCTTTATTCGATATTAAATTGGACGCTTCTCTGAATGACTTGCAAAATTCCCTTACTCTGTTAGACGCCAAAAATGGAAAGTGTTTTATAAGCCCCGACTCAGAGCAAATTAAAGCCTTTGAAGATCAAACTCATAGTTTTAATCGAGATAAAGAAGAATTATTTAAACTTAGAAATCAACCAGCAATCACCCAAGATGGCGTCGCAATAAAACTTCATGCCAACATGAATAATCCCTCGGAGTTGGCGGCCATCGAAAAATATCACGCTGATGGCATTGGATTGTTTCGCACGGAGTTTTTATTCTTAGATCGCCACTCTCCTCCCACTGAAGAGGAGCAATTTGAAATCTATAAAAACACTTTGCAAGCGTTGAAAGGAAAAAAAGTCACCATTCGCACTGTGGATATCGGTGGTGATAAAGTTATTCCCTACCTCCCGTTACCTAAAGAAGAGAATCCCTTTTTAGGTCTTCGAGGGCTTCGTTTAAGTTTAAAATATCCAGAACTTTTTCGCACTCAACTCAGAGCTTTGCTCCGCGCAAGCCCCTTTGGAAACCTATACATCATGTATCCGATGGTCACTCAACTCAATGAGTGGCAAAAAGCACAAGAAATATTTCTTGAAGAAAAACAAAATCTTCTTCAGCAAGGGATAACGGTCTCCGAAACTATCCGCTCCGGTATTATGATTGAGGTTCCCTCTGCTGCTATAATGGCTGCGGACTTTGCCAAGCAAGTTGATTTTTTTAGTATCGGCACCAACGATCTAATTCAATACACTTGCGCCTGTGATCGCTTAAACTCTGATGTAAAATCACTCTACACTCCCTATGAACCTTCTGTTTTAAGATTGATTAAGATGGTTGTTGATGCCGCAAAAAGAAATTCGATCGAGGTGTCTTTGTGTGGTGAAATGGGGGCCATGATCGACCTACTCCCCTTCTTGGTTGGCTGTGGGATGACGGAGTGGAGCATGGCTCCTCAGTCCTTACTCAAGATAAAAAAGAAAATTATTGCTAGTACCTATGAAGCTTGTGAACTTTTGACGAAGAAACTTCTGGAATGCACATCAGCTCAAGAAGTAGAAAGACTTATTCACCTCTATACTACGGCCGTTCGAAAATAACTCGATTCATCTGAACAGTTTAATTCAAGCAGTCGCAAACAAAGCCCTTCACAGGATCTTTGCGGCATTTGATGATGTGCTCCTCGTCTTTGAGTGAAAAATTTTGTATGATATCATCCGTTTTTTCAACACCCAATTGAACATCCGACTGAAGTTGAATCAAGCGCACTTCTGATACGCTCCCCGGACTTCCGTACTGTTTTAAGGATTCAAAGCTCGCAAGATCGTTCCCTACACCTTCTGGTAAGTCGATGGCCTTAGGAAACCCTTCATCGTCCAGTTCGTGCCAGTAGACGTCGCTTCCCTCTTCAGGGCTAATCCATTCATAGACCAAAGTTCGTTTGGTGCCATTTTTCATTCCGAGGGCGACCTTTTTTTCCAGTAAGTTATCTTCTTTCACGGGGCCGAGTTCGGCTTGAAGACTTGACAGTAAACGATTAAAATCGCCTTTTTCCGTTCTCAACATAGACACAGGACCGTTGGCACCAAAACAAGATTTGATTTCATCCATGATAGGGGTAGCCACATCCACACCAGAGTCTGGCTTGGAGCTATTTATTTTTGGTTTAGACTTTGCGACATCTTCATCCTTTATGAGGCTAGCTCCCCAAAAGGCTTTGGGCAAAAGAGTATCTCCTTCTTTTTTTTCATCCGAAGGAGATTCTTTTTTAGGAGCAGATTCCACGATATTAGAATACTGCATCCACCACTGGTATGGGTACAAATAAGCCCAGACTGTGAAAATTGAAAAGAATATTAATGTGAGAATCCGTTGATTCATGAGCCGCTTAAACCACACTCTTTTTTAAGGATCAAGCCGCAACTCAACAGTTGAAAATTGACCAAAGTGTGTGTCGTTTTAGGACACTTCTATAAATATATAGAAGTTAGTTTTATTTTAGATCATAATGTAAGAGTAACAAAATGGTGATTCGTCCCAAAGTAATCCTCAAGAGGAGTTTGGTCGATTTTGAAATAACTTCATAATGAAGTAATGTAAATTTTATTTATTTAAGATCATTCTGTTTGATAAATAGAGGGGGGCCTCTGGTGATAAAGACTTTGATTTATGCTGGTGTAATTCTTACATCCTTTATTTTACCGTCTCAGGCAAGCTCCAAGGGCAAAAGTCGTAACAACTCTTTTTACGGCAGTGGACGATCACCAGCGCAGAGTAAAGACGGCCATCAAAGCGATGGCGATGAAGATACCTTTGATCCCTTTGCCGATTTTTCGGAGTTTGAATCCAATCCTGATGAACAAGAAGATATTAATTTTTTCAAAAATGGCCGTATGTTGAGTATTGGACTACTGGGTGGCATGATTAACTACACTGGTGAACGTGCACAAAAATATCAATCTTCTTTTCGCTATGGACTTTTTGTTAGCTACTTTTTCGACCTTCACTTTGCTGTACAATTACAGTGGCAATCTACAGAATCTCCTGCTTCTTTCCGCTCAACAGATACAAATTTAACTGGGAACTCCAGCATGAATAACTTGGGTTTTTCTGTAAAGTACTTTTTAAACACTCAAAACGTAACCAAGGGACTTGCTGACTTAAATCCCTACTTTATAGTAGGCATAGCCTCATACTCCAACGTTGTTCGCCTTAGCGCGATTCCTGGTAGCATGTCAGATCCCGGAGTGATGGGATTTAATGGTGGGATGGGAGTCGAACTCCCCATGCTTCGAAAAAAAATGTTTTGGGGTGTAAATTTGGTCTATGATTTAGTGAATTTTAAAGACGAAAATATTCCTTTTATTTGGGACGATCGCAATTATGGAACAGCTAAGGGCGATTCTTGGACTCTTGGTGGCTCCATTGGACTTAATTTTTAATAATTAAATAGCAATTGAAGTAGACTTTTAGATTGATTCTAGTTACACCGACTCGATGATTACCAATGATATTAATCTCGATTCCATTATACGTACACTTGAATCTCTTGCTGAAAACCCACAAGTCTTAGCAAAATTCACAGAGAGTGAGCGAATTGCTCTGATGAGAGCCGCCGGGAAATTATCGAGGCCCAATCGCAATGAAATCCGCTCCCGACGAAAAGAAAGAAATCTCGTCATTAAAAGCTCAGAAACTAGTGGAGATCGACAACTCCGCCTCCACACTGGAATTCGACAGGCCAGACAAACCCCAGTTTTTGTGGCGCCCAAAGCACTTTCAACGGAAGAATTACAAAAGCATTTTACTAACAACTCTTCTGAGAAAAAATTCTACTCTAGCCCCAAAAAATGTTATACGTGCAATTCTGAGTTTACAGAAATCCATTTTTTTTATGATGCCCTTTGCGTGCCTTGTGGCGATCTCAATTACCAAAAGCGATTTCAAGTCGCTTCTCTCAAGGGGCAAACAGCACTCATTACTGGATCAAGACTTAAAATCGGTTACCAAGCGACTCTCCTTATGCTTCGAGCAGGGGCCAGAGTGATTGCCACCACTCGATTCCCAGTAGATTCGGCGTCTCGCTTTTCTAAGGAAGAGGACTTTAATGATTGGAAGGATCGCCTTGAAATTTTCGGTCTTGATTTACGTCATACGCCCAGTGTGGAAATTTTTGCACACTACTTAAATCAAACTCTCGATCGGCTCGATATTATCATTCATAATGCGGCTCAAACCGTGCGTCGTCCGCCAGCTTTTTTTGCGCACCTAATGGAAGCAGAACTGACTCCATCATCACTATTATCCCAGTCTCAACAAGAGCTTCTGAAAGCTTTTGATAAATGTAAGTTTCATCTGGAGCAATCTAATAACCAAAATCAATCGGCGCTATCAACCAAGAGTAGTGATTTTCCGCTCAGCCTGACCACACTCTCAAACTCACCCACCCAAGGGATTGGAATATTATCCTCAGCCCAACTCTCACAAATACCTTATCAAGATGATAAAAATGAAAATCTCAATTCTCTGTTCCCTACAAACAAACTAGATGCGGATCTTCAACAAGTAGACCTTAGAGAAACCAATAGTTGGCGCTATAAAATTGATGAAGTCCCAACTCCTGAACTTTTGGAAGTGCAACTCGTAAATGCCATTGCCCCCTTTGTGCTGACCAGTAAGCTTTTGCCGTTAATGAAAAAAGATTACACCGGCCAAAAACACATTGTTAACGTGACCGCGATGGAAGGTAAATTTTATCGATTTAAAAAGCCAGAAAGACATCCTCACACGAATATGGCAAAAGCGGCTCTCAATATGATGACTCACACGGCAGCAGCCGATCTAGCTAAACATGGCATATTTATGAATGCCGTAGATACGGGATGGGTTACCGATGAAAACCCTGCGGATCAAGTCGAAAAGGTTCAAAAGTTTCATGATTTTCAACCGCCACTTGATATCGTGGATGGAGCCGCTCGAGTATGCGATCCCTTTTTTCTGGGAATATCAACAGGCCATCATTGGGTAGGAAAATTCCTTAAAGATTATAAGCCCATTGATTGGTAAATAAATTCCATTTAAAAATAGAAAGGGCGACTGGGATATTCCTTAAGATTTTCGCTCTAGTAAGGCGGCGTAAAAGCCATCAGAGTTAAAATCCTGTGGCAGAATTATTTTCTCTTTTAGCAATGTAAACTGTGGTTGTTTACTTAAGAAATCTTTTACGACCTCTTGGTTTTCAGAAGGCAAAATACTGCAAGTGGAATAAACCATTTTTCCGCCAGGCTTTAAAAGTCGGGAGTAAGAGTTTATAATTTCTTTTTGAAGAACATTGAGTCTTGAGAGTTCTTCAGGTGTGAGCTTCCATTTGGCATCAGGATTTCGACGTAAAACGCCAATGCCAGTGCAGGGAACATCTAATAAGAGTCGATCAGCACTTTCAGATAATCGTTTGAGCGTTTTTTGACCTTCGATGACTTTGACTTCTATAATATCTACGCCGTTACGAGCGGCACGCTTTCTGAGTTCCTTTAATTTCCACTCGTGAATATCCATGGCAATGAGCTTGCCTTTGTTTTTCATAAGAGCTGCGAGGTGAAGGGACTTCCCACCGGCTCCCGCACACGCATCAATCACTCTCATCCCTGGCGCCACATCCAATAGAGGGGCAATCAGTTGCGAGGATAAATCTTGCACCTCAAAAAAACCTTTTTTAAAAGTTTCCGTGGAGAAAACATTTTTTCGCTCTTTTAAAGCAAAAGTGTCATCGGCACCCTCCAGAGCCACCTTATCTAACAACACTTCCTCATCTTTCAGTGCTGAAATCAAATCAAGAGCGGATGTCACTTTGAGTGAATTCTTTCGTAAATAAACTAAAGCTTGTTTATTTAAATACGGAAGCGTTTGCAGCCACTTCTCTTCACCAAGCTCCTCCACTCCTCTCTCATAAAGCCAATCAGGAATGGAGTGCCGAATGGCAGGAGGTGGTTCTTGCTTGAGAGCAGCTTGAATTTTATCACCAACTCCTTGGGCTTGGAATTTTTCTCGAAAAAGATCAGGAATCTCACCGTGTTTCCAAATCCACCAATAAGCCCACAATTCTTTCAAAGATGTTAAATCGTCGAGAGGAGCGTCCCCTTTAAGCCACCACAAAAAGCGCCACCATCGAACCATCTCATAGACAGACTCAGCATAAAACCGACGATCCCGCGATCCCCATTTTTTGTAATATTTGAGATTCGACTCAATCACTTTATCAGCGTACTTTTTCTCACTGAAAATAAGTCTTACGGAGGCGGCAACAGACTCCACCAAAATGGGATGAATTTTTGGAGAATTATTTTTCAAAGTCTAAATACCGCCCCAGCCGTCAAAAACTGACTCATAAACTGGCCATCAGAGAGCAAATGCACATGATCTTTAATACCACTTTCGATAAAAAATCCTGATTGGCGCCAAACATCAAGCCACCTTACGCCAAAGATGAGCTGATAATCTAAGCTGAGATTGGATTCTTTTTCCATTTGGCTCAGAAAAATACCCGGCCCCGCTCCAATTCCAAAATAAAGGGGAAAACCTGTCGCTGAATCTGGAAATGTTAAGAGGGGTAAAAAACTAATCTTGATAGGCTTTGAATGCTCGAATTCAAACTGCATATAATCAATACGCAAATTAAGATCCATAGCTTGAGTCCACTCACCCACTTTGTATGTTACGCCCGTAGTTTGCACTCCGGCTCGCTCATAAGTTGAATGATCCCCCCACTGATAGGCTTTTGAGCGCAAATACCCGCCAACATGTAGGCTGAGAAGTCGTGCATTTACTGAATTGAGGGAATGATCCCCTTTAATAAAATACCTTTGAGCTGCGGCACGACCGACAACGGGTTCTTTTTTGACGGGAGTAGCAGAAAGAGCATTCTCTTCAACCAGTATTTTTTCAGCCCTAGCCCACTCGCCAGGGGCTAACAAAGCAGTCATTCCCAACAAATAACAACTAAACAAAATCACTTTTTTAAAAGCAAAACTCTTTTTGCAAACAAATTGAACAATTTCCATAAATTGAATAACCGTTTTTCTCATAATTTTAACCTACAGCGTGTTATACATTTAAGAATAGACTCAAAATTAAACCTTTGTCAGTATATCTTGATAAAATTATCGACGAAAGCCCAATGAAAACTTTCGTCTTGATAAAAATTCCCAATTCATGAATGAAAACTAACGCAAAGCAGACTTTGATTTGAACCACTTTAATAGTTCTTATTGACCACTTTTAGACTCCTCTCTACAAGATTGATCATGAGCAAAGAAAATTTTCGTGAGACCATGGGAGATCTTAGATGAAATGCCCTTATTGTGGTAAAGACGAAGACAGGGTCTTAGACACTCGAATTCAAAAAGAGGGTGAAATCATAAAGCGACGCCGCGAATGCATTCCATGCAAGGGTCGTTTTAGTACGATTGAAACTTTGATGGTTCAATACCCATTCATCATCAAAAAGGATGGTCGAAGAGAACCTTATAGCCGAGAAAAAGTACTTCGCGGAATTCAAGCCGCCTGCCAAAAACGACCCATTAGCCTAGCTCAAATGGAAAACATCGTTGAACTTGTCACCCAATGGGTCCTCGGACGCATCGAAAAAGAAATCTCCTCTAATACCGTTGGGCATAGAGTTATGCAGGAACTTCGACGCCTCGATAACGTCGCCTATGTTCGCTTTGCCAGCGTTTATAGAACCTTCAAAGATGTGCAAGAATTTCTTGAAACCTTGGAAGATGACACTCAGGCTGAATCTCAAGCAACCACTGTAACCACGCCTCCAATAACAGACCAACCAGAAACTACTCCATAGAAACTAAAGGAAAAACATCTCATGCGCCGTAAATCTCGCGAACTTGCTCTTAAACAATTATTTCAATCAGAGTTTTCAGAGCCTCTACGCATTGAAGATATCATACGAACTCAAGAGGCCTCTGCCGATGAGTTCACCGCAGACATTAAGCACTACGCCAAGGACCTCATCCAAGGAATTCATACTCATAAAAATGAAATTGACAGCCTCATTCAAAAAAATAGTGCCCATTGGAAATTAGACCGCATGGCTACGATTGATCGCAACCTTCTGCGCATTGCTATTTATGAAATGAAATTTGCACCAACCCCACTTTCTGCTGGAATTGCGATTAACGAAGCCCTGGAAATAGCAAAAATTTACAGTGGAACTGATTCCGCTAGTTTTATTAATGGGCTTTTAGATCAAATCGCACGAGGACTCTAATATGGCGCTTTTGCTTGAGCCCTCCCATGCCTTAGACCCTGGCGACTCCCTTTGGATTTTACCCATGTTGCCAGAGTCCACCTGGTATCAACGGCTTAATTGGCTCACTCATTTTTCATTAACAACCAATGAATTGCATTCAAGACCTAAAATGCACCCGTGGTTATTAAAAATTCTAGAAACCTGTGAAATCGAACCACCGCAAATTCCTGTGTCAGAACCGCTTCTCGTTCCAGCAAGTCAGTGGTTACCGACGGACTGGCTCGTGACTGTTCCCTATGAAAAGGATAAAGAAGAATTGTTTATTAGTACTTTAGAGAAAATAAAAGCTCAACTTAAAGTTTCCAACCTACGACTTTTCCTACCTCCGCAATCCGATTTTTCACACTGGAATCATCTATGCGAGCAGCACGCTTCGCTTACTGAAGGACTGTCGGTGGTCGATGAATAAAGGCACCATCTACATCATCTCTGATAGCACTGGAGAAACCGCAGCGACCATGACAAGAGCCGCGCTCGTTCAATTCCCAGAAAGTGACATCACCATATTGCGATATAAAAATATTCGTAATGAACAACAAATTGAAAGCCTTGTTGATGAAGCCTTTCAAGCTCGAGCTATGTTAATTTACACGGTCATTGCCCCACAGCTTCGTCTAAAATTAAGAACCCTCGCAGGTGAAAAAGGGTTATTCTCCTTTGACTTGCTTGGCCCTCTCTTGGGAGAGCTCAGCTCCTACCTAGGAGTGAGTGATGATCAACATAAGGTTGGAATTCTGCGTGCTGTTGATGAACGTTATTTTCGAAGGATTGAAGCTATTGAGTATACTGTCAAGCATGACGATGGAAAATGCCTCACTGATTTAGATAAGGCGGACATAATTTTAGTTGGAATTAGCCGCACGAGTAAAACTCCACTTTCCATTTTCTTAAGCCACAAGGGATGGAAGGTTGTTAATATTCCGTTGGTGCTTAACCAAGCTTTGCCTGAAGAGCTTTTTAAAGTTGACCAAAGAAAAATTGTTGGGCTTCTTATCGATCTCCCCAGTCTTCAAAGAATTCGCAGAAACCGCTTAGAAAAATTTGGGACTGACCCTGGGGGAGAATATGCCTCTCTATCTTATATTGAAAATGAACTCGCTTATGCCGAGGACATCTTTCGAAAAAATAAACGCTGGCCAGTCTTTAATGTCACAGAGCGAGCTCTAGAGGAGACTGCCAGTGAAATTACTCGAATTGTCGCCTCTAGAATGGGTTGGCCAGACTCTGCTTTGTTTTAATTAACTGAACAATTGTGACCTCATCTAAGCTAGTTTATGCTGAAAAAAAGCATAATCTAAACTGATTTTAGTTATTTTCCAACAATAAAGGGAGTTGAATTAAACTTACTATTCCCTAAAACATCATGGGCTGCAGCGGCGGCTGTCATTCCTACTCCATAACCAATGTAAACTTTTACGTCTACCCAATCTGTAGCAGGTCCTTGATGAATCGTCATTATTTTATTACTAAGTGCCGTTGTCATATCTGTATAATGAAGAGCTAAATTAGCCTCAGTTAAATCTCCAGTTACCCAATCATACTGACCACTGCCATCGCCCCTGTTGGCTTTAAAATAATATGTCTTGCCATCCGCAGACTGACCGACGACAAAATAATATCCTGGAGAACCATAATCAGCCATAGAAGGTATTATCATTCCCAACAAATTATAATTAGCTAAATCAGTAATATTTCCTCCAAGAACTGGATCACCAATAAGGAACTTCATAGCTTGAACGGTAATTGCCCCCACTTTTTTGAAACGATTGGCATTTAACATTTCGTTGGCACATTCTAATTCACTACTTCCTATACCATAACCGGCAAACAACTCAGCGCCCCCGTATTGAATCATATTCATATTTCCTTCATATACTGATTGATGTCCAATTTCATTAATGGAGTTAATTCCAACTTTTGTACGAACTCCGCTATTAGACCACTTGGTACTAGAATCACTGGATGACCATTTTTTCCATTTCAAAACATCAGTACAACCACTGGTGCAAAAATATCTTTCTGCTTTAAATATCATCATTAAAAATGTTGCGCCTGGCTTATTAGTGTCTTCCGTAGCAATATCCATCATTACCTTTAAATGATAATTATCAGCTAAACCCGTAGGGAGACTGTCCTCAGCCTGAACATCAAAAACCAAGGCGTCAGGATTATTGTCTTGATCATCGCTAAAAGGATCTGTGTTGGCATTATCATTATTATTGTTATCTGCATTGGTTGGATCAGTGGATTGACTGGTTTTATAACCCTCCTGACTGCAATTAGAAAAAAAGGTTGTAAGAGCAAACAGAACAGCCAATATTCGTATGAATTGAATGGAATGAAAAAACTTCATAAATCCCCCTTTTATTCTAAAGGTCAAAACTCCAAACTTCCCCAAGCTCATCTTCGAGTTACCTTTTATTAGATTCTAATCGGATTATTTTTTTAATTCCACTGTGATTAAATTTTCGAAGGTAGAAGTCTTTTACAGTTTCACTCTAAGACAGGATTTCTCTAACAATTTCAACCGAACTTCTCAATTTGAGAAATTTATAGGAATTATTTTTAATTAAAAAATTTAAAATAAAACTTCATTGTTTAAACTATAAACAAATTAAGTTGCATTAAGATTTAATGTTCACTACCAAAGTACAGTCTTAAATATGGAAAATTAACTATTTCTTAAATAGTGAATGTGTTTAAATAAGTTATGTTTTTCTTCAAAAAATCACCAATGTCGAATAATCCATTACTCGAAAGAAAATTGAAATATCTCCGTATAGTTTTTTGGGCATGCTATTTAGTCATCTTTAGTTATTTTTTTCGTTATAATTTTGAATTTAAAACCAACTCGTTTAACATAGTATTTATAATTACATTGACGCTGCTATCTTTAGCTCCTTTCTTTTATGAGAAAACAAAAAAAATAGTGATTGCATCTTATTTAGTTTTGATTCCCGCTTCTTCTTGTCTTTTATTACTCCTCTGGACTTCAGGAGGAATCAATGCTCCTGGAATATTTTGGTTATCAGCCATCCCTCTCAGTACAGCAATTCTTCTTGGCATAAGACCAGCCGTGATAAGCGTAAGTATTGTTACTCTCTTTCTCATAGCTTCTGTTGTTATGGAGGCGAATGGAATCAATACTAACATTATGATTGATAAAATAAACCCCTCCCAAGAAAGATCGATCAATATTTTCTTTTTTCTCTTTTACTCATTTATTACAAGCATTTATTTTATTCGAAGTGAATCTAATTTTCAGGAGCAAATTCATGATCAGAAAAATGAAATCAATCGACTTTTGAGATTGTTAGTGCACGATATTGCGAATCCGCTAACAGCTATTCTCTATACTGCAGAAATTCTTAAAAAAGGAAAAGCGAGCGACCCCGAAAAATCGTTTCAAAACATTTTACGTTCGTCGAATAATATTAAAGCCCTTCTTGAACGTGTAAAATCCTTCACAGCTCTTAAGGATGGCAAAACTAAGCTAGAAAAAAAACCCATACTTTTACAGCAAATCATCGATGAACTTCAGCATGATTTAAAAATTACATTTGAAAAAAAACAAATAAACTTCATTTGTAAACTCAATCATACACAACCTTATATTCTTGGAGACTCAACGGTACTCTCTCAAGTTATCCTTACTAATATTTTAACCAATGCGGTCAAATTTTCTTGTCCCAACGATACCATTGAATTAGCAACACATCAGGATGGCAATACTATTGCTATTGAAATTCGAGATTATGGCATTGGAATACCACCGCAAATTGTGAAAAACCTTTTCAGTCCCAGTGAGCAAACTCACAGAAAAGGAACCTCTGGAGAAAGTGGAACGGGCTTTGGCATGCCATTAGTAAAAGATTTTACTGAAAAATTAGATGGAAAAATAGATGTGGTTACATCAGAAGTTGACACTCCAACATTTAAGCGTGGCACTTGTTTTAAATTAAAGCTTCCTTCAACTCATGAATCAAAAAGTAACCCCGGAAAGAAACTACTATCAGCATGAAAAATAATAAAAATTGGCCCTTAGAATTTACTGAACGAATGTCCGGTCATGGATTAGATTTTAACTTTAAACAACAAGAGATTAATTATCCTCTCGGAGTGCTTAACTTTACAACTGCAGAACAAAGTCCCAGTGCCGAAGAGGTCGAGTTCACTCTTACTATTCAAATTTCTGATGTTCCTGAATTTATCGATTCTTCAGATAAAGAGGCTAGCGTCACGGGTACCATCACGATTCCCTCTCTCAGTCCCACTCCTATTTCTATCACTTCGGGCTTTTTTAATCTCTTCGTTCCTCCCACGAGTAGCATTGAACGAACTGTTGCGAAAGAAATGCACTACACTCTTTTCTTTAACCTCCGTGGACAGGATTATACTTTTTACGGCTTTAAAGAAATTCTAAAAGAAGAAGAAACCCAAATTTGGAAACAAACCACAACATTGTACTTTTATCTTTGGAAAGGACATTCTAGATTTAATCTTTCAGAAGCTCCAGATATTATAAAAGTTGGAGTTCTCCATATTAGTGTTTCTGATTTTCTTAAGCAACTCACTACATTTAAATCGGAAGCACCCAACCTGCATGAACAACAACAAGCCTTTTTACTTTTTATAGAGTTCTTTGCGGGTAAGATCTGGGAAACCTATGCGCCTGCGTTCTTTTCTACAACGTCTCAGCGATGGAATGAGCATTACTTCCCTATACATACGTCGGAAGGGGTCGCCTTAGGAAAAAAGGAGCTCTACCACATCAACACGAGCGATGGACTCACACTCATACTCCAGAGATTTTGTTTACGACCCACAAAACATGTGATTCTTCTTTCGCATGGTCTGACACAATCAACTGATATGTTTATTATGCCCGAACATGAAAATATTGTAAATTTTCTTCACCAAAATGGTTTTACCGATGTTTGGTCGCTAGATTGGCGAGGCAGTGGTCGTTTAACGTACAATCTTGGTCCACACCGTTACACGCTCGATGATGTGGCTGAGAATGATTATCCGGCTGCCATAGAATTTATCAAAAAAATGTGTGGCAAAGAAACTAAAATTAATATCATTGCTCATTGTGTTGGTTCTCTTTCGTTGTGGTGTGGCCTTGCCTCAGGAAGCATTCAAAATGTTAATTCAGTTATCTCAGGCAGTGTTTCATTAACGCCCAAAGTACATTGGCCGGCACTCATTAAATTATGTTTAGGTCCTGCAATCTTTGAATATATTTTTGGATACCCGTACATAAGCCCTCGAATGGCCTATTTTCCTGGCCCATCCTTTGGACGTTGGATAACTTGGCTTATTCAGTTTTTCCACCGCGAATGTCGAGAACCTGCATGTCATTTTTTAAGTTTTATGTGGGGCTGGGGATTTCCGGGGCCTTATAAGCATGAAAATATTCACCCGATCACTCACCGAAGAATTGTCGATTTATTTGGAGGAACCAGCTTTCATTTTTATCGTCACATTAGAAAAATGATTTTTGCAGGGCAATCACTCCGATTCAAAAAAGATCGATGGGGAAAGCAAGAACGTTATCTTGACAAAGCTTTAGAGCGAGAACTTCCTCCCACACTCTTTGTCACGGGAAAAGAAAACCATGTATTTCCCGATTCTCATTCAAAAACCTTTAAGGCTCTTTCCCAAACTCAGAATGGAAAATCACATGAACTATGGGAAGTCATTGGCTATGGCCATCAGGATATTTTTATGGGAAAAAATTGTCATCGTGAAATATTTCCTCGTTATATAGAGTTTTTAAAAAAACATAATACCTAAAGGAGTCCTCAGCGTGGATTATGATGTTATTGTTATTGGTTCTGGCTTTGGTGGCTCCGTGATGAGTTGTCGACTGGTTGAAAAGGGTTATCATGTTTGCTTGCTCGAGCGAGGCAAACGCTGGAACATGTTTGAGTTTCCGAGACGAATCCACGATGTTAGAAAAAAACTTTTTTGGGACCCTGCTGATAAAAAATTCGGTATCATGGAAATTCGTGACTATCCTGAGAGCGATTTAATGAGTGTCACCGCTAGCGGTTTGGGTGGTGGCAGTCTCATCTATGCCAATGTGCTAATGCCCATGGATCATGATTATTTTTATGGATGGCCGCAGGGTATAAACAAAGATACTTTAGACCCTTACTATGATCGTGTGCTCAGCACCATGGAAGCCTCTCCCTACCCCATCGATTCAGATCCTTTCTATGCACAAACTCCCAAAACACAAGTTTTCAAAAAAATTGCAAGTGAACTCACTCCCCCAGTTGATGCCTTGTCGACACCTACTTTTACTTTGCCCGCGCTTGCTATTCGCTTTCAAGGAGATTACCCAGGACATCAATCGCTCAATAAGCATGGCGCAACACAATCCAAGTGCACCAAGTGCGGAGAATGTGACATTGGATGTAATATTCATGCTAAAAACACACTCGACTTAAATTATTTAGTTCGTGCTCAAAATAAAGTTATAAATAAAAGTCCATTAGAAATCCGAACCCATGCTGAAGTTGAATTTATAGAACCACTCCCTACAGGAGGCTTTAAAATCACCTACAAAAACCCTTTAAACCCTCAAGAAATAACCACCCTAACAACTTCAAAGGTTGTTGTCTCTGCTGGGTCACTTGGTAGCACTGCCTTACTTCTTAGAATGAAACAATTGAATTGTCTCCCTAAACTAAACTCATGGGTAGGAAAAAAATGGTGTGGAAATGGAGACTTAGAAGGTACGGCTATAGATACCAAACATTTTATTGATCCCACCAACGGTCCGGTCATCACTGGTGCAATAAAATATCGCTTTAAAGATTATCCCGATGGTTATCCTCATGGATGCACCATTCAAGAAGCCGGATTTCCCATTGGACTAGCGTGGTACTTATCAGGAAAAATTTGGCAGCCGAAAAGTTTTTGGGCTTTTTTAAAGTTAGGCATTCACTACATCAAAAACTTCTTAGCTCCTTATATCCCGTTTTTAAAACCCAGCCATGAAATTAACATTGGTGATGAATTTGCGAGAGCCATCGATAAAGGTGATTTCATCAATAAAGCTTTTTTATTTTTAGGTATGGGGCGAGACCGCTCCGATGGCGAAATAAAATTACGCGCCGATGGACAACCCATTATAGAATGGAAAATTAAAGGAAGCGAGCTTCACTATGACCGCGTACGAAAGGAAATGCAAAACTTAGCAGAAAAACTCCAGGGCACCTTTGTAGATAATCCCTTAACTCATTTACATAAGATCATTGCCGTTCATCCGCTTGGGGGATGCCCTATGGCAGACTCTTCAAAGGATGGTGCTGTTGGAACTGATGGGCAGAGTTTTGATTATCCTGGGTTATATGTCGTCGATGGTAGCATAATTCCAACCTCGCTTGGCCCTAACCCATCTTTAACTATTGCAGCATTAGCTGAAATGATTGCAGATCGTTTCCCAGTTAAAAGCACTAATAACTAGTGCAATAAATATAATTCATTTATTTTCTTGAATTTCAAAAATGCTTTATTAATTCTTGAGCCATTTGATTGAGAGAAACAATGGCTTTGACAGATCCGCACTCTATAGCTTGTTTTGGCATTCCAAAGACAACACAAGATTCCTCATTCTGAGCAATAGTAAAGGCACCGGCTTTTTTCATCTCTAAAAGTCCTCCGGCTCCATCGATACCCATTCCGGTTAAAATAACACCCGTAGATTTTGCACCAACAGTTTGAGCAACAGATTGCATTAAATAGTCCACAGCAGGACGCACGCCATGGAGTTGCGGTTTTTGATTTAAAGAAACATAAAAGTAAGGGCCTCGTTTTACTATTTCCATATGAAAATTTCCGGGAGCAATATAACAGGTGCCGGATTCAATTCGCTCACTATCTTCCGCTTCTTTCACAAAAAACGGACAAATTTGATTTAAATGCTCAGCAAAAGCCTTAGTGAAAACGGGTGGCATGTGTTGAACAATCAAAATGGGCGGGATATGTTCAGGTAACTGTGATAATATAGTTTTTAAGGCTGTTGTCCCTCCTGTTGAAGATCCGATGGCTAGAATATTTTCGGTAATGTGAGTTCCTTGCGGTTTTAGTTTTTTGGTATTCAATAAATTTAATTTAGCTTTAATTGGTACCTTCAGTTGAGACTGTGCTGCGGCTTTAACGGCGTTGATCAATTCTTGAGAGGCTTCATTCATTGTAAGATCATCTACAATGGTTGGTTTGGGCAATACCTCAACAGCTCCAGCCTCATAAGCTTTCATCGCATACTGAGAACCTTCTTGAGTTAAACTGCTCAACATCACTGTGGGTATTGGTTTGTGAGCCATGACTTTTTCTAAAAAACTTACGCCATCCATTTTCGGCATTTCTACATCAAGTGTCATCACATCTGGGTTTAAGGATAATATCTTATCACGTGCAACAAAGGCATCAGGGGCCACACCAACAACTTCAATTTCATCGTCTGAACTTAAAAGACGAGATAGTAACATTCTAAAGACAGAAGAATCATCTACAATGAGTACTTTAATACGTTTTCGTGTATTTTGTTCTGACTTTAAGGCACTCATGCCACTTCCCTTTCAGACATTAAACTATGTTTTACTGAAAAATCTAAAGTATTTAAGCAGATCTTTCTCCCACGAGTGCCACCAACATTTTTTTCAACTATAGGGATATTAAGAGATTTTAGATAATTGAATGCGTATCGAACATTATGAGATCCTACATCTAATGATTCACTCACTCCTCCTAAAACATGTGCGCCTCCAAAGACCTTTGCTTTTAAATTATAGTGGTCAGCACCCATCGCTATCACTGACAAAATTAATTCAGGTATTGCATAAAATCCGAAACGATGCCCACTAGATTCTCCAGACAAGGGCTTAGGAAGTAAATAATGGTTCAATCCTGCAACTTTATTCACAGGATCATAAATTACCACACCAACACATGATCCAAGAATTGTAGATATTAATGTGTCTTCATTAGTTGCATAGATTTGACCAGGAAGTAAATAATAATTATTTTCTGTCATTTTTACCTTCCGATTTTATTTACAATCGTTTATAGACAGCATGCTCAATCATACTATAATAGGGCGACTTCATTGTTCCCGATTCTGAATGACCCAAAAAAAGTAATCCTCCCGGATATAAATATTCAGCCATATTGTTGAGAATTTGTTGTATTAATGAATGATCAAAATAAATAAATACATTGCGCACAAAGATACAATGAAATTTCTTTTTAAATGGGTAGTGTTCTTCTCTAAGATTAAATGGTGCAAAGGTAATTGCATTTGAAATATGTTTTTTAACTTGATATCGCTTTTCAGATACAGACGTTTCAACCACATTAAAATATTTTGAAATTAATTCGTCAGATATATTTTTAACTTCTGAAGGAAGATATTCACCTCTAAGGGCTTTCGATAAAATTTTTAGATCTATATCTGTTGCAAGAATTCGGTAATTAAAATCAAAATGTAATTCCTTAAATGACTCACAGGTCATAGCAATTGAATAAGGCTCTTGGCCAGAACTTGCAGCAGCACACCAAATACGAACGTCATCATCTTTTTTATTCAGCTTGGAAAATCTTTCAAGCCAGTCATATAACACGCCATAATGCTTTTCTTCTCTAAAAAAATGCGTCGTATTAGTGGTTAAAGCCATGATAAACTCTTTTTGTAAACTTACTTCTCCTTTTTGTATTCGAGTATAGAGCTGGGAATAAGAATTAATGGAATAATCTCGTATTAAACGAGCTAAGCGACTTGCCATTAAACACTGATTCTTGGAATTTAAAGGCATAGAAATTCCAACATTTTGTCTTAAATACTCGCTCAAAAATAAAAATCCTTTTGTGTCCTTTTGTAATTTTTGAAATAACTCTTGAGATTCATTCATTGCGAGCTTTCATTTTTGTTAATTCATCGACATCAATAACTAAGGCCACTCGACCATCTCCTAAAATAGCCGCACCCGATAGACTTGTATGATTATCACTAAAGTAATTAGATAGGGGTTTTTGTACTACCTGAGTTTGTCCGTAAACTTCATTCATCATAACGGCAAAGATAGCCCCTTTTGATTCCACTAAAATTAAACTTGATCGCGCCCTTTCTAAATGATTTTTATTTTTTAAATCATCATTTCTTGTAAAGACTTTTCTTAAATCAATAAGTGGAAAGAATTTATTTCTAAGACAAAGAACTTTTCCGCCCTCAATCATCGAAGTAATATCAATATTTTTGGTGTCCACTATTTCAATCACATTGTCGAGTGCTAATATATAAGGATGCCCATTTATATTAATCAGCAAACCTTCAGTTATGGAAGTCGAGAGAGGCAATGAAATAGTAAAGCAAGTTCCTAAATCAACACTACTTTCAATCTGAATAGTTCCCCGGACCTTATCGATATTAGTTTTCACAACATCCATACCTACACCTCGACCTGAGACATCCGTCACAAGCTCAGCAGTTGAGAATCCAGGTTTAAAAATAAATTGAAACACTTCGTTATCGGAAAGAAGTTTACCATCTTCTTCAGACTTCAAAAAACCCTTTTCTATAGCTTTCTTAATAATTTTATCGCGACGAATTCCCGCGCCATCGTCCTTGATTTGAAGTAAAATTCGACTTCCAACGGTTTGAGCTTTTAAGTGAATTAAACCTTTAACGGGCTTACCTTTAGCCATTCTTAAATCTTGAGACTCAATCCCATGGTCAAGAGAGTTTCTCAGTAGATGCATTAATGGATCAGCAATGATATCCACCATTGTTCGATCAAGCTCTACGTCTTCACCCTCCATCTCAAACTTAACTTGTTTATTAAGTTTTAGTGATAAGTCTCTTACAATCCTTTGCGCTTTCAAAAAAATATTTTTAATCGGCATCATCCGCATACTTAGAGCTTTATCTTGAAGTTCTCTAATTGTTCGATCGAGCAAAGAAACTATTCCAGATAACTTAGAATTTTGCTCTGCAGACAATTGAATTTCGTTGATTAACTGGCTCTTGATTACCACTAATTCACCAACGGCATTAAGTACGTTATCAATTCGCTCCGTATCTACTTTTACAACCGAAGGGACCACTCCCCCACTTGCAACGCCGGTTTTTACATCAGCCTTTTCTTCTGTTTTAGCTTCTATTTTAGATTCACTTTGAACCTCATTTAAATTGAAATCTTTCTTAACATCCATGATCGGCTCAACATTGGTCGTTCCGTTTGACTTCAATTTAAGTGAATCCCTCATGCCTTGAACTTCCACTACCAGTTCTTCAATAGTCCAATTGTCACGTCCCCCTGTGGATAAATAGGAAATTCTTGTTTTGAGAGCATCAGAAACTTTAAGTAAAGTTGAAATGATTTCTGGAGTTAAGAGCTTCGGAAAAAGCCTTAAAATAGATAATGAGTCTTCAACGATATGAGTAAATTGAGCAATATCAGTAAATCCAACGGCAGCACCAGCTCCTTTAAAAGTATGAATCACACGATATATTTTTGCTAACTCCCCTTCTTTATCAATTCCTCGTTCTAAGTTTAAAAACGATTCTTCACACTGTTCTAATAGAAAGCCAGCTTCACTTATGTACTCTTTCTGAAATTCAGCTAAAGCATCACTATGACTCATAATGACTTCTTTCTGCTTTCTAAAAAAGCCATCATCATTATAATCTTTCTCTTAATTTCTTGCTCATTGAAATTGAGCTTTGTAAATGCAGCCGAAAGTAATAAATTTTGTTTGAGAACTCTCAATCTTAAACCAACTTCTATCGCACTTACGACTACATTATATAATCTTTTTAAATCCGACGATTTATATAAAAAATCAAACGCACCGTTCTGTAATCCTCTTATAATCAACGAGGGATCTTCTTCTCCTGTAAGAAAGATTAGAGGAGTATCAATTCCCCTTTTTCTTAGCTGCTCTAAAAACTCTAATCCATCCATATTTGGCATATTAATATCACATAAAATTGAATCTAATATGATCCCTTGATCAATGAGCTTAAGTGCTTCGACTCCATCTCCAGCAGCATGCTTTTGTATTGGAGCCTCTTCAAATATATCAAAAATCATTTCTCTCAATGGGATATCATCTTCAATAATTAAAAGGCTCGGCACTGGAGCAACATTGCTTATTGGCATTTAAGAGCTTCCTCACCACTTGGTGTCTCATACTCCAATGAATTCACTAAATTTTCTTTAGCTAAGACGGCTAAAATATCCATAAGAACCACAACTTGCTCATCTATTTTAGCCAACCCTATAATGAAATTAGTTTTTTCTGATTGATTTACCACGGGTAAAACTTCGATTTGCTTTTCTGAAATTTCCATAACACTATTCACAAAATCAACAACAACACCTATGGGCCCATTCTCTGTTTCCGTCACAATGATGCACGTGTTTTTTGAAATTTCTGCAGATCCCATATTAAGTTGTAAACTTAAATCAACAACTGGAATAACTTTACCACGTAAATTAATCACACCAACCAAACTTCGAGCGGTCTTTGGTACGGGAGTGATATCCATCATTCTATTAATTTCTTGAACTTTTGCAATTGAGAATCCATAGGTCTGATTTTTCAATTGAAATGTCAGATACTGACCTGATTTTGCTTTTTCATTTTGAATTTCCATGAATCAACTCCTATTCTCACAAACTATCGATGTTATCACTTAGTTAAAAGTCGTCCGTTGTACCCAATTTTTTTTCAAACATACTCGAATCTTCAAAGGGAATCGCCTCTTCTGCACTTGTCTTTTTCTTTCTGTTTCCACTTTGAACTTTACCACCACTCAATACTTTGAGTTTAGGATGCATTTTCTGAATTCTCTGTGAACTAGTATCAAAACTCTCTCGAACAGTTTTTTGTAATTCCTCGCTACCATCAATAACTTGCTTAAGCGCACCGACTAAACTTTGTAGGGATACAGATTGAGCCGATAATTCTTCGCTGGAGGCTGCTACTTCTTCTGCCGATGCAGCATTTGTTTGCGTTGAAGAATCGAGTTCATTCATGGCTTTACTTATTTGCGAAATTCCTTTTGCTTGCTCCATACTGGCAGAGGCAATTTCACTGTTGAGATCTGAAACTTTCTTAATAGAACTAACAATATTTTTTAAAACCGCTCCACTTTGATCAGCAATTTTAGCCCCTCGATCGGTTTTACTCACTGAATCCTTAATTAACGTATTAATATCTTTTGCAGCAGACGCACTTCTTTGCGCTAAATTTCTCACAGCCTCTGCAACCACAGCAAACCCTTTTCCTTGTTCACCAGCTCTAGCCGCTTCAACCGCAGCGTTCAACGCTAGTAAATTTGTTTGAAAGGCAATATCATCAATAACATTGATGATTTCTTCAATTTTTTTGGAACTGTCACTAATTTCAGCCATAGCTGAAATTAAAGTTTTTATTTCAGTTTCTCCATCTTCTGCTGAGCGAGTACTTTGTTGAGAGAGGGAAGCTGCCTCTTTAGCATTATCTGCATTCATTTTAACTATACTTGAAAGTTCTTCTAGCGAGGCAACAGTTTCTTCGAGAGCACTGGCAGATTCTGTTGCTCCTGATGATAACGACTGACTAGCAGTTGATAATTGTTCTCCTGCCATTTCTACTTGAGAACCCGCAGAGTGTACTTCAGTGGTGACTTTAGAAAGAGAATTTGCCAAATGGCTTGCAATAATAAATCCAATTAAGACTAATGCAATCGTTGAGATAATTCCAATAAAAATTAAAATGGTCTGTGTACGATGAGTGGAATTATCTGATTCCAAAACAGCAGCATCAACTTGTGATTGAAGAGTCTTTTCGATTTGACTAATAACTTCAATTTGTTTTAAATAAACAGGAATTAGTTTATTTTCAATAATGGCTTTTGCTTCAACATCAGAAGACTCTCTACCCTTGAGCAAATACTCTGTTGCTTGGTCACTAAAGTTTTCTACCTTTTGCCATTCTTCAATCATAGCTTTCATCATCATCTGCATTTTTTCATCATGATTTTTAAAACTCATAAAGGTGTTATATTCATTACTAAATTCTTTAAATTTTAATCTTGATTGTTCTGATTTTGCTTTACGAATTGCCGGGTCATCAAATCCCGTGCTCGCCCACAATAAGCGAACAGCTGATTCTGCATTTATACGTAATCTCAATAACGTTGTAATTTTAGGAACTCGATCTTTTGCTGACCGATTTCATCTGAAATGTACCACCCGATTTCACCGAGATGTACCAGGCAAT
>CAZTDX010000008.1:0-84154 GCA_964612425.1 uncultured Pseudobdellovibrionaceae bacterium
GTGAAATTGTTCCGATTGATATGGGATTATATCGAGAACTGATGAGCTTTGAACTTATCGTTGATAAAGGCCGTAGGTTGGCGCTTTCTCAATTGGGACTCGAACTTTACCGTCATCTAAGATAAGGTGTAATGACAAATCATAAAATTGAAAAACCAAATTTTCGCATCGTTTTATTGGAACCAGAAATTCCACAAAATACGGGCAACATTGGAAGAACTTGTGTGGGTACTGGATCTGAACTCCATTTGATTGAACCCTTTGGGTTTGAAATCACCGATAAAAATTTAAAACGCGCAGGTTTGGATTATTGGCAATATCTCACTTGGTTTAAGCATCCAAATTTTGAGTCTTGGAAGAAAATGGTAGAAAATTGGGATCGAGTCTTTTTCTTTAGCACAAAAGCGCAGAAATCCTATTACGATATTGAGTATAAAATGGGCGATTCATTGGTCTTTGGTCGCGAGACGAAGGGTTTACCTGCGGAATTATTGGCGCAATACCCAGAAAAGTTTGTAACGATACCTCAGTATGGCCCGGTTCGGTCTTTAAATGTGGCTACGGCGGCAGCAATTGCTATCTATGAAGGTTTACGGCAGATTAAGAAATAATTCTCATTGTCGTTAGCAAAATAAAAGTAGTAGAATGTGTGAATGTTAAATCAAATATTATCAAAACTATTTGGAACAAGAAACGAACGAGAAATTAAGGCTGTAATGCCTCTCGTTGAAAAGATTAACAGTTTAGAGGAAGGACTCAAAAGTCTTTCTGATACAGAGTTGCAAGCAAAAACTCCAGAGTTAAAAGCACGACTCCAAAAAGGTGAAACTTTAGATGGAATTTTGCCGGAAGCATTTGCTGTTTGTCGTGAAGCCAGTCGCAGAGCTTTAGGCATGAGACATTACGATGTACAGCTTGTTGGTGGAATTATGCTCCATCGCGGTCGTATTGCTGAAATGCGAACTGGTGAAGGTAAAACGCTTGTTGCAACTTTACCCGTTTATTTAAATGCGCTCTCAGGTCGTGGCGTGCATGTTGTAACAGTCAATGATTACCTGGCTCGTCGAGATGCAGAGTGGATGGGACGACTCTATAAATTTTTAGGATTATCAACAGGTATTATTGTTCATGACCTAAGTGATCGTCAGCGACGCGAAAATTATCAATGTGATATTACTTATGCTACAAACAATGAATTGGGCTTTGATTATTTACGCGATAATATGAAGTTTGATGTGCGTGAGTTTGTTCAACGTGAACTGAACTTTGCCATCATCGATGAGTGTGACTCTATTTTAGTGGATGAGGCTCGAACTCCCTTAATTATATCTGGACCTGCTGAAGCTTCGACAGATAAATATCATTTAGTTAATGAAATAATTCCTAAGCTAGAAAAAGATAAGCATTTTACCATGGAGGAGAAAAGTAAAACTGCCTCCTTAACCGAAGAGGGTAATACTAAAGTAGAACAACTTTTAGGAATCGATAACTTATTTGATCCGCGACACATCGAATTGCTTCATCACATTTATCAAGCCCTCAAGGCTCACCATCTTTATCGGCTCGATGTTGAGTATATGGTAAAGGATGATGAAATTGTTATTGTTGATGAGTTTACGGGTCGTCTTATGCCGGGAAGACGCTGGAGCGACGGTTTACACCAAGCAATTGAAGCTAAAGAAGGTGTGAAAGTTAAGAATGAAAACCAAACTCTTGCAACGATTACCTTTCAAAATTTCTTTAAACTTTATAATAAAATTGCTGGGATGACTGGAACGGCTGATACAGAAGCTGTTGAATTTCAAAAAATATATAATCTTGATGTTGCGGTTATTCCTACAAATAAATCTATTCGTCGTAATGATTTAGATGATGTTGTTTATAAAACCCAAGCGGCAAAGTTTAGAGCCATTACCGTAGATATTAAGGGAAGACGTGAAAAAGGTCAGCCAGTTCTCGTCGGAACTGTTAGTATCGAACGATCAGAGGCCTTATCTCAAGCGTTGAGAAAAGAAGGTATTCCCCACGAAGTTCTCAATGCCAAACATCACTCTCGTGAAGCAGATATTATTGCTCAAGCTGGTAGAAAAGGTGCAGTAACAATTGCAACCAATATGGCCGGTCGAGGTACAGATATTTTATTGGGTGGAAATGCTGAAGTGATGACTCGCCAAATAATTAAAGATGAGTCGAGCGAAGAATTTCAAAAGGCACTAGTAAAGTTTAAAGAGGTTTGTGAGTCTGAGAAGAGGGATGTGATTGAGGCTGGTGGCTTGTACATCATTGGTACAGAAAGACATGAATCTCGTCGTATTGATAATCAGCTCAGAGGTCGAGCGGGACGACAAGGTGATCCAGGGGAATCTCGTTTTTATCTTTCATTAGAAGATAATTTAATGAGAATTTTCAATGGTGAGCGAATTCAAAAAATTATGAATACGCTCAATGTTCCTGAGGATGAGCCGATTACAGCAAGAATGGTAACTCGTGCTATTGAGGGTGCTCAAAGAAAAGTAGAAGCGCATAACTTTGATATTAGAAAACATCTACTCGATTATGACAATGTTATGAATCAGCAGCGACTAGCCATATATACTTTGCGACGAAATATTCTTGATGGAGTGAATCTGGAAAGAACCATTTTGGATATGCTAGGTGATGTGACTTCAGTTACTTTAGACAAACACATCCCTGAGGATTCCAAACCAGAAATGTGGGATTTAAAAGGACTCAATGCGGCCCTTCAACATCAATTTGGCTTTTCTGTTGATTTTGAATCAATGAGTCCATTGACTATGGAAGCTGTCATTCAAGCTGTGAGTGGCAAAGTAAAAGAAGTTTTTGAAAGTCAGAAGCAAAAAATTGGTCCTTTCTTTGAACAAGTTCAAAAGATGGTATTACTCCAAACTATTGATCAAAGATGGAAAGAGCATTTGGCTCTCATCGACCATCTTAAAGAGGGCATTGGTTTAAGAGGTTATGCACAAAAAGATCCGCTCATTGAATATAAAAAAGAAGCGTTCACGGCTTTTGAAAATCTTAATACGGTCATTCAATCTGAAACCATTGAGAAAATTTTGAAAATCCAACTAGTAATGGAAGAACAATCACCCTCAGGGGAGTTTCAAGAAATGATGATGTCGGATCAAGATCAGGAAGAACTAGTTTATGCCTCTCCATCCGATGAAAATGCGAGCGGTAATTTTTCATCAGCACCAGGACTTAATCAAAGCAGTGGTTCCAATCTAAAAGACTCTGAAAAAAAGAAAATGAGCTGGCAGGCGGGCCCTCCTGCTGATGGTCAAAAAATGAACCGAGCAGAAAGAAGAAAGCTGGAGAAAAAGAAGTAAGAGCCTATCAACAGGCACTACGGAGTTGATTTTGACAAAGAGCTGTCCAGTTTGTAATTCAGAAGTGGAAGAAACCTTTGGGATGGTTCAGTGTTCAAATTGTCAGGCCGCTCTATTTATTGATTTTAATGGGAACATTATTGTTGGTGATTCGGGGGATTCTCCCTCTGAATCACCAGAAAATTTTAGTGCTGAAGCTCCAAACCGTTTTATCGAGCCAAACACCTCTGAGCAAATAATTTCAGATCCGCTTTTTTCTAATGAAGAAATTCCGCTTCTCACTCCAGATTTTGAAACCCCGTTGGGAACTCTATTTCCCTCCGAAAATGATGTGGTTTCACCCTCAATATCACCAAAGGAATCCCCTGATTCCTTTGGCTCGATGAGCGTTTCTACAGACAGTATGATCTATAGAGTGATTGTGTCCGGAATTGATACGGCTGAATTAAGGCGAAGAGTTCGGGATTCATTGCGGGATTCTCGTTTGGGTTTAGTGGGCGATGAAATTCTTGAGAATATTGATCAAGGAATGTTAGTTATTACCGGACTTAATCCCATAAAAGCGAGTGTAATCGTAACATCTCTTATGGAATTTTCACTCGAAGTGAGTTGGCAAAAAGATTCTAACTAGTCGGTGACACCGATTAAACATATTATATTTAATCCCCTCCCCCCTTGCCTTTTGTCTCAATAAGAGATTGTAAGCAGATGAACACTTTCAGTAGAGTTTTAATTTTGTTATACTGTTTTTAGAATGAAAACCCCTCGATTGATCTTCTCAATTTTAACTTTAGCATTAGTTATTCAAACTAACGTCGTTTTCGCTGAGGACTCTGGTGGTGAGCATGGCTCCAAGGAGACAGAGGAAGAAAAACCGAGCTCTGCGAGTGAGTCAAAAGAAGAAGGAAAAGAGGGGGCCGGTGGTTTTATTAAAAAAGACGAGTTTTTAGAGCTAAATTCGTCTATTGAGCAGATGTCAGCAAAAATAAAATCCAGAAGTGAAGATCTTAAAAAAACTCTTTTTGAAAAAGAAAAAGTAAAAGACCCTGCTGAGTACAAAAAAATTGTAAAAGAAATTCAAACTACCTACAGAGAAATTAAAGATCTCACGGAATCCATTGAAAAGAAAAAAACAATAATTAAGCATCGTTTTCCAGAGAGAAGTTTTGTAAAAAGTAATGATAAATCCAAATTTCAAAAGATCGAAGATATTTCGGTAGATGCTATGCTAGAGAGACAAGTGGATCAATTGCTGGCCACTGTAGAGTCACAATATCAATTTACTGTGAGAAAAAAACAAAAACAAAAACAAAAACAAGAAACCAAATCCCATCGTGGTCCTGCTAGTGAAGAAAAAACTCACTCCACGGAAGAAACTGTAGATCAAAATCCTTACGATTTTTCACACTCGTTAATCTTAAAAAAATAGAGTTAAAATGAAATATTAAAATCTATTTCCGAACTTGCGTTATTATCTTGAGATGTCTTTGCTATCGTTCTTTGGATATGAAATAGGTGTAAAGTTGTTTCTTTCCATTCGATCTAAGTAAAGATTTTTTTCGGCGTTAATACTGTCTTGTTCCGCAGCGGTGATAAAGGGTTTTACGGGTTCACCGACATAGGCAACGATTCCTTCAGAAAATCGGATCTCTCTTTCAAGTTGAACACCATCTTGAAAAATAATGTATGTCCATCGATCCGTGCCTTCTCGTCGATCATACCAATTGGGGCCACCAATGAGTTCAATAACATCTGATTTATCATTGCCAAGGGTAATTTTATTAAACTCTTTAATTGGGGAGCTTTGACAAGCTTCAAAAATTGAAAATGATACCAAGATTAAAGAATATCGTAGTAATACTGAAAAATTGAGTGGTTTCATTACTATTATTTTGCATTAATTTTAAATAAACTTCGAGAAAATTTAAAAAAAAGTTCTCAAAATTTAAGCTATTGTCTCAAAATAAGATACAAGTTATTGTTCTAATATCATATAAGATTATTTCCGTAATGGAGGAAACTTTTGTGGGCATAACAGAACTCATAGTTGTTGTTGGAGTTATTTTATTATTTTTTGGTGCACGAAAACTTCCAGAATTAGGTCGTGCCCTTGGCCAAACGGCAAAGGAATTTAAAAAAGGAATAAAGGAAGACGAAATAGACGTCACCGAATCATCGCAACAAGCTCGATTAAAAAAAGAAACAAACGACTCACGCGGGGATAAGAAAAGTTAATGAGTTGTAACTTTTGAGTAATAATTTCTAGTATTTTCTTGAATGAAATCGTCCTTGCGGGTTTGATTCATTTACCTGCTTTAGGATTTCGTCGATTTTGAGCCATTGTTCACCAGAGAACAGTCCAGTAGCTTTAGCCATGATGAGTGCCAAATGAGTGCTTTCACGCGAGAAGAAATTTTTCAATCGTCTCGGTCCTCGCTTAAAGAGATGCTCAATCGGAGTCATTTGATGAAGAATGTCTAAAGCTTCATATAATGACAGTTGTTCTGCTTTAAATAAGCCCCACTCCACTTTAAATATAACATCTAATTGATCATAGTTGGACTTTAAAATTTCTGCATTGGAATCATTGGGTTTTAAGTCTAAAATTTCGTTGAATGATAAAAGAATCGGGATCATGAGCATGGTGGTACTAGATGGGTCTGAAACTATTTCATGGGTTTTGGATAAATAATGACAAAAAACTTCAGCATTTTCTTTATTATCCCAAAAATGAGAGAGCGTCGGAAGAATGTATTTTAAAATATTGAGATCATAAAGTTCTCTAAAAACTAGGCTTGGGTCTGTAAGCCTTAGTAATTTAAAATACTCCTCCCGTTTTCTAGGAAGAATGGATTGGATGATTTCGCTACTGTGGCGCTCGATAGACATTCGAAGCGATTCTTCAATACTAAAACGCAATTTGTGAGAAAGTCGAATCGCACGCAAGATTCGAATGGGGTCCTCTTTGAGTCTAAAATCGGGGTCACCGATCATGCGAATATACCCGCTATCGATATCTTTAATACCCTCAATATAGTCGATGAGTTCTTCTTGTACTGGATCATAAAATAATCCATTAATGGAAAAGTCGCGACGTCGAGCATCTTCTTCTGGAGTACCATAATAATTATCAATAAAAGAATTTTCACTGGACTCAAGCTCTTCGGGGGAGGCGTTTCGCCGAAAGGTCGCAACTTCAAATTGACGCTGACCTCGTTTAATTAACACCAAGGGAAATCTTCTGCCTATGATGTAAGCGCCTCGAATGAGTCTTCGAACTTGTTCAGGAGAGGCGGAAGTTGCTATATCATAATCTTTTGGATGAATTCCAGCGAGAAGATCGCGCACGCAACCACCTACAAGATAGGTGCAAAACCCAGCTTTTTGTAGTCGATCAACAATAAATAATGCATCATGATCGATCCAGTCATTGTGCAAAGTTGGTTTTTGACGTTTCTCCATAAACCAACAATAATGAACCGGATCTGCCCACTTGGTCAATCCTCCAATTGCTGAAGAACTTCTATTGTATTGAGATTTTTCTAGTAGGATTTTATGGGATATTTACAAAATTTTAATTATCAAATTTTAGGCTCATCGACAGAAAGATTACCGCTTGTTTTTCTCCATGGTTTGATGGGTTACGCTCTCAATTGGAAACGAGTCGCCGATGCTTTTCGAGATCATAGACAAGTGCTTATTTTTGATCAGCGCGGTCACGGAAAATCATTTCATCCGGACACAGGCTATGCTCCGGAGGATTATGCTGAGGATTTAGCACTAATTTTAGATGAGCTGGGTTGGCAGAAGATCGATTTAGTTGGTCATTCGATGGGCGGGAGAAATGCCCTCCATTTTGCTTATTGTTTTAGCGATAGAGTTCGAAAGTTGGTGATCGAAGATATAGGTCCGGTGGTGGCGGAGGGTTCGGCTGAGCGAATCCAAGCTTTGATTAATTTAGTACCAGTGCCTTTTAATTCCAAGCTAGAGGCCAAAGAATTCTTTATGAATACTTTTCCCAAACTCATCTCTGATAACCCCCATGCTCAAACCCTAGGACAGTATTTTTATTCCAACATGATTGAGAAAATTTCGGGGACGGAGCTCGACCAAACCTCACGAGCAGAGGTGAAAGTAGAAGTCACTTGGAGGTTCGATAAGTCGGCTATTATCAATAGCTTAAAGGAGGGACGAACCAAAGATCGTTGGCAAGAATGGGAGCAGCTTTCGATACCAACGTTATTAATTCGTGGTGAAAATTCAAGCGATTTACCTGTTTCCATTTACAATGAAATGTTAGCAAGAAATCCCCTTTCTCAAGGGGTTCAGATAGCTGGTGCAGGCCATTGGGTTCATTTTGATAAGCCTGAAATTTTTATCCAAGCGCTCAAAAATTTTTTGGATTAAAATTCTAATTTGAGGCATTCTTAAGAGATATAAGGATTATTTCAATAGTTATGACAGAACTTTGACTTTTTAAAGAGTAACAGTTAGTTTCAATACTTCTTTGCGACAACTTGTGTCGTTTAACTATAGATTGATTTTCTTTTGAGGATCTTAAATTGAAATTTGAAGAATTAAAATTATCGACGCCGCTTTTAAACTCAATAAAAACTTTAAATTATACAGATTGCACACCTGTTCAGGAGCAATCGATTCCCCACTTATTAGAGGGCAAGGATTTAGCAGGACTCGCTCAAACGGGTACGGGAAAGACCGCCGCCTTTTTATTACCTCTTATGGAGCGGGTTTTACGTTCCTACCCAGTTCCGCCGGACGGAACACAAGAGGTTATTGATTTACATAAGGTGAGGGGATTTCCTGATTGGAAGCCTTTTCATTGGATTCTTATTCTTGTTCCAACTCGAGAACTTGCTGAGCAAGTACTTCAAAATATTAAAACCTATGGCACAGACTCTGGTATAGAAGGCTGTGCAATCTATGGTGGCACAGGATACGAAAAGCAAAAAGAAGCTCTAAAAAGAGGGGTTACTTTTATCGTGGCGACTCCAGGTCGATTAATCGATCTTTATAAAGAGCATAACGTTGATTTAAAATTAGTGCGCGCCGTAGTTTTTGATGAAGCTGATCGTATGTTTGATATGGGCTTCAAAGATGATATGAAGTTCATCTTAGATCGAATTCCCAAAGATCGCCAGTTCTTAGTTTTCAGCGCAACTCTCAATTTAGATGTTTTGAATACGGCTTATCAGTATGGTGCTTCGCCGGTAGAAATTAATGTCAGCCGCGATCAAGCCAAAGCAGAAAACGTTGAAGATTCGATTTTCCATTTAGGTCAGGAAGAAAAACCCAAATATCTTCTCTCCATCTTGCAAAATAATAAACCACAGCAAACAATCATTTTTAGCAATTTTAAAAATCAAATTGACCCGATTGTAAATTTTCTCAGGGCTAACGGAATTCCAGCGGTTGGGATATCAAGCTTATTAAATCAAACCCAACGTAATCGTGTGATAGAACAATTCAAGGGAGAAAATTCTACGAATGTGCTTGTGGCCACAGATGTGGCCGCTCGTGGATTAGATATCCAAGGTGTCGATATGGTTATAAACTATGAGCTTCCCATGGATTCTGAGTCCTATGTTCATAGAATTGGCCGAACGGGAAGAGCTGGCCTAACGGGAAAAGCTTTTAGCTTTGTGAGTGATCGTGATGTTGAGTCCCTTCAAAGGATTGAAGACTATCTTAAACATAAAGTAAAAGTTAGTTGGATGGAAGACTCAAATTTAGTGGAAAATTTTGAGCCTCTTAAATCTGGCTATGAAGGTTCTGATCGAAAAGGTCGCGGAACTATGGAGCGAGGGGATCGCCACGACTATAAAGATCGCAAGGGAAGAGGAGATGGTCGCTCCTCTTATGCATCTCACAAGCGAGATCATCATCCGCGAGAGGCGAGAGCCAACGAGACTCAAAATACTCATAGTGAGCACAGAAGAGATCGCCCTAAAGTGCGAAATCATCCTAAACCCCACGAAACTCGCCAGGATTCAAAGCCTCACTATAATAATAAACATAAATCGACCTCATCTCATCCTAAAGGAAGATCAACAGCTAAAGAGTTTCATCAAAGAGAACGCCACCAGGATCAACGAAAGTACAGAGGACATGCTAAGCCTACAGTTTATAAGGTGACTTTATGGTCTCGATTGGTGAGAGCCGTTAAGAAGCTTTTCAAGTCCTAGAAGTTATGACCAAACAATTTCTTATGACATATATTGCCATTATTAATTTGTATTAAATAGGCAATTTGGTAATAGCTCTCTCTGCCACTAATGATAGGGCTTTTTGGGGGGGAATAATGAAGTCAATAACAAAGAAAATATTAAGTATAGCATGCACACTGGGGCTTGTTTCGGCCTGTGCACCTACAAGTAATTCACCTAAAACAACGAACGACACAGAATTAAACCTAAATTTTTCTAGTTCACGCATCGTTAATGGCGAGTCTGTTGAAGACGCAGATCCCATCTCAAAATCAACTGTTGCATTATATTTTTTAATATCAACTCAAAATGGAACTGTTGCAAATTTTTGTACAGGAACTTTAATTAAAAAAAATGTGGTTTTAACTGCGGCTCATTGTCTAAAAGATGCGTCAGAGCTTGATCTAAAAGTTCCTTTAGAAACTTTTGTTTCTCGAATTCGAGTTGGCTTCGGCACTCAGATCGTTGACAGCATCACTAATCCCAAGGTTTCATTTCTAAAAGTTAAAAACTTTTCTGTTCACCCTGAGTATATCAGTAATTCTGTAAAAACAGCTCTTGAAAAACCAATGCCTGATATGGCGTTATTACAATTAGAATCAAATGCTCCAGCACCCTATATTCCTGCAGCATTAGGCGTTAATCCCAACTTATTACAAGAAGGGACATTATTAACACTTGCGGGTTACGGGTATACTTCTGGAGTTGATAAAACAGACGCAACTCAATTAATGAAAGTAACTGTTACTGTTGCAGAACCTCATCTTTCATCTGTTCAATTTGCATACCTAGTTGTTGATGGAAAAGGTTCTTGTAGTGGCGATTCTGGCGGGCCAGCTTATATATCCTCAAAGGCAGGAAAACTCACGGTTGTAGGAGTGACAAGTTGGGGTGATGAAACGTGTGTAAAACTAGGAGCTTATACGTCTGTTGCAGCTCTTGCGGGATTTATTAATAGTTCCATAGCCAGTTTTCAATAACTCTCGATTATAGTTATCGTTATTTTAAATTATGATCCAAGCTTAGTGTGTTGCTTGTAAAGAACTAAGCTTGGCGTGAAGTTCGCTCTTTCGGAGATTCTTTGGAGAGCTATTTTCAGTTTAGAAACTAATTGAAAAGCAACTTTTCAAATAGTTTCTTAGGGGCTGACTACAAAAGACGTGCCTTTTAATCTTTTTTGAAGGCTTTCGGAGCATTCAAAGTTGAGTACTGATTCAATGGAAGAGAGTAGGGCTTCTTTAGTGTAGTGAGCTTCAACCACCTTCGTACTTAAAATGAGATGAGATGAATTAAAATACTTTGAAATTTTAGATTCAAAATGCTTCTTGGAGGCACAGCTGAATAGGCCAAAAATATAGGGTGGTTGTGTTGTTAAATCTAATGTGTTTAGTAGAAATTTGAGTCCGGGTTGATTTTTGTGATACCAAGAATAATTAACGGTTCCATTACTTTTTACATAAGGTGGTTTAAAATCGGGTCCGCCACCATCACGAGAATGTCCTTCGTAAAATACGATATCGGCATTTTGAATGGCCCAGCCATAAAATTCTTGGGCTCTTTTACTCTTTAAGATTTGCTCGTCTTTGTAAGTTGTAAGGTTGTCTACATTAGAGCCATCATAGCTGCTATTCATTATGTAAAAGTTAACAGAGATTTTATTTTGATTTTTAAGCTGAAGTTCGCGAGTAAATAATTGAATATTATGTGGGTCATCGTTTTGTTTATTGAATTCACAAAATCCTTGATCTGAGTATTGGCATTTTTTTGTTAGATTTTCGACAAGGGTTTTTAGGGTCCATTGGTCCGTGACTAAATTGAAGCCCTCATCAGAAGTATCACTGTAACCAAATGCCACAGCAATATTTAAAACTCCGGGGGTTTTAAGATGCTGAGAAATAATATCGGCACAGGCTTGAAGATTTTTAGGATACTCAAGTGGCTGATAGTAAATTTGAAAGGAATTTTCTACCTGAGCTTGGGTAGGAAATGAAACGAAAAACGAAACAAAAAAGAGAGAAAGTAAGTTAATGAGAGCAAAAAGTTTTTGAAACACGAGAATACCTCCGAAAGCATTCTCAATAGTTTAAAAACGCTCAAATGAAAAAGAAAAATTAGCTTCATACGGTTAATTTTACTCGGCGCACAACTCTTCTTTTTAAGATTCGATATTAAAAGAATTAAATTTTAATTTTAATGTCGAACCTACTTTTAACGTTGCTGTTTGAGCTATCGAAGGCTAAAAACCTTGGGTTCGCTTGAAATAAAACCATATTGTAGAAAATAATTGCAATGAATTTGCCACCCCAAGCTTATACAAAAGAGACTCTTATTCAGGCCTACAATTGGTTAAGGTCGCAGCCGGTTCATGTTCAGGAATTGGCAAAATCTCCAGATATTTTGGTTTCACTTTATTCAAAAGCTCAAATTCATGGTGAAAACTATCTCAGTCGTACCAACCTTCAAACGTTTAAATCAGAGTTAAAAAATTTGGCCCATATTATGGGAGACCTGGATGAGAATACCTTAGGAGTTCCGTCAGGAGGGCAGGGAGTCGGTAATACGTCAAAACAAAATCCTAACCCACAGATCCAAAGGACGACAGCGACTTCGCCGTCAACGCCCATGCCACCCATGATCACTGAGACATCTAATTTGCCGATATTTAGTGCTTTAGCGACAAGTACATCATCCCATGAGCCAGAACTTAAATCGCTGCTCGATGCACGAAGTTGGGGCATGGTTCAGGAAATTAAAAATCATTTGAATTTAAGCTCGGAGACAGAGGCTTTGCGATTACTGATCGCACTTGGATACCAAAAAATTCGTCCTCAGTTTTAAATTTTCAGCACTTTTCTTTGAACTTTCTCGATTCTTTTGAGAAAATAAAACAAAGCTCACGATATTCGAGAGTTATACACAAATTATATTGAGGCTTTATCATGAAATTTAAATATGTATTCTTAATTGCCTGGTCGACTTTTGCTGTGGCTTTAGATCAGGTAACCAAAATTTATATTCATACCCATTTTCAATTGGGTGAGTCTGTGACGGTGATAGAAAATTTATTTAATCTTACTTACGTTAGAAATCCAGGCGCGGCCTTTGGTTTTTTAGCAGAAAGCCATCCAGAGTTTCGTGAAGTCTTTTTTCTGGCGATCCCTCCTATTGCAATGATTATCATTTTCTTAATTTTAAGAGGGGTATCTGATAAAGACCGACTTCAAGTTTTTGCTTTAAGCAATATTTTTGGTGGAGCTATCGGAAATTATATTGATCGCTTGCGATTTCGATATGTCATCGACTTCTTGGATTTTCACATAAAAGAAAAGTACAGTTGGCCTTCATTTAATGTCGCAGATAGTGCCATCGTTTTAGGGGTGATGATTTTAATGTATTTAATGTGGATTGAAAAAAAGGAAACGAACAAAATAATTTCGCCTCAAACTTAGAGCGAGAGACATCGACGGTGTTTCCCTATTGGAGTTTGCAGAATTGGACCATTTCTAATTATTTTCTTATTCTCAGTCTTGATTTTTGTTTAATGCTTTTTTATTTGCAGTATCGAGCTAAATCACTAAATTTTAATTCAAAATTTGCTTTAGATGTTGGTATTTTTTCCACAGTATTAGGTTTTGTTGGCGCGCGACTTTTTCATGTTATTTACGAGTATCCCGAATTTTATAAAAATAATCCCATTGAAATTTTCAAACTTTGGAAGGGTGGCTATGTCTTTTTGGGCGGGGTTGTTGCCGCTGTTGCTTCGGGCTTACTTTTTTTGAAATGGAAAAAACAAGTACTTTCAAAGTGGTTGGATTTATTCGCGCCCGTATTAGCACTTGGTTATGGAATTGGGCGTTGGGCTTGCTTTTTTCAAGGGTGTTGCTATGGAAAAGAAACTGACTCTGTCTTTGGTGTTCACTTTAAACTCCTTGCGGAGGCTGGTGAGTCCTTTTCCCGTTGGCCTACGCAACTGATGACATCATTTTTTGAACTCGCCTTATTTTTGATTGTCATTTTTTATGAAAAACAAAAAAAGTTTAATCGAAAGCCGGGCCAGCTTTTTTATCTTTGGCTTGTGGGGCATGGCTTCAATCGTATGTTGATGGAAATACTACGAGACGACCCTCGAGGTCCATTGCTAGGGCAAATGGGCGTTTCATTTTGGATTTCTGGCATTATGTCAGCAGCGGGATTGTACTTTATGCTGCATAAAACTCGCAAAGTAGAAGTTTAATCTCTAATTATTATGCACCATTAATGACATCTTAAATTTCCTTCTAACCAATTGATAAGACGACGTATTTTTGTCTGTAGCTTTTACGCCAAAATGTATTGACTATATTATCGAATTCCGATAATATAGTAATCGATGATTAGTAGCTTTGGAAACCAACTTGCAGAAGATCTTTTTGATGATAAAAAAACTAAATCTACTAGATTATTTCCTGCAGAACTTTTACGAATAGCTAGAAGAAAATTGTTATATTTACACGATGCTGATCAACTGACGGATCTTAAGGTTCCACCAGGAAATAGATTGGAAATTTTAAAAGGGAATCTAAAGGGATATCACTCCATTCGAATCAACGACCAATGGAAAGTAGTTTTCTGCTGGAAAGATGGAAATGCCTATGATGTCAAAGTCATTGATTATCATAAATAGGAGATATTTCAAAATGTTGACTGTAGAGGTAGATAATGAAAAAATTAAATAAACAGCCACAAAATCCTTTTCACCCTGGAGAAATTCTTTTAGAAGAGTTTTTAGAACCCAGTGAGATATCACAAGCCGCCTTCGCTCAAAAAATTGGTTGGACCAAAGCAAAACTTAATGAGCTTATCAAAGGTAAGAGAGGCATTACTGCGGAGACAGCTCTAGACTTGGCGGAGGCTCTTGGTACTTCGCCTAAATTGTGGATGAATCTTCAGGCTACCTACGACCTAAATAAAGCTCTTAAGATGAGAAGCGCGTAGATTCTATAATTCTAATAGATATTTTTTTATGCTGCATAAAAATCATAGATAAGAGGCTTAACTTTTTCTTTGAAAATTGGTGATTCATTGAAAGATAAGAAGTAAATAAAAATAGTTTTCAATTTATTGCTTCTGACATTAGCAGTTCTTTCTCTCATTGATACACAAAATCAATTTATCATTAATCTATTTTTGATACTGTAAATTTTTTTATAGTAAAGTGCTATTTTATAGACAGAAATCCTCTCCAGATCTAAATAATAGCAGTTTATAAAGAATAAGTTTTGCAAGTGATATCAGTATGGGGATTCTCAAACTCTTTTGTATCATTTTAATACTGACTCAATTTGGATCACTTGGGCACGCAGGTGGAATTACAGAGCTATTTGATCTTAGAGGCAAATTAATTAAATTATTTAAAAGTGAAGAGCTCCCTGATGGAATTATAAAGCAAGAGTTACCAACTCCACCAGATGTAGAGCTAGCTGCAATTGAAGAGCCCATTAGAAAGATGGGAGTTAAGACACTGCTTTCCTCCGAAGAAATAATGCATGAAAGCTGTCCAAGTGATCCTCAGCGGTATTATGAATCAATGTTAAAAAGCTTATCGCAATCTTTGGAGTTTAGATATTATAAACAGGCTTGTAAAGGGGTCACAAACGAGACTTGGTTGAAAAGGGACGATGATCCTGATTACCGTGGGCCAGGTGATATGTGCATCCTTCATTCGGTCAATATCGCTAGTATGCTCTTTGATAATGATTTTATGTTAGCAAGCTGTATAATTTCTACAGAAAATGGAGACGTAAATTTATTTCCAAAACATCACCTTTTGAATATGTTTAGGGGAGAGGAGCCAAAACTAAATAACTCAACGATTAAACCTTTTGCCTACGGAAAGGGTGGGAATAGCCTTGGGCAGATTACTTCGCCAGCCTATAATGCTGTAATGGAAATTATTGATCCAAAAAGTAAAAATTATGACTGTAAGATGAGAATTAAATTTAGAATTTTTTTTGATTTATTAAATCAGGGAAAAATACCACTAAACAAAACTGATCTTGTAAAAAAATCTGAGTCAGTTCAGGAATTACTCGGGAAGATGCATCCGCTTATGGGGTTAGCCATAAGTTCTATCTACTTATCCTCGTTCTCTGTAAAACATCCAGTAGCAAAAAATCAATTAAATGCATTAAAAAAGAAAAACTCTGACTTTACTCAGAGTTTTATTGGTGGATATGATTCGATTTTAAATGTTGGTAAAGAGGGATTAAAAAAAGAAAATCGAATAAACTACCTTGGTTCTATTTCAGTTGGTTATATTAGCACTGAAGATGAGGATAGAAATAATAAGTATCGAGATAAAGTTAAAAGCTGCATAAGCCAGGCGAACGATGACTATTTAGCCTCAAGACATGGTTTGAATTTAATAGCAGATATGAATAAAGTTCGACGCTATGCTGCTAGTGATGCTAATGAACCGGAAGCGGGACAGTAATTTTCATTACAAAATACTTTTTAATATTTCCTGACAAGCGACGCGAGGTGAGGGAGCGGTCAAAATGGGTCGCCCGATAACGAGAGCTGTAGCTCCGGCTTGTAAAGCTTCGGATGGAGACATCGTTCGCATTTGATCACCTTTGTCGTCATTCTGAGTTCGAATTCCAGGTGTAACTAAATATAAACTATTTAGGCTTGAAAGTGATTGCAGTTCGTGAGGGCTGCAAACCAATCCGTTGAGCCCAGATTGTGTAACTAAGTGGGCTAAGTCCACTACGTGTTGCTTTATGGGTTGCGATTTTAAAATAGAAGGTAATGTTTTTTCTTCAAAGCTCGTTAAAATAGTTACTGCTAAAACTTTTACCGACTGTGTTTTTTGATATTCTGCCTCTAGTTTTGCTAATTGCTCTAAAGCGACACTGCCGGCTTGTGCATGGACTGTTACAAGACTGACTCCAAGGTCAAAAGCAGAACGAACAGCGGAAACCATCGTTGATGGAATATCAAAAAATTTCATATCCAAAAAAACGGGAGCCTTGTCGATGACTTTTTTAAGAAAGGCCGGGCCATAGCGGAGCATCAGCCGAGGACCAATTTTTATCCCGCCCACCAGTGATGCTGTTTCCTCTACGATATTCCAAGCTTGGACTTCATCATCTAGATCTAAAGCTAAAATAAGGGGATTTCGAAGGGGTTTAAATTTTGAATTTATATCTGTCATGAGCGTCCTAGTAAGTTTTGTACTTTATTTATCACATCAGTGGGGGCGACTTTGTGTAAAACTTTTCCTTTACGTTCCAAAATTTCCACTTCACCAGCCTCTAAACCTCTCGCACCAATGTTAATACGAAGGGGCATTCCGAGCAGATCGGCATCTTTAAATTTAAAACCTGGTCGCTCATCGCGATCATCAACAAGCACATCAATCCCCATTTTCTCTAATGAACTTTCCCACTCATGGACAAGAGACATTAATTTTTCATTTTTGACATCAAGAGCGCAAATATGAACTAAAAAGGGCGCAATACTTTTTGGCCAAATAATACCATCAGCATCATGACTCTGCTCAATGGCGGCTTGCACAGTTCGAGTCACGCCGATGCCGTAACAACCCATTTCTAAGAGCTGAGCTTTGCCGTTTTTATCTAAGTAAGTCGCATTCATTTTTTTAGAGTACTTGGTTCCTAAATAAAAAACATGTCCAACTTCAATGCCACGATAGGATTTTAAAGTTCCTTTGCCGGAAGGACACAAGTCTCCTTCTTTGGCCATTCTTAAATCGGCAATTTGAGTGGCATTAAAGTCGCGGCCTTCGTTAACATTTTTTAAATGAAAACCATCCTCATTGGCGCCAACAATAAAGTTTTTTAAATTAGCAACACCGTGATCCATATAAATAGGAATTTTCAAATCAACAGGGCCACAGCTCCCAGGCCATGCGCCGGTCACTTCCTTGACCTCTTCATCAGTGAGCATTAGAGGAGGATTAACAAGACCAACTAAGTTTTTAATTTTCACTGGATTTGCTTCATCATTTCCTCGAAGTAGAACCGCAAAAGGCTTTAAGCTTTTATCTTTTGGATCAAAACCTTCGTTGCCTGAAAAAAATAAAGTTTTTACTAATTCTGATGAAGGAATTTTCAAGGTATCACTGAGTTGTTGAATTGTTTTTAATCCAGGAGTGGCAAACTTTTCTAGTGCCAGTGGAGTTGCTGTAGAAGTTTTTACCTCTTGAGAATCAAGGGCTGGGCAAACCTCAACGTTGGCCGCAAAATCAGTAGCAGTACTTACTAGGAGTGCGTCTTCACCAGCTTCGGCCAGCACTTGAAACTCATGAGTTTGGCTACCACCAATGTTTCCAGCGTCAGCTTGCACAATTCGAAAATCAAGCCCGAGTCTCGTAAAAATAGTGCGATAGGCATTATACATTTGATCATAGGTCTTCAGAGCCCCTTCGTTGTCAGCGTCAAAGCTGTAGGCATCCTTCATAATAAACTCGCGACATCGCATTAAACCAAAGCGTGGGCGAATTTCATCTCGATACTTAGTCTGCATTTGATAAATGTTACGAGGTAAATCGCGGTAACTTTTTAGGTCGTGGCGAACATAATCGGTGACGGCTTCCTCGTGAGTCGCTGCTAAACAAAACCAGTGTTGATTGCGATTTTGAAACTTTAAAAGACCTGCGCCCATTTCGGCCCAGCGACCTGTTTCTTCCCAAAGTGCCGCGGGATGAACGACGGGCATAAGTACTTCTGTACAACCACAACGATTTAGCTCTTCGCGAATAACAGCTTCAAATTTTCGAATTGAGCGAAGTAGCAAATGGCTATAAGTGTAAATTCCGGGAGCGAGTTTTTTTAAATACCCACCTCGCACCATGAGTTTGTGACTCATTATTTCGGCATCGGCGGGAGCTTCTTTAAGAGTGTAAATGTGGCATTGAGACCATTTCATGAATCATTCTCCTTTAACATCAATTCCGTAGGATTTTATTTTTCTGTGTAAATAACTTCTCTCGAGTCCAATGATTTCAGCAGTGCGAGTGATATTTCCGCCGTTTTCATTTATTTTTTTAATTAAATAATGTTTTTCGAACTCGGCACGAGCTTCTCGAAAGCTCCCTAGCTCTTCTCCTGAATGGGTTGCTGTAGCATCAGATGGTGAAATAACTAAGCCCGCAAAACGCAAATCATGTACATCAATAAAATCGCCAGGAGTTAAAATATAAAGTCTTTCAACAAAGTTTTTAAGCTCACTCACGTTGCCTGGCCAGTTGTAGGATTGCAGTGCCTTCAGGGCTTCTGCGCTGAGAGTTTTTCTTTGTGCTTTTCCATCACGAATAAAGTGATCAGCAAAGTGATTAAAGAGCGCAGGAATATCGCCAGCTCTTTCGCGAAGAGGTGGGATAAAGAGCGTTTCCATTTTTAACAATTCCAGTAGTTCCTGACTCCAGCGGCCTTGTTTGACTTCAGCTTCGAGGTTTTTACTTGTGGCTGCAATAATTCTTACATCAATATTTATGTTTTGCTCGCCACCCAACCTTTTGATGGATTTCTCCTTAAGGAAACGGAGCAAGTGGGCTTGAGCTTCCTGGGTTAAGTCGGCAATTTCATCCATGTAAAGAGAGCCCTGATGTGCAAGTTCGAGTCTTCCTCTTTTTGTTTTTTCAGCGCCGGGGAAATAACCTTTTTCATAACCAAAAAGTTCTGCGTCAACCAATTCAGGAGAGGTGGAGTTTACGAGAAACTCGACAATGGTACGACCCGATCTGGAACTTAAATAATGAATGTTTTGTGCGATGAGTTCTTTTCCGCTACCCAACTCGCCTTGAATTAAAAGTGATTTTTCAAGTGGTGCCATCTGTGAAATTTTTTGTTTCAAGTCAAGCATTGAAGGGGCTTCGCCAATGATGGCGATATTTCTTCTTAAGCGATTGAGGAGCAATAACTTTTCATTTTTTTCCAAGCGATAGGCCAATAAATTTTGTAGAGTGACGATGATTTTATCCATCGAAAGAGGTTTTTCAATAAAATCCCAAGCACCCAATCTTGTTGCGCGAACAGCGGTTTCGATGGTGCCATGTCCGGACATCATAACAATATCTATTTGAGGAAGTTCTCGTCTCGCTTCACTTAAAACGGCAATTCCATCAAGTTTCCCTGGCATCCAAATATCAAGAAGCACGATCTCAGGTTGAAACTCTCGCATGCGAGCGAGTCCCAACTCTCCGTTTTCTGCCGTTTGCACAACATAACCTTCATCTTGTAAGGTTGCGGCTAACACCTGTCGAATGGGGCCTTCGTCATCGATGATGAGCACTTTTGCTTTATCCATTGTAACCATAAGTTCCCTCTTTATCTTCTAAGATTGAATACCACCCGATATTACGACCGGAAGTTCAATTACCATTTTTGTACCCTTTGGCTCGTTTTCTAGGGCGCGAATAAAACCATCATGATCTTCTACAATTCTTTTTACGATGGGTAAACCTAAACCTGTTCCACCATCTTTTGTTGAGTAGTAGGGTTCAAAAACACGTTGTCGATCTTCTGGGGCTATTCCCTGACCATTGTCACTGATTGATAATGTAACCAATTTAAGTCTAGAATTAAAATGAGTTTCTAATCTTATATGCGCTTTCTCGCCCGGAGTCACTGCATGAATGGCGTTATCCACCAAGTTACCCACAACTCTTTTTATTTGTTCGGGATCAATCTTAAAATCGGGGAGTTTAGAGTCAGAAATAAATTCGATCCTATGTTGGCTATGGGCTGATCGATAAAGCACTAAAGCCTCTTCAATGGTTTGATTTAGCGAAGCCATAACTTTTCTTGCTTCAGGAAGTCGAGCAAATTGACTAAATTCATTGACGAGGCGTCGTAACTCATCTGTTTGCTTGATGATCATGCTGGTGCATTCGGAAAAAGCGGCATCAGCCAATTGGTTTCCGAATTTTCTTTGCAATCGCTCCGCTGATAACTTGATGGGGGTGAGCGGATTTTTAATCTCATGGGCAATACGACGAGCCACCTCCGTCCACGCCGCAGCTCTTTGGGCATTCACAATGGGAGTGAGATCGTCAAATACTAAAATTCTTCCCACTTCTAAGCTTTTTTCATCACGGAGAGTACTGAGGGTGACTTGAAGGGGCACTGTCTGACCACTCACTGTAATTGAAATTTCTTTTTGCAAGCTATCTAAACCACGCTCTTTCATTACTTTAATGAGGTCTAAAATTGTTTTGTAGTTTTCACGACTAAAGAGTTCTTTTGCGGGTCTTCCCAAAAAATTTTCTGGTTGAACGTTCAGTAATTGGCTCGCTTTGCGATTGAGTGTGGTGATAAAGCCTTCATGATCAACCGAGATAACCCCGGTACTCACATTGGCTAAAACCACTTCGACGTAGCGAGAGTGTTTATTTAAATTTTCAATCATGATTTCTAGGTTTTCTTGAGCTTCGTCGACTTCTTTTTCAGATTTTGCTAAATTCAAAGTCATTAAATTGAAACTTTTGACGAGTTCAGCAATTTCTTCGGAACCAGATTGAACTTGAACTTCGGAGTAATCGCCTTCGGCAACACGCCTCGTGGCTCGTCCCACCATCACAAGGGGAATAGAAAGTTGCTTCGCTAAATAAAAACCAAACCAAGTGGCGGCAAGCAAGATAACTAGAGTCATAAAAAATAAAATAATAGTATAAATAGATTTTAGTGGATACTCCAGCGGGTTTACATCGCGAAAGTCTTCGTAGGCAGATGAAATATCGTTCATTTTTGAAATCAAGGAAAGAGGTACATAACTTGAAACCACAACGGCACCACGATCGAGTTTTTCATCTACCGGGACAATCACTCGCACTAAGTTTCCTTCTCCAAACTGGTGAATGGTGCTGGCTTCAGTCCGGTTTTTAATCCCTTTTTGCAAAAATTCTAAAGACAGTGTTGGAAGTCGTGAAATAGTTTGTTCGCTTGAAACAGAAGTGATTCGATCCGCGAAGAGGCTAGGGTAATACTCTACGGCATCTAGGCTGAAAGTTTCTCGGAGTTCTTTGAGTCGTTCTTTGATTTGACGAGACGAAGACAAATTATGAATTTGTTTAGCGACTTCGTTGGCAAAATGATAATTTCTTTTTTTGGCATTAAAATAGTAAGCGTTAGTCACTTCGAGTGACCCTTTTAATACTCCGGCCATTTTTACGCTAAACCATTTATCAAAACTAGAGTTGATATAAAAGACCGAGATTAAAAACATGAGGGCTGTTGGAATAAAGCTGAAAGCAACAAAGGCGGCTATTAGTTTTGCTTTTAAACTGCTGCCGATGATCCGGCCTCGTCGCTCTACGAATACTTTGACGACATTACGAAAAATTAAAAACAATAAAAGTAAAAGTAGAATAATATTAAAGTTAACCAGTCCAAAAAAGAAAATCGAATGCACAAAAGGCAATTCTTGGCTGATACCAAAGAGGCGAATCTGAAACCAGGTTAACAATAAAAATAAAAAAGAAATCAAAACAACAAAAAGCATTTCGCGCCGACGTTTTTTGAACTCGCCAGGACCTGAAGCAGATAGTTCTATTTCTTGATCTTTAGACACTAATTAATTTCCACTCTTATTGAAAGCATCTTTTTTTAACTGAGTTAGGAGATTTAGCATCTCTAATACCACTTCGGCGGCCTCTGAACCTTTGTTCCCGTGAGAGCCGGTGGTGCGCTCCTGGGCTTGTTCTTCGTTTTCAGTTGTTAGAACACCAAATCCAATCGGTTTTCCATATTCAAGCATTAAGTGAGTAACTCCGCGTTCAACGCTTTGGCAAACATAATCAAAGTGTGCAGTGTCTCCACGAATGACCGCGCCTAGGGTTATTACTCCATCACATCCCTGATCGAAAAGAGCTTTTGTGGCTAAGGGGATTTCAACGGCACCAGGAACTCTGATAGACCATATTTGTTTATCAGTAAGCCCAGCTTTTTTTAAAGTGGCAATCGCACCTTTTTCTAATTCAAAGGTAAACTCACTATTAAATTTAGCGGTGACGACTCCAATAAGCATAGAAAAATTCCTCTTCGGGTGTGGTTTTGAAAAGAGTTTCGCGATAGCAACTAATTACCGGACTGTTATTTAACAAAATCTTCCTGTAAAAGTCGAGCTTAACCTCAATACTAAATTACAATATATGCTTAAAATGTATTCAAATTGTTAGCCTAAAACTAGTGCTCTGACCACTCAGTTTTGTCGAGTTATGCGAAGTTGCTAAATTTTAAGTCAAGGCGTGATGAGGAGTTTTGGCGGGTCCTAAAGAAACAATGAGCTATACAGAAATATAAATTAGAAGTAAAATACTGTTTAGATTCATATAGTTATGATAAGTTCTCACTATAATGATATGTAACATTGATTTTAATTCATTATAATGAGATCATAAAAAAATGACAGAAAGTGCATTACTAAAAATACTCGCTGAACAGCAAATGGAGGCTGAGGGTTGGATTTCAAGCTCTCAAGTAATTCATCGCGAGAAAAGTTCTGAGTATTTGTCATCCCTTAAAGACCCTTTAATTAAAATAATAGTGGGAGTTCGCCGTTGCGGGAAATCTTTTTTATCTCTACATAGTCTTCCCCCATCATCATGGCTTTATGTTAATTTTGATGATGAACGTTTATCAGATCTTTCAGCAGAAGATCTAAATAAAATTTATAGTTGCGGGTTACAACTAAAGCAAAATATCCAATACTGGGTTTTTGATGAGATTCAGAATATTAAAAATTGGGATCTATTCGTAAATAGACTCAATCGAAAAAAATTAAACCTAGTTATTACTGGTAGTAATGGAAAGCTTTTATCTAAAGAACTATCAACACACTTAACGGGAAGATTTCTAAGCATTGAGTTGTTCCCTCTCTCTTTTAAAGAATATTTATCGTTCTCTTTAATAGAGACAACGCAAGGGAGATCCATTCCGACTGAATTAGAAGCTAAAATTAAAATCAAATTTAATGAGTACCTTCGACAAGGAGGGTTTCCAGAAACTTTAAAGTTGATCAATAAAGGGCCATATCTGAGAGAATTATATAATAGCATATTAACTAGAGACATTCTTCAAAGATATGCATTGAGGAATCCAACAGAATTAAAATCAATTGCACGGCTTTTAATTAATAACATAAGTAAAGAGATGAGTTACAAAAGCTTGAGCGAATCCACTCATTTGGGCAGCATTAATACTGCAAAAAAATATGTTTCTTTTTTAAATGATTGCTATTTGTTTTTTGAGCTTGAAGCCTTCTCACCAAAAATAAGAAATCGCATAACTCGTGAGCGAAAAATCTACGCAATTGATACAGGACTGTATAATGCACTCCAAACATCAGTTTCTGAGAACCTTGGCGCACAGCTTGAAAACTTTGTGTTTCTTGAGTTATATCGCAAATCGCTAGAACTTTTTTATTTAAAAGAAAAAGACTTTGAAGTCGATTTTGTTATCTTGAAGGATCGCAAAATACAACAACTCATACAGGTTTGTTATGATATGTCTGATGTTAAAACGGAAAATCGAGAAATAAGAAGTCTTATTAAAGCCTCTGAAAAATATTTTTGCTCACATCTTACCATTTTAACATTTGAACAAGAGTCAGAAAAAATTGTTGATGGTAAAAAAATTTCTATCATTCCAGTATGGAAATGGATTTTAAGTTCAATCCGTTAGAACAGAGTGACAGCTTTTAGATAAATCAGTGTGCTCGCTAATCTCACCAGTGCTTTGATCCTGGCATCCGCAAAAATTTCTGTTGTTAGCGCTGACCAAGATTCCATTGAGTTGTTTGCATTTATTGGCGAGCTCCTGCTTGCTTGATTTTGCGATATGAGATTGGGTTCGTAGTTTTTCAATTTCCACATTTTTTTGATATTCATAAAGCGCTGGCTTTTCTTCTTGTGATTTATTGTTTACGCAAAAGCTTATAGAATTAAGATAAGTTTTACCACAAAGACAATGAAGGTCACCAAAATACATTTTTGGTTCACCACCTTTAGCTTTGCATTCAAGTTCTGAAAGTGCCCACGGGTTGTTATCTCTCATGTGTTCCCATATTTCTAGATTGGTCATTTGTGTATAATCAGGATAGTTTTTTTGTATGTCAGCAGCAAGCAAGTGTGATGACAAGAAGATGATTTGAATGACGCTTAAAGTGTATAATAATACTTTTTTCATAAAGACTCCCTCGCGCTAATAATAAAAAGAAGATCTAATATATAAATAATAACTATTTATTTCAACTGTAATTATTTAGACAGAGAGTGACGAAAATGGCGATAAGGAAATCCTGAATAAAATAAGTGAATTGCGTGACTTTTAAAGTTGAGTTGCCAATGATGGCAACTCAACTTTATCTTTAAAAGATTTAAATGATAATTTAGGACCTGATTATTTTGCGCTTATCAAGGCCGTATTTTTCTACTTTCATGATAAGACCAGCGCGGCTAATTCCCAACTCTTTTGCAAGTTTGGATTTATTCCATCCTGTTCGTCGCAGTCCTTCATGAATCATATCGCGCTCTAGTTCTTCAAGTGCATCTTTAAGTTTTCCTTGAAGACGGGCTCCTTGAACTTTTGATTTTTCCGAGGATTCTAAGATTTTTCCAGATAAAAGCTCTTCGCCAATTTTAGTTTCCTCACCGGCAAGAACAACACATCTTTCCATTTCATTTTGTAATTCTCGAACGTTTCCGGGCCAAACATAATCGTAAAGCTTTTCAAGTGCTCTTCGAGTCAGAGTCTTTTTGCCTCCGCCCTTTGAATCACAGGCTTTTTGTAAAAAGAACTCTGCAAGCAACGGAATGTCTTCTTTGCGCTCTTTCAGAGAAGGAACGCGAATGTTGATCACATTTAAACGATAGTATAAATCTTCTCTAAAAGTACCTTGCTCTACCATCTCACGTAAATTTCGATTTGTGGCGGCAATAATTCGAGCATCCACTTTTCTACCCTCAGTGGCACCAACGGGCATGAAGGTTCCTTCTTGTAGAACTCGAAGCAGTTTAACTTGCATTTGTGGTGACGTATCACCGATTTCATCCAGAAAGAATGTCCCCTTGTCGGCCATTTCAAATAAACCTTTTTTATCTTTGAGTGCGCCAGTGAATGAACCCTTTACGTGACCAAAAAGCTCGGACTCTAAGAGGTTATCAACAAACGCTGAACAGTTTTGAATGACAAATGCTTTATCTTTACGATTCGAATTATAGTGAATCGATTTAGCAATTAATTCTTTTCCTGTACCGTTGTCACCTTGAATGAGAACCGTGCTATCTGCACCCTTAATTTTATCAAGAAGCGAATAGAGGTTTTGCATTGGCTTTGATTTACCAATCATATTGTCGTACTTGAATCGGCTGCCTAACTCTTTGTTGAGTTCATTGATGCGATCTTCTCTGGAGGTAATTTCTAAATGTAATGTTTTTACCTCTTGTACAACAAGATCACAGAGATCAACAAAGTGCTGTCTTTCAGCTTCGTCGACACTCTTGAACATGGCAAAAGCTTTTTCAATGATTTCACCCGAACAACCAAATGCAGCTAAGCGATCACGAACTTCATTTAATTTTTGAGAAAAGTTTTCATCTCTAAAAAAACCAGTAACAAGAACCGTACCCATATAATCATTTTCAATGAGTAGTGGGAATACCCCAATATCATAGCCAATCATATCCCATTTTCTAATGCTGTAGCGGTTATCTGAGTTGCGAAGATCCTCAACGGCTTTAGCAACCAGTTCAGAAAGATTGGCACGGCAGGCTTCCTTTTGCATTAAATAATGAGTGGCAGGATTTTTACATTGTGCCTTACCAGTAAAGCCTTTAACGAGTCCCTTTTCATCAGTAAAGAGAAGATCGATATTCCACCAGCTATTAAGAATGAGTCTTAATTTATCAATTACGTGTATATGCTCGAAATCATCCCAGTTAATCATAGAAGATCCCCCTTTTTATGGTGTCGATCATATTATCGACAGTAAGTTGTTTAAACTTTAGGGGTCTGGTCAATAATTTATACAACTAAATAGTAAATATTTAATTACTCAAGTATTTTTTTAAATACTGGGCTGTCAAACCTTGGGATTGGGCGAGGAGATTTTTGGTGGGGCCAGCAAATACGAGTTCCCCACCTTCTGGGCCACCTTCCGGTCCCATATCAATAACGTAGTCAGAGCCGGAAATGACTTTTAAATTATGTTCTATCACTAAGACACTTCCTCCGCTTTCAATGAGCTTTCGAAGAACATCCATTAGCAGTTCTACTTCGCGAAAGTGCAACCCAGTCGTGGGTTCATCGAGAATGTAGAGGGTGGATTTTTGACTCACTTGACTGAGTTCTTTAGCAATCTTTAGTCGCTGTGATTCACCACCACTAAAGCTATTAGCAGATTGACCAAGTCGAATGTATTCAAGACCAACTTGCTTTAAAAAGGAGAGAGAACGGCGAATATTGGGATAATTCACGAAAAACTTCATTGCTTCTTCAACTGTTAAGTCGAGAATCTCAATAATATTTTTATCTTGGAATTTAACTTCTAAAATTTCGTCTTGAAATTTTTTTCCATCACAAACTTCGCATTTTAAAATAACATTATCCATAAAGACCATATCAACTTCCTCAAAGCCAAGGCCTTTGCAGCTGGGGCATCGACCTCCATCGACATTGAGGCTGAAATGACCAGGAGTAAATCCTCTTTGTTTAGAGTCGGGAGAAGACGCAAAGAGGGTGCGTATGCCGTCGTAGATTTTCATATACGTAACGATGTTACTTCTTAGGGAGCGACCAATGGGTGATTGATCGAGAAGAACGACCTGCTTGATGTGTTCATGGCCAACGATTTCAGTGCACGGCTGGGAAATTAAATATTCTTGATCAAGGGCTCGAGCAAGCAAAGGATATAAGGTTCGACTCACAAGAGTTGATTTCCCAGAGCCGCTGACGCCTGTTACAACCACAAAGCAGTGCAAGGGGAAATCCACAGTGACTGATTTTAAGTTATGGCCCGAGGCACCCTTGAGTGTGATTTTGTATTTATATTGAGAGATGTCTATTGGTCTAGTGTTTGCAGATTGGAGGGTTTGATCTTTAGAATGAAAGTTTCCCCTTTTTAAGTAGGGTACAGTGACTGATTGAGGGTCCTTTAAAAATTCCTTAAACGGTCCAGAAAAAACAACGTTTCCACCATAGATGCCTGATCCGGGTCCCATTTCTATAATGTTTTCACTTGATGCGATAACGTCATGATCATGCTCTACAACGACGAGTGTGTTTCCTAAATTTTTAAGATCATTAAGGATTGAAATGAGTCGATCGTTATCGCGGGGGTGTAAGCCCACAGTGGGCTCATCAAGAACATACAAGGTTTGTGATAGTGCGTTTCCGAGTTGATGAGCGAGCACCAGTCTTTGATATTCTCCGCCGGAAAGTGTGCGCGTTTCTCGGTTTAGAGTTAGGTAATGAACCCCTACGCGCAATAAAAAATTGAGGCGAGCCTTGATTTGAGAAAGTACTTCGTCAGCCACTTCGATTTCATGGAAACTTAAATTCAAGTTCTTAAAAAACTCAGACAAATCCTTAATCGTCATGGAGCATAATTGCGGAAGGGTGTGTTCATGAAAATAAATAAAATTTGTTTCACTTCGAAGCCGACTCCCTCTGCAGTCGCCGCACTGAGAAGGACTGCGGTATCTGGCAATAAATACACGGACATGCATTTTGTATTTCATGTCATCCAACATTTTAAAGAGTCCAATGACTCCCATAAAATCTTTTGTTCCATTCCAAAGAAGTTGGCGTTGCTCTAAAGATAAGTCTTCCCAAGACTTGTCTGTACTGATTCTATTTTTTTTACAAAACAAGAGAAGCTCTTTACGGTCTTGAGCGGCACTGGGCATAGTAAATGGATGAAGAGCGCCGTCCATGATGCTTAGTTTGGGGTTGGGGATTACTTTTTTTTCATCGAGCACCAGAATATTGCCGAAGCCTTTGCATGTGGGGCAAGCTCCATAGGGGCTATTAAAGCTAAAGAGTTTAGTTGAAATGTGAGGGGGTTGATAGCCACAAATGCTACAACAATTATCTTCGCTCACTTGTAATTGTTGACCAGCAATAGTTACAATTTTTGCTCGAGCTGTTGTGATTTCCGTATTAAATTTGAGGCTGGTAGAGTAGGCAAGAGACATTGAGTCCATGATGCGACCACGATCATCTTCGAGAAACGCCAGTCGATCGATCACGATATAAAATAAATCTTTTGGCAATCCTTTTTTAATTGCGCTTGGACCAGATATTTCTCTGACCTCACCCAGTGAAGTTGATTTATTTTTTGGCGGAAGCATGATACGCAAAAACCCCTCTTTAATAAGAACGGCGAGAAGTTCTTTATCCTGAGCGGGGCGTCCTTTCTTGGGGACCTCTACTAAAAGATAGCCGCGTTCTCCACTAAATTGGCTTAATACTTTTTGTGTCGCTTCGGTAACAGATTCTTTCGCTGTGGGAATATGATGAGTGGGGCAAAAGGCTTTACCCAGTTTTTCAAAAAGCAATCTTAGATAATCAACAATTTCTGTTGTTGTGCCAACCGTGGATCGGCTGTTTTTCACAGAATTATTTTGCTCAATGGAAATGGCGGGAGGAATATTGGATACCCCTTCGATATCTGGCTTGGGAGCGGCGTTTAAGAATTGGCGTGCATAGTTCGATAAACTTTCGATAAAGCGGCGCTGCCCCTCCGCAAAAAGGGTCTCAAAAGCCAATGAGCTTTTACCAGAACCGCTCGGTCCGCAAATTACAGTCATAGATCCGAGGGGAATTTTAACTTCGATGTCTTTTAAATTATTTTGTTTTACACCCCAGAGATGAATAGACTTCATCTTTATTACCCCCAATGAATTTCCATTTTTGTTGGGTATACATCAGGGGATAGGTCCTCGTCTAGTGACACTTTTAAATGAGAGAAAGAGTCAATTTCGAAGCTTAAAGACAAGTAAATGTTTTTGGGAGATTTTTAATAGCTCTCTTTAATGCCGCTGGTGCGAGCTTTGGATCGAATTGATCTACGAGAGCCTCATTTATAGAGTCACTCAATGGAGAAAATAGATTGCTAATATCGCCAACAACCGCTTGAGATAAATTAAAATACTGAGTTTGTTGATCTCGACAGGTTCCCTCTTGAAGAGTTTTCTGGTAAGGAAATAGTTTGAGGAGTCCGTCTTTAGCAATTTTAAAATTTAAAATGGATTGGGCTTTATCAAACACAATTCGCCACTGGTTTGACTTTAAATGGACTTTTTCTAAAAGTTTAAAGGCTTCATCAACATTCATAGGTTTTTGATTTTCAGAAAGGTAGGAAGCTAATATTGAAAATCGTTGAGTTTGGTCGCCAGACTCCCAAGTAGTTAAAGACTCAGAGTAAATGGTGTTGGCTAAGGCTTTAATTTTTAAATCTCTATTAATAACTAATTTTTGTTTTTGATAACTGAAGGTGGCGCAAGAGTTATAATCACAAATAAAATAATGAATTTTTGAAACAAACGGATAGAGCCAAATATTTTTAGCATTAGTGATGGCTTCCTCTACCGTTGCCGCAGTGTCCAGTTGGTACTGTATCCATTGAAGTTCATTCGTAGCAGGAAGTGTTTCTCTTTGAGGATACTCGCTATCGTTGAGCCATAGAATTTCAACAGAAAGCCCAGCCTCATTCACACCATTGTTGGGAAATTCTAAGCCTAAAAGATTAAAGGTGATGGAATTATATTTTGATTCCCACCTCAATGGTTGAGCCTGGGGGGCTGCGACCAAAGATTTTTTAGACCAGCCTTTTTTATTGGAAACCAAAAAACCTTGCCCCTGATTCCAGTCGAAATTTTTCCCTAAGATTAGATTTTTTTGATCAGCAAAAGTGGTGCATGAAAGTGTGAACGAGCTGAAACTAGACGAAAGAATGAAAAGTCCGACAAGAAAGGATCGGAATATTGTTTGAAACATTTTTTAATTCCTCATTTCAAAATTATTGTTCTTTTTAAATAATAACTGATGAGTTCCTAAAGCCAATGACCTTACTATAAGGGGGAGTTTCGTTTAGTCAAGTTTATTAAGAAGTGCATTGGATAAGTTCATCATCTAGACAGATGTTGGTCGCTTTGCTAAAAGTAATTAAATTGATTAAGCTCCAGTATATGCCAAAAAAGCATAATAATTATATATAATATATATTTTTATTATAAATAAAATTCACTTATAAAACCCTTGTTCACCGAACAAAGTCATTTAGAAGGAGAGTTGCTATGAAGCTTTATCTTGCCCATTGTGGATATTATGACGCTGAAGTGTGCGAGGGGATTTATGAATCACATGCCAATTTTTTTGTTGCTGCTCAATCTATGATAGAGGCAAAGGAAAGCGTGAAAAAATTACCAGAATTTCAGAATAAACGAATGCACATTGATGGCCTTCAAGAAATTGTATCTGTGGGTGGATATGAGTTGGTATTGCGCGAAGATAAAAAGTTAGAAGGTCGAACGACAATTATTAATTATAAATATCGAGATCTAGCGACTTCTTCTTAGAAGAAGTTGAGAGCAGCAGCATTATTATATTCTTCAACAGCTTAAGCTAGATATAAACTTATAGAATCCTCAATTTGTGGAGCTTCTCTTGTCCTCGAGCTTATACTTTTCTAAATAATGCATTCCTATTGAGTTTTGAATGTGGCTGAGTAAAATGATCGCGAGGCTTCAATGACCTTAAAGGCTTCGGCATGATCAAAAAACTTTTCAACTTTGACGACTTTGTTCTCAAGAATCTTGTAGTCCTCAAAAAATCTTTGGATCTCCTTCATCCGGTGCGGTGGCAAATCTTCAAGGGTGCTGATGTGTGAAAACTCTGGGTCATCAGCGTGCACAGCGATGATTTTATCATCGGCCTCTCCTTGATCAAGCATCTTCATCACACCAATTGGTCTTGCTCGCATGATACAAAGAGGAACCGCCGTTTCTTGACCCAACACTAAAATGTCGAGGGGATCATTGTCTTCACAGTAAGTTTGAGGAATGAAGCCGTAATTGGCAGGATACTGAACAGAGCTAAAAAGAATGCGATCCATTTTAATGAGACCACTTTTCTTATCAAGTTCGTATTTGGCTTTTGATCCTTTTGGAATTTCGATGATTGCGTTGACTATCGTAGGTGTTTGTTCGCCAATGTCTACATCATGCCATGGGTGCATAGTTCTCTCCCTTTTTTTATTTTTTAATTACTACAGATTGAGCGATCTTACTTTGAAAGTAAAATTTTAATTTATTGTTAGATTCATTGCTTAACTTACTTCCGTGATGTTGAAGTTGCCAAAGAGCAACTTCAGGAAACTTTAAATAGATTTCGATTAATTTCAAAGTATTTTGATCTGTACTTCTTTTTAACTCTAATCTTTGAAGGGTTTGTTCTTTAATATCAAAAGCAATTGATAATTCGTTTCGAGTCAAACCCAGATTCTTTCTAAACTTAACTATTTCGTCTGAAGAAAAATTGTCTCTTATTACTGGTTCAAAGATAAAAGAAGAAGGACCACGTCTCCCTATGGAGCCCAATAAAATAATAGGATTTTTTTCATCCGCTGAAATTCCTTGAGATCTACAGTATTCTTCATACGCTGGATTAGACCTTGACGGAATTCTATCTGAAAATGAAGGAAATAATTTTTTTGCAGAGACATGTGTTTTCTTAAAAATATCTAAGTCTGGTCCAATCGACATCGCTTTTAGAGATTTTTGATATTTACTGTCATACTCGAATTGAAAAGCATTTTTATTTTGATTGTAGGTCAAAATTCCAACAAATGTTCTTCTCTTGCGACCTTCTAAATAGACCTCTAGATGATTAGGATCTACTACTAATTGCATTTTCAAGTTCCTTATATCTTTTATTAAAAGTTCTTTTCAGTGCTTCTTTCATATCAATAGAACAAAAGCTTTTATCAATAATTTCTTCAACCTTAACTATTTTAATTTTATCAAATAGCTCTATTACGTCATCTTCGTATCCAAGCCTTCGAAACTCGTAAACATATTCTGTTATGGAGGGACTTGGGTTATCTTTGACCCCTACTTTTCCTGGTTGTTCTAAATCAGCCTTGAGCCACTCACCGGTATAGAGTCCCAAATATGATACGTTATCGTAAATTGGAGCGAGGTGGGTGTTCGACGCAGTAACAACAAAACCAAGATTTTTACCATGCCTATCATGATTTAAGATGAGTGCATCAAAAATGATTACTTGAATAAAGGTCTGTACGTGTTTCGGAAGTTTAGTTTGAGCTTTGATAATATTTATGATTGTTTCACAATCATAAAACTCTTCTTCTTTAAGATATTTATAAATATGATTTAAATTTGAAGGAGTTCCACCTTTTTTAATAAAATTTTTCGTAACAAAAGTGTTTTCACCCATAAAATTAATCATAAAATGCTCTGCTAACGGCAGGCCAAGCAAGACTCCAAGTTGATTACAAACATATTCTACTTCAGGTAATTCTGGGTGACCGTCTTGCTTCATTTTCAAAATATAAGAGACAGGGCCTAAGTCAGTTGAATACTTTTTGAAGGCTCCCTCAAAAAAGCTCGAATTAAATTGGCTCTCCTGAGGGACACCTTTTGCTGTGGAATTGATAGCGTGTTGAATGATACTCACAAATTTTTCTGATTCTTGGACCTTAAACCAAGCAGTAAAGCAATCTACATGCAGACCATATCTTGATTCTCCATTTAGGAGAGGCCCTAAGCATTTAAAACAAGTTATTTGTTCCATTGCAACGATGTTCCTAAATGTTAGTATAGTTACCCGCCAGTTTAATTCTAGTATATAAATATATCAATACATTTCTTATATATTTATATACTAGAATTATATTGATATATTTATAGAGTTACTATTATTGAAATATAAGTATATAATATTAATAGTTTATTTAATGATTATACATAAAAATTAAAGTTTACTTTACGGACTTAAGGCCTATTGAAGACACGGATTATCTTAAATTGATAATTTCAAGACTGGTGGTAGGTATCATTCGGTCAGAAAAACTTAATAGGTGTTGGAGAGGCCCAAAGCTAGTTCTCAGCTTTGGGCTCATGTTCTATAATCTATGTTTATAAGGAAAATTTATTTATTATTTTTTGAATCAACTCTGTAGTGGAACGAACTTTAAATATAACGCCCTCACTATTGTAACTCTCACTCAGCACGCGCATCTTAGAGCGAATCTCTCCCACAGCTCCCTGAACGGTGTAGGGCACGAGTATTTCTTGATCTATCATATCGGTTTCAAAAAAACTAATGAGCTGCAAACGGAGAGCGGCAACATCTTGGGGGTTCTTGGCTGAGAGAAAAATAGCATCAGGAAACTGTTCTTGCAGTTGGACTCTTTGCTCGGGAGTGAGTCGATCTGCTTTGTTCAGAATCAGGAGACTTTGAATATCGGCAGCTCCGACTTCGGCGAGAACTTGCTTTGTTAAAGCCAGTTGAGAAGGAAAACTCACATCAGAACTATCTACCACATAGAGAAGAAGCGATGCGCTCAAGGCTTCATCTAAGGTCGATTTAAAAGAAGCTACTAAATCATGGGGAAGTTTTTTAATAAATCCTACGGTATCAGAAATAAGAATTTTAGGATGGGATTCAGGATGGAGCTGACGTACCGTTGTATCAAGGGTCGCAAAAAGTTGATCGGCGACGAGCACTTCACTGCCCGTCAGAGCTCGCATTAAAGATGATTTTCCAGCATTTGTATAGCCAATCAGAGCCACGCAGATTTCTTGTTGACGTTGAGAACGTCTATGATCTTGTTCGTGAGCAATGGCCGCCAGATTTTCCTTTAATTCTTTGATGCGATCACGAATTTTACGACGATCCAACTCCAGGCTTGTTTCTCCAGCGCCTTTACCGCCACCACCCTGTTGGTCTTCGCTGCCACCGGTTTCTCGTAGACGAGGGGCCACGTAAGTGAGTCTGGCAATTTCGACTTGTAGTTTCGCGGCACGAGTGCGTGCATGACGACTAAAAATTTCAATGATGACACCGGTGCGATCCATCACTGTCACTCCCGTAGCGCTCTCTACATTGCGCAACTGGGAGGGAGAGAGGTCACAATCAAAAATAATCATTTGTGCAGAATTTTTATGTTCCTCAGGAACAGTCGCAGCTGCAGACTCTGTCTCCTCTTCCGAGGGAAATGAACCCAGCTCCTCTTGGAGGTCCTCCTCACCTTCAGTTTCTTTAGATGAGTTGAACTTTAATGCCGCTTTGTGCTTCTTTTTTACCACCATTGGTGCAACACGTCCGCTTCCACCTGTCCACTCGGCTAACTCCTGCAGCTTTCCTTCTCCTACAACATTAGCGCTGCGATCTGAAGATCGACGTTGCGAGGTTTGGCCAACGACGTGATAGCCTAAAGTGGTAACCAGACGATGAAGTTCTGCCAAAGAGCTTTGAACTTCTTCATCACTCACCTTAGGAAGTTGAATTACAACCAAAAGAACTTTAATACTCATAATCCACCAAGCGTTTAAAATAATCAGGGATATTGGCCTGAACGCGGACACGTTTTTGGCTAAAAGGATGAGTGAAGGCCAAAGAAAACGCATGCAACATCAATTGTTTTTGTTTATTTTCTTGGTCTTTGCCGTACTTGGAATCACCGACCACAGGATGACCTTGCTCGGCTAAATGCACGCGAATCTGATTTTTTTTGCCAGTTAGTAAATTGATTTTAAGAAGACTGAAGTGGGGCGTTTCTTTGACCACGTTGTATTCGGTTTTGGCTAATTTTCCGTTCTCACTATCGCTCGTTGAATGCACCTTGTAGTCCTCATCTTCCGTCAGATAGCTGGTAATCAATCCCGATTTTTCAGCCATTTTCCCGTGAACAATGACATAATAATACTTAACAGTAGAAGGCCAGTTTTCTTTTAATAAAAATTGCACCTTTTCACTTTTGGCAAACATGAGAACTCCGGAGGTGGCTTGATCTAAACGATGAACCACATAAACACATTTTTTAGAGATAGAGCTGCCCTTTCTGACATAAGAGTTTAGGGCATTATGAATGGTATTGTCTTTTTCCCAGCGAGCCGCCACGGTTAAGAACCCAGGCGCTTTATTGCCAATAATGAGATCTTGGTCTTCATATAAAATTTCAAAGCCACGGGGTTGGTATTTTTTAGGTATTTTGGGTTTATGCATAGATGCCATTGGCTCTTTTTTAAGAACTTGTCAAAAGTTATCAAGTCATTTTGAAATTAACTCATAGGATCGATAAGCCAATTCTCTATTTATTGCTATCACAGCAGCAATGGACCAAAGAGGGGGAGTTTGAATTTTTACTCAAACCTAAATTCGAATTTGGACTGATTTTTAGCGGGCTTAAAATGAGTTCCTTCTCAACTTACCCTTTGATTATGAATTTTTCTTTGGAATCGATATTATTCATAAATCTCGCAAATCAAAATAAATTACTCATATTTTTCTTGCAATTATATACATTAATATGTATATAATTTTATGTATAATGTGGAGGCCACTTGTCTTTAAAAGAAGTCTCATGGCTCGGAAACTCTAAAATAATCGTATCAGCCTTCCCAAGTGCAATAAAAGAGGATTTAGGTTTCCAGCTCTACGAATTACAAAAAGGTAAGCAGCCTCAGAAAAGCCGACCCATGAAAAGCATTGGCCAAGGCGTATTTGAACTAAAGGAGCAAGACCACCAGGGGTGGTACCGAGTTATTTATGCTATTCACATTAAAAATAAGATCTATATCTTGCATTGTTTTAAAAAGCAGAGTGCTAAAACATCAAGTTTAGATCTGGATTTGGCCAAGCAACGACTCAAATCAATTTTATGACATTTAAAAGAGTAGGAGGTTATCATGAAAAAAAATAAATCTGTATTTCATGATTTAGGATTTAGTGAACAAGAAAGCAATTCTCTGACTTTAAAGGCAGAAATGCTCAGTAAAATTTTAGAAATTGTTGAAAAACAAAAGATTAAACCTAGAGAACTAGAAAAAGTCCTTGATGTACCACAGCCACGAGTCAGTGAACTTTTAAATGGTAAAATTTCAACTGTGAGTATTGAAAAGTTAATCTCCTATTTAGAAAAATTAGGCGTCGTAACTTCTGTTAGCTTTAAGATTAAAAGAGCAAGCTAAAATAGGAGCTGGCTTCCAAGCTCACTTACTTAAAGTTCTATGCTGGTGGGTGAGGGGTCATCAATTTCAACTAGAAAGATAAGGATTTTCTGAACACGCTTAACCACGATCTCTAAGGCATAGGATTTAAAATCTCTGAGTAGGATAAGAACATGTTGCTTAGTCTCCAAGTTCTTTAGGAAGTTGAAATATCCCATCGTTAGTAGGTAGAAATGGCAAGATCCTTACAACAGCATCAAGATTAAGAGGACCATAGATATGGGGATAATCCTCGTTTAAATTGTAAAGGTCTTCGTACTTAACAGGTTCTTTAACCTTATTCTCATCAATTTCTAAGAGGATTAAATCTGTCCTATCCCTATATTTAAAATTCGCAACACCCAAGACTTGTTGAGCTAAAGAGCAATGAATGAAACCTTCTTTGGCTAATGATGAAGTGATAAACTCTCCTTGAGATTGTGCCGCTAGCCATTCTTTCACGGAAGTTATATGAAATAATTGAGCCATAAAATTAAGCTAAAGCAACGACGATTTCTAGTCATCAAAGAAATCATTATAAGTAATGCGCAGACCATAAAAGATTAAGTGTTTTTTTGTTTTGGGATTTTCGATTCGTTGATTTTTAGTGGACTTTGAATGGCGGATTCGGTGTGAATTGAATCATTTCGCCACCTTAGTAGTCTAGTAAGACTAAACTAAGATCAGTTAGTCATGGATTTTATAAATCAGCCTTCCTTCTCTCCAGAGATGGATAGATCATCCATCTTCTCTAACACTAGAATATTAGATAAAACCTTTAGACTTTCAGTCGCTCCTCTGATTTCAATTCCAGCAAGACGGATATACCGTTGCATAGTCTCTAGATCACGCCATCCACAGATTTTTTGAATCTGTATAGGCGGTACTCCATTGCGAATAAGCTGGGTCGCAAAACAAGCTCTCAGTGTATGGAACTTGATTGAGGGAATACCCACTCCAATACAAAACTCCCTGAGACGTCTAGCTTGATCCCCTTGTGCCCATCTTGGAAGTCTTGGGAGAACTTCTTTTCGATCTACTGATTTGAGCTTGAGGTCTGATAAAAAACCATAAAGCTCATTTGATATTGGAATGGTTCTCCAGTATCCGGCTTTTGTTGATTTTACGCTTCGCGTGCGACAATTGTAAGATTTATTGATCGTGATTTCTCGATTCAGTAAATCCACATCATCCCAAAGCAGTGCGAACAACTCACCATTTCGTAGACCAGTTTGAATCGCAAGAGACCAAACAGGGAACCAAGGGTGTTCCATTAATTTTGCCTTTTGCAATAAATCTCTAAGCTGATCAATATTCAATATCTCAGGTTTCTTTTCTTCTTCACGACCAAGACTCAAACCAAATGATGGACTACGATCAACTCCCTTAACTACTCTGTGATCAATTCCGTAAGTAAAGGCTCTATTAATAATTACCTTTACGACATTCATGTAACTCACAGTGTAGCCCGAAGCTTTCATTTGGTTCATCAATTCAATGACATCAGCTCTTGAGATTTCCTTAGCGGGTCTTCTCCACCAGCGCTCAGTATGCTTCCTCATACAAGCTATGTAATCGCTGCGAGTTGTATCGTTTAGATCTTTTTTATCTTTTCTCAAATAAGACTCCCAGCTTTCAACTAAGTTGCCCCAGGTTTCCCCTTGGGTTTCTTTTTTGAGAACTTCTGCCTGACATTCTTTGAGAAGGTTTATCTCTTCTCTCTTTGCATGATTTTGCGTTTTGATATTAAATTTCCACTTCTGAACTCGAATAGAAGGATTCAGCTTGCTTTTTATACTAACGTAAGCCTTCCAAAAAGTTTGTCCATTTTCATTTTTATACTCGACCACTGACATAATTCCTCCTTAATAAAAAAATATGAAAATTAAAAAAGAGGTTTCATCAGTCGATCAAGATCAGCGCGCAAGAAGCGGAGTCGGTTTTGAATCTTATAAGATTTCAATTGATTTCTCCAAACCATATTTCTGATTTGGCCTACCGACACCCGAAGGTAAAGAGCAGCTTCTTTAGCATTCATCCATTTTAACTTGTCAAAGAGCGCATCAGAGGAGAATTCCTCTAAATTAATTTTTAACATAGCACAATCCTCATAAATATCAATCAAACGATTGCGACATATTTTATTGATGCACTATAGAGAAGAGATGTATTCCTTTATACTTTTGATTGTGACTTATCCTCATCCGTTAATGGGTCAAACTTAGTGTTAGCCCTAGAATCAGCTTTGGACGCTTTCTTTTCTTTATAGAAAGGTTTTTTTATCTGCACTCCTCTTTGTTCAATATCTTTGAGCGTTAATCTTTCACCTCTAAGGCTAGCGGCTTTTATTTCTCGCGCTGCAAATTGAATATATCTAAGCTCACTATAGAACTGCTCAGATAAACTCTTTTCCTGTACGCTAGAGAGGCGCTCGGCCATATTCTCGATCAACCAATTGATTAAATCCTTTCTGGATATAACAACGCCAGCTTTTGCTGACTCCACTTGTTTAATCCATAAATCAATTCGGCTCAGAGCGAGACTATCAAGAGTGATACGATCAAAATGTCGTTTCCGTAATTTCTTTTTATTTTCACTCATTATTCACTCCAGGTTGCTTGTTTATCGATAAGATGAATGAAATGACCTTCTTCAAAGCGATTTCCTTCAATCCTATCTGGTATCCAAATAGTTTTAACTTCAGCATTTCGTAACAAGGGGACTTTTGGTTCATTGGGTTTAGATTGGGTTTTCTTAGAAGAAGTCGTACAACCCATGAGCAGTAAATAGCTGAAAATTGATAAATAAAAGAGCTTGGTCATAAAAGATGTCCTTTCTGAATTAAGTATGAGTTAGTTGATGCAATATTGGGTGCTATAGGGGGGTCTATTACCAAATCGACAGATTTGTCGATTTGGTTTAAACTGTTAATTTGAAACAACAAAGTCTTTGATCCAAAATCTGTGTGGTTACAGGATACTTTTGAGTTACTTTAGGCATACTTTCGATAAACTGTAACCTATGCCTATTCAGGAATACGCCTAATTCTGTACAAGCTGCGGGTCCACTAAAAAATTTTGCTTGCCATCCATATTTTAAAAAATCACTAAACAAAATAAAATTATGAATATCTCTGAATTCAGTTAAGTTGCCTTGAGCAGCACTTACAATCTTCTTTGCTAGATTTGCAGATTGAACAATCCAAATTACAGACTCAATTACTTTGTACCTATTATAGAAATTTCCATAACCAACATAATCTGAGAAGGCTTTACGATTAATTTCCACTTCAAGTGAAATCAGTGAGTTCGTTTTTAATTTTGGAAAATACCAATAGCCATCAGGACGATGAGCCTTTGTCGGAGGCAGCCAGTCAAATAAGGTCTCATCTGCTTGACGCCTTAATTCTTGTTCTGTAAAAAAGGCGACATCATCTACAGTTCCCTTAGGAAGCCAATCTCCATACTGTGCTGCTAAAACATAAAGATCATGTTCAGGTGACTCAGTATCATATCCCTCTTCTTTGAGAAGAGGTAAGCTCTCACGTATGGCCTTAAATCCATTTCGAGTTAAAGTCCATATTGCAAAACTTCTACTATTTACGAGCTTGCAATCAACAAGTCCTTTTTCTTTAAGTTTAAGCATTCTTTGATAAGCTGTAAACTGTTTCCATTTATAGACTGGCTCAAATCGAATAAAGATAGCAGATGATGTGGCCACCTTCCAGCGCCAGAGGAAATTCAAAATTGCTAACTCCTTATCAGGATTGATTCTTTGTGAGATTAGTTTTTTCATGTATCCACTCCTTTTTCTATAGATGAATTCTCCATATTTGAATTGGAAGGAGAAGGTGTGACATCACGCTTATGTGGTTCGACTTTGGCAAGTTTGAAAGGTTTTAGAAGTTCTCTTAATCTTTCATCATCTAGTTGTGGAACTTGAATTTCCAGTAATTCGGGTCCATTTCTAAAAATAGCGCGACCCTTAATATCAGGTAAATCTGCCGCTCTGACGCTATCTAGTATTGTCATGCTTGCAGCATTGTCTGGCATGTGAAAACAAACACGACCTTGAAGATTTGCCTTAATTGATCCATCGATAATATTTACGTCGGGTCTTTGAGTTGCAATGATTATATTTATTCCAACAGCTCTTCCTTGGGCCGTTAATGTTGAAACAATTCCTCGGGCTTGTGCTACATCACCGGAAGTCATCGTTGGACCCGCGAGAAAAATCTGAGCAGCTTCGTCAATGATAACGATTTTTCTTTTTAAAATTTCTTTAGAATTTTTTTGATCCTCGGAAAGTATTTTATTATTATATTCGATTATATTTTTACAATCAGTCTTATAAATTTTATCTCCGCGCTCTTTCAGTTCAGCTTCAATTTCAATCAGGGATTGAAGGGCCTCTTGATTTGTTTTATGGATAATCATCCGTGGTAGGTCTTTAAATTCAATTGATTCAAGACCAAACTTCAAATCAATAAGAATAAATTCTGCATTTTTATTATTTAGATACAAAGTCGCTAAGACTTGCTTTAAAAAAGTTGATTTACCAGAATTACTTGTTCCCGCTACTAATAAATGAGGCACATCGATTAAATCAATTGTCTTAACACCAGATCTAGTATTACCAACGATAAATGAAAAATTTTTCTTTCCAAATGGAGAGTTTAAATCAATGATATTGGGAAAGTCTTCTTCTGAATAGAAAATTTTAATGACATTATTGAGTTTATTTTCTTCAATCTTGTCAATGTATCGAAAAAATCCAGACTCTAGTTTTTCTTTTGAACTTATAAATGTAGAAAGAGGTACTCTATTTGAGTTCAAAGTCATGACTCTACAATTTTCATCAATTTCACGATCTGATACAAAAGAAGGTAGACGTCCTGATATTGTCCTAAGTCCGGCATTTTCAAAGGTTTCAGTAAGATTATCCAAAAAATTTTTAAGGAGTCTATAGCGCCATCCTGCCCAACCTAAATACAAAAAGAGTATAAAAAGAAGGAATAGGGCCTTTGTTAATTTAGGGAATAAAAGAATTAAAAACATTTTAGATTGAAAATACCAAATTGAAATTGCCAGAGCAAAAATACTAATATAATGGTGAGGGATAATGCCTTTATCTATTCCTCTCCAAAGCTCACGTAAAATGGAACCGAGTGTTTTTGTACGGTTTATAGCTGTTTCGAGATCAACTTTACTTTTTTTATTTACCATTTAATCCACCACCATTATCAGTAAAAATAATAATGACTTCAGTTCCAGCTCTTATTTCAATTTTTGGACCTTCATTTTTATAATCTGAAACTACGGTATTTGATTCTTCGAGTGCTGCTTTTGCTGTGCCGTGAAGAATTGCATTACGCATAGTGGGTTTAGTCACCATCACTCCTTGTTCCCCATGGTTTTCTTGAAGCGCTTCTGAAGCTCCAGCTAAAAAATTCAAGCCTGCTCCAATAGCAATACGTTCTCCATGAGTGGACCAAAATGAACCTTTAAGGCCAATGGATTTATCGCTTGCATCAGCAATTTCAGCATCAATAGAGGAAACAGTGGAATCTTCATTAACAGCCTTATTGAAGTGAACAAAGAGTTTATCATTATTTGTAGTTCCGACACCGAGAAGTATCGTACCCGATGATAGAAAGGACTCACCTGAAACAATTACATCTTCTTTTAATCTGACTTTTACTAAACCATTAGACGCACTACTTGTAAGTACTCCTTTTACTTCTGTTCCAGGAGGCACACTTATTTTAATAGAACGCAAAATTAACTTAGGTCCGATAAGTCTAACTTGCCCTTTTCTTTGCTGTTGGCGATTGGCTTTGAATCGTCTTTCATCTTCAACCCTATTGTAAACTTGGGCTGATAGACTTGGCTGCTCACCAGAAACAGTTGGCGGTGGTCCCATGGGAGATTTGTCAGTGCTTGTCTCAATTGACTCAGGGCTCTTTTTAAATAAAATAAGGACTATTGAGAGTAAAACAGTAGTAATCCCAATACTTTTCAATAATGGTTTAATTCGCTCTTGGTTTTGAATATACTTAAGACTTTCATCAATAGTTCTTCGACCCTCCCCATAAGAGGCAAGTTCTACATTTTTCTTTTCACTCATTTTTTCTCCGATTTTACTTTTTTCTCCAAAGCATCGCGGACTTGAATCACGGAACTCCCCGAAGAAGTAGAGGCAACAAGGTCAAAAGCAAAACGCCGACCCAGTAAATAAACAAAAAGATTGGATCTGGCATTAACACTCAAAGGAGAAATCGCTAAATCATTTTCTACATATTCAATGCCAAAAGATCCATTGCGTCCGAGAATGACCTTTGATGGCTTTGTGGGAAAACTTAAAACAGTTCCCCTGATAGAAACAGATATTTTTCCAACACTTTCCTCTGAAAGTCGCACGATCTTAACCTCCTGTGCGGAGGCCGTTGGGATAAGTATACTGCTGAATATCAGAACAATAAAAACTATTAAAATACCTTGAAGAAAACTATTTGCTTTCATTTTTAACTCCCTCTTGATTTTGAATGGAGACATTAAAAAGAATAAGTCCATAAGGATTTGCCTCTGATCGTGAGGTACGCTGAATTTTTAAAGTTAATGGAAAAGGAAGAGCTGATCTTAAATTACCCATAGCTAAAATTCTGTCAGTGTCTGCAAAAAATGAATCCTCTTTCCTCGTAATGGAATTCACAATAATTTTTTGACGTACGGTTCTTTTCTTCATTTCATTTTGTTCTGTAGTTTTGCTTGCTAATTCTTCAATTGAGAGGTAGTCGTTTTGTGCTAAGTTATCGGCATCAAATCTTTGAGATAGAGCTTCTTTTATAAATCGCTCATATTCTAGTTTTGTTGGCTCTTGACTAGTTGTTAAAGACTTAACAGAAGAATAACAGGAACGCTCAATGATGAGTGGATCTTTAAAAGCAAATTTGAGTGAAATAAGTAGTGCTACAAGACCACTAGTGGTAACTCCTAAAATAGCAACACGAAGAACACTGTTTTGACTAGCAATATTAGCCCAGGCTTGAGGAAATCTCATATGTTTTTATCCTTTCTTGATTTTTCTTTATCTAATTTAGCTTGAAGCCATGGTGGCGGAGCTTTAGACGGTGGTGCATCGTTTGTTCGATTAGGAGCAGTTTTTGTTTTAGAAGAATTAGTGCTTCTATAATTGTAAGTGGGCTCATTTACTTTTGAGGTGAAGGTCTCTTTTTGTGTTTTCTCAAAGCCAATCGGGGTATGTTTAATGCCTGCTGAAATCGTCTTGCGACTTAATTTTGAAGCAATAGCTCCTGGTGTGAATGCTGCTGCACCAGCCGCCATTCCCATTGCAGTTGTTGCTACTGAAGTGAGTCCCTTTGATGTCATGGCGCTCACAACAAATGGAGTAAACAATAAAGATAGTGCCAATATAATATTAAGTGAAATCACTGTTAAAAAATTTACATCCGTCTTATTAATTTCTGATAAGGCAAGACTCCATAGTAAGGCCGCAAGAGTTGCCCAGATAATTTTCCAAGCACAAACTTCAATAAGAGCACGATACAATCCCTTCGTAATTTGGGAGGTTGAAGGGATCACAAAAAATACAATTAATAGAGGTGAAAAGACATAGAGAATCAGCCAAACAAAAATCACTCCCGCATTAGCAATGAAAACAGAAATATAAAGTAAGAAAAATGTGATAAAAGAAAAACCAAGAATTAAAGTATCCTTTACTGACATCCATGACCAAGTGAGATCTTTTAATTTATCTCCCATTCTATCCAGCACATGATGAAGTTCATTAAAACCTCCTATTTTAGCTGTTAGAGCGTCGGTAAAATCTGCCAATGCATTGGTGAACTCAGGATAAGTATGCAATAAGAATGCTGCAATAAGGATTCTACCCAATAGTTGTGGTGTCCAACCCAATCCTCCAATTGGCATTGATAAAAACTCAGCTAAAACAGCAATCAATAATAACACTATTGCCATTCCATAGAAGATGGATTCAAATATAGCGTGGATATTTCTGGCTTCTTGTGATAAAAAATTTAAATCAATCATTATAATCTCGGCAGTCGAAAAGAAACGTCTTGTGATTTCATCGAGGCACTTAATGTATTAGAGCTTTCAATTTGTTTTTTTGTTGCTTCTTTTTCTTTATAGTTTTGAATGGCAAGGGAGTGAGCTTGGATTTTCAGTCCCGTAGCGTGTGTTCTAAGCGTTTGGTTTAAAACATTCAACATGACTCCAAGACTTTGAGCCGTGAGCTTCTGGGCTCCGCCAGGTGATACCGCATGACTAAATCTCTTAATTTCTTCACCGATCTCATCAACATCTTTTGTGTATTTATAAATTGAATTATTGAGAGTGATGGCTTCAGCAATATTTTGATCTGTGTCTTTTTGAATTTTTGCTTCAGGAGATGGTGCGACTCCTCCATAAAGCTCTTGAATCCCACGTAATGCTCGATCCATCCTATCCCACTCTTTAAATAGGCCCGGATCAGCATTGGGGTATACCGTTCGAATGAGTATGAGCGAATCATTGATTCCTCGATTAATATTACGCAAAAGATCGAGAGAATCCTGACCTTCTCTGTAAATTTGTTTTAGTTGGTAGAGCTGCTGAATTGCTTGTGCTAAAATTTGCGTGAGAACAGCAACATCACCGCCAAAAAAATCAGAACGAGCTTCCATAGAAAAAATGAGAATAAACCCAATGAATAATTTAGATATTTTTTTCATTTTGACCCCTTTGACTGTCACTAACTCCAAAAGGATATAGAGAAGCCATTTCTTTTAGTCTTTCAAAGTTTGAAGTTTGACGATCTGAACTATTGTATTCTTCAAGTTTCACAAGATCTTTTGGATCTGTGGTGGCAATCCAGTATTCAATCGGCGTGCTTTCAATTAAAACTTGTGATCTATTGTTTTGAGCCATCAAGAAAGCTTGGGAATAGCGTCCCTTTTCTTGATGAAGAGATTTAATAATCTCAATTTCATTATCATTGAGACTAAGAGTTTCTTTCATTTTCTTAAGATCAACTTGCCCCTGAGGCAGTAACCACTTGATTGAACAATTAGCTAAAAGTGCACTTGATATTTTAGATTTTGCAAAATCGTCAATATCTTGTGAAATAGCTATGGCAGAAGCATTGTATTTTCTAAAAGTTCTATAGACACCTTCGATAAAAACAATGCCTGATTCATTTTTTAATAACTTCCAACACTCATCAAAAATTAGAAATTTCTTTGTTGATCTATCCTTTTGAACTTCTCTCCAAACAAGATCAGTAATAATAAAAAGACATACGGCCTGTAAATCGGGATAGTTTTCAAGTCCCTTTAAATCAAAGGCAACGACTGAGCTATTTAATTCAATTGAAGTCTCTTTATCTAAGAACTTTCCAAAAAGTGAATCTCCACACCAAGGATTTAAAATTTTTCCGTACCGTTTAAGATTCTGATCTTCATTCTCCATGAGTACATCTCGCAAATGAGATAAAATCGGCTTTTTATGTCGGCGGTACACCTCTGTTATAGCTTTTTCTAATTCAGCCTTTTCTAATTTTGGAATTCCTATTTCGTGATCCTCTTTGATCATAAGCTCAACTAATCCTAATAAAAATTTTATTTTCTCTGGTGGTACAGGTAGACTAGAATCTATAAGATCAAAGGGATTGATGGAGATATTAGTATCGGCGCCAAGTGGAATATACTGACCGTTAAGATTTTCACATAGTTTTTTATATGATCCCCCAATATCAACAAAAAAAGCTTTTGGTTTTTCCTTCAGCATTTGCATTAAAAGAAGATTGCAGAGATAGGATTTACCCGAACCAGATCCACCCGAAATAAGTTGATTAGAGTTAGTTAAACCACCATCAAATGGATCAAATTTCAACAGTGTGCTGGCTGTTGTTCGCATCAAAATGCTTGCTCGATCACACCCACCCCATGGTCCATAGATGGGTAACATGTCAGCAAGATTGGACGTTTTAATTTTTTTAGTTCTTTCTTTGATTCTACAGTTAGGAATAGCTAAATCAGAGAAAAGTCCATAGGCAGCAATTGTCTCAACCATAGCCTCCGCACCTGCTAAGGATCGTATGACAGTCAATGATTCATTTATTTTCTGCTCAAGTTCTTCCTCGGAATCGCTTCTGAGAAGAACATTACAAGCCATGTTAAATACCTTTTCTCCTGAAGAGATGAGTTGCTCTATGAGTGATTCCAAATCTTGCAGCTTAGCTTCAGATTCTATATCTGAAGCTCCGGCTTGCTTTCCTCTTGCTAATGAAAATGCAACTCGTCTTTGGGTTTTAAGCATATCAAGTTCTTTTGTTTGATCGGGAATATGAATGCTAAAAAATAATCTACTCCCAAAAGGTAAGCTTTGGAGTAGGGACCCTAAACAGGAGTTGGTTGTTTCGGGCAATAACTTGAGGGATAACAAACGGTGGTGGTGACTTCCAATTATAAATCCTTTAGGCTGGATAAGAACGTCAGATAGAGTGATTGAATTTTTAATATCTTCTGGATTGTATAGAGTTTGCTCTTCTTTTCGATCTGGATTCCATTGCTTATACATTAATAGAGCTACTTCACTAGAACTAAGAGTGCGGTTCGAGATACCCTGACCGCTAAGGCCAGAACTTAAATCAGAAAGTAAGCGTTCCGCTATTTTAACTTCCCGCTGAAAACGATTTTCAGCAATCTCAGGGTATTTTTTTGTTTGTAGCGTTAAGCGAGGCCTATCCATTAATCCTTGCAAAAAAGGTCTGCGAACGAAAAGATAGAAGTCGTATCGAGGAACTAAGCCCTCCTTATCCATTCGTGAAAACATAAAACTTCTTTGATCTGTCAGTAATTTTGCTACATCGTTGCATGATTGATCAGCAATCTTTTTAAATTCATTTATGGCTTTCTCATTACCAGCATTGATATCAACCACCAATTGCAAGTCGAGGTTACTTGGTAAGCCATTTAAAAAATGGATGATGGAACTAGCAATAGCGTTTTTATCATCATCTGATTTGCAAAACACATCTAAGGGAGAAAGTTTCATTCCAAATCCAATGGAGCCATCATCAAAAACAATAAAGTTTTTCTCAAATCCCCACACTCTTATTTCGTCACTCAAAATATCACTTTTCATTTACTTAAGCCTTTCTCAAATACTTTGGCAGTTCACAGAAGGTACTGGATTCAGGGAATGCTCTGACATATTTAGGACGGAGCCAGTATTGAATTTGATGTAGTAAATAATTATCGGGCTTTCCATGTTTTCCAATTCTAATAATTAATGCCAAGACTGTTGCTGGACCCCAAACGATAAATATTTTCCATCTAAGATCGCCAAATAAAAAATTGAGCAATGATAAAAAACTTAAAATTATTAATAAATCAGGAATTTCATAGCCCATAAACTTTAGTTTTTTATCAAGGCACTGGCTTACAGGTGTTATTTTTAAACTCATAAAGCTCCTTAATTAATGAGCCAGAGTAATAGTCGGCTCAGTTCTCACAGTTATCAAATTTCTATGACTAAATACTCTGGCTCTGAGGCATATTTAATTCTAGTGAATCAATGTTCGTACAAAATCTATGATGGCAGGTCCACCAAAACCAATAGCAGCACCGATGAGCGCAAGTTTAAGGTGTTGAGTTGCATTGGGACTACCCATAAAAAATGAAATTGCAGCAAACCCTAAACCCAACATTCCACCGAGTGGCAAAACTGTACCGATTAGTTTTGTTTGCACTGCCATTAAACTTGATTCAACGCTGGCTCCTGCACAAAGTGGAAGTAGACCAACTAAAATTGCGATTCCATATTTATTAAAACTGCTCATTATTTTCCCCTTACAAAAATTGTATTTAAAATAATGGTTTCAAATTTATTTGATTCAACATTTTTTAATTTTATTTTAAATATTTATTTTGAAGGAAATACGGACATAAAAACTCTTTGCCTAGGAAATCTTAAAAAGATTTCAATATATTCTTTAACTTCAGGATTCATCATCGCAAATCCAATAGGTTCTTGAAATTTAACTCCAAATTCTGATTCGACTTTTTTAGCAAATAAAGTGTATTTACTCCCATCACGACTTTTTGCCATGTAGTACGTTACACCCGACAATGGCCACAGCTTAATAATATAATGATCAGAATTATCATATTTGAGCGCATAACCAATACTAAATGGTTCGCGTAATTCTTTACCTGTAAGAAGGCCCACATAGATTTCATGTTTAACCCTTGTTGTCATATTTTCCATTTTTCCTACTTTCACTTGTTTGCTTAGGTTTGGGTTCAATTAAATTTGTTTCAGTGGTCCAAATTAATAGTTTCTTTATTTTTAAAATATTTTGTGTGATCGAAGAGTTTTTATTAAGTTCATTTTGAGAAATCTGTTCCAGCATTTTTAATACTTGTTCTTTTAAAGCTGACATAATTATTTCCGAATTAGTTTTTCAATATTTATCAAAGTGACTTCAATTTGATTCATTAATTTTTTATTTCTTATAATTTCATCTACAGAAAGTCTTCCCATTAACTCCCTGATCTCGGTATAGAGTAGGTTTAGCAATTGATGCTTGGTCATAATTTATCCCCCGGTAAATAGTAAAACTTAGATTGAGCTTTAAGTTTAGCAAGACTTAGTTCTCGCTCAATTCTGATGGACTCCTCGCAAGACCTTAGAAAGGCTTCATAAGCTTTAGAAATCATGTTTAAGATTTTTTTCATGAGAGATTTTAAAAATTTCATGCAGCACTTCCTCCAATTTTATTTAACGGATCTAACTCTTTTTCATTTTCCTTGTTTTCATCCATGATTCTTTGCTTCTCCATTTTAACTTCATAATCAAAAATGAGATCATCAAGATCTCCTCGATTTACTGACAACAATAGAGTGTCCCAACCGCAGTTAAGACAAAATTGATCTTCATCAATTTTTTGTAATTCGAATGATCCACAATCGGGACAGTGTTCAAAAGTTTGAATAATTTTTTTTTGTTTCTTGGCTCTTTTACTTTTCATGCTTAGCTCCTCTCGCATTTTAGTGCTGTTCATTCAGCACTGTTGAGAAGGCTATATTGAAAAAATCGTGCCAAATTGAGCTTGCTTTCTCACAAAGTATAACTGATTGATTCGATTAATTCTTTTCAAGAAGTCAAAAAATCTAAGATGACTTTTTGATTTTCAAACTGGTCCGATAATGAATTGGAAAAAATTCAAATTTAAATATATCAATGGTTTATGGAAGGTCCGCATTGAGAACTTCTGGACCACTTATGGTGGATTTAAAGTATGCTCTTATTGAATTTTATTGTTTTCAAAGTTAAGTAATAGATTTTAATCAATAAAATCTAAAGCTTTAATTTTTAAAATTCAATATTTGATTACTTATCACATGGATTGAGTTGTATCTTAAGAAGGTTTAGATAAAATAAATAATTTTAAATTATGGGTATCTCAGCAATAAGAGGCTTAGGTAAAAGCTTGAGCATTAATGATTCACATGATGCTTGAATTTTAGGATCGTCATAGTTTCCTGTTACTAGAATAGATTTATTCATAATATTAAATCCTGTGATGATTTCAATTCCAGTCTTTCCTTTTCCCAAGTCAAAATCTATCAAATATAACATATTTAGACCTTCGTTATTCTTTAGCCAGAGTGCAAATTCATCGGCTCGTGTAAAGTGAATACATTTAATTATCCCTTTTAATTTCATTCTCCAAGCATCATGACTGGTTTCTTGATCATCTAAGATAGCTACTTGATCAATACCCTGTATTTTTATCCTGTCTAGCCACCAAGAAGGATAATTTTTTACAGGGAGTTCGATGCTGATTTCAGTACCAATTTCTTCTTTACTTGTAGCGGAAATCTTTCCATGACCCATAATTTCAATGAATTCTTTCGCTGATGAGAGGCCAATCCCTGAGCCATTAGGCTTGTTGAATGAAAAGTTTTTGTCGAAAATTTTTGGAAGAATGTCGGAAGGTATACCTTTCCCAGTATCAGTAATGCGAATCATATTTGTACCAAGGGCTACTCGCAAGCTGACTATAATTTTTCCTGAACCTTCTTGAGCTTCAATGGAGTTATCAAGTACATTTGAGATCACTCGACTCAATTGAACCCGATTCAATCCAGTGTAAGAAAGAAATTCAGTTGGTTCAAATTGGCAAAGCATTTCAATGTGCCCCCGTTGTTGTAATTGCTTTTCTTTGACTACCTCCTTAATAATTTCAGAAACTGAAGTATAGTTGGATAGGTCAGAGAGAGCGGTGTTTGGCACTTCTTCTAAATCAGCGATGATCCCAAAAACACGATTGACGATTCGATCTAATACTCTTCGTTCATTAGAGCTTAAGCTTTTCGTAGCTGCTAAAAATCCCTGAAGAGAAAAAAGAGGACTTCGAATGTCATGTCGTACTTTTCGAGCTAATTCTGCGCGAGCCAGTTCGATATTGATCTGTAAATCTTTTTCGTATCTCATAATTACGGCTTTTCGTGAGCTTCTAATGAGTGGCATAGAAAGTATTACCAAAAATAGCCATATTCCCATAACAATGTTAACATAAGAAAAGCGATCATAAATAAAAATAATGTTTCCAAGTTTATTTTTGGAATTTTGATCAAAATAAAGTTCGGAATTAATATAACCATATAAAAATTGATTTGTTACACGAGATTGATTTAAAATTTGTGGGTCGAGATCAGCAGGCAAAGAGAAGACTTGAGTATTTTGATTATCATAATACACAACACCATTAAAATGTGGAAGTTTAGCTTGCGACAAAGTAATGATGATCTCTTTAAAGTCACCTAACTTAACCATTCGTTTTATAAAGGAGGTAGCCTGAGATGCAGCTTGCTCTCTTAATATTTGATTGGCAAAAATGGAAAGTCCTAAAAAAAATACTAATGCGACTAGATAAATTAAAAATATTCGAGTTTCAAGTTCTCTGAGGTTTTTCTTTAAATCTGAAGATTTCATTATTATCCTACGGGCGATGGGAATTGACCATCATCAGAAATAAATTGATAATCTGCATAGACTTGTACAACCTTAATCGGAGCAGTTTGAAATAGTGGGTGTACTTCCAATATACGTACTTCTGTTTTTAAATCAGGGAAAGGTTGTTCAAAAGAAACAGAAGACTGAAACAAAAAATCAACAGTAGAGAAGTATTCTAAATCAAGAAGTAGCCGAAATCGATCAGTAAATTTAGGAGTGTCAATTTTTTGAAAATCTATCAGAGATAAACTTTTGACGTCTTCATCATGGAGAAAATGAATGAGATTCCTTAGACATTCAAAAAGGGCAGACCTTTCGGCTTTAACGACATCATAGTCACAACCTAAGCCTATTATACCACCAAAGGGTCTTTTAAAATGAATACCTGTAGCAACAGCACAAATTATTTTTATTCCGTTAGGTGATAGGAGTTGAAAAAACTGGAGATGAACCCCTTGATACGAAATTTTTTCCAATATCTTTTTTGCCTCATAAGCGATAGGGGTTATTTTTTGAAATGAAATTTTATTTGTAAAATGAATATCAAATGAAATGCGCTCAAAAAGTTCAAGTCTTGCATTTTCTTCTGCTAAAATAGAGTCTATATGAGCTGCTACACCCATCGAACTGTTAAGCTTATTGTGCTCGCACGTTGCACGTTCAATGCCTTCAGAAGTTGCCTTGGTTAAAGCTAATTCTTGAATTTTATCAACAGCTCTTCCTTTATACTCTCCATTGAAAAAACTAATACCATAGTCATAATAGCCTGGAAGATAGTCTTCAACCCAATTAAACTGAGTAACACGATAGTCAACTGCGTTTGTTGGTTGGCTAAGAAGCCAATCTATTAATGGGCTTTGATGAGCCATAGGGGACTATTACCATAGTACTGAGGAAAGTTGAGATCCCAATTGGATCTAATCATAGCAACGTAGGGAGCAACCATTAGTGGTATTACTATTGCGTCAGTGAGTTGCTTTTTATGTAAATCATGGAGTTTTATTAAGCGCTCCTCTTTGCTTGGTATAGACATATAATTTCTTAACCAAAGTTCTCGTTCTTCTTTAGTCATCCCAAATAATCCAGCACTCAAAGAATATGAAATAAGTCCTATATCTTCCAGAAATCCAGTGTCTGGCCCTCCAATTGACATATGAGGCATATCAGCAGGATTATCAAATTTTGCAAATTCAGGAGGCGGACCGACTACGATCTCTACACCAGGTAAAATATCCTTGAATATTTTTTCAAACTTTTCTTTTCCTCCAATTCGAATTACAACAAGTTTTAACTTTTCTGGGGCTTCTCCTTTAGCTTTTTCTTGTTGTTCTTTTATGCTGTCTACTTCTTCTTTAGTAAGACCACCGTCTGCAAAGGAAGGTAAGAATTGAAAGCTTTCTTTATATCCGCTGGCATTTTTATAAGCATCAAGAAAAGCAGCCTTAACTTTTTTACCAATAAGTATTCTCTGCTCAAGTGATAATTCCTTCAAACCCCTTTGTGAGTAGGCCAAAATAAAAGAGCGTATATTCATAGTTGTATGAAGTTTCGCATTTGAAACTCCACGACTAAAATCAATGACCTTATCTGGACCAGCAGAGTCGATAGTTGTGATAAAATCAACCTTTCCTTCTTTGAAGGCAGTAAGTGAATCTGTGGTGTTTTCAACGTCCATAGGAACTAAAATAACAGTTTGAGGCATTTTTTTTGAGTAATGGAAATGACTGGGATTTGCTTTTAAAATAACATTTCCTTGATCATCACTTTCGTAAACATAGTAGGGACCTGTTGTTTCTTTGTAATCGATTATCTGTAATGTTTTGGAATCTACTGATTTTCGTGGAATAATTGCAAAATCAATAGCGGCTAGCATTGGTAATAGAAACGTTTTACGAGTTCCAGCTTTTAAAATAACAGTATTGTCTTTTTGAATAATTCCAGGGCAGGAGTTATCAACAGAATTTATGGGATTTTCCCCACAAACAAGTGTGTTAAAATCACCATGAGTATTTCCTGTTTTTACCAAGAGACGCTTCAGCGAAAAAATAACATCGTCTGCTGTAATTTGGGTACCACCAATAGTATATAAATCGCTTCGAATTTTGAGATGTAAATCATCATTGATCCATTGAAAGGATTCTGCAATGGCCGATGATACTTCTCCTTCAATATTTATTTCTACTATAGGGCTATAAATGTATTCTAGAAAAAAATATTCTGGTGCGAGATGAATTTTTGTGGGCTCATAAAAAGTGACAGCTTTCTTTGAGGGAAATGCCACTCTGAGGGTTAAGTCCGAGCTAGATGTTTCATTTAACATAAATTGTCTCCAAATAATAATAACCGCTACTAAAGCTATTCCAAGCGCTAAGAATTTGAATTTCAATCGCCACCTCTTTATGAATTAATAACAAAAAGTACTCATTTCTGAATAGGCATTATCTAATTTACCATCAGTCTTTAATTTTTCAAATACACCTTGATGTAATTTAACTTTATTTTCATCAGGCTTTATACTAAGCACTTTTGCTTTTAGTAAAAGATCGAGGGCTTTTATAATTTCGGCATCAGTGGCTACTTGATTCTGATTAGCATTAACATTCACTGGAAGATTGTTTCCACTATCATCAGCTTGAACACGAAATCCCAAAAAGATAGTAATTATCCACAGTATCTTTTTATTTTTAATCATAATTTAGCTCCTTTATTTAAACAGTAATTGTTTCTTTTTTAGGTTTTATGCCTAGAGCACTCAGTCTTCTTAAAAGGGTTGTCTTACTTATTTTAATTTTTGCAGCAATTTCTCGAAGGGAATCTCCTGTTGCTAATTTAGAAATAAAAAACTTCCGTTCTCTGTCTTCAAGATCAGCTAAAAGATCAGGGTGATCAAGAATTAAAGACTCTTTGTGAGTAGAGAGATGAAACTTTTGGTCTAAATCTCTCGGAGTAATTCTATCACCTTCAGCAAGTGTTAATATGCGATTGATTTCGTTTTCAAGCTCTCTCACGTTTCCAGGCCAATTGTAATTACATAGATACTCAAGTGCTTGGTGTAGGAACTTTTTATTTTGTTTATGCTCCTCATTATACTTTGCAGTAAAATGACAAACTAAAGGTTGAATATCTTCCTTTCGATCCCTAAGCGGTTTAATCGGAACCTGAAAACCGCCAAGTCTGTAATATAGATCTTCTCTAAATCGTCCTGTTTTCACAGCCAACTCAAGGTCTACGTTTGTTGCTGCAACAATTCTTACATCAACCTTAATAGTTCTATCGGCTCCAACTGGTGTGATCTCTTTTTCCTGAAGAGCCCTCAATAATTTTACTTGCATGTCTAGAGGTAAATCTCCAATTTCATCTAAAAATAAAGTTCCGCTATGTGCTTGGAGAAATTTTCCCGTTCGACTTCGATGAGCCCCTGTAAAGGCTCCTTTTTCGTGACCAAATAATTCGCTTTCAAAAAGAGAGTCCGAAAGTGCCGTAACATTGACTGGGATAAATGGCTTTTTCGCTCTATTAGAAAGATCATGTATGGCTCTAGCAGCCCTTTCTTTTCCTGTGCCATTTTCACCTCGGATAAGAACAGTTTGGTCTATCTTAGCAAATTTTTGGATGAGAATTCCAGTTTGAGCTAATGATGTCGAACAGCCAATTGCTCCCATCGATTTGATAATATCAACATTTTCAGATTTATTTTGGATGGGCTCTACAACTTTATTTGCCTCTTCAAAGCGATCACAAAATCGTCTTACTAATCCATAAAGTTTTTCAATGGCATCACCTTTAACAAAAAAAGCTTCAGCACCAGCTTCTAGTGAAGCATTATGAGTATCAACAGAAATATCCCCTGAAAGACCTAAAATTAACATCGATGGATTAATTCTTCGAACTTCTCTGATTGTCTCAACTCCTGATAATTCGCCTGGTTGCATAAAGAAATCAACGATGATTAAAGTGTAGCGATTAGGGTTTTGTCTAATATGAGCCAGGGCTAAATCCCCATTAGTTACATAGTCTATAACGTAACCTTGAGTTTCAAGATAGAGCCTAATACCATCAATGGCACATTCATTGTCATCAACAATTAAAAACCTGTGTTTCATCTGTGTCCTCCCGACAGTCAAACCCAATATGAGCAATCTAGATGCCAAACTAATAATATTTTATTTGTTTCCTAGGTATTCGATTAATATTGTTAGAGATTTAGGGTGTGCTAAAGCTCACAGCTTCATTAGATTAAATTTACTTATGGACCAAAAGTGGCCCACCCCTAAAGTAGCTTTGATAGCGAAGTTGTTGATTTTCAAATATTTTTTGTTTAAAAATAAAATGGACCTCTTTTTTTTGAATAACTATAATTCAACTATTTCTTATGCTAAGATTTTGGAATTACGCTATTTTTTAAAATTTGAAGTTGGTCCATTTTTGGGTCAGGGTTGATTCTAAGTTGTTCAAGATTCTGGTTAAGCATTTTTATGCTTTGAATTTGAAAATTATTCTTTGTATTGAGGCACCTATCACGTCAAGTCTTTCTAAAGATAAAAATTTTATGGGTAGCTAGATTTCGATGAAAATACTTTTAAAGCATACAAAGTGAAATAGATGGTCAACGAATAAATCAAAATTCATTTTAAATGAAAGTGAGATCATTTGATACTGATCTCTACCTCCAATATACGGCAAATATAAAATAATAGGGGAAGGCTTGGAAAACGGACTCCCTGTTCAATATGCTTGATCGTAGAAACACCAATATCAAGCTTTTCGGCAAAGCTTTCCTGTGTATAACCGCTTGCGTCTCGTCGAGATTGAATGGTTTTCCCTAACTTACTTAAATCAATTGCTATTTCTTTTCGATATTTTGTTGGTATTTTTTCAATTCTTTTCATTGATCTATTAAACGTCATAGACTACTTATAGGGACAGTCCCTATAAGGGACCCTTTTTGAAAAGATAGGAATTAAAATGAATAAAAAAAGAGCAAAAAGCAAATCCCAATTAAGGATGAATAAAAATCTTACCCAAAAACAAATTGAACAGGCACTCCAACATGTATTAACCAGCACACTTGCGATTTACGTACTAAACAAATCCTCTAAACCTATATCACGTGTTATAAGCGACTTAACTGATATTCAATTTAATGCTGCCCAATTACTTGGATTTGTTATGAACTTACAAAATAGTAAAATGAGTCGCATCGACTTAGATAATACCCTCACTGGAATCTTTTCATTTATTCAGTTTCCAGATCGAGTAGATTCACAAAAATTAAATACAGAGGGTGATGTGAAAACATAGTTTGGTATCTTTTATACAGAGATTCTTTTGCTAAACCCTTCTAAAGCACTTGAATAAAAGACAATGTAAGAAAGCGAGCATCCCCTTAGGGGAACATCCAAAAATGGACCTCGTGCCTATGTAAATTTGTACCTAAGCCGTGTCAGACCCTTTCGGGAATGGATGTAAAATGGAACGTTAAACCCATTTAATCCTAAAAGGAGGATGCCGCTTATGAAATATTATATAGGACTCGATGCTCATAGTACAACTTCAACTTTTGCCGTTGTTGACGAAAATGGACAATGCGTATTGCGCGAAACAGTTAAGACCTCGGAACAAAGTCTAGTTCACGTAATAAATAAAATAAATGGAGAACGCCATATGACTTTCGAGGAGTCTTCGATATCGCAATGGTTATTTTTGCAGTTGAAAGACAAAGTCGATCATTTATTAATTTGTAATCCTACGTACGTGGCAAAGAAACAAGGTGCCAAGACAGATTTCCGAGATGCGCTCCACTTGGCTCAGGAGTTGAGGACTAATCACCTGCAACCAGTATTTCACGATACATCTCATTGGATGGAAATCCGTACTACTGTGAGTGGGTACTTGGATATTGTTGAAGAGATTATTCGTTTTAAGAATCGACTGAAATCTGTATTTAGAGCAGAAGCTATTCAAACTGATGAGAACAGTTTTTATAAAAATAAAGAACGAGTGAAGGAATTAAAGAATCCTTCTGCGAAATTTGTGGCGGAGAAATTGTTTTATCAAATTGAATTTCTAGAAAGTGAAAAAGAAAAGTACAAAGAAGTTTTTGAACGGAATCGTAAGAAGTATCGACCGATTCGAAATTTGATGACGATACCCGGGATCAGTATTATTCGTGCTAATATTATTGCAGCCATTGTCTGTCAGCCAGCCCGATTTGAAAACAAACACAAGTTCTGGGGATATTGCATGTTGGTTCGTCATATTCAAATATCGAATGGAAGGATTTATGGGAATAAAAGATTTTTTGGAAGAAGGGAGCTACGGAATATTTTTATCGGTGCCGCTGAAAATATTATGAGAATTGATGGAGAGCTTCGAGACCGATACGACGCTCTTCGAGCCAAGGGGGTTGATCATGTACTGTACCCCATATTTAGTACCACTTTTCCGTGATGCATTAAGCTGTTTTCTCAACTAGCACACTATTTCTCTGATTGGCAAACTCTTTTGGAGTTAAATAATCAAGGGCACTATGAGGTCTTTCTTCATTATAATATTTTACCCACTTTTCGATTTTTGTTTTAGCTTCTTTTAAATTTTTAAATCGATTTTGATTAATACATTCATCTCTAAACTTTCCATTAAAACTTTCTATAAATCCATTTTGGGTGGGCTCACCGGGATCAATAAAGTGAAGACTAATATTGTTTTCATTACTCCATTGAGCCATGAGGTGATTGTTAAACTCAGGTCCGTTATCCAGGATAATAGCCTCTGGAGTTAAACCTTTTACTCTTAACTTCTCTAGAGAAAATACCGGAAGAAAAAACTTCATACTTATAGAAATAATAATAGCTGGGCATTGTCTCGTGTAAATATCAATGATGGTAAAACATCTCAATTTTTCTCCTGTTCTCAGTCCAACAGAAACAAAATCCATAGCCCATATTTGATTCACTCTGGTGGCTTGGGGAAATGGTCTTAGTGCGGGTATAAATAATCTTCTTTTGTTTTTCCTTCTCTTTCTTACTAAGAGGTCCATTGTTCGTAGTATCCTTGATACTTTTTTTTTATTTACTACGAATCCTCTTCTACTCAGCATGGCTTTAACACGTAAAATTCCATAACGAGGATTTTTCTCTTTTATCTTGATAATCTCAGAAATGACCTTTGGGTCTTCTTTTTTTCTACTTTGGTACTTAAATTGGGATCGACTAATTCCCATAAGCCTACAGGCGCGTCTCTCACTGAAGCTATTCTCGGCAGTCCATTGAGTGACTAATTTTACTTGAGCCTGAGGCTTTAAGACTTTTTTAGAGCAGACCTCAACAGCTTTATTTCTTCTTCTCTTTCTTTTAACTTTTTCTCAAGCCTGGTTATTTTTTTAGTATAAATATCTCTTCTCTTGGCATCATTATAAGTGCCTTTATACTTTCGCATAATGCGATAGAATTGATCCTCGGAAATGTCGTATTTCTTGCAGACCTCAAACATGCTCATTCCCTCAGAGCAATCCTTTACTATATTTTCAATCTCTGATTTTTCCATCCTTTGTAGTACCCTTATCTCCATTTTTTATCCTTCTGGCCTATTTGACCTAAAAAGGCATCAATAAAAATTGCTGGTACTAAAAATGGGGGTCAGGTCAATCATAAGGACGCCAAGCTGAATATAGCGCGTCAGATTGCATCGATAGCGCTTTGTCTTTTAAAAAATAATGACACCTATAATGAAAATTACTGTGATTATCTCAAGGAGAGGAAAAAAACACAAAAAGAATTTTTTGAACAAACTCTATAGCTAATGGCCCTCAGACATTCGTATAACACAGGGAAGTGATGTGGAAGTGAGTCCCTTTATCACGCGATCAGCCGATAAAGTAGATTTATTTGTATTGTGCAGGAACACTTCGGATGAACTTGAGGTGCAGGAAGAGGCCCAATAGTTGCTTGACGGTTTAACGATAAAACACGTCCATTAAAAGACTGGCACACCTGCGTTTTTAATCCAGCATTGTTATGGCACACGTTACTCATTAAGTTGGTGCGACATTATGAATAATTGTCTGTCCTCGTTAACTCGAGACTGAACGGTGACTAAAGGCCCAAACAGAAGAATGAATGCGCTTTAGCGGAGAGATCCAATCCCAACAATGGCAAAGTTCATTAAAAAACTTTCCATGTGAACAAACGAATGAAGAAAAGGTGCTGTTTACATATCTAGTCTTGGCGCGAACACCGGGGATGCAAGTCGCTGGAATCGGCCACTACCCCAATGCTGGGGCAATGGATTAGTGTTTCCAAAATCAACTTGCTTTCTTACAGAAGATTCTAAATTCTAACCTGGATTAACATTTTCATGGCTCAAAAGTCATTATATTGAACATGGTGTCATGTGCTCCGATGTGATTTGGCTATTGATCTTTCGCCAGTTTTAATTTTTAATCTTCGGCGGAGCATTCATGAAAAAGTTATTTTTAATTTTATTATTCTTAATCGAAAGCGCAGCTTGGGCTGATATGACAACAGATTTAGTCCATACGGCAAAGGCTGTTAAAGCGATTATCGAAAAAGGGAATAAAATTCCTTTTGTTATTGACGTACAAAAAGTCGAACAGATGTCATCGCCTCCAAAGCAATGCATAATGGTAATTTACGACAGGAAACCAAATATTGAATGCCCAGATGATTTTGGGCAAGGTCCTTTCATGGATAAGTCATTTGTAGCGTGCTTTAACGCTAAGAATGATGAGGTTGATTATGTTGGTGGTGCTGAAAGTCAATGCCCTCCTAAATTGTAGGTCAAAATCCCCCCTTCTCGTTGATTCTTTTTGTCTTCCCGTTTACACTTTGCCGTGTGGCTCCTTTTGGTTATCTTCGTTTTCCTGGGAGAAAACTCATCCAGGCTCTAGCGAGGTCAAACATTCAAACTAAGAATGTACTGGATTTACATAACGGAGAATTTTTATGAGTATAACTTTTTTGCTTAATTTTCAAGAGCCATTAGGTCCGTTAAATAACGATTTGACTGGAACCGAAACCGAGACATTTACGAAAACTTTAGAGGAGCGAGATCAAGACACTTCTCACTTTTTCTCTGTTAACTTAACTGGCACCGAAACGTTTACAGAAAGCTCTGAAGAACCCGATCAGGATAAATCCAATTACAGATATTCTTTATTTGGTCAGAATAAAAGTCTTTTGATCGGTACCGAAACGTTTACGAGGAGTTTCGAAGAAAAAGATCAAGACGAATCCAACCGACTGATGATGGCTACAAAAACGGCTACTAGTTCATTAGAAGAGCGTGATCAATATAGTGATCAAAAAAGGTTTTCGGTGTTTTAGTCAAAATGATCTTCATAATATCTAACTCCCAAGATGCTACAACCGATTATTTATGTGAGAAGATTGCCGCCTCTTCTCTTGACTACGTTCGATTAAACTCAGATCAAATTTTAGATAACGCATATATTGAATACGATGGCACACGGCCCATTTTGAAGCTTTATGGTAGGTCAATTTTACCTGAAGAAATTTCTACTTTGGTTTTTCGTAGACCCAAACCACTCAATTTACAAATTGGGAAAGATCTTGCAGAACAAAATCATGTCAATCAAGAATGGTCCGAAGCCATAGAGGGGTTTTTAGCCCACATCAACACTGACAAGTGGATGAATCATCCCGCAAAAAATGTTTCAGCATCTCATAAAATTGAGCAGCTATCGAGAGCAAATGAATTTTGTTTGAAAGTTCCTAAAAGTTTAGTAACACAAAATGCCGAAATATTAAAATCTTTTTGGACTTCATTTAATGGCAATATTATTGCGAAGCCCCTCGCGCTAGGCTTTCTAGAGCGTATACCTTTTGAAGATAGCACACAAATTTATACCAACGTTGTAAGCGCCGATATGTTGTCAAAAGGGATAAAGGTAATTGGAAATTGCCCAACTCTATTTCAAGAAGCCATATTAGAAAAAACTGATGTTAGGGTGACAGTAGTAGATGAAACCATTTACTCCGTGGCACTCAAGCATCCCAATAGAGAAATACCCATCGATATTCGTAGAGACAATATGGTTTTAATTCAATATGAACCAATAGAGCTTCCATCGAGCATTCGGAGAAGTCTGCTTGCAATACTGAAATCATATGGACTTCGGTTTGCGGCAATAGATATGGTAGTGGACAATAAAAATAATTGGCATTTCCTAGAGATAAACCCAAATGGCCAGTGGGCATGGATGGACTTGGTCGGAGCGACTAAGATATATCAGGGTTTTATTTCGGCTTTTCAGAAGGGTATGTAGTGGATCGGAAAGAAAGACTAAAAAATGAACTGGAAAAATACGGAAATCTCCAACTAACTAATCGTTTTGTTATTAGACTGGTCTGGATTCTCTATAAAATACCGCATTTCAATGAAGATATTCCAATACAGGAGTTCTGGCGCAAGCAGTACTTTCGAGAGTTTAAGAAATTAGAAATCAAGACTACTCCCAATAAAACATCATACGATCAAATTATCATCGTACTGAAAGAGTCCCGGAATCATGTGATTGCGCGAAAAGCAACTTTAGACGACAAAGTCAAAAATCTGCTGACATTGACGGGCGCCTCTATTCCATTCATTACAGTTTTTCTGGGAACATGGCCCGGTTCACTATTTGGGATAATTGGTCTCTTACTCTTAATTTCCACAATTTTTTTGCTATTAACCTATTGGGGGATTCTAACAACGGTCGAAATTTCGGTAGATAGCAAATGGCTGACACTTTCCGAAGATGATATAAAGCAATTGCTTATTGATGATTTACAATATGCAAACCACCACAATAACAGCACCGTAGATTTTCTTGCCGACCTCTTCAGAGCAGCAAGATTTTTCTTTGTTGGAGCATTATTATGCTTGGTTCTAAACGTAGTAATAAATCATTTTTCTCCAAAAGAGGACAATCTACGCGAAATATTAGATGTCGTTTCTAAGACCGTTGAGAAATCTTCACCAAGCACGACATGCGTAGAACTTCTTGTGGGAAAATGTAAAGTTGATGAAAAGCTGTTTTGTCCGATGTGAACGCCAACCCACGCGAGCGCGGACACTTAGCAACACAAGCTAGCCTTTTGTTCGAACATTTGATAGTAGTGCTCGCAATTCTCCTGGTGCCTAAAAAGGCCAAAGTACGTCTGGCCCCATTCCTCCTGTTTTTATTCATGTTTGAGGTCGTTTATGAACGTGGCTGGTTGAGCGCTCAAAGGACACTATGTATGAGAGATGCAATATTCTTTCGATGAGCAAATTTTGTAGATGTGCAGCTCTTCTCATGGCTCCAGTGGAATTTTTATCCACTTGATATAGGGGTGCAAGAAAGAGTAGAGACCAATTTAAGATTGAAATCCATAAGGTCGATTTTGATTGGTTGAATTAACTACGGCTTGCGAACGGACGCTTGCAACATAGACTTAGGGATTGCCTTTTTCTGGTCTAGCTTCAACTGCGAGATATTCCGACAAGACCGAAGCGAGGAGTGTCAGATGGGTACATCGTTATTAGCTATTACGCTTTCGTTGCTTGAGAAAAATGCTGACTATGATGACTTGACCACCGCATGTCAGCCAATTTGGAATGCCAATAAATTGGTAACTGAATCAAGTCAGAAAAAACTTGCTGAATACGCTGAGTGGATCGAAGAGGCCGAGAAAATTCAAAATTCTGGAAGAGTGTTAGGTGACGACGAAGAAATTTATGTCGATAGAGTCGATTCATTTCTTCATGACGAAAGTTTTATTTTCCATACATCACGAAGTGGGTCGGCGTGGTCGTTGATCTTGGTGATTTCTAAGCTGATGTCCAAGGACTTTCAGTTGGCGGCAGACACCCTCAACAGGATTAGCCCAACATTTGGAAAGTTAAAGTGGAACCCAAAAGTCGTAGAGATTTATTCGTTGGGACCAAAGGTTGGAAACGAACCTTGGGCCATGTGCATTAGGGCGGCATCTAACTATGTACGACACTCGAATGAGTGGCGCGTGGCGACGACAAAAAAAGAGATTGTAAATGGTAAAGAGGAATTTGTGAAAATCACTGATCCTCTTGTGAATCAGTTAGACCCAGATCAAAGGCCGAGTGCCACGACACTTATTTCAATCGGTCTTCCTGAAGAGGACTTACTAACTCGGTCAGGGGATCAGGCCTATAGGATTTGTGAAATCCTTCGATTATTCGATGAAAATGATCTTAGAGGTTTCTTTTTTGATTGGAATGATGCCCTCGTGGCCTACATCAAGACCATGAATGGAAAGTAAACATCATCAACAATACCGTCTAGGAATCAGGAGCCACATATTTCTTGATCTCACTTAGCTCCAGCGGTGGATTTACAGTGTGTGCTATGCGATGGCAGCGAGGGCACAGAGAAACCAATTCTGTCACGGCTGTGATTATGGGTTCACCATTTGTAGAAAGCGGCTTTGTATGATGGCAATCAATAATGAATCGTCCATTCAAAAATAGTCTAAACCCACAGGCCTGGCAGGTGTGGTTGTCTCGTTCCTTGCAAGCCTCGGCTAATTTCATGTTACGACTTCGTTTCAAAAGGCTGGCTTCAGCGACAATTCCCTCTACTGCACCAAACTCATCAACAGGAATGTGAATCGTGAATTTTGACTCATCTAGCGCTGGATAGAGATTTCGAATAATCTGCATGATCTCCGAATCACTTTTTCCGTGATGATTTTCAAAAAGATCTCTCATTTCGGATGTAGTATTATCGTCGCGGCCCTTTCCATTCAAAAAATTAAATCCATAGAATTTTGCATCAAATCCTGCGATGTTCCTGTCGATGATTTCGGACAAATATTTCCTTTCATTTTTGTCCGTAATGCCAAACCTTGATGCCATATATGGCAATAACAAACGCTCATGCGTCCATAAGAAATTGGAATAGCCTGTTATCCGATTTCTTTCGGAGAATTGATTTTTTACGATTTCTTCGAACTTAAGACCATATTTTTTCAATAGTCCATTGAATGTCTCTTGCATTTCCTTTGCAGTCTTATTTTTGAAGAAGTCGATTGTTTCATCTTCCTTGCCTCCAGCTCCTCTTCGGCTTTTATCGCCTTGAAGTTTGCTCTCATAGTCTTTTTGCCGAGGTAGGAACTTGGTTTTATAATCAATTCCAATTGCATTCGCAATTTGCACGCAGGCTTCTTTTTTTATGTTCAATTTAACACAACAATATACGAGCTTATCGTGGTCTGGTAACCACTTGTGTCTTTCTGTTTTTTCGTTTGTCATATTCATCCTTCTTATTATTCTGTAGAAGTTCAATCTCAAACAATTCTTTAATTGTGCATTCCGACCTTGGCGCCAAATGGCGGGAAGGTCTTCAATGAATAATGGTTGTGTACTACTTGCCTTCGACAACCTTATCTATGTGCTTCGTGGTTACTCTGATAAGTCTTTTAATAGTGTCAAGGCTCATTCGTCTGCCTGCCTCGAACAGTCGATTATAGGTGCTGTCGTCGACAGTAGAGAAGTGGATCAAAACCACTGCTTTTTGTAACAGGCATTTCTTATCGGTCATTTGAAGATAGTTTTCTGATCATCAAACAATTTAGAATCCAGTGTTTTAAATAGTATTTATATTTGAAAATGACCCCCATTTTAAAAATGGAGGTCATGATGCAAAATCCAAAACTAACAACCTTAGTTCGGATTCGGTATTATTTGACTATCGCTCAACACATCTTTGGGCTAGGTTTAATAGCACTTGACGCGTCTATGGGCGCATACAGTTTCTTTTTGAATCATTTCTTTTAAAAATCAGGCAAATTAAGATTATTAATTGAGATTTTTTGTCACAAATTCTTCCGCATTTTAATTATGAATATTTAAGATTTGTTAACATATGCTGATCTATGTTTATCTGTACTTCTGTAAGAAAGCAAGTTGATTTTGGATACACTAATCCATTGCCCCAGTATTGGGGTAGTGGCCGATTCCAGCGACTTGCATCCCCGGTGTTCGCGCCAAGACTAGGTTTGTAAACAGCACCTCTTTTATTCGTTTGATTACATGGAAATTTTCTAAAATGAACTTCTCCATTGTTGGATTCGGATTTATGTCTAATAGCGCATTCATTCTTCTGTTTGGGCCTTTAGTCACTCGAGTCTCAAGTTAATGAGGGCAGACAAATATTCATAATGTCGCTCACCCTTTGAGTGTCGTGTGCCATAACAATGTTGGATTAAAAACGTGAGCGTGCCAGTCTATAAATGGACGTGTTTTATCGTTAAACCGTCAAGTAAATATTGGGCCTCATCTCACACCCTGAAGTTCATCCGAAGCTTTCCTTATCTCATAAAAATAAATTTACTTTTTCGGCTCTGTTGGCATGAAAAAGGAATCCACTCCTATATCACTTCCATGTGTTATTCGAATAAATCAAGGGCTATTAGCTACAAAGTTTGTTCAAAAAATTCTTTCCTTAATTTCTTTCGCTCCTTTAAGTAATCCAAATATTTTTCGTTATACTTGTCGTTGTTTTTTAAAAGACACAAGGCAATTGAAGCAATTTGACGGGCTAAATTGATTTTAGTCTCCTTGTGAGCCACTCCTTTGGCTCGAAGAGCATCGTATCGATCCCTTAATTCACCATCGAGTCGCATCACGTTTTCTGCCGCACCAAGAAAGACATTTCGAAGCTCACGTCTTCCAAAAAATCTTTTATTCCCATAAATTCTTCCATTCGAAACTTGAATATGACGAACCAACATACAGTACCCCCAGAATTTGTGCTTATTTTCAAATCTGGCCGGCTGACAAACGATGGCTGCGATAATATTAGCACGGATAATGCTAATCCCTGGTATCGTCATTAAATTCCGAATCGGGCGATACTTCTTGCGATTTTTTTCAAATACTTCTTTGTACTTTTCTTTCTCACTCTCTAGAAACTCAATTTGATGAAATAATTTCTCAGCCACAAATTTCGCAGATAGATTACTTAACTCCTTCACTCGTTCTTTATTTTTATAAAAACTATTCTCATCCGTTTGTATCGCTTCAGCCCTGAACACTGATTTCAATCGATTCTTAAAGCGAACAATTTCCTCCACAATATCCAAATACCCACTCACCGTGGTTCGAATCTCCATCCAATGAGACGTGTCGTGAAACACAGCCTGAAGATGATTTGTTCTCAGCTCCTGAGCCAAATGGAGAGCATCCCGGAAATCTGTCTTGGCCCCTTGTTTCTTCGCCACATAAGTAGGGTTACAAATTAATAAATGATCCACTTTGTCTTTTAACTGCAAGAATAACCATTGCGATATTGACGACTCCTCAAATGTCATATGTCGTTCACCATTTATTTTATTTATAACGTGAACTAGACTTTGTTCCGAAGTCTTAACGGTTTCACGCAATACGCACTGTCCATTTTCATCAACAACGGCAAAAGTTGAAGTTGTACTATGAGCATCGAGTCCTATATAATATTTCATAAGCGGCATCCTCCTTTTAGGATTAAATGGGTTTAACGTTCCATTTTACATCCATTCCCGAAAGGGTCTGACACGGCTTAGGTACAAATTTACATAGGCACGAGGTCCATTTTTGGATGTTCCCCACTAGGGGATGCTCGCTTTCTTACATTGTCTATAATTGAATAGTGACAACCTATAATTGAATAGTGACAACCTCATATCAAAAAGGTCGATTTTTTAGGTTAGGGAATATCATGCCTTTTTTTCAATGGACCAAAGCAGAATATGGATTGAATATTCCAGAAATGGATTTAGAACATCAAATTCTTATTAATCTCATGAATAAACTTTTTGAAAAAAATAAGAGTCAAGTACCAAAGGCGGAAATGATCCACATCATTAAAGAACTCATTGATTATGTGATCATTCACTTTAAAGATGAAGAAATGTTTCTCGCGAAAATCAATTATCCTGATTTAGTGACCCATAAGAAAATACATCAAAAATTACTCAAACAACTCAAAATGTACTACGAAGAATTTCTAAAACAGAATTCCGATAAAATTGATGACCGTTTTTTTGAATTTTTGAGTCTATGGTTAACGTCTCATATTCAACATTTTGACATGGATTACAGTCATTTTTTACACTCAGAAACTTCCACCCGCCCCCCAAGTGATTGAAGATCTAAAAAAATTAGAATGCGGTCATTAGCAATTTAAGAGCTGCAATGAGCATAACAGCTCCCAACATTTTTTGAATTCTTATATTGGAAAAACGAAACACGCCAAAATAAGTGCCGACCATGGCACCCATTGTGACGGAAGCCACCCAAATAATGGTCAATTTGAAGTCAAAAAATGCACTGGATTTTAAAATACCAGCAAGGCCAAAAATGGAATTGGCTAAAACAAATATCACTGAGAGCCCAGCAGCATGCCTTGGATCCGCCCACTTCATCTTTAACAATAAAGGGGTAAAAAATATGGCTCCGCCAGTACCCGTAATACCCGAAAAGACACCAATTACGCCACCAGCGGCTAAAGCCACTGGAAGCGTCACCTTTTTTACATCAAAATTATTGTTTGTAGACGGTTTGCTGAAAATTAGTTTTAAACCTGATATGATTAGAACCATTCCTAAAGCCAAATAAAAATACTTTTTTTCGATATTGAGTTGAGCGGACCAATAGGCTGCCGGCATAGAGGTTACTAAGAATGGAATTACTTTCTTCAGATTAACTAAACCAGCTTTATGAAATCGGTAAAGACCGATTGACCCTACAACCAGATTTAACATCAAGGACGTTGGCCGCATTAAAATCGAGCTGACGCCAAATAGGGCCATCACAGCCGAGTAACCACTGGCTCCCGCATGACCCACTGACGAGTAAGCCACTGCTACAATAAAAAAAAGCATTGTCATTACCATAAAGTCGGGCTGCCAAATTTCCATAATGTTTGTTTAACCTCTATTGTCCCTTGAGGCGATGCTCATGTTTGGTTCTTGTTTCAGCACTCCACTGATCGATCTGAATGTTGATGTCGCCGATAATAATCCCGGACTTTGGAAAGGAATCATCACAAAGCTTAAGGGAATCTTCATCGCCGAGAACGACAACGCAACCCTCCTTTTCATTTAGAAGATGTGATTGTGAGGCACTTGAATCCCACTTCATTTCTAGCGTGAAATTTTGCAGTCCTAGTTTATATTTTTGTTCTAAATGCTTTTTAGATTTCCAATGTCTAAGGTCTTCTTGATCTAATCGAACTCTAACATCTTTATCGAGCTTGATATTCATAAACACTCCTTTCGGCGCAGCAAATTTTATTGTAATTCAACTTTTTAAGAATTTCTTCAGCTTTTCTGGCTCTGGCACCCACTTTACAAATCAGAACGACGTCACGGTCTCTTTCAAAATCAGGAATACTTCCGGCTTCTAATTGACTTAAGGGGAAGCTATAGCTGCCATCAATATGAAATTCATTCCACTCATCAGGCTCTCGCACATCGACCAGCAGCGCAGAAGGATTAAAATTACATCCGGCATGTTTGATCTCTAGAATTTTACTTTCATCGAAATCGGAACCATGACAGGGGCAAGAGGGGCGTAACGGCACCGAAAGGCTACGATGTGAATGGTCACAAAAATCATAAAAATTAATTTTTCCAATCAGAGGATTTAATTCCGTATTTGCGCCCACTAGAATTTTCATGGCTTCCAGGGCTTGCAAAGAGCCAATGACACCGACCACGGGACCGACCACTCCGGCCTCCGCACAATTTTGGATTTTAGAACTTGGAACCGAGGAATACAGGCATCTATAACAAGCACCCTTGGATTTCCAGAAAACTCCGACTTGCCCTTCAAATTGTGAAATGGCGCCATAAATCATTGGCTTATCAAAAAGTGCACAAACATCATTAATGAGAAACTTGCTTTCAAAATTATCGGTGCAATCAAGAATAAGATCAAACTGGCCAAAGAGATTCAGTGCCAAGGCCTTATCAAGAAACCGTGGTTCATAGGAAACCTTCAGGTCGCTGTTCATCTTTGAAATTTTTTGAGAAAGGACTAGGGCTTTGTTCTTGCCTATCTCCTGATCAGTAAATAATATTTGTCGATGGAGATTTGTAACATGAACCTCGTCGCCATCAATGATTTCAATTTGTCCCACACCCATGGCGGCCAAATATTGGGCGACGGGGTGGCCCAGCCCGCCGGCTCCCACAATTAAAACTTTTGACGTGAGTAGTTTTTTTTGTCCTTCAAGCCCGATTTGAGGAAGAAGGGCTTGTCTATGATAGCGCTGCATTCCAGTCCTCCGGTGTATTGAGATTTGTGAAAAACTCATCTTCTTCTGCTGGAATTTCATCAACTTGGATTTGTCCGAAAAGATGATTGAACGAAAAAGAACCTTTGGAGAAACCCCCCGTGAAATTTTTCTCAAGGGTTTCAATTCCTGTTAGAATTTTATGGATATCATGAATGACAATAGGGAGTTGTTGCGCAGAAAATTTTGCTACATCCAGCTTTGTCTGGTAATGAATGAGACGACTTAGACCCGCATCATTGATAAAGGGCATGTCTACAGGTATGACGAGCAAAGTCCCCCTTTTTTCTAGATGCAATAAGTGACGACAGACTGACCTCAAACCTTCAAGTGGTCCTAGATCAGAGAAGAGATCCTTAACATGTGGGAACTCAGGTCTATCACCACTTACGAGCACATTGCCTTTTCCAAGATGTTTTTCAAGCAAGGAAAATTGGTATTGCAAAAGACTTGTTCCCGCAAACTTCAACAAGGCTTTATCTTGTTTCATGCGAGTAGATTTCCCCCCCGCAAGAATGACTCCCACCATGCTCATGGTGATCCACCTTTCTATGTTGGCAAAGTGCATGACCCCGTACCCAATCTGTTTCCCCATCCTGGTAGTATTCTTTTTTCCAGATAGGGGCTCGCGTTTTAATTTCTTCAATAATGTATCTGGTGATTCGATAGGATTCATCGCGATGGCCTGTTGTTGCAACAATCGCCACACTGGCATCGCCCACCTCTAATTTTCCATGTCTATGAAGGACCAATATATTGGCATCTGGACTCCATTTTTTTTGGGCTTCAGTGGCAATATCAAAAAACGTTTTTTCACAAAGGGGAATGAAGCAATCATATTCCATCGCAACCACATTTCGACCCAAATTGGAGCTTCTCACGATACCAATAAAAGAGTTTATAGCTCCATGGGTTGAATCCGCACACCAACGGGCGATCTCAGTGAGGTTAATGGGATTCAAAGTCACTTTCACCTCAACCTTGCTCATATCAACCTCCACAGACCGGAGGCAATAAGGCCAAATGGCTCATTTCACTCACGACAGTCTCTTCAGAAAGAATCTCGGATTCGGTTGCAAGGGCGGACTCGAAAACTAAACTGGACTCCGCATAGTTTGGTATCTGCTCTTGAAGTGCTTTATGAATTTTATTTTTTAATTGTAGAGCCGTATACGGGTGATCTATTGGCAATTTGATTTTCCCCGTAGGAACATATTTTCTAAAGGCGCCAAAAAGTTTAATCTCAATTTCTTTCATAGTGTAAAGACCTCCACTGGTGTTCCACGTTTTATTGTTGTTCCTTCTTCTGGTAAAACCATCCACGCGTTTGACTGAAGGAGCGGGCTCACCATAAAGGAAGCTTGCCCTTTTAGGGCTTCAACCTTGGTTTCTGGGCCATCTGAAAACATTTTAGCTTTATAAAAGCATTTTAGACCCTCTGGCTTTTTGATGTCTGAGGCTAGCACTGCCGTTAAGGGTTTTTCTAAATTGACACGTAAAAGAAAATCAATGAAGGGTCTTATAAAAAATCGGAATCCTACCAGCGTGGATATGGGGTTCCCAGGAAGGCCAAATATAAATCTGGTTTTGCTGTTATAAATGAGGGTCGCAAACAAGATTGGTTTTCCAGGTCGAATCGCACATTTATGAAAATGAACTTTGGCTCCAAGGCTATCCAGTGCGGGTCTCACAAAGTCATAGACGCCCATGCTTACAGCGCCTGTGCTAATTAAGAGTTCGATCTCTTCATCAAAAAGTTTCTTCAGTTTTTCTAAATAATTAGCCTGATCATCTGGAATGATTCCATAATTTTTTACTTTATAGAGAGGACTTGTTAAGGATGACTCTAAATAGATTCCCGTTGAATTTCGAATCTGACCATAGCGCAACTTTTGGGTCTCATAGTCGACAATTTCCTTTCCCGTCGAAAGAATGCCGACTTTGATCTGTTTCTTCACTTTCAATCGTGAAATACCCTGGGTCGCAAGCACGAGTAAGTGCTTGCTGGAAATGCGCTCGCCTTTTGCTAATAACAGATCGCCCGCTCTGGTGTCTTCACCAGTGCGCCGGATGTTGTTTCCCACAAGAGGTTTAGAATTGAGTTGGATCATTTTATGACCATACTGATTGATCGTAGCATGAACATCTTCAACACGAACAACCGTATCATAGTAGGGATGGGGGATCGGTGCGCCAGTCATAATTTCCACGGCGCCTTCCAAGCGTTCTATTTGAAAGTCGGAGTCGTCGTCACCGTCACCGCGATCGGCAGAGTTATCGGCACCGTCACCAGCACCAATGAGAGTGTGCACAGGAATACTGTTGTTGGATGAACTCATAAAGGCTGTGACCGCTGCGGTATTGACGGCAAAGCCATCCATAGCGGAATTATCAAAGGGAGGATTGTTCTCTCGCGCTCGCAAGTCTTCAGCTAATACGCGTTCAACAGATTGTATTAGATCCACCTCCTCATTCTCATCATTAGGGTAGACGCGGGCGGCTTCCTCCAAGATTTTTAAACTATCATTATATGAAATCACGTTGAAACTCCTCTCGTCGTCTCATCATGATGAGACTCTCCACGCAGCATTCTGACAGCATGAGGAATCAAGGTGCCCACACAATCAAGTCCTTGCTGAACAGCCTTCGGACTCCCGGGAAAGAGGACAACCAGAGTGTCTTTAACCACGTAGGCTGACGCTCTTGAAAGCCAAGAGGCCTTCGTATATTGAGAGCCAAATTGTCTTTGCAACTCACCGAAACCTGTTAATTCTTTGGAGGAAATTTCTTTTAATATATCAGGCGTGATATCTCGCTTTGAAATTCCAGTCCCACCAGTAAGGAGCAACACATCCACTTTATGTTCGGCGGCTTCGTACACGAGCTTGAGAAGAGTCTCTTTGTCATCAGGTATGACTTTGTAAAACACTTCAACTCCAGATCTTTCACTGCAAAAGTTTCTGAGAAGGGTCCCAGATTGGTCTTGATAGATACCTTGACTGGCTCGATCGCTCAAGGTTCCGACAGCAAACCTTAGTTTTTGAAAACTCACATCGGCCGACTCGGAGGCGGTGGAGGTTGGAGTGGCGGAGGCGGAGGTTGGAGTGGTAGAGGTGGCGGTTGGAGTGGTAGAGGTGGCGGTTGGAGTGGTAGAGGTGGCGGTTGGTGCGCCTGTCGATTTTAACTTGGGATGCCTCCAAATTCCTGACTTTCCACCTTCTTTTGTTTGTAAATAAATATCATTTATCTCTATGACGGGATCTACGGCCTTGGCTAAATCATAGATCGTTAAAAGGCAGATGTTTAGCCCAACCAGAGCTTCCATTTCGACTCCCGTTTTAGCATGGCAGACGACCTCGCAGTGGGCATGTACCTGATCATGATCGGTATCAAGCTCGAACCCAATTCGTACTGAATCCAAAATGAGTGGGTGACAGAGTGGCAACAAACTGGAGGTGTTTTTGGCAGCCATAATGCCCGCGACCTCGGCCATGGACAAAATGTTGCCTTTGGGAGAATCACCTTTAACAATCATCTGCATCGTGGCGGGGCTCAGGCGAATAGAGCCCCTTGCCATCGCTTTTCTTCGTGTTACCTCTTTATTTCCGACATCAATCATTCTGTAGTTTTGTTTCACTTTATCCTCCGATGGCCGATAGGCTATGCATGTTGCCATAAATATTTTCATGGAGTCTGTGACTCGATGGTTTCAGTCTTAGCGCGATCATAATCTTTTCTTTGACCGGAGTCAGATCGCTAGAATTCTGTAGTAGATTCCGAAGAGAAATATCTCCTTCACCAAAAAGGCAGAGGCGCAAGCCACCGACGGAAGAAACTCTTAGTCGATTGCAAGTGGCACAGAAGTCTTTCCTATAGGGTGAAATGAACCCAATTCGACCACGAGAGTTGGTACGATAATACTCTTTGGCGGGTCCACTGGTAGATGTTGAATGGAACTCGCGCCAACCTTTTTCTAATAAGGTTTTTTCGAAATCCACAACGGGAAGATAGTGTCTGTCAAAATAGGTTTTATTATCTCCCGTTCGCATGAGTTCAATGAACCGAATAGAAATAGCCCTAGCCTTTGCATACTCGATAAACTGAAAAAACTCGCTATCATTTAAATCTTTTAAAAGAACACAATTTATTTTGATATTTTTAAAGCCAAGCTCAAGAGCGCGATCAATGGAGCGCTTGATGGATTCACATTGATCCGTTCCACAAATCAACTTAAATTTTTCTTGTTGCAAAGAGTCCAGGCTAATATTGAGAGAGTCAAGACCCGCAAGCTTAAGCTTTTCTAAGTCCTGTTCAAGGCGAAAGCCATTGGTGGTTAGAGCCACTTGATGGATTCCAACATCTTCTTTTAATGTGCGAATAATCTCAAGCAAATCAGGACGAAGAGTCGGTTCTCCTCCCGTCAGGCGAATTTTTTCAACTCCTAGCTGTTGAAAGGCTACGGCTAAGTTGCGAATCTCCTTCAGATCCAAATATTTTGTTGAACAGCCCTTGTACCCATTAGGAAGGCAATAGCTGCACCTAAAATTACACTTCTCTGTCAGCGAGAGTCGCAGATATTTAAATTTTCTTGAATAGTTATCAACTAACATTGTCTCCCCTTTCCATTCGGGAGGCTAAGGGCTTGTGATAGCCCCTAAGGAGTTTCCCCCTTAGCCTTGGCGAACAATCGTTCGCGGCCCAGCACCCCTATTGTAAAAACAACTTAGGGCCATCATGGGCTCGGAGTGGTTCCTATTTGTTTATTGCAACGGTCCCACCACAACACATATTTTCACCTTTGGTCTGCGAGCTAAACCACTTGGCCGTTTCGGGGCTGACACCAATACGGGCGCACTCTGCAACCACAATCTCATCAATCCATTTAAAAATGCGATGGTAAATATCTGATGATTTAACTCCATCACGTTCTAAGATTGCGGGGATAAACCGTCCAAGATGGGAGTCCATAAATTTTTTCATACCATCATGAACAACTTCACAACCATTGAGATCGTTCATTTCTTGGAGGTAAAGGTGTTTCATTTGAAGAAGGCTATAAAACTCGAGCTCAACGGAAATATGATCAACCATATCGCGATCACCATCTTGGTTCATTTCAAAACCAAAAGCTCTGTAAAATCCAGCGATATCAGACAACTCATTGGCCTTGAACATAGCGCGCTCTCGCCCATACTCCGTTTCATAAAGTGGATTCAGTGATTTCGCCTGATCAAAAATTGAAATATAATCTGACCTTAAATCATCAACGCTCGCGGGGTTAGCGGTTAATTGTTGTAGTGGCACCCTCAATTCTTTTGGAAGAGAAATTGATTCATCTTCTAACAGTTCGGATACCGATTTTTTAAAATCCGCATCCGGATAGCTTGTTAGTAGGGAGGCAAGCACAAAGGGGCCAGGGTTAATGGTAGATTCCAATTGATTTATTTTATTTTCTAATTGAGTCATACTACTTCTCCAGGACGTTAAATGGCGTCCACATCATAGTTAAAGCTTTAATCGCGCCGACTTCTTTCTGACCACCTTGCCATACCGCAAAGGCAATATGGCTTTTCTTACCCACAGCCAGCTTGGATCCGTTCTCGTAAGCAAGTGGCCTGACGATGAAGACGGTCCACTCGCCATTCTTCCACTCACCAAATCCCATTGCTTGGTGAGAATCCGAAACCGCAGAGGAGCCGAAGCCCTCTGCAAAGATTTCATCGACTCCTGATTTCGGAAAGGACTGTGGATTTCCAGCGGCCGTGCCGCCGACAAAGGATTCTTTTTGATCCTTGGAGGCTTCTTTGAAATTTCCCTTTTCCTTAAAATCCATGGGGTACATATCTGTTGTCATATTCGGATAAATTTGATCAATCGTCTTTTTCCCGTTTTTAGCATCGAGTTGATATTGATATTTCCAATGAAACAAATGAACGGGGTCATCCTTTCCACCCATCATGATTGGGGGAGGAGTTTCGTTATTTTTAATTGGAAACTGCAAAGCCACGGCATCTGAAAACGTAGCTAACTTTTCTGCTTCACTGATTTCGCTATCTTTCCACTTGAGTCGGAAAGCAATCCACTTTCCATCGTGAACAGCAGTAACATTGATCAGTGAGGTTTCTGTTTTTTTGGGCTTTGGCACCACCATGGGTTGGCCCATCAGACTGATTCCCTGATCGGCATTAGCCGTTTTCCAGATGGACTCACTTTTAAAATCCTGGGAGAGATCACCAGTGATTTTCTTAACATCGATTTCTGCGAAGCCATTAAGGCTAAATGTAAATAATAATAGTATTAAATATTTTGAGTTCATAAAATCCTCACGGAGTGTTGTTTCTTGAAGTTCCAAGTTTCTCGTCAAAAGCAGGGCGGGTGTATATGGGCTCGGTGACAGGGACGTGAATAATTTCATCTCCCTTTTCATCATAAGCGTAGGCAACACCATTCTGAACATTAAAATCATGAATGATCCGATCGGTACTGCCCATAAGAACAAGAAGTCCTTGCGCCACGGGATCATCTTTCAGCTTCCGATAGGTTTCGATGGCGCTATCAACATTGGGTCCAAACATTTGGTTCAAGTACTCTCGATCCGCATGGATCGGTGGAATGTAGTAGATGTTGGGTTCAAGACCCAGTTGCGGATAATAGGGTAGGGCAAGACCTGTTTTATGCACTAAATAGTCAACGGGGTTGTTGCCTCGGGCCTTCCAGGGTGGATTGATAAAACCCATGATTCTAATTTTACCAATGCAATTCGTGACACATCGAGGTTGATAGCCCTGTTCAACAAAAGGATAACAACCGATACATTTTTCACTAATTCGAGTGTGAGCATTGTACATCGATTTTTTGTATGGACACGCCTTTACGCATTCGCCGTATCCTTTGCAGCGTGACTGGTCAATGAGGACAATACCATCTTCCTGTCTTTTGTAGATGGCCTTTCTTGGGCACGCCGCTAAACAAGCTGGGTAGGTGCAATGGGCACAGGTTCTGGGTAAATAAAAAAACCATTTATCATGTTGAAGAGAGATGTAGTCACCTTTGTTGACTTGACCGGCGCAATCATCTTCACCGTGATTAGGGTACATCCAATCTAGATCTTCAGGGGCAAAATGTGCCGCCCGCTCATGACTTTCAGCGGCTTCAAAAATCGTTTTACCATAGTAGGGTTTTTTCTTTTCCCACTCCTGATGACCCAGCCTTTCCAGAACTTTCACATCCCAGGCAAGAGGGTAGGAGCCATAGGGCTTGGTCTCGACATTGTTCCAAAACATGTACTCTTGGCCTTTGCCACTCGTCCATGTTGTTTTACAAGCAAGCGTACAAGTCTGACAGGCAATGCACTTGTTGAGATCAAAAACAATAGCCCACTGCTTTTTAGGCCTGTTCTCATCGTAGGGGTATTCCATGTCTCTATTAATTTGCCAGTTTTTTACTTTTGCCATAATTCCTCCACTTTTACCGATTTTACCGACTTAAGATTTTTTCTTTTTCATGAAGCCACCCTTTAGATATTGCTTCATTGCTTTATTTTCATAGGTCGGCCTGAAACCAAGTTGTGCCGGTCTAAACATCCCTTTTCCATCGAGGCCTCCCGCTTCGGCTTTTGTGACTTTAACAAAGGCCTCGCGGGGGGCGCCCGTTACACAGTGAATATCTGCCTCAAATCCCTTTCCGAAACCCTGACCGTACATCGTCTTGTATACTAAGGACTCTGTTTGTAGAGTTGGTTTCAACCAGGCTCTTGTTGCACTTTGATGGCTTCCATAACGATACATGGCTTGGAAGTTTGTTTCTGGTGACTTAGCTAAACCATCAGGACGCGTTTCATGGCCTTTGACGCTACCAAAAGTTGCGCCATACATATTGTGCCATGTTCTGGCAACTCCACGAGGAGTGCCTGGGTAATATCGAGCTCTTAAAAGAAGTCGAGAGATTTTATATTCCTCAGATCCTTTTTTCCAACCTCTGAAGGGTCTGTCTTCGGGGTCAGCATCGATATACACATAATCACCATCTCCAACACCGAGAGCTTTTGCATCCAAGGGGTTAATGTCGACATAGCCCTCAGTAACAAATGGTAAGCGCTTATCATGACGATACACATCTCCAAACGGACCAAATAAGACCGAATTGAAATCGGTATCAATGGGTGTAGAGTGTGCCCCATGTCTGTATTTAGGTGTGTGGTACACGTGTGAATACTGAAGTTTTAACTTCAAGGGGTGTTTCGATTTTAATGTCTCAGCAGTTGTCTTTACTATATTTCTCACCTGTCTTGTCTCGCTAGACAAATCTTTTGATGAAAAACCCCACTCCTCAGGACCTGTTGGACGAATGGCTTCGTGCAACAAGATTTTGTCCATGCTCAATAAACTCAGGCTCGAACCGGTAGAACTCTAAGCGACCAGATTTTGTATGCCATGGAGCTTCACCGATAGATTGCTCATATGATGAAATACGAGGATAGGTTCTCATATTCATCAGAGCTGGTATTCCATTTTTTGCGTTAGCATGAAGGTCATCAAATTTATTTCCATTTAAAGAATCAGAAGCATCAATAATACGTTGTAAATACTCACCGACATTATTATCCCAGACAAACTTGAAACCATCTTTAAGTCTTGATTCGCCTATTCTTTCTCCCAACGCTTTTGCTACGCCTGCTATGATTTCTAAGTCTGCTTTAGTGTCAAAAATTCTAGGAAGTGGTGTAACAGGATACACTTGAGCAAAAGGATTTGTGCATGATCCTGTTAGATCTGGCATCTTTGTCTCTGCCCAGCTATCACAAGCGTATACGATGTCAGAATACTCACAAGACCCCGTCCACCACCAATCCGCGTAAGCAATAAACTCTACTTTTGGCAACGTATTCATGACCACGTCATAATGCCACTTAATATTTCCAATGACTGAGTTTGAATTATTGAGCCACATTAACTTTGTTGGAGTCGGCATATGACTTGGGCCAGTAAACATTTTTTTGCCAACTTTCAGCGGTCTCTGGCCGTAATTGAAGTAATGTATTGATTCGTAATGCATATACTTCTTAACTTTAGCTTTACCACCTTTGTTTAAATTAAGATTAAAGGGATCTTCGGCGGCGTATACAGGCTCTCCGCCAATTATTGCCGATCGATAATTACCCGAATAGCTACCGACATTCCCTCCGGGAAATCCAACATTTCGAGTTAATGCTGCAACTAAGAAAATAGCTCTGTCTTTCAAGTCCGCATTGAAAAATTGATTCGGCCCCATGCCAACGGCAAACAGGGTCTTCTCTTTGTTTTCTGCAATTAATTTAGCAAAGCGAACAATACCGGCGACAGGCGCTTCCGTGATTGCGCTAGTTTTTTCGGGAGTAAAATTTTTATTTAAATATTCTCTCATCAAATGAAAGCCAGATCTAACTTTTACAGTTTTACCATCCAATAGCTTAACGATTTTTTCTACATTTAGCTTAGGTACAATTCCCAACTTTTCAAAATCTTTACCAAAATCATCCCTGGTTACGACTTTCAATTGACCACTTTTGTCAAGAACCACGTATGGTTGAAAATCACCTTTCATAGACTCTGGAGCATGTTGTTTAAGTTTATCGTTTGGCTTCTCTCCATTTTTAATGAACTTAATCGATTTAAGTTCGCTCGCTACGTAATCTTTAATGAAATCATGAGGACGCAAAGGCTCAAGAGTATCCATCCGTATCAAAAAAGGGAGATCGGTATTTTGAGCCACCCAATTGGCGTCGTATTGGTTTTTGCTGATAATAACCTGCGCGACACCTAATGCGAATGCCGGATCAGATCCTGGTCTAATGATAACAACTTCATCACATTTGGAGGCTGTTGCACTGTATTCGACGGTAACTGTAGCAATCTTTGCGCCTTTGAGTCTGGCCTCTGTCATCCAATGAGAATCTGGCATTTTGGTTGTAATCCAGTTCATACCCCAGGGAATTATGAGCTTTGCGTGTTCCGTTGAAAACAAGTCGAAATCATTCGTTTGTGCGCCTGTAACCATTGGGTGACCAGGTGGAAGATCAGTATGCCAACTATAGGAGTCCCAACCACGCGCACCGTGAGATTTTTCCGGAGTAACATTGCGCAATTTTGAATCCATCAGCGAAAGTAAGTTTGCAAATCGGTACATTCCAAAAAGCCTGGTTGCACCCAAAAAAGCCATACCACCACGAAACTTCAAAGTTTGAACACCAGCTCCCTCCATAGCATGAATCATCTCTTCTTCATAACCCTGAGCTTTTAAATATTCAGCGCCCCTTTCTCCGTTGTAAGTTTTAGCGATATTTTCGATAGCCATGGCCGATATTTTGTTAATCTCATCCCAACTAACGCGAAGCCATTTATCTTTTCCTCTTTGAAAGTATTTTGAATCGGGCTGGCCAGTTTTTTCGTCTCTAGGGAATCCCGCATCAACCCAGTCTTTAAAACCTCTTCGCACCATTGGCGCTTTTACACGTCTGTCTCCATAAACCCGCCGAACCAGCGCCAGTCCTTTTTGACAAATGCGAGGATCCCATCGATGGGAAGATTGATTTCCGTACAGGTCTTTTGCTTTTCCGTATCCAAAGGAGGGACCGATTCGAAGGACAACTCCGTTTTTTGTGTAAGCACGAAGCAAACAATTATGAGTATCATTGGGTGCGCACAAAAAATGATATTCGCCATCGGTTTTAAAAATATCACGATAAACTTTTTCCCAGTCTCGGTTTGGGTATTGAGCAAGGGGATTATCAATAATCGTTGGTTTAAAGTATTTTAGAGGACCAGCAAAAACGTTCGTGTTGGCAAGAATTGTTGCCCCGGCAGCCGTGCCCTTCAGAAAAGCTCTTCGGTTTAAGTTACTTTTTTTATCTGACATATATACTCCTCATAGGTTGTAAATCTCACCAGTAAATATTGATAAAACCGCCGTTGGTGGCCAAAACTCATTCAAATGGGCTTGAATGAGGCCATTCTTGCTCAATGAGAGCTTTACATTTTTGTTGGTAGGCGTTTCTCGGAGGCGAAGGCCCTCAGGAAGTGATTCCACTAAAAATTCTGTTTCCATGAGTTTAACTTTGGTAGACGAGTGAACAGGAAAAACCGTCATGTGACCCAAAGTCACAATACTTCGATCGGTAGCAATGGATTTCTTGGGCTCCGTTTTTGGAATCATTGATTTAAAAAAATCACGTCTTGAGGTATCCATCATGCACGCTCCCCGTAAACGGCGACGGGACTGGCATCCTTCAGATTATAATGAGGAAATTTTTCTTTAACTAATTTTTCAAGATGGCTACGATAAATATTGCCAGCGGAACCACAGGTGAGATTTTCTTTAGGTTCCAGTTTATATAAAAGATTTCTCTCAGAGAGGCCTAAGAATTTCAGATCAATTTTCATATCGTTGAACTTCTGCTGGATCAGTTCAAGATCGCCTTTAAGATCTTCTGGAAGAACTCCCCACTTGTTTTCATTATTCCAAATGGCATCGGTTGGACTGGCTTCCTCATCAAAAAAAACGTCCACACAACTCTCGTCTCCGACAGAAAGGGAGCTGTTCCTGACGAATCCCACATCATCACTGATTCCGACGACAAGCCCATCGATGGCTTCACGCCAGTACTGACAATAGCGCGGGCCCGCTGCTTTCCCAATACTACAGCCACTGCGACGGAGCACATAAGCGGTCGGCTTTTTTTGCCAGATTCCATTGAGGCAGGGAGACCCTAGGTCTTTAGCAAAGTCTGTAAAATCACTTTTTTCCCAGGTTAGATTTTTTGCTTTTTGATAACTCACGCCGAGATTTCTGGAGTTTAGAAAAACTGACTTCAAAAGTTCCTCAAATTTCTCTTCCTCGATATTGTCAAGCTTTGCGAGACCTTCACTTTCAGAGCTAATTTGAGCAAGCACTTTTTGGAATGAAGCCTCTCTGGCGCGCAACCATCTTTCTCTTAACTCTTGAATTGTCTTTTCAACATGGAACGAGGTATGCATAAATCACCCTTCGCTTTTTGCTTTCAATGAGGATTGGTCGGATTCAGAGAGGTTTTTGAGTTTTGAGTCCTCATTATTGTTGATTTCATGAAGACCTTTTTTAAAATTTGAAATTGTTTTTCCCAAAGCTTGCCCCAATGAAGGCAAGCGGCTTGATCCAAAAAATAGAAGCGCAATCCCGCTAAAAAGTAAAATTTCAGCTATCCCAAGGCCACCCATAGATAACTCCTAATATTCTCAAGTGGTTTTCACTTTCAGATACTACGGGAATAAAAGTAGGGTACTTATGATTAAGATCAGTATTGGAATAAAGTTATGTCAGGCTGTGCTGTGCATTATTTAAATTATTTAAACTGGGTCGTATCTTCAAATTGAAGATACGACCTAATAATGCATAGGAGTGAGTGAACAAATTCCACGAGACCTCTTGTTTGATTTTTTAAAATGAAATCGTCATTCGGACGACACTTCCGATATTTGAATGCCAAACTAAAATGATTTCATTTTAAGAACGGTATCTAAGCTGCAGAGCTACCGGACTGGAGTGCTCTGCAGTTAGATTAGGACGACCTTCTCCACAAGAGAGGAGGGCCGATGAACAAGCAACAATTGTTTGATCGGACATTTTGGACGAAATTAAAGATCATTTTAATTATTCTTTATTGGATTTTAAAATTACTCTTTATTTGTCTTAAAATCGCTCATTTTTGTAGGACTTAAGTTTAGTTACTGATCTCCATTATGGTACGTTTGCGGAAATAAGATTCGAAATCTATTTCCGTGGAGGACGATGGATTGTTGTAGAGCACTCCACCGAACCCCAGTTTTGCTGTAGTAAAATCACCTTTTTTAAAATCCTGAATCGATGAGTACGAACTTATTAATGAAGATGGGATAATAGAATAATCTGAGTCAATATGGTGCTGGCTGAGAGCACTATAATAAAACCAGGTGCCTCCATTCTCTTTTTGCCACCCACTTTGATCAAAACAGGCCGCTATGGAAAAATTTTCTGGGCTCAGGGTTCGATAATATTGAAAACCAATATGTTCTGTATGAATATCCGATCTTTGAAGATAAGGATCTTCACCTTGAATTGTTGGATCAATTTTTTTGGAGTTTAAAATATAAAAACCTTGATACTTCTGATAAAAAAAATCAAATGAGTTTTGCTCTCTAAGAAATCGAAATTGATAATCAATCCCTGTTGTTTTACCAAACTGTGATTCGTTGGATTGAGCGGCTTTAGGAGCAGTTCCCACCATCGCACCAAAACCTAAATATTCAATTCCCACGGCAATTCGACCCAGTGAATTCGGGCGATATTGAATAGGTATAGCCTCGCCATTTATATCTTTTATATCAAGATTGAGAGAAGTTCCGACTATTCCCATTTTTACTGTTGGAGCATTTTCTCTAGACGGGCTCCATTTAGCGGCAAATAGCAAAGAGCCATTAAAGACTAACGGAAATAAAAAAGTAGCTGACCAAGAGGATTTATCGCTAAGGTGAACACGGTTAACTTGTGACGTTTCCGAATCTAAAGGGATTCTAAAACAACTCCTTTGAGATAACCAGAGGTACAAAAGTAACATCAATTTAAATACCAAAACAAAAATTATTAACATAGTTTTTAGCCTAAAACTGCGCCCTATTCTCTTATTTGATACTTTTTAATTCTGCATTGATGGAGTTTTTCCCTTTCATGGAGAGGGTAAGGTTCCAGTTAAAGATGGTGCCTGGTGTGAAATTTGTTTTATCTTTGGTTTGAGCGTTAATGGCGTAGTCAGTGGAGATTTCACTCATGACCGGAACACTAATATCTAGTTCACCGCCATTTCTCAATTTGATTTCTTGGCTTGGAGTGAGAAGCTTTTTAATAGGAATATTGAGCTGAAGGAGGTGAACATTCCCCGAGGGGGTAAGACATATAAAGCGGTATTTTAAGGGTTAGTGGGAGTATGAAGATAC
>CAZTDX010000009.1:0-68334 GCA_964612425.1 uncultured Pseudobdellovibrionaceae bacterium
GGTTATGCCGCTATCTTCTCCTTTTCAACCATCCACAACTTTCTAAAATTTCTCAATTAGTTTGGGTGTAAAGGTAATGGCAAATGAAAATATTACTAACATCAGTTCTAATAAAAGTTTACTTAGATCTGGTATCTATCAATCTCCACAAGAAAGAACATGCTTAAGCATCATATATCCAAAAGAAGTACCAAATGAATTTATTTTGCATTGGAAGAATCCAGAAGGGCAATCAGGATGCGAAAATCATATTTCTGGCGAAGTGGTTTGCGTCAGCGAAAAACTTTGTTTATATAAAATAGAAGACGAAATTGTTGATTCCATTAAAATTTTAAGTAATCATAGTTTCATTTTTGCCGATCGGACAAGGTACTTTTTAGAAAAAGAGTTAAAGTAATCATATATATTCTATAAAAAATATTGTGCTCTCAGGAGTAGTTTAACTTAATCGTAAACTTGCTAGGCCAACTCCTGAGAGGTTTTCCATAAAGTTACTGGCAGCTTTCGATCTTAAAACTAAGTTTAAAATCTGCAACGGCCGCTTTTGTTTTAAGTAGGTCAACAGCCGTTGCATTCTTTTTAAGAGTTGCAAAGGTATTAGCTCGTAAGTTTCCAGTTCCTCCACAAGCACTTTTTAAGACGGAGTTTTTTCTCAGTAAACTTCGACCTTTTTCAATTTTTTCTGTGCCGTTGACAGTTTGCTGTAAAATCATATTTTTATCTCCGGCAAAAAAGACCTCACTGCCAAAATTTAAGTTTGTATTTGGAGCTAATTCTAAATTGGATTGCATATCCATTTGTGTAACGACCAAGCGAGTATTTGCGGGAAGCTTGATTGGGATGATTAAAGAACAATTTTTTCGATTAACCATATCTGCTGAGTTTGAATCAAGAATGAGAGCGTATTCTTCAAAACTAATATCGAGCTGATTTGTTTCTTTATCGAAGTCCACTCGAGTGCCAAATCCTTGTTGCGGACAGCCTGTACCATTAATTGCTAACTGATCTAGTAAGAAAGCCTTATCGAGGCGTTCCGCATCGATCAATGGATAAAGGGGAGTGATTTTGGTTTTAACTAATCTTTGTTTAGGAAAGGGAAGTAACAGTTTTGAAATCACATAGTTGTCATCACTAATTTGCAGAGCGCGAAGCATTTCATGAAAAACCAAGTAATATACGTCACGTTCCTTTTCAAGATGTTCGACCCAACGATTTTTATTGAGCGTGATTTTCCCTTTTTCGCCAATGGCATCGACACTTGATCCCCCATTGTCGATTAATGGAATTTCGACGGTGCTCACGACTTCAATGGTCAGTAGGTTTTGTAGGTTTTCTACAGTGATTTGTTTTTCAGTAAGAACTTTTTGCCCTTCCTGAGTTTCTTTGAGAAAGGAGACAACCGCCTCGCCCATTTTAAAAAACATCGCTCGAACGTGATCTCCACCGTTACCTGTGAAGTGCCCAGCATTAGTGTTTAATGAAATGAGTGCAAATAAAAAAAATGCGCTAGGAGTTATGGTCTTTTTCATTCGAGCTCCCTTCCTTGATCTCAGTCAAGGGTATCAGTTGTAAGTTAAGACGATAGACCTCTCTTTTTCTTCCTTGTTCGAGGCGGTTGCAAAACCTCCCTGCAAACTCACGTAGCAATTTTTTTGCCAAAGGAATATCGTGTGGATCTAGAGTCATTGTGACTCCAAGAAAGTCTCTTTCATGGAGGGAATGCTTGTCGAGAGATTGACGGCAGAGCTCTAAAATTTCTGCATGTTGTTGCTTTAGCCCGCGATGCGCTATTTCGTCAGGAGTGTTGAGTTGAGCGCCTGAGGAGATAAGTTGACCTTCTGAATTTCTTTTTAATGCCCCCAAGCGCTCTAATCGCTCTAGAGCTTTTGTGACCTGTAGTTGAGTGATATTTAAACGCTGACTGATCCATTCGGGAGAATCAGAAAAATCTTCGGTTTCAGAGAGTGACAATATGGCAAAATGATACCACTCCGCGATTAAATAAAATTGATCGATCGATAATTGTTGTTGATTCTTCTGTGTTGATGATTCGCTTTTAGAAAGAGACTGGAGGATAGCGTCTGTTTTTTCTGGGTTAGCGTTTAATTGAATTAAAATAGATTTCGCTTTATCAATGCTAACATTTCTTTTGCCATTGAGGATTTCGGAAAGAGCTGAGGGGCTTAACGAGGCTTTTTTAGCTAAGGCTCTCAAGGAATAACTGGGATTACGCAGACGCCCTTGAGTCAGAGCGTCTTGTAAATATTCTCGTAATAATTTTTGATTGGTATCTCCCATAATATCCCGCTGTTCAGTAATGGCGAAATTAGATAGATTCTACTGATAAAGGCCTCTGCTTTTCCGTCTCGAATGAGGCCCTTTCTCAGTAGAATCCAGAAGAGTCTGCGTTGGAAAATAAATTTTATTTATTGGCAAGGAACTGAATCAATTTTGATTCCAAATTTAGCAATTCTTGCAAATGCCACCTGAGCCGATCCATCGATATTTTGTACAAGCAACGATGAGTTACCTCGAATGATTCCACTCTTGCCACATTCGTAAACCACTTCATCACGTGTACTGTGATCAAAATCAGATTCTAAAATCTGTGGTAGCCCCACAAAGCTTAATACTTCTGTATTTCCCCTTTGGCCTGCAAAGAAAATTTCATAGTTTATTGTGGCTTTGGCACTTTGATCTAAGGCAACAGCGCCAACTATGCGAGGTTTTCGAATACGCACGGCACGATTTGCAGGAGCCTCAAAAGGAATAGCAAAAGTGCATGTTTTTCTTGAAATGGTTGCGCCATTTTCGATAATTGCAGCATAGTTTTCTGGAGCGACAATAAAGTGACCTGTTGTACGGTCAAGGCGTGTTGATACATTTCCGTTAAGACAACCACTACCAGCAACTTGAACTGTTCCTAAACTCACTTTGTTGTGTGAGGCATTAGCTATGGTTAATGCGCTGGTTGTTAGAATGGCAGCAAATAATTTTAAGTTAATATTTGAAAATGTCATTGTGACCCCCTTATTAAGCGACTGGGATATCCAGTGGCTCTCTAGACTTAGATGTAGTTGATGATAACTAATGGGTCAATCTAATTTGGAACAAATCGTTCCAAAACTATCATGATCTACTTTGGAACGGTTTATAGGTTTCTTCAAGTTAAATAAAATAAGTAATTCTCAATAGATAGAGATACAGGTAAAAAGTCTATAATGCTGAATAAAATTGGTTTTGAATAGGAAAAAATTATAAACTGATATTGTTGAGTATGAATTTTGTATTTCGCCTAGTAATGATTAAGAGGAGTTTAAAATACATTGATGAAAAGACGAAGTGGTGATTCCTGTGGAAAACGGATTTTAATCCTTGAAGATGATGAATTGATTGGGCGATTGTTGCAAGCCATAATTGTCAATGGTGGTTATGAAGTTGTCGTTTTTTTAAATGTGAACGATGCCCTACAATATTTAAATGAAGGTCAGCAGACTATCGATTTAATCATCACTGATTTATTGCTTCCAATGGTTGGAGGATTTGATTTTATTGAAAAGTTAAAAAAATTCAGTGAACCTAAACAATTTATGGTTGTAACAAGTATGCGTGACAAAAATACGAGAGAAAAAGTGAAAGCAGCAGGTGCTGTAGATTTTATCTTGAAGCCTTTTAAAAGCTCAGATGTTCTAGAAAGATTAGACCAATTTTTTAAAAATTCTGAAACAACATCCAAGCAAGTAGGTTAGTCATCTCTATTTGATCTCTATTAATTTTTATCAGAAAAATCTCTTCCCATAACGGTTTTACGACCATCATTTCGAGCTCGAACAATGGCATCATCGCAAAGCCTACGAACAAAATGACTCAAAACTTCAGCGACATCACCAGAGGTGTTCATTTCTGATTTATCGCGAATGTAGTTTTTCATTTTTGAGACAACAATCAAAATGTCATCTTCGTTAATAACATTTGCAGCTGCTGTTGTGGTAGCAGAGTGCGATGGAATAATGCGTCTCTGCGGGGCTTGGGGAGAAGTTGTGGAATTTTCAGCAGTGTTTAAATTGGCTCTTTGTTCTTCTAAAAATTGTTCTTTACTAGGCGACTTCATTTCTACAGCGCCAGCATCACGATGTCTGGCTCCAGGGAGGTGACGTTCAAAGCAAGGAACGGAACAAAAAACATACCCGGTGCGCTTCCCGGTGCATGTTGAGACACTGCATTCAAAAAATTTTGAATTAAATGGAATTTCTTTTTTACAACTACTGCAATTTCTCCAAAAATCCATTGATCGTTCTCCTCAATTTAGCCTCTGTACTCACATTTTAATTGTTTCATAAATTAAAATTTAAAACATCTACTTTTTCTTTGTTTTCTGTCGAGTGTTTTGCAGTTGCTTATTGGCGTCCATAATTTTTTTAGTCTGATTTTTATTAAATAATAGCACTTTATTTAATAATTTTTTGTCAGAGCAAGCCAACATTCTTACTGCCAGAAGTCCAGCATTGCGACTATTATCAATAGCTACCGTTGCCACCGGAATTCCTTTGGGCATCTGTGCTATTGAAAGTAACGCATCAATTCCTTTTAACTTCCCCACCATGACAGGGACTCCAATTACAGGGAGCGGTGTCAGTGAGGCAACCATACCTGGAAGGTGCGCTGCCCCTCCAGCACCTGCAATAATAATTTTAAGTCCTTTATCATGGGCCTTCTTTGCAAAACTAAACATCCACTCCGGAGTGCGGTGGGCTGAAACAATTTGAACTTCGTGAGGGATTTCAAACTCATTTAAAGTTTCAATAGCACCGTTCATTGTAGCAAGGTCACTGTCGCTTCCCATGATGACAGCAACAAGAGATTTATTTTGTAATTTGGAAGTTTTGGAGGATTTCATAGAGTAACCTTTCTTCGTGCGGCCAAGGCTGACTTTAAAGCCTTTTGAGGTGTTGTACTCAGTGCATTGATGTGTCCCATTTTACGATCTTTGCGATTTTCAGACTTGCCATACCAATGCCAATGTAAACTTGTTTTATTGAGACCAGAAATTTCTTTTGATGAAGGAAGGAGCATTGAGGGAGACCACACCGGACTCCGTGACGATTTTCCTAGGAGATTGGACATCGCAAAGGGAGAAAGAATCTGAATATTTTTTGGTAGTCTTACTCCACTAACAGCAAGGACATGGGCTTGGAATTGAGAAAGAGATAAAGCATCTTGACTGTAGTGACCACTATTATGAACTCGTGGGGCAATTTCATTAACCAGTAATTCATTTCCAGTGTCAAAAAGTTCAAAAGCAATAACACCAACGTAATTTTCTTTTTTAATAAATTGTTTTAATACTGTTCTTAATTTTGATTCTTTAGGATGTTTTATTGGCCCCATCACCCAATCGCATCGAGCGTTTGTTTGTTTTGATTCTACAAGGGGAAAATCAAGTATGGTGCCAAATTGATCGCGAGCCAAAATGAGAGCAAGCTCTCTTTTAAATGAAATTTTTTTTTCTGCAATAAACCCATGGGGTGATTTTTCATTAATCACTTGCCACTCTTTTTCATTGACAAGGGGAGAAATAAAAAATGTTCCATAGCCATCATAACCAAATCGTCTTTGTTTAATGACGATTTCTTTTCCCCAAAGAGACAGTTTTTTAAACTCACTGTAAGAGATTACTTCTACAAAAGGTGATGTTGGAATTTTATATTTTTCTAAGAGTTTTTTTTGAGAGAGGCGATCTTGTAGAACACCCATCAAGTGCGGAGTGGGATGGCAGGATTTTTTAGCACTAGAGCAGAGAGAGTGCAGCAGTTCTGCATCCCAAAATTCGCTCTCAAAAGTCAAAACGTCACACTTTTTGATAAACTCACGAAGTGCCCCTTCGTCGTTGAGTTTGCCTTCAAAAACTGTGGAGGTCACTTGGGCTGCTGGTTCGCTTAATGAGTGTACGTAAACTTGAGGAGTAATGCCGTAGGGATGGGCCGCCAGCGCCATCATTCGTGAAAGCTGACCACCTCCAAGAATGCCTAATTTTAGGCCTGGTTTAGACATCACATTACAACTCCTTGTTGAAAATAAAAGTTTTATCAGATGATGCAAAAGATATCTATGATAAAAGCCGAGAGCAAGAACTTTTCAACCCATTTTTCTTCATAGGGATTGGTAGGAAATCGATGGGACTCTTTTTAATTTCATTAAAGTGATCCAACTTGCGCCGCCAAAAACAAATGCAAAATTCATGGCAGAAGCAATTCCAAAGTGATCCGTCCAATGGCCAATCACCAAGTTGACGAGGATAAATAAAAATGATTGCAAGCTTATGGTGAGACTCATGACTGAAGAAACTTTTTCAGGAAAAAGTTCACTGACCAAGGTTATTGCTAAAGGATAAAAGGGAGCCAAAAATAAACCACTTAAGGTTAAAAAGAAAGGATGGATCCTGAGCCCCATTAAAATCAAGAGTGATGAACTCAATAGTGAAATAAAAAGTAATTTACGAGTGGCAAGGGGAGGATGAAAAAACGTGAATAGTGCCCTTCCACTTAAGAGAGCTAGAAAAAAATAAGAGAGATAGTGACTACTATCGACTAAACTCCATTGGTGAACGGTTTTTAAATAAGTGGTCAGTCTCGTTGAAACTAAAAGTTCTAAACTAACATAAAAAGCTAATGAGAGACCAAAAAGCCAACTCGATAGATCAAGGCGTGAACTTGCTTGGGTCTGTGAATTTTTCAGTGGCAGCGTCGCAGTGTCTACGCAGGCATTGAGATCAGAAGTTGGAATTAAAAATGAAAAGAAAAAAACAAAGAGTGTGACTACACAAGCTATCATAAATACCGAATTCCAGGAAAAACCTCTTTGAGTCAATACTCCTACCAATAGGGGTGAAAAAAACGAGGCCAGTCCGTACATACTATGAAGGCCCGAGAGGAGCTTTTGTTTACTTTTAGGAGAGGCAAGAAGGGATATCAATAAATTTTGTGTAACTCCAAGGGTCCCAAAGCCAAGCCCCAATATGGTGCATGTCATGAGAAGGATTAAAAAATGAGGAGCGAAAAAAATTCCTAAGGCCCCCAGCGACATGGCAAGTACTCCCCAGCGCCAGAGGGCTAGAGCAGGAATTTTCTCAAGCCAATGACGAGACGAAAAACTAGCTAAGACTGAAAAAATGGAAGTGCTGATAAAAAAGTAGGCACCTTGAGTATTGTTAACTTTAAAGTACTGAAGAATTTCAGGCAATAAAGCGCCACGAAAGTTGTCGATTAGCCCTAATGCAAATAAACTTAAATAGGCTAAAGTGATGATAAACAATTTTGGTTTTTTTGTCAGTGATTGATACATTGCTAACCAGTCTACTGGTCTTCATGAGATTGTTCAAGGAAGCTTTGCAATAGGACCAATACAAGATTGACCGCCGTATTTGTGGGATTAATGATGAATCATCATACTTTGTTGCTTCAGAGTTTCAAATAATAATAACGAAAGATTTTCAAATGCCCACTCCCTTGATGTTCAATAAAACGATTAAAAGTTATTTTAAAAACAAACATCATTTAAAGAACTTCATTTTTATCGGTGTTCTAATTCTTGAGGCTTTAACTCCATCGATTGCCAAAGCTGAAACGATGACATTGAGGGCAGACTCCTGGTGTCCCTTTAATTGTAACCCAAAATCTCCTCAAGCTGGTTACATGATTGATATTGTTCGCGAGGTATTTAAAAAAAAAGGAGTCACCATTGATTATAAGCTAGAAAAATGGGAACTCGCAAAAAAAGAAGCTCATGAGGGCACCATTCAAGGTGTGGTTGGAGCATCAAGAGGTGATGGTGATTTTGTTTTTACCAAGCATCCTCTGGGGCGATATCAAAACTACCTTTTTTATTTACCTACAGGAGTGGGGGCAAAGTCCCATGAGAAAATAAAAAATAAATTGGAGACCTTGGAAGACTTAAAGGGACTCAAAATCGGCATTGTTAAAGATTATGCCTACGGCGATAAAGCGGATAAACTCATAGCGAGTCAACCAGAATTATTTATAAAAGTCTCAGGTGATGAACCCCTAGAGACACTTATACAAATGCTCGAAGAAGGAAAAATACAGGCACTTTATGAGTGTCCCCAGGTATTTCTCTATAAACTAAAGAATCTCAATAAAAGCTATTCCCATTTTCGCCGAGGAATGAGTTTTGATGATAAGGCAGACGAACTTTACGTTGCGTTTTCTAAAAAAGAAGCTCAAGCTCAAAAGTACGTCCAGTGGCTTGATCAGGGTATCGAGGAATTAAGAAAATCAGGAAAACTACTCCGTATATTAGATAACTATGCTTTGACAGACTGGGAATAATTTCGGCCGTCTAAGTCGTCATCATCATCTGCGTCATAATAAGATTCTTCCTCATCGATAGAGTCCTCATCTTCGACTTTTATTTTTCCCTCGACTGTAAAATCAAGAGCATCTTGGCTTTCTGAGGAGTGCACTAAACTTGTATCGATGGAACCAAGAAGCCGATCGGCTTCCGCTTCAAGCTCAGTATTAATGGTTGTGTATTGCATAAATAAAGGCGTGCCTTCAAAATTAAAAGGGGCCCATTCTCTTGGAAAGTCAGCATCTTCCTCTAATTCAAAAAACTCAGCCATCATGGCTGCGGAAGCCTCAATGCAATGGTGCATGACCTTTTTGGCATCTTGGGATGTAGGATTGTATTGTGCTGAGCATTCAAAATTATTTTGAGTTAATTGTCCTTCAGTCTTTATACCGAGTCGAAAAAGAATTTCCTCTTGATAAATGCGACCTTCCATATGCAAACTCGCGCCCTCGATCAAATGATCTTCGAATGTCTCAGTGACCAAATCTTGCACTTGATCAAGAAATTCGGGAGGAAACTCTGTCCAAGTTTTTGAACTATTTAAGCGGGGATTCATGAATTTCTCCTAATCAAATATTTAAGGTTTTTTTTGGTTTAAAGCTTGGGTGAGTTCTTGGTTGATTGACGGGATCTTATTGACCCAGCCCGACAACTAGCATAACTTACCAGCGATTTTGCTTTATAAATCAACTTCAACTTTGACGCAATGTGAATGTTGCTCTAAGAGAGCACTTTCTTCTGGAGGTTTTTTTGCTGGACAATCAAACATTAGATCAAGCGAACGATAAAAGCACTCAGTACCATTACCCCACTCAGGACGTTGGAAAAGGGCGTGGAGTGTATGTTTCCACTTATGGCTGTCAAATGAATGTCAATGATTCTGAACGGATGTACTCACTCCTTGAAATGGCTAATTTTACGCCGGTTCCAACCCCAGAGCAAGCCTCTCTCATCATTATTAACTCTTGTAGTGTTCGTGAAAAACCAGTTCATAAAGTTTACTCTGAAGTGGGGACTTTTCGTAAGCTCCGCGAGAAAAACCCAGATTTAAAAATTGGAGTGGGAGGTTGCGTTGGCTCCCAAGAAAAAGAAAACTTAGTTAAAAAGCAACCCATGATTGATTTTGTCTTTGGTACAGATAATATCGACAAGCTCCCTGAAATTATTTCACAAGTTTACCAAAGCGAAAACCCCACGATACAAACGCAATTTGAGCACCGGGCGCCTTACTACGTTGAAACCCTTATACGAAACCCTGGAGTTTCTACCTTTGTGAATGTCACAAAGGGCTGTGATAATTTTTGTACATTTTGTGTCGTTCCCTACACTCGAGGGCGCGAAAAATCTCGTCCTTACTCGCACGTTTTACAAGACATTCAAGATTTAATTGAACGTGGAGTAAGAGAAGTGACCCTGTTAGGTCAAAATGTGAACTCCTATGAGTCGGAGTGCGGGAAGGATTTTGCCGACTTACTTAAAGGGATTGCTGTCGAAACAAAGATCGAACGCATTCGTTATACGACCAGTCACCCTAAAGATTTTGATGAAAAACTGATGCACGTTATGGCTGAGCATCAAGATAAAATATGTGAGTATATTCATTTGCCCATTCAAAGCGGTAGTAGTCGCATTTTATCACGGATGAATCGCGGATACACACGCGAGGAGTATTTAGCAAAAATCGCTCAGATAAAGAAGATCATTCCCAATGTCATACTATCAACGGACATTATTGTGGGGTTTCCTGGTGAAACTGAAGAGGATTTTCAAGATACGGTGAGTTTGGTGAGAGAGGTGGGGTATGAGACGATCTTTGCCTTTAAATACTCTCCAAGGCCTTTTACCAAAGCAGCTCGTTTTGAAGATCAGCTTGATGAATCAGTGAAAGAGCGTCGACTGAATGAGCTTTTTAACTCCCACAATGAGATATCTTTTCCTTTAGCAAAAGCTTATGAGGGGCAAACTCTTAAAGTTTTGGTGGAAGACTATTCCGAAGAGCGTGGAAATTGGCACGGTCGTTCAACTCAAAATAAAAATGTTTACTTTACGGGCCCAAAGGATATTGTCGTGGGCCAAACAGTACCGGTGAAGATCACACGGGCGTTTCCCTCAACCTTGAGAGGAGAATGGGTTTTAGGATGAAAAATGAAATTGAAAAAAATCTTCGCCTTAAAGATGAAAATGGAGGAGACTTTCAAAGTCCCTTAACACAATTTTTATTTCATCAACCTATGGAAGAATCAGAAAGTTTGAAGGATCAAGATTTGATTCAAGTTTCGGCATACTGCCTTTCGGTGGGTGCAGAAATGGGACAACCTCTTTTGATTCTAAAAGCTATTGATAAAGATTTAACACTTCCGATTCCGATAAATCCTCTTGAAGCCGGAGTAGCTCTGGCGCAATCAAACAAGAGTGTAGCCCCTGTGAGTCCACATAAAGTAACGGCAGCGATTTTAAAAGCCTTAGGGATGCGAATTGAAAAATGTGTTTTTACAGAAATAAAAAATTCCAATCAATTCGTGAAACTATTTGTTTTAGGGCACCCGCAGGTCCGCACCTTAAAGTTTAAAGCCGAAGAAGTTTTGTCACTTTGTTTGTACCTGGAAGTTCCTCTTTATACGACCCAGGAGTTTATGCTGAGAAGTCGAGTGATGGTTGCTGAGATTGATGAAAAACGAAGAGAGTTGATTAGCAACCCAAGTTTAGCCTCAAAAAATCATTTATATATGAACTAAAGAGTATAAATAATATTTATTTAAAAGGTGTGCCGTGACTGAATTTACATGCCGAGGAAAATCACCGAACCTAGGAAAAGACGTTTTCGTTGCTGATGGCGCTAAAATTATTGGTGATGTTACCATTGGCGATCAAAGCTCCGTTTGGTTTAATTCCGTATTAAGGGGCGATGTGGCTCCCATTAAAATTGGCGCACGCACTAATATTCAGGATAATGCTGTCATTCATGGAACCTGGAATAAAGCATCTGCAACTTTAGGTGATGATGTTACGGTAGGTCATTCCGCGATTCTTCATGGTTGCACCATTGGTAATTTATGTTTGATTGGTATGGGAGCCATTGTGATGGATGGCGCAATGATTGGTGATCGCTGTATTGTTGGAGCAGGATCATTAGTTACAGAGGGGAGTCAGTTCCCGTCTGGAATGCTGATACTGGGGCGCCCAGCAAAAGCCCTTCGACTCTTATCCCCTCAGGAGCTTGAGTTTTTACCCAAGTCGTCCGCTAATTATATAACTTATACAAGTTGGTATGCGCCTTCTTCAATTGAGTAATTCTAGACAAAAGTACTTAGGCATCTTCCTTGCTTCAGTCATAAGTTAATGTAAACTATTTTTATGTATAATCGAATCAAATACTTTGCTTCGAATTTAAAGTTAAATAAGTTTTATTTTATTTTAATAACTTTTTATACTTCATCCTTATGGAGCGCATTCTCTAATTACAATTCAATTTTAATTGGCGATCAATCCGCAGGTCTAGGAGGCGCGTACACAGCATTGTCTGGTGACGCCGCAGGCGCCCCTTACTATAATCCAGCAGCCTTAGCCTGGATGCCAGGAAACAGCTTTTCTTCCTCTGTTTCAATTTACAAAAAATTTGATACCGTCATGGGAAAAGATGAAGACATTTTGAAAGCACCTCTCCGAGTCAATCGCGGGTACTTTCAATCAATTCCCTCCTCCGCGGGAAGTGTCATTCGTGTTCAAGATTACAACCTGGGACTTTCCATCGTTGTCCCCGATTATGAAACATTTAAAGGCGACCTGAGTACGACAAATACAAATACCTCAACCTTAAGTTACTTAGACCAATCACTCTGGGTTGGATTAACAACCGCAAAGCAAATTTCCAAAACAGAAACCGCTGGATTAACCCTCTATTACACGGCCAGAAACTATAATCGTACAGTGCAAGATCGAACGATTGACGAATCAAATAATACAGCAAATATATTTAACGAAGAAAAAAGCATCACGGGAAATTCGATTGTCGCTATCCTTGGCTACCAAATTCATTGGACCGATAAGTTTTTTATGGGAATATCCATGCGCCCACCAGGAATGGAAGTCTCTGGATATGGCTCCTACTTCCGCACGCAGACAATAGCCTCAGGAGGCAATTTAACTCTGGATAGTGTCTCGAAACCATCAGTGAGTGCACGCACGCGGATTCCAGGAAAACTGACTCTCGGATTCGCCTACAAAGAGCCAGACTGGCTTATTACAGCAGATGGCAGTGCCTATTCCGCAGAACGTTATTACGATTTCGAAGACCCCGCGATTCGATCAAAGGTCCAGCATCAAGTAATGTTCAATGGTGCCCTTGGTGTAGAGTATAATTATTACCCCTGGCTCATTCTCCGCATTGGCTGGTTTACCAATTTAACATCTCATAAAGAATTGGATGTGAGCGATAAGTATGGAGATCGCGTTGATGAATTAGGTTGGGCCGCAAATTTCACATTAATATCCAAAGAACGAATTCGATTTACCTTTGGCGGATACCATAATTTAGGACGAGGTAAGAGCGTTCAGCGCATCAATCACAATTATGAAATTATTCCCAAAACCCAACAAGTGTTTACAATGCTTGTGGCGACTTCGTATTATTTTTAATTTTTTTCATAAAAATGAAGTGCACCAGGTTAAATCAAAAGAGGGTTTCCTGCCCCACCGTAAAATTTCAAACAAGCGGTGCTCGCTATGAGAGATTTGCAATAGAGTTAATTTGAATGGCCGGTGGCTCTCATAGCTGCGCTCCGAACTCATTTTCCGATGGGGCAGGAATCCCTCTTTTGATTTAACCTTAGTTGCTTGTTTCACTGTATGCTTTTTTAAAAAAGAATATGTGATTTTATTTTCGGAGGCGAGTTAATACTAAGGATGTTATGCTCCCGAGGAGAAAAATCGAATAGCTTATGTTAGAGTAAGAGTGCCAAGAGGCGCCTGTTACACCTAAAATGGAGCTTGTATTAAAATCCCCACCCCATGATATGTACCGTAAAATTGTTACGGGGAGTACGGCTGTAAATAAAAATTGTAGAGAAGTTAAAAGCACTGGAATGCGGTTTGGTCCTGAGTATCGCAAACTGATGAGACCAATCGTCCAAAAGACAATATTTGCAAAAATTGAGAGCGTTGGTTTTTCAAAAGGTAATTTAAAGATAACAATGACGATGGGGATTGCGAGTAATTGTAGGATTAGTAATCTTAGAGGTGATTTCATCTTAAGTGAACCTCCTTTTTATTTTGAAACTTATAAACTAATTGAATTGATATCTCATTGAGATATCAATGTACAACAAAAAATAAAGGAGACAGTTATCATTGTCTCCTTTATTTAGATTTAATTGTTTCTATCAGAAATAAGTAGATTACTTCATGCCGTCGCCTCGGTGAGTTTTACCGCATTCGCCACCAGGGCATGGTTCAGTTGTTGGTTGAGTGGTTGGTAAAGTTGTTGGATTTGGATCTGGACCAAACGGATGAGATTGGAAAATAACTTTCGTCTTGCGCTTGGGAAAAAACAACCCTGCGATCCCTAGGCCAATTCCAGCAAGAACTCCGACTCCAAGGATGCAGAGTATTGGATTTCTGTATCCATCAGAAGTGTCCGTGCAGGAAAAAGATTTATCTCCAGGTTTGGAAGCTAATTCTTTTTTATCCTTTTTTTGGCCAAATTGAACACACGCAATCTTTTTTCCATTTACTATGCAAGCATCTACGCATTTACCTTTTTCACTGTCCCAAATTGTATCAGGGTTTTCATTACATTTCAAATCACCTATGATATTTGCATGATCTTCACACTTACCATTTTCCCATTTTTTTTCCTTTTGTTCACAGGATTCTTTGGTTTCGGTTACTTTATCTTCGTAGAGATCGTTCAAATGGGAAAGTCTTTTATAAATAGCTAAACAGGCATTTCTATTATGTTCATTTCTATCTGTTCCACTATTATCAACTTTATCGAATTTTTTTTGAAAAATTTTAGCTAATTCAGCATCAGGCGTTTCTCTTTTTCCAGCGATTTCTTTAAGTACATCTTTATCTGTTTGGTCATTTCTTAAACACGCTGCATTCCATTTTGATAAATAGGAATTCTTTATTAAGTCTTCAGTTTTGTTTTTTTCGTCTCTATTTAGTTTTTTATCTACGTTTTCAAAACATTTTTTTAATTCGTCACTACTTTTAATTGGTGCCTGACTTTCGCACACATCTATAGAAGTTTTTGTTGCGGGGACTAATGGTGCACAGTAAGGATCTCCGCTTTCTTGCAAGCAATATAAGTTTGGATTACACGAAGTCATTCCTTGCCCGGTACATTTGTTATCGAGGTGAAGGCCGTAATCTTCTTTAAGTCCTTTAACAAATTCCTTTCCTTCAGGAGTATATTCTCCATCAGAAGTAGAATTAGCATCTTTCTCACCCATCTTTCCACAATTTCCGGTCTTAACATCGTAAACTCCTAGATAACCAGCGACGATACAATCATCTTGAGCTGATGTGAATTGTGCGAAATTTTGAGCTTCAGCAGTTGAAAACCCAAAGTCAATGCTAACGCTGGCTCCTTTTCTTTTTTCATCTTTAAATAAAACAGCACCTTGATATTTTTCCATATCTGTAACTAATTTGCGAATTTCAGTGAGATACTTTACTCCCCACTGAGGATCAGATTTAGAAATATCTCTCAGTTGTTGATAGGAAATTATTGGTCGGTTCATTGCATACTTGGGTAATCGATTATTTGACGGTTGGTGAGCTTTAGCAATGGAATCAAAAGCCTTAAAATCATTAGCTCTGAAAGTTTTTTTATTTGCAGTGAGATAAAGTCCTTTATCATCTCTGTGCATTTCAAAAGTTGTTCGTTTTTTATTTTCTGTTTCAAATGAAATAATCAGATATTTATTTTTGGATTTGTCGGTGCGAGTTTCGATATTTAAAGCGGGAATTTTTTCAGCTCTATTTTGTTCTACCCAGTAGGCAAGATCATTCATCATTTCTGGATCAAGGGTTTTTTGGGCTTTTTCAAACCATTCTGCGAGGGTTTGGGATTTCCCCATGCCTAGGCTGCTGAAATGCTTTTTAGTGGCGTTGATATCTGCCTTGGTGAGTGATGACTGTGGAGTGCCGGCGAAGCCGGATTGTACAAACAAAATGGCACTTAAAAAAAGACACAAGCCGTTGCGCATTTTTAAACGTGAATGTAAACTCTTCATCCCAAACTCTCCTTGTAGGGGATGCTATTTAAATAGAAATAGCATACTCCCTTAAGTTTAGGAGATAACTAGTTTAAAAAGCTAGCTTTTTGATAAAAACTAGCCGTAGCGAAGAGTCGCTAAATTCCTTTATCCATGAAGACATTAGAATTGTTGAGCTGACTAGGAGCAAAACTTTGTTTTAAGTGGGAGCGAATCTCATTGAAAATAGGAGGTGATTTATCTCCGAGGCTTTGGAAGAATTCCTCTTGGAGTAAAATCTCGTTTGTCCAATCTTGAGCGGGTAAATGAACCAGGCTTTGGTAGGACACTTTAGAAAAATCGAGTCCATCCCAGAGTAGATCAGTGTAGCGCGGGACTAGACCAATGGGAGTTTCCATGCCGCTTCCATGACCTTCCACTCGTTGAAACATCCAGTGCAAGACACGCATGTTTTCACTAAATCCAGGCCAGATAAATTTTCCATTTTCTTTTCGAAACCAATTCACACCAAAAAACTTTGGTGCTTTTTTCAGTTGTGAACCAAAATGAAGCCAATGTTTGAAATAATCTCCCATATGGTATCCGCAAAAAGGAAGCATGGCCATTGGATCACGACGGACGACACCGACGGCTCCAGTGGCTGCCGCTGTTGTTTCTGAAGACGTGCTTGCCCCAATGTACACGCCACGTTCCCAGCTGGGAGCCTCATAAACTAGAGGAATAGTTGTGGCTCTGCGACCTCCAAAAATAAAGGCGGAAATTGGTACGCCAGCAGGATTATTCCAGTCCGCATCCATCGAAGGACATTGTGTTGTAGATACTGTAAATCGAGCGTTGGGGTGAGCTGCCTTTCGGCCACACTCCGGAGTCCAATCCTGTCCTTGCCAGTCAATTAAATGTTTTGGAGGAGTTTCAGTCATACCTTCCCACCAAACATCGCCATCATCTGTGAGAGCGCAATTAGTGAAAATCGTATTTTTTGCAATGGTCTTCATGGCATTAGGATTAGTTTTTGTCGAGGTTCCTGGTGCTACACCAAAGTAACCAGCCTCTGGATTGATGGCATGGAGTTCTCCGTTTGAGTTAGGGTGAATCCAAGCAATATCGTCACCTAAGGTCGTTACCTTCCATCCATCAAAAGCCTTAGGCGGAATCAACATTGAAAAATTTGTTTTACCACAGGCACTCGGAAATCCAGCGGCGAAATAATGCTTGCGACCTTCTGGATTTTCAACACCCATAATGAGCATGTGCTCAGCAAGCCAATTTTGTTTTTGACCCATGTGTGAGGCAATTCGAAGAGAAAAACATTTCTTTCCTAAGAGCGCATTGCCACCATATCCGGAACCAAAAGACCAAATCAATTGCTCTTCGGGAAAGTGCACAATGTACTTTTGGTCTTTATTGCAAGGCCAAGCAACATCGGCGTCTCCTGGAGCAAGGGGAGCACCAATAGAGTGGAGGCATTTAACAAAGGATTTTCCTTCCATTTGTCGAAGAGCAGGAAGTCCCATGCGAGTCATAATTTTCATGCTGATCGCAACATAAGGGGAGTCGGTGATTTCGATTCCGTACTGGGCAAGCGGTGAGCCTAAGGGGCCCATGCAAAAAGGGACCACAAAAAGAGTGCGCCCCTTCATAGAACCTTTATAAAGTGTTGTGAGAGTTTTTTTCATTTCCTCTGGGGCCATCCAATTGTTGGTGGGGCCTGCATCAGAGGAGTTTTTGCTACAAATAAAAGTGCGATCTTCAACGCGTGCGACATCGGAAGGGTCAGAGAGTGCGAGAAAACTATTCGGGCGTTTTTCGGGATTTAATTTTTTGAGAGTCCCAGTTTGTACCAGCATTTCACAAATCTGTTGGTATTCCTCATCGGAACCATTGCACCAGTAGATCGACTGGGGCTCGCAGAGTGCGGCGATTTCATTAATCCATGCGTTGATTGATGGATCGTTACTTTGTAAATAGGAAGACGAAAGCGAATTCATTGACATGAGCCCAATCCCTCCAGGCAAAACGGTGATGTTTTAATAGTTTATTAGAACGAAACTATAGGATTTAAACTTTGGCTAGTCATTTTATTAAAATTTATTGCTAAAAGTCATTTTTACAAAATATTGAGTTGCTAGATTTTATTGCTTCATATTTTTGGCGCTTAAAAACTAGACAATTTTGTTAATTAAAAAAATTCCATCGCGAATCGGCAACATGGTTTTATGCAAATCCGATCTTTGATGAATCATTTCATTAAATTTTTTAAGTGCTTTTGTGCTGGGTTCGTTTTGAATTTCCTCATCGGGCAAGAGGACGCGTCCACTCCAAAGAACGTTATCGACAATGACCAGGCCGTTGGGTGAAAGTTTTGATTCCACTAAATTAAAATAATTTAAATAGTTCTCTTTATCAGCATCGATAAAAACGATATCAAAGGGGCCTTGAAGTTTTGGAATAATTTCAAGGCCTGGCCCTTGATGAAAATGAATTTTATTGAGTTGTTTGGCCTCTTTCCAAAATTGTTCTGTATGGGGTCTCTTTTCAATATCGATGGTGTGGAGTTCTCCATCGGCGGGCAAGTGCTCAGCCATGGCCAGTGCTGAGTAACCTGTAAATGTGCCAATTTCCAAAATGCGGCGTGCGCGCGTGCTCCGAATGAGATTACCAAAAAAAGATGCTTCCAGCTTGCCTATAAGCATTTGGCTCATAGCTTCAGTGCTGCGTGTGTGCTTTTCAAGCGAACTGCAAATGGTGCTGGGGTTAGAGGATAGATTGGTCGCGTAAGTTTCAATTTTTGTGTCTGTGAAATTCATAACTTTACTCCTATAAAGAAAACTCTAATCGGGCCTCACTTTTCACTTATACAGAATTTAAGAGTATAAGTAAAATCACATTTGCCTATTGCCACCATAGGATGGATTTTGATGGTAAATAGTATGACTACAAAACATTCACGCACTCAAAATTCCCGTTTAAATTCCTGAATGCTTGCAATCAATGGCGCAAATAGAGTTTATCAAACTCTATTTGCGCCATTGCAGAGCTTTAATTTGCCTGAAATACATCCTAAGATGTGATTCTTCTATGATGAAGCTAAATATTATTGATTTAATAAATATATCTCTTAGACTGAAATAGTATTTTTGATTGATTTTAATGATATTTCAAGGAATTTAGAAATGAAAAAGAGTTATTACATAGTAATAATTACCTATTACCTATTACCTATTTTCTTTCAATGCCTATGCTGCGACAAAAGACGATAGTATTTGCTTTGATTTGTATACACCCACTTGTGCTCCAGGTGAGTTTTATGATCCGACAGGAAAATCTAGAACTCAGAATACAAAAGTATTTGAGCGAACAGATTTTGAATCTAAGATAAACTTAAGTATTGCAACTGAGGTCAATAAAACATTTGATGACAAGAAAAATAATGATTTTCTAGAGGTCGCAGTCGAAGCTTTTGGATACAGAGGTTATGATGCTTGCAGTGACATTGTGTCATTAATTTGCAAGGAATTAGTTTCAAAAGCAATGGTACAACAACTTAGGAGAGAAATTTTTTATTTAGATTCAAGCGAGAAAAGTAAAAGACAAATGAACGATTTAACATCAATAGCTTATTTGTCAGAACACCTAGAAATGCAAAATTTAAGAAACAAACTTCAATTCGAGGCAGATCGCTATTTAAATAAAAATGGAATCATGAAAAAGATTAAAGATGAGATTTTTGAAAATACCAAATCATTAACCATTGAATGGCTCAATGAAGTGTTGCCCTCTGGAAAAGTTAAGGATGATATTATTTTTAAAATTTCTAAAGTTAGATTTTCTGGATTTGATTGTACCAATGGCAAGATAGATGTTCCTCGGGATATAGAACCAAATGGAGAGTATAATAGCTTATCTAATAGTTTGAAGTTTTGTAAAGGTTCACTTCATTATACAGATAGTATATTTGCTATTGTTAGGACACTTGCCCATGAATTGGGTCATGCAATTGATCCTTGCTTAATTCAATTTTATTTTAGTAACCGTAAATTTACTTATGCTGGGTCCAATCAAATAGAAATGGAAAGTGAATTTCCATTTTCAGGTATAATACCTTGTTTAAGAGATAAAAAGTCAGTTGAAGCGAAGAGATTTGATCCTGCTAACTCACTGTCTAGCGGAGTTCATCCAAATCCAATGGGAGGAACAGGATTCGGTTCTTTTAGTCCTGATCCGGTACCCAATAAAATACCTACTCAAAAATTTGATTTTTGTAAGAAGCAAAACGAAAATGGCAGTATTGTTGGTGATCAAGTTAACGAGGCGTTTTGCGACTGGCTTGCTTCAGAGATTTTGCCGCGCTACATTGAGAAATATCACCACGATATAACTACACCTACTCAATTTAGAGCGGGATATCTTAACGTATTCAGAACCTTTTGCTACCCCGATTATTCGAATGAAAAGGTGGGGTTTCGAGTGCACCCGAGTATTAATAAAAGAGCCAATTCAATTTTACTAGCTAATCCAAAAGTTAGAGAACAAATGGGTTGTTCAAAAGATTTACCAGGGACAATTTATTGTGACCCCAAAAAAATTAAAGAAGTTCATGGAAATAGTGTTGAAGTCAAAGGAGGACAACAATGAAACCTAGTAGCTCAATACTTTTTTTATTAATTTGTTTATACACTGAGTTGGTTTTTTGTAAAATAGCTACAAAAGAAACAAAACAAATTGTGGAAAAAATGACTTTAACTATTAGTTACCCAGAAAAAGTAAGCCATTTTCAATTTATAAAAAGCCATAAAAAGGAAAATGAGCTTAATTTAATTATTAATGAACAAAAAGTCGGCGATCGAAAACTATCAAAAAAGGATTTGCTTTGGCTTGAGAACAGGTTAGCAAGCTTTAACTATGACTCAAGAGTCCCAAATTTAAAGTGTGAGCTGGGAGAAGTAACATTGTTTGTAAAATACCCATCAAATGAAAAGAGAGTTAAAAGATGTATAGGTGCAAAAGATAATACAACGACAAAGCTTCTAACTCTTACGAAAACTCTGAGAACTTTTTTATAATTGTTTTTAACTAACTTAAACAAATTTTACTGAATGTGTGAGGATCGAGAGAGGCACCGCCGACCAAGAAGCCGCCCACTTCGGGGATTTTAAGGAGTTCCGCTGCGTTTTCTGGCTTGACGCTCCCACCGTAGAGAATGGGAACAGAGGAAGAACCACCTTTTGCCAAAATCATTTTTCTGATTTGTGCGTGGGTTTCATTGACTTGGGCAGGAGTTGCCACCTTTCCTGTACCAATGGCCCAAACGGGTTCGTAGGCCACAATCCATTTTTTAGAAATATCAATGGCATTTATAAAAGAGTTGAGTTGAGTGGCACAAACAGTTTCTGTTTGGTGATTCTCCCGCTCTTCCAGAGATTCTCCTATACAAATCATAGGTGTGAGGCCCAGGGATTGTACGAGCTTACCTTTTTGAGCGATGAATTCATTGGACTCTTTAAAAATTTGGCGGCGTTCACTGTGTCCAAGCAAAATGGAGTGTGCCCCAAGGGATTTTACCACGGGAGCGGAAATCTCTCCGGTAAAAGCACCTGATGGCTCAGAAAAACAATTCTGGGAACCAAATTGAATGGCAGTTTCTTTAAGAGCATTAGCTGCTGCTTCTAAGTTTGTTGCGGGAACAAAAAGCATGATTTGCTGCTGCAATTCTTTCGGGATCAAGGGAACAAACTCGCTGATAAAAGAGCGAGTCTCTTGAGGACCTTTGTTGAGCTTCCAATTTGCAGCGAATACTTTTTGTAACATAATTATTTTACCTATAAAAATTATTTTTATTTATTTTCATGGTTTTGCTGCAAAAGAGCCTAATTCGAGGCGGAAAAGTTTTAAATCGAACGAGGCGTAGTTCCCCTACGTTGAGTGAGATTTAAACTTTTTCAACGATGAAGTAGGTCTTTTTCAGCAAAACCATTTAGTTTCGAATTTTAACTCGCAAAACTTCAAGGCCAGGGAGCTTGTCTCCTTGTAAGTACTCAAGGCTTGCGCCGCCTCCAGTTGAAATATGAGTCATTTGATTGGCAAATCCCGACTGCTCAGCCGCTGCGGCTGAATCACCACCTCCAATAATTTTCATGGCACTGGATTCGGCAATGGCTTTTGCTAAACCAAACGTTCCCTTTGAAAAAGCTTCTTTCTCAAAAACGCCCATAGGGCCATTCCAGAAAATGGTCGCAGCTCCATTGATCGCTTCTTTAAAGCGCTTCAAACTCTCAGGCCCAATATCAAGAGCCATTTTATCGGCAGGTATAGTAAGATCGTGAATGATTTCGCCTGTCGTGTCTGTAAAGGCACTAGCCACAACGTGATCTACAGGGAGAAGAAGGGTTTTATTTCTGGCTTCCACACGAGCCATCATCTCTCGGGCGTAGTTTAGTTTTTCGCTCTCAACAAGACTTTTTCCAACAGCAATATTTTTTGCTTTTAAAAAAGTGTAAGCCATCGCTCCACCAATAATAAACCCATCAACAATATCAATGAGCTTTTCAATGACGGCAATTTTATCACTCACTTTCGCACCACCAAGAATCGCTAAATAAGGTCGCTTTGGTGATTCTAAAAGTTGATCAAGCATTTGGATTTCTTTTTCAATTAAAAAGCCCACGCCCTTTTCTTTCATAAGGCTGGGAAGCGCATGAATCGTGGCATGAGCTCTGTGACTGGCACCAAAGGCATCGTTGATGTAAATATCAGCGAGAGGAGCAAGAGATTGCGCAAACTCAATAGAGTCTTTGGTCTCTCCCTCGTGAAAACGCACGTTTTCAAGAAGAATGATTTGATTTTTCTTGAGTCCCATCAATAAGGCTTTTGTGGCTTCAGAATCTGGTTCTTCAACAAGCATAACTTCAACGTTGAGAAGCTCTGCAAGGCGTTTCCCCACGGGCTCTAAGCTATTGTCTTTATCTCCAGGGCCTTTAGGTCGACCAAGGTGAGAGGCAAGAACGAGTTTTGCTCCCTGCTCTAGAGCATATTTAATAGTTGGAAGACTTGCTTGAATACGAGTTTCATCGGTGATGTGGCCACCATTGAGTGGCACATTTAAATCAAGTCGTAAAAAAACTCGTTTGTCTTTTAATTCAAAATCTCTAATCGTTTTTATGCCTTTGAGTCCAGCCACGTACTAAACTCCTTTTGTTTGCATGTACTTAACAAAATCCACCATTCGATGGCTAAATCCTGTTTCGTTATCATACCAGGAAAAAACTTTTCCTAATTTTGGTCCTACAACCATTGTGCAGCTCAGATCAGCAATTGAACTGTGAGGGTTTCCATTAAAATCAACGCTCACCAGTTCTTGCTCCTCAGTGGCCAAAATTCCCTTGAGAGGGCCTTGTGCAGCCTTCACAAGTGCCGCATTGATGGATTCAACCGATAAATCTTGTTTTGTTGAAAAAGAAAAATCCACCAGACTCACATTGGGAGTGGGAACTCGAATTGATGTGCCATCAATTTTACCTTTAAGCTCAGGCAAAACTTTTCCAACCGCTTTGGCAGCCCCTGTGGTTGTAGGGATCATAGAAACTCCCGCCGTTCGCGCTCGACGTAAATCTTTATGAGTTCCATCTAAAATACGTTGGTCATTAGTGTAGGAGTGAATAGTCGTCATAAGACCATGCTCGATACCAAAGGCTTCATTTAAAACTTTCGCAACGGGAGCTAAACAGTTGGTCGTGCAGGATGCGTTAGAGATAACGGTGTGAGAAGAGGGATCATAGGCTGTGTGGTTCACACCATAAACCATAGTAAGGTCAACACCATCGGCAGGAGCAGAGACAAAAACTTTTTTGGCGCCTGCTTTGATGTGATCCATGAATTGGGCTTTGTCTTTGAACGCGCCGGTGCATTCCAAAACCACATCAACATTGTGAGCTTTCCAAGGAAGCTCTGCTACGTTTTTAACAGCCGTGAGTGCAATTTTTTTACCATTAACAACAAGGTTTTGGCCTTCTGTGGAAACTTCATTTTTATAAATTCCATGCGTGGAATCATATTTGAGGAGGTGGGCCGCGACATCAAGACCACTCAAATCATTGATAGCAACGATATCTAAATCCTCAAAGCCCGCTCGAAAAAGCACTCGGCCAATTCGACCAAAGCCATTGATAGCCACTCTTAATTTACTTCCAGAAGGACTGTTTGCCACGGGTAATACTCCTTGTTTAAATTTAAAGAATTGTGATGAAATTTTAGAGGGATAATTTGTTCCTCTTCATTCAAAAAGGCAAACTAAATTTGTGAATTGGATGGCACCTAACTCAATTTAGTAAATAAATTTTGAGCATTCTTCCAAGTTTGATCCTTAAGTTCTTCCAAGGTCATTGATTTTATTTGTGCAACTAAAGTAGCTGTGTGTAGCACAAAGGCCGGCGTGTTCTTTTTTCCCCTCTGTGGGACAGGTGCTAAAAAAGGAGCATCTGTTTCCACATGCAATCGATCTTGGGGAATAAAACTCACAATCTCCCTAAGTTCCTGCGCATTTTTAAAAGTTACAACGCCACTAATGCTGATATTAAAACCAAGATCTAATGCGTGGCGCGCAAGATCGCGAGTTCCGGTAAAGCAATGAATAAGTCCGCGAACTCTTCCTTTGAAGGGGCGAAGTAGCTCAACGGTATCGGCTTCCGCATCTCTTGTGTGAATTTCTACGGGCAACGAAAGCTCTTGCGCTAATTGCAATTGCTCAATAAAGGCTTTTTTTTGTGTTTGTGGAGTGGCGTTATTATAATAATAATCAAGTCCCATTTCACCGAGTCCAACAACTCTGGAGTGAGTGGCCTTCTCGCGAATAAAGTCAGCAACTCTTAAATCCCAAAGTCCCGCTTCATGGGGATGAATTCCTAGAGTGCAAAAAACATGAGGAGAATACTTATCAGCATACTCAAGCACCACGGGTAAGTCTGCGGGTTCTGTTCCGATGGTGATAACTCTTTCAACGCCCGAACTTTTTGCTAACTCCAGAGCTGCTTCAGGGCCTTCTTCTAATTTATCTAAGTGAACATGAACATCAATCCAAGTGGACATTTTAATAGTTCCTTTTTAAGTTTTAGTCTCAATTTTTTAGCTCTTCAAATCTCAGCACTTTAATTTCTCAACTCCAAGACCGGGATGAGCCACTCTTCAATGAGAAGAACGGGGTCGCGGTGACCGAGCACTCCCATTTCGAGAGTCAGTCCTCGATCCCAAAGATCCCAGAGTTCATCGAAAGTCAGAGATTGGAGAGCGGGAAGCTCCGCTAAAATCTTCGAGGGAGTTCCACCAGAAACGGGTGCAAAGAAAATATCACGAAGGAGAAACATCCAATGTCTAATAAATAAAATTAGTTTATCTTTATCTTTGATTTCTTCTCGCCAATTCCCGAGGAGAAAATAGTCTTTTTCACTAAAAAATTTTTTAAACATCAAATGAGCGTCTTGTCGTCCATGTATTTGTTCCTCTTCTTTTTGGCTTAACAGCTCCTTCACGGAGCCTCGAGCTTGCCGGAGCAACTCTCTCTCCTGTGGTGTATTACACCAAGACAGTAAATCGTTGTCGCTAAGGGGAGAGAAGGGAATTTTCGTTGCTCTCGAGCGAATGGTGGGTAAAACTTGCATCCATCGATGAGTAATAAAGAAAAAGTAAGTTTGCGGCGGTGGTTCTTCAAAAACTTTTAGAAGCGAATTGGAGGCTTGAGCATTAAGCGCATGAGCATCATTCACGATAACTATTCGTGCCCTTTGATCATGCGCAAGACTTAAAAAATCTTGAATTTCTTCGGCCTTCTCTAGCTTGATGAGATTTTTTTCTGGTTCAATAAATAAAATATTTTCGTGAAAACCGGATTGAATTTTTATGCATGAGGAGCAGTGCCCACAAGCAACAAGGACCTCATTTTTTCGCTCTAAACATAAAAGAATTTCTGCTAAACCCCAGGCAACACGTTTTTTTCCAACACCTTCGGGTCCAACAAAAAGTAGTTGAGTGGGTAATTGACCGTGCAGAAGTGCATTCAAAAGTGTCTTACGGAGATGATCATTCCCTTTTGTTGTCTCTAGTAATCCCAAACTCCACGCTCCTGTAGTTTCACAATGAGCTCTTTTAACAAATTTTCTGGACTTTGCATAGCAGACAACACAATCCAGGAGCTTTTATTTTCATGAGCTTGAGATAAAAAGGAGGCGCGAACGCGCTCATGAAAATCTCGTGACTCTGCCTCCATCCGATCAGCAGATTCTGAACGCTGCTGAAAGCGTTGAGTCTGTCGTTCCTGCGCCTGATCGTAAGTTAAATCAAGAAGGACAGTTTGAGTGGGATTTAAACCATTTGTTGCGAAAGCATTAAGCCACTTAACATCAGTTTCTGAAATTTGACGTCCGCCCGCTTGAAAAGCAAGGGAGCTAGCCGAGAAACGATCACACAAAACCCAATTCCCCTGTTTAAGATTTGGTAAAATATGATTCTCCACATGCTGTGCTCTAATGGCTTCATAGAGAAGAAGCTCGGTGCGAGGTGTTGGAGTGTCTCCTTCTCTTCGAAGGATTATTTGACGCAATTCATCTCCAAGAGGTGTTCCCCCTGGCTCTCTGGTTAAAATGACTGTTTGTTGGTGTTTTTCGAGTTTAAGTTTTAATAATTTTATCAGCGTGGATTTTCCCGCACCATCAAGGCCTTCAAAACTGATAAATTTTTTTTCTAATGACATTGTTATCCTTCGTAATAGTTAACCTTCTTAATCGCAAACATTCTTATAAACTTAATTTATTTATGATGTCCTATGAACCATACGAATGGCAGCCTGATCTGTTGGGAATATAACAAGCTCTTGTATATTCACATGCGCAGGGCGCTGCAAGCACCATAAAATGGTTTCCGCAATATCGGCTGATGTGAGTGGCGTCATTCCATGGTAAACAGCATCGGCTTTTTCTTGATTGCCAAAGCGAACCAATGAGAATTCACTTTCAACCATACCTGGCTCGATGTTCGTTACGCGAAGACCAGTTCCCATTAAGTCTTGTCTTAAACCTTCGGTGATGGCTGAAACTGCAAACTTACTTGCACAATACACAGTACCACCAGGATAAACCCAGCGACCTGCAACGGAGCCAAGATTGACGATATGCCCCTGTTTATTTTGTAACATAAAAGGGAGTATCATTTTTGTAAGGTAGAGAAGGCCCTTTACATTAGTATCTAATACAAGATCTATGTCTTCAATAGTGTTATCATTAAAAGGTTCTGAACCTTTTGCTAAACCTGCGTTGTTGATAAGTACTGTCAGTGATTTCAATTCATTTTCATAATTTTTAGTAAAGAGTTTAATCTCTGATAGTGAGCGAATATCTAATGGTGCAATTTCAACTTTTATCTTTTTATAGCTGGTCTCTAATTCATTTTTTAAACTCAAAAGACGTTCTTCGCGCCGAGCGATTAAGAGGAGTGAATATCCTTCTCGGGCTAGAATTTTAGCAGTGGCAAGACCGATTCCGGATGAGGCCCCGGAGATCAGCGCAAGCGGTTGTGTGGTTTGAGCGTTTTTCATAGGGGGTTAGTTGAGCTAAAGTGGAGGGGAGAGTCAAGTTTTTATGATATTTTATTAAGAAGCCACATTTCTTTTTATTTCAAATTCAGAGTTCTTTTTAGAATGGGGGAATTTTAATATAAACGTGGTATTTTCCTGGGTAGGATCAAACTCTAATGTGCCACCATGACCGGTGAGGAGTCCTTTAGCAATACTGAGTCCAAGTCCTGATCCGTGAGGTTTCGTTGAAAAAAAGGGTTCCATGATTCTTGATCCATGGGTATTAGAGATCCCTGTACCTGAATCTTTGAAAATAATTTTGACATTTTCTGCGTCCTTAAGGATATGGCAGGAAATCCAAGGGTCGACACCTTTTTGAATAGCTTCAATGCTATTTGCAATCAGAATATTAAGCACATGAATGATTTCTCTTGGTCTACAATAGATTTTAAAATCATTTCCAATAAGATTAATTTCAATACGGATTTTTCTTTTAGCAAACCGCTCTTTAAAGAGCCCAAAGGATTTCTCCATGAGAGGCAATGCCCAGGCCTCCTCTAAATGTCCTGTTTGCATTTCATTGGATGTTGAGGAGAGGGTAAAAATTCGTAAGGCATCAATGATCGAAGCGGCTCTTGAGACCATTTCATCGGTATTTTGTAGATAGTTTTTTATTTTTTGAAGATCTGGATTTTCTTTCGCCAGAATTCGATTGATGAGTTCAACCCGGCCCCGAATAATGGTGAGGGGATTATTAATTTCGTGAGCAATACCTGCTGCAATTTGAGTGATGCTGATAAGTTTAGAGGCTGAAAGGATCCTTGCTTCATGCTCACGAATTTGTGTGACGTCATGACCAATACAATAAACATTCTCTGATTCCGGAACTTTTACGGAATGCCACTGAACGTTTTTTGAGAATTCAAAATCGATTTGGTATTTTACTTCCCACTGGAGCTTTGTTTCGTACACTAGTTTCGCCCATTGCTCTTTAGCTTTATTCAAATCATCACAAAGTACGTAATCAAATATATTTTGGAGATGTGATTTTTGGAGATTTCTAAATTTAAAGATGTTTTTAAATGCCTCATTGGATTCCAGGATAGTGCCACTGGAATTGGTTACCACGATGGGAACAGTGGCAAGATCAAAGAAGAGACTAGGGTTAAATGCATCAAGAGCTTTTACTTGATTTGGGTCTGAGTTATTTTGAAGAGTTTGCTTGGGTTTAATACTGTTTAGAGCCGATTTTACCGTAAAAAATTGCATGTAGTAACGAAATAAAATAGGAAAGATTAAAAATAGAAAAATCACGATAAAAAACAAATTTAAGTACTCTGATTTTATTTGATACATACTTATTTTTTATCGGTTAGAGTTGTTATAAATTTAATTAAAGTTTTTATTATATAGTTTCACTGTGAGTCATTGATGGGCTGAAATTTCTCTGTAGGCTTGGTTCTTGCAGGTAAGAAGGGTAAGTACCTAATAAAATAATTAGGAGGGACTTATGGGTTTGTTAAAAGAAATTAATTTTAGAGTTTCAAAATTGTATTTACTGATTTTTCTCATTATGGGGCTTTTTTTATCAGCCTGTGGTCCTCTTTACCAAGAAAATATGTATGGAAATGGTCATTATATTTCTCAAGAGGATAAAGCCGCGCTCGCCAGCAACACACCCGAGCCCGTTGTTGATTATCAAGGGTACCAAAGTAATTTTATATCACTTTCTGTCACTCAGATGACTTATAAACAAACACAAACCTTAAGTTATATTACAGCTCAAGGCTCTTGTCTCAATCCGGGATTTACAACAAATTCTATTTACTACACAGCCACTGATAACCAAGGCTCTTCAGTGGCTCAAGATGGTCTACCCTATATTTCAAACGTAAAATACTATCCAAAAACTTCTAAACTAGTTCCTACAACTATTTATTGTAATAGTAATGGGACTTGGGTGGCTGTTATCCCTGTGCCGACATTTATTCTTAACAAATTAGCGCAAGGTTACATACAATTTTTCATGGTGGTTTGGTATAAAGGGCAGGAGATTCATAATTCACAAACCGGAGTTTCAATAGCTGCCATTAACCCACCACCGTTACCTGATGAAAATAACAGTGATTTAAATTCAATGCCTAGCGATCAAAACTCAACCAATCCAGTTCAAACGGGCTTTAGCTTTTAAAAAGCTTCGTCAAAACTCACTGTACCTGTAATACCGGTTTGATAAGCTGAAACTCGTCGTTCAAAAAAGTTTGCAAGTTCTTGCATATCTTGTAGCTCCATAAAGGGGAACGGATTTTTAACATGATAACGAGCAGGAATATGGAGAGCCTCAAGCCGTTGATCGGCAACAAACTGCAAGTACTGGCGCATGTCTTTAGGAGAAAGGCCAGCCACTCCAAACTCTAAAATGTCCTGAGCAAAAGCCATTTCACATTCGATAGCATCGGCAATCATTTCTGTCACCATGTCATTCATTTGTTGATTGAAAAGACCAGGCTCTTCTTGACGAGCAATGGTAATAACTTCCATCGCAAAATTGATATGCATACTCTCATCACGAAAAACCCAATTGGTTCCGGTTGCAAGTCCTGCCAGCAAGCCTTTGGATCTTAAAAAATAAACATAGGCAAAAGCCGCAAAAAAGAACAATCCCTCGATACAGCTAGCAAAGCAAATCAAATTCATCAAAAATTTTCTTCGATCCTCGATGGTTTCAAGTCGTTGCAAGTTATAAATAGAATCTATGTATTTATAACAGAAGTCGGCCTTTCGTTTAATAGAGGGAATATTATCTACGGCGGCAAATGCCTTAGCTCGCTCATCAGGGTGAGGAATGTATGAGTCGAGAAGAGTGAGGTAGAACTGCACATGGAGTGCTTCCTCAAACAATTGTCGCGATAAATAAAGTCGTCCCTCGGGTGAATTCACGTGGCGATAAAGATTGAGTACCAGATTATTTCCAACAATAGAATCACCTGTGGCAAAAAAGGCCACAAGACGATTGATTAAATGTTTTTCTGATGGACTCAATTTACTATTTAAGTCGACGAGGTCGGTAGAAAAATCTACTTCTTCAACCGTCCAAGTATTTTTGATCCCATTTTTATACATATCGTAGAATATGGGGTATTTCATGGGTCTCAGTGTGAGGTTAAAACCGGGGTTTAATAACATTTCTTAAGTTCTCCTAAAATTAAATATTTTATTGGCATGCTTCGCAGAGTTCAGGATTCTCCAGAGAGCACGTCACAGCCTCTTGGTCCGTATAAACTTTTTCTGTTGATTTCTTAACAGTTGTTTTATTGATGTTGGTTGCAGGTCTTGAACGTAAATAGTACGTTGTTTTAACCCCTCGCTTCCAAGCATACATATACATGGATGAAAGCTTTCCAATGGTTGGGCTTTCTGAAAATAAGTTTAAGCTCTGACTTTGGTCAATGTATGGTCCACGATCTGCGGCCATATCAATTAACGACTTCATTGGAATTTCCCAAACAGTGCGGAAAATTTCTTTGAGTTGAGGAGGAATGGCCGCTAAATTTTGGATGCTTCCTTCGGCCAATTTAATTTCATTACGAACCTCTTCATTCCAAAGTCCCAGTGTTTTTAATTCTTTCACTAAATACTTATTAATTTGTAAAAATTCTCCAGAGAGAGTTTCACGCTTAAAAAGGTTAGAGATTTGGGGCTCAATGGCTTCATAACAACCCACTAACGTAGCAATCGTTGCCGTGGGAGCAATAGCAATCATTAAGGAATTTCGTAAACCATGCTTTTTAATTTTTTCACGAAGTGCATTCCAACGCGCTGTTTGTGTGGGCTGAACACCCCACAAATCCATTTGTAAGTGTCCCTGTGCTGCACGAGTGAGTTCAAAACCTTCATGATGTCCACTTTTTTCAGCCAATTCCGCACTGGTAGAAAGCGCATTAAAATAAATCTCCTCTTGAATGCGCGAAGATAGTTTCTGAGCTTCGGCAGAATCAAAAGGGAGTTTCAATTGAAAGAAAACATCTTGTAAACCCATCACGCCAAGACCTACGGGTCTCCAGCGGCGATTAGAACTTTCTGCTGTTCCAATGGGGTAGAAATTAATATCCACCACACGATCAAGATATTTAACGGCTGCTTTTACTGTGCGGCCAAGTTTATCAAAGTCAAATTGTCCATCAGTAATATGTCTTGAAAGATTGACAGAGCCCAAGTTACAAACGGCTGTTTCTTTTTCGCTAGTGATTTCTAAAATTTCAGTGCAAAGATTAGAGAGATGAACCGTAGCGCCAGTGGCTCCCGTCTGATTGCATTTTAAGTTACTAGCATCTTTAAACGTCATCCAACCATTTCCCGTTTGAGCGAGGGTTTTCATCATGCGCGAATAAAGATCCCGTGCGGGAACTTGTTTTTGTGCAAGCCCTTTAGCTTCGGCTTCGATGTAGGCTTTTTCAAAATCCTCTCCGTAAAGTTCAATCAATTGTGGAACCTTTGACGGATCAAAGAGAGACCATGCTTGATCGGCTTCCACTCGCTTCATAAAAAGATCTGGAACCCAATTGGCTAAATTTAAATTGTAAGTGCGTTTTGCTTCATCGCCCGTGTTGTCACGAAGCTCAAGAAACTCTTCAATATCAGCATGCCAAGTCTCAAGATAAACACAGGCAGCTCCTTTGCGCTTTCCACCTTGGTTTACGGCAGCCACACTGGAGTCTAAAGTTTTAAGCCATGGAATAATTCCATTAGAGTGACCATTGGTTCCTTTAATTAATGAACCCCGTGAGCGAACGCGATGGTAAGCCAGCCCAATTCCACCTGCAAATTTTGAAAGAAGAGCTACATCCATATACTTTTCGTAGATAGATTTTAAATCATCTTGGGGAGAATCAAGGAGGTAGCAAGACGACATTTGTGGACGTAACGTGCCGGAGTTAAAAAGTGTCGGTGTTGATGGCATGTAGTCGAGCGATGAAATTAAATAATAAAGTTCAATAGCTTCAGTTACGGTGTTTGATAAACCGCAAGCCACACGCATAAAGAAATATTGTGGAGTTTCAAAAACCTGACGCGTCGTTGGGTTTTTAAGTAAATAACGATCATAGACAGTTCTTAATCCAAAATACTCAAAGCGATCCGTGCGATAGGGCTCGATGGCTGCGCAAAGTTCTGCTTTGTGCTGATCTACAAAGTGCGCTGTCGCCTCAGAGATAAGTCCAGAGCTTTTTCCAAAAAGAATGCTATCTGCAAAACTTTTGATTTTTTGTGAGCGAACTTCTTCGTCGATGTAGGTCGCAAGAAGACGAGCTGCTAATTTACTGTATTCAGGCTCTTCTCCAATAAGCAGTGAAGCCGTTTGAATAGAAAGATTATCCAGCTCGTTGGTGGTTGCGCCGTCATAGAGTCCACTGATCGCTTTGGTAGCTACTCGTAGTGGGTCCACTTGTGTGAGTCCCTGGCAACAACCACGGACACGTTCAACAATCTTGGTGACGTCAACGGGTTCGAGTGATCCATCTCTTTTTCTGACCCTCATCATAGGGGCATGGCTTTGTGTGTTTATAGTCTTACTGACTTGGTTTGGCTCTAAATGAGTCATCGTTTTCCTCCTTGAGTGTTCATTCAATAAAATAAGCAAAAGAAATCCCTTTTTTCGACTTTACTAAATCGAAAACCACCATCTCCTGAGCAACTTATTTTATAAGTTATATTCTTAAGATTCTGCTGAAAAAGGCCGACTTCTTTGTTGAAAAAGTTTAAATCTCACTCAACGTAGAGGAACTACGTCTTGTTCGATTTAAATCTTTTCCGCCTCGAATTAGGCATTTTTGAGCAGAATCTGTTTAGGTTCTATTTTACTTCAAACAGTTCCTATTTATAGAATCACCTACTAGATATAGTATAAGCTCTATCTTTAAACCTCAACAGTTAGGTTTAATTGATGAAGTGTTCCAATTTACTAAGGCTCGACCTTTTTCTGGTTTCAGTCAAATTTTTCAAAAAAAATTTTTAACTTTTCGCAAGGTGCGATGAAAAACGGGGCATGAATGATGAAAATATATCAATAACACTACTCATCACCACTAGTTTTAAGATGACAATAATCATGACTTCATTCAAATGCGCAAAAATTGCGCCCACAAAACGTGCTGAAAAAATAATAAAATTAGCTAAGTCATTATTGAGGGAATGGAGTTTGCGAATAAATCTGCGTACAACTCACGTTACTTCGCAATAAATAATAACTATTTGAGAATTGATTCGGCTGAGAATCTTGATAAGAGGCGATCATTTCCGAGGAGCTACAGCCATCAAAGATCGATACTCGGTTTTATATAATAATGAAGTGCTCTTTTTAGCGATAACGAAAAGAGATAAAATAAGCTTTCTGAATACGAATCAAGTCATTGCTTTTAAAAATGAATTCAATGGAGAAACGTCTGGTGCTGAAAAAAAGTTTATGTTTGAAGGGGAGTCTGAAATATTCGGAAAAATGGAAGATATTAGAGCCGTTAACTTTCAAAAAAGAGAACAAGAATTATATGCCTATGTTGTTACTTTTGAAAAAACGGACCCTCTCTTTGTAATAAACATCTCCAATCCAAAGCAAATTAAAATACTTTCCGAACTCAAAGTCCCTGGTTTTTCAACTCAATTAAGCTCATTAAAAGAATCACTTCTCCTTGGGATTGGATATGATGCGAAGGCTGACTATGGATTTTCCTGGTTTGGAGGAATTAAACTTTCTTTATTTGATATAGGCGAATTGGCAAAACCATTAGAGCTTGACTATAAAATTTTTGGTTCAAGAGGAAGTTTTTCTGAAGTCACAGCTAATCCCAAGGCGATTATGAGATCAAAAGACTTATCAGCATTGGCCTTCCCTCTCGTTGTTTATACAAAATCTGAATCTCAAGACCCTTGGGTATTTGGAGGTCAATTAGAATTTGCAGGAGTAACTATCATAAATGTCACTCAGCAAAATACTTTTTTAGAAAAGGGGCGTCTCTCGCATTCAAATTGGAGAATCAAATACTGTGGTGAAGATTTTTCGGGTGCAGGAATGGGAGGGTGGTGGTTCGGAAATAACACTTCTGGAGATATTCAGCGTATCATTGAAGAACAAGATCGCTACATTACATTTTCACGCTTTGGAGTAAAAGCTTATCAAACTCAAAATTTAGATTTGATTATGGAGGTTGAGTTTCCCAATAATGACAGTAGTCAGTGTTTGGGTTTTAATGGTACCCCCAGGAGTCAGTGGTAATCCTCTACAATTTAAAACATAAGTCAGAGCTAGAGAACCATAAAGCTCTCTAGCTCTTGTTCAAATTAGTTAAAAGACTCTAAGAAAGTCCAGATCATTTCTCGGGCCTCATTCACAACACTTGGGATTTGGCTATAGTTGGGAATTTTTTCGTTTCCTAACTCAGCAGCAATAGCTTGAGTTCCGTGCTTCCAATAAAAATAATCCGCACTACTTCCTTTTGCGATATAAATGGTAGTGGAAATTTGTCCCGCAGTGTAATGATTTTCTCGTGCCATAGATTGTACGAGTCGATCAAAAAAGTTGACGTCATTGACTGGAGGAGGCGTTTTTGTGTATCCCCATGGGTACATCACTAATTTTCCGAAAGCATGTAGATCGAGTGATGCTTTGAAGTTCATCTTTCCAGTCAAATCCATTAGTGAATTAATAACATCCACGCGACTTGGGTTACTTTCCTTTTCTGGCCAAGGAAAACTGCGGTTAGGGTCAGCGCCATTAACATAGCGCTCGCGCTGTTCAAAACTATCAGGACTTACAACAGGAATAAAATAAAGATCGTTATTCTCAATGATCTTGCTTAAACGATCATTTTTTTGATAACCATCAAGTAATTCATTGATTAACCTAAAAAGTACTTCAGTCGTGATAAGCTCATCCCCATGAGTTGCCGCTGTTACCAACAATTTTGGTTTATTAGACTCAGGAGTTGTTGAAATTTTTAAATAATACAGATTTCGTCCTCCTGCTGAAGTACCATAAGTTTCCAAATGGGTGAGACCACGGTATTTTGTTGTATAAGCTTTAAGATCAGTCTCAACATCAGAAAAATTGCGATACTTATTATCACTTAAGCTAAGATTAAAAAGGTCTTGGGCATGAATGTCACTCTGTAAGAGAACTGCTTGTGGAGCCAGTTTTAAAAATTCTTTTTCTTGTGTATTTAAAACAAGAACTTCGTAGCCCTCTGGAAGTTTTTTGACGACTTCAAAGTGACTTGCAATGGTGTCCATGACCTTGGTGCTATCTGGTTTTACAAAGTAGCTTCGAATCAATTCGGCAGCGACTGACGCTTGTGAAATCCAAATAAACGTTATTAATATGAGATGCTTTAACATAATTTCCCCCCTCAAGAAAATTAAATATGTTTATAAATCTGCGAAGGCACTTCATTGTAACCATCACACATTTAGGTAAATTTATAATGTACTAGGAAGTCTTATGTCCAAGAGATTTAAATAAAACTTAAATATAAAAGGGATGTGACTCGGTCAGTTATCTTACTGAGATTCGCTTTTACAGATGAATACAATTTAACTCAAGGTTGATTCGAGCAGGTTAATTAATGTAGCAAATCGCATAGGTTTATATATAAAGATATCCATTCCACTTTGGATACTTTTAATTCTGTTTTCAGTAGAGGAATGAGCACAAAGTGCAATTATCTTGGTTGGTGATGTGTTAGAGCTAAGTTCAAATTGTCTGATTTTTATAGATGTTTCAAAACCATTAATTATTGGCAATAAACAATCTAAAAAAATGATGTTATATTGATTTTTTTGTGCTAGTTCAACGGCATCTTTCCCATTATTTGTAAAATCGCATTGTAGTTGAATCATACTAAAGAGGGTGGCTATTGCTATTTGGCTCACTTCATCACCATCAGCAACCAATATTTTAGTATCAGCAAGTTTTAGTTTTTTAATTAATAAAGCAATCTTATCATTTTCCATATTCTATAATATCCTTACGCAGTATTAAGCATGTTATAGAAATGTTTCAAAATTGAGATTCAATCATAACTTTTTTGTTAAAATTTGAAAATTTCCTATGATATGAATCAATTTGAGATCCATTTAGGCCAAATGTTTATTTTTTTGTCAAAATGTTCTATACTTTTTAGTGAATACTTAAAACTAAACTTAAGAGGCGCAGAATGCCAAACTCAGTGACAAAAAATGTTTTAGTAGTTGAGGATTGCCCCATTCAACAAAAGCTCTATGAAAAAACTCTTAAGGAATTTAATCTTTGGTTTTCTAAATCAGAACTAGAATCTCTAACTTTAATTTCTAAAAACCATTTTGACTTATTGATTGTGGATGTTGAGTTAGATCCTGGAAATGGAATTGACTTATGTCGAAGTGTAAAAAAAGATCCTGCAACTGAAGAAATTCCATTACTATTAGTATCAGGAAAAAGCGAAATTGGAGATGTTTTATTAGCGTTTGATGGAGGGGCGGATGATTATATTAGAAAACCATTTCATCCACTGGAATTAAAAGCACGCATAAAAGCGTTATTAAAACGCTCTTACCGAGAAGAATCGAATCAATTTGAAATGGAAGCCGGACCGTTCAAATTAGATACAAAAACACTTAAATTAACAATACAAAATGAAAATTATTCTGCTTCTCAATTAGTAATGACAGCTGCGGAATTTAGACTCTTTAGCTATTTCATTAAAAACAAAGACGTTGTTTTAAGTCGTAATCAAATCCTTGAAGGCGTTTGGGGTAATTCTAATTATGTAACTGATCGAACTGTCGATGCCAAAATTTCAAATCTTAGAAAAAAAATAGAACCCTGTGGTCGTTATTTAAAATCAATCTATGGGTATGGTTATAAGTTATCAACTCGATTAGACTGATAGGAGATTCTTAATTTTTATCAACATTTTAACGCGTACTCTTTATCTTGTAACATAATATATCTTATCAGCAACTTTTGTTTACCCTAAATTCTACATAATTTCGTTTTGAATTTCAAAATTAGCTCAGAGTTTCTTTTAAAAATGCCGATAACAAGTTGGAATCGTGAGGAATTTTGTGAGAATTTTGATTTTGGGTGGTCTAGGTATGATTGGCCATCAAATATACTCGACTTTAAGTCAAGAATTTACACAAGTAAAAGTGTGTATCAGAAAGTCTGCGGCTCATGCCCTCAAACTTGGGGTGTTTAATCCAATTCATGTTGTAGACAATATTGATTTACTCAATCAAAGAACCCTTGAGTATGCCCTTAAAAATGTTAATCCCGATCTCATCATAAACTGTGCTGGTAGCACTTTAGCAAAAACAAAGACCCTTGTTCCTTCTGATATTATTGAGTTGAATGCACTTTTTCCTCAAAGATTGTACGAATGGTGTCTAAACCACAGCGCCTATTTAATTCATTTTAGTAACGACGAAGTTTTTGAAGGGAGAGATTTTCCCTACGATGAAGATTCGCTCCCTGATTCTCGAACCATTTACGGTAGATCAAAAGCCCTTGGTGAAATCAATGGGCCCCAGTGTTTAACATTGAGATCCTCTATCTTAGGTCCAGAATTAGAAAATCCAACAGAAATTTTTTCTAAATTGCTGCAAGACCCTACTCAAAATGTGGCCGTGTCTAAACAAGATTTTTATTGTGGAGTTTCAACTTTATACTTATCTAAATTAGTAACACAATTTATCCGCCAGGGTTTACCTTTTTCAGGCCTTTTTCAAATAGCCTCACAACCTATATCTGAATGGGATTTAATGCATTTAATGAAAAAGCAATTTGGATGGGATTTAAAAATAAACGAACTACCAGGCACAACACACAAGAATAAAATTCTCAGCAATCAAAAGTTCATTCAACGTTGGAATGATATGCCACCTCGGTGGTCAGATATGATTTATGAAATATACAAAAATATCGAAGAAAACGCTTCTTCCTATAGGGCAATTTCTTAACAATAAGTAGCTTCTTGACCCCAAGAACATACATCTATAGGCTAAATAAATATGAATACAAAAAAAATAACTATTATTTTTAGCTTAGTAATCACGATTTTTATACATTTTATTGATAATGCTAAGGCCGCTGAGACTGCCATTAAATTTTATTTTAACAATGAGGAAATTACCAAAGTTTTAGATTTTTACTCTCGGGCTTCAGGTCAGAAAATGATCATAGACTCAAGCGTTCGAGGAAAAGTTTATATTCTGAATCCAGAGGCTGTAGAATTAAGTGAAGCTTTTAATCAAATTTCAAAAGCATTAGCCATGAATAGTTTTGCGATTGTTCGTGAAAGTGACACCCTTGTTGTGCGTCCGGTAAAGCAAATTCAACGAAGCCTTATTGAGGTGGGTGCTGAATTACCAATTCCAAAACCAGAGCGAATGTTTTCTTGGGTCGTAACGTTACAACACGTTCCAGTCAGCGTTGTCAGTAAAGAATTAAGAAATCTCAGTTCTAAGGACGGTGAAATGACAATTTTAAACGAAAATAATCAAATTATTTTTGTTGATTGGGTTAGCAATCTCTATCGAATTCGCGAGCTCATTAAACAAATTGATCTTCCTAAAAATCCAAATCTTGAAAAAACCTTGAAAGAATATAAAGACTCCAATAAGAAAAAGTAATGGAAATATTGCAAAATATGTTACAATCCGAAGACTCAACATTTATTATTTATTCCGATGGCGCCTGTTCGGGAAACCCAGGACCAGGAGGGTGGGCTTGCATTTTGAAAACACCAGATGGCCGCGTGTTAGAAAAATCTGGCTACTCCCCGTCCACCACGAACAATCGTATGGAAATGTCCGGCGCACTTTATGCTCTATTATCACTACCTACAAAGGCTAATGCTATTGTCCTTACGGATTCATCCTATCTCATTCGAGGAATCACCCAATGGGTTTTTGGTTGGATGAGGCGCGATTGGAAAAATGCTGAAGGTGCCGAAGTTCTCAATAAAGATCTTTGGCAAGAGTTACTCAAAGCGACTAAAGGAAAAAAAATTGAATGGCGCTACATTCCAGGACACAAGGGATTTGCTGGAAATGAACGCGTGGATCAATTGGCCGTCGCCGAATCAATGCGCCAACCCCTCTACCCTTTCTCTGGTACCTTGTCTGATTACCCTTATGCAATTCTACCACTCCCAGAAAAATTTCCGATCCCAGAAATGAAAAAAAATGGGAATTCTCAAAAGAAGGAAAATAATTTTTATTTAAGTCTGGTCAATGGTATCTTGGAACGCCATCAAACCTGGGATCAGTGCCAGCGTAAAGTCAAAGGAGTTTCTCAAGCTCGTTTTAAAAAAGTGAGCTCAGAAGCTGAAGCCCAAGAAACTTTGAAGAGCTGGGGTCTTGATCCTAAAGCCATTTAGCATTTAAAAACCTCGAGTTTTGGATATGCCACCATAATTTGATCTTGTTTTAAATCGTGTAAGCACTGACGAATAACACGATCTGCGATGGTTGCAAATTTTCCGTAGTCATCAATATAGTAAACAACTTTAACGAGAATCCATGACTCTGAGGACTCTGAAACCAATGATACAGGCTTGGGATTTGTTCTCACTCCCGTCACTTTTAATAAGGCTTGATTTAAAACTTCTAAAACAAGTTCGATATCGGCTTGATATGAAATTCTAAACGATTGTGACCGAGCAATGGGAATATCATTTCGAGTCCAGTTATTAATTTGCGATTGAGCAATGTAGCGATTAGGAATACTGATGAGCTCGTCTAATAAGCCCACCAAAACGGTTGAGCGCCAGGTAATCTCTAAAACCTGCCCTAGTATTTTTTGTCCACTTTGGTTGACCTCGATCCAGTCCCCAATTTCAAAACTATGATCTATTTGTAAGGAAATCCCAGCGAATAAATTCCCTAAGGTATCCTGAAGTGCCAAACCAAGAATGATCGAAAATGCTGCCGAGGTGGCTAGAAGCGGAGCCACTTTAATTCCAAAAATAGATGTAATAATCCATCCAGTCACGAGCACAGATAGTAGTAACGTGAATATATTAACGAGTAAAATAGGAACAGCGGTACGCTCTGATGTTAAAAATAAATACTGTAAGAGCATGATGCGACAAATTTGAATAAACGACACACATCCCGCAATGATTGTGGAGAGGCCAATGTAGGGTAAAATTCGGTGTACCAATGAGATATCTTTTAGGGATTCAAGTATAAAAAATGTCGCAGCTAAAATAGTGAGCGTGAGAATTTGTCGATAAAGATTTTTAAAACGCAGTTGTAAATTTTTATTTCGTTCTTCAGAAATAGTTTTAAAGAAAAATTTTTGAAATCCCCATGATGCAAAAGTTAGTATCAAAATGATGATAAAAATTTCCCATTGAATGAGTTCCTCCAGTGGGACAAGAATGGGTAACCAAGATTTATTCATGATCTATTATAGTCATAAAATAAGTATAAGTTCTACGCGACCAGTCTTTGGTGATTCCATCATAAGGTCAGGTGCGCAGAGTAATTTTTCCTACAATAAAACCAACAGCTAGCAAAAATAAACTATAACTAATTATTTTTACAATTCCCAATGAGGAGACTCGCGCTTTGAATAGGCCCTCCTTATTATCAACATCCTTAAGTTGACGCTCAAGATTTGTCTTAAGAGTATGTACTTGTTCCTTTAATAAGGTAATTTCTTGCTCTAATTCCTGAGTTTTTTGTGATTGATTTTGCTCCCTGCTGTGCCATCGATGCGAAAGAAAAATTTGCGGAGTAAAGCCGGGGTTTTTTTCAAATAAAATCAAATACCATTGCAGCGCTCGATAAATATGTGGAGGCGGCGGCGTGATTTTTTTCGTCCAGCGAGTCCAGGCTGATGGATCTACCATTAAAAGTTGTGCCATTTTTCTAGCTGATAAGCCTAAGCGATCCCGGATATCGTCTAAATCCCCTATCTGTTTTTTAATAACATCCACTTCAGCTTCATAAGTCATTCTTTCTGCTGTTTTTGAGCGCTCTTTAGTCCACGGGACTTGAAGATGATTTTTTTGTTCAGTTGTGCTTTGCAAATCCATCTTGCTCACTCCTTGATCAATAGTTTTTATTTATTTCACATTATTAAATTGTGAATCACAACATTATTCGTTGTATATTAAATAAAATCTGTTTTATTGGATCTAAATAATATTACGTTACAAAATACTTTTTATTTAGATCTAGCAATATTACTTGTATTTTTAAATTTAACTTAATATTATAGTTATAATATTAAGTGCTAACTACATGAATATACGTAATATTTTGATTTCAAATTGAAATTTTTAGGAAGTTTTATGCTTTGCAAATTAATAATGCAAAGCATAAATTCTAAATGGAGCAGTTAAATTTGCTCTAGCGAGGACAATGCAATGCGGTATAGTTTGAACAAAAATAAGTACCTTCTCGACCCTGAAATTGAGTCATTAGAATACCTTTTAAAACGCCACCAACTCGATGATTTAAGAAACTGCATGCTCATTGGGGTGGGACTAAAAACGGGAGCACGCGCCCAAGAAATTCTAAATATTCGGGTTAATGATCTATCATCCTATGATCAAACAATTTTTATTAAGGGTATCAAGGGCAGTAATGACCGAGAAATACCTGTTGCAAGAGAGTTTTTTCGGAAATTAGAGCTTCTCTTGCAAAGCCTCAAAGGATCAGATCATTTATTTGATATTTCTTACCAGCGCCTTTACCAAGTCTGGGACCTCTATCGCCCATGCAAAAAAAGTTTTCATAGCCTACGCCATACCTTTGCCATTAATTTGTATAAAAAAACAAGAGACCTCAGATTGGTTCAAGTAGCTCTAGGTCATCGAAATATTAATAACACCATGATCTATGCAGACTATGTTTATTCGAAGGAGGAATTAAGAAAACTTATACTCTAACAATAAGAGAGTGATTGACTTTTATTAGCTAAATCACTCATCTATTAAGGTCGTTTAAATGTTAATTCTTTTTAAAATACTATAGGGGAAGTAAGAAAAATGAGTTTTGCTAATCCAATTAAGGGGCATGTTGCTGTTGTTGATGATGATAATGAAATGAGAAGTATGCTAGAAGATTACTTTCGCTCTCAAGACTACCAGGTTTCCTCTTTTAGCTCGGCCATCGAAGCACTAGAAAAATTACGTCCTATTGATCCCCCAGATGTGGTTGTTTCTGATATCCGAATGCCCAAAATGGATGGACTTGAATTTACAGCAAAAATTAAAGATAAATTTCCTGATACGTGTGTGATTTTAATTACCGCTTTTGGAAGTATTGAGACTGCGGTCGAGGCGATACGTCGAGGTGCCTATGACTATCTGATAAAACCATTTAAGTTAGCAGCTCTTGAAGTGGTCATCAATCGAGCACTCGGTTTTCAAAAGTTAAAAAGAGAAAATAAAACACTTCGAGCAGCACAAAAAACTTCCTATAGCTTACAAGAAATGATTGGGAAAAACCCTTCTATGAAGGAGGTTTTTGAGCTCATCCATCGTATTGCCCCATCCATGGCCAATGTTTTGATTTCGGGTGAAGTGGGGACAGGAAAAGAAATGCTCGCTCGTACGATTCACAACATAAGCCCTCGCTCTGGAAAGCCTTTTATGGCCATCAATTGTACGTCAATCCCTGAGGCACTCTTTGAGGCTGAATTGTTTGGACATGTTAAAGGAGCCTTTCCTGGAGCCAGTCACGATAAACAAGGGATATTTGATGAGGCCTTCGGAGGAACACTTTTTATTGATGAAATCGGCGATTTAGATGCGGCTCTTCAAGCCAAACTTTTACGTGTCTTACAAGATCAAAAAATTAAACCTGTTGGTGCCACTGAATACCACTCCATTGATGTTCGAATTATTGCAGCCACTCAAAAAGATTTAAGACAAGCCATTAGACAAAATAATTTCAGAGAGGATCTCTATTATCGTCTTGCTGTTGTTCCTATTAGTTTACCACCTCTTCGTTACCGCCAAGATGACATTCCTATTTTAGCTCAACATTTTATAGAAAAATACACAGCCATCAATAGCCTTCCGTCAAAAACGCTCTCCCCTTCAGCTCTTCACAAATTAGTTCATGCGCGTTGGGATGGAAACGTACGCGATTTAGAAAATGTCATCGAGCGAACAGTGATTTTATCAAAAAATTCAGTGATTGAAGAGTCAGAAATTCAAATGAATGAACAATCTGATACGGAAAAGTTTTTTGGAAAGGCTATCGAAGCTTATCCTACCATGGAAGACTTAGAAAAAAAATATATCCAATACATTCTCAACAAAACAGGGGGGCGTAAAGAAAAGGCCGCTCAAATTTTAGGAATTAACCGCAGAACACTTTATCGTAAAGAGCGAGAATACGGCTTTGTTGAAGACAATGGTTCGCTTCATGAAGATGATTTAGATTAGGATTTTACTTCAATGACGCAAGAGGATTTACTCCAGCAACTCACCAATCAGAAATATGCCATTGATCAATCATCGATTGTGGCGATCACTGACATTAGTGGCATAATAACATACGCTAATGAGATGTTTTGCGCTATTTCTGGCTACTCTCTTGGTGAGTTGATCGGTAAAACTCATGCCATATTAAATTCAAAATTTCATCCACCATCTTTTTTTGATGAAATGTGGAAAACCATTAAATCGGGAAAAGTATGGAAAGGCGATATTCGAAATCGACGTAAGGATGGAGCTTATTACTGGGTCCAAACAACGATCGTTCCATTTCGAAATCATGAGGGTCAAATTTATCAATACGTATCTATCAGACATGATATTACGGATTTAAAAATGGCCGAACAAGTAATTTTAGAACAGCAAACACGCTTGGCAGTGGCTTCAAAATTTTCGGCTCTTGGTGAAATGGCCGCAAATTTGACTCATGAAATTAATAATCCCCTAGCGGCCATTTTAGGTCGTTGTGAATTATTGATTCAAAATTTGCAAAAGCCGAACCAAGATATAAAATATATTATCAATAGCATTGAAACCATTGAGTTTACGGCCCGCCGTATAGAAAAAATCATCAAAAGCATGCGTAGTTTTTCCGTGGCAAAAGATGGAGACCCCTTTGAGTTCATATCAGCAAAAAATCTCATTGAGGAAACCATTGATTTTGTGCAACAACGATTCAAAGATTATGGGATTGAATTAACTTTTATCCCGCCGACGAAAGATTTTATTATTGAATGCCGAGGCACTGAAATAAGCCAAGTTCTTCTCAACTTATTAAATAATGCTTTTGATGCTGTTCAATCTTATTCTGAAAAGTGGGTTCGCATTGCCATTGAATCGTCTGAAGGAAATTATATTAATATTACCGTCACTGATAGTGGCCGAGGTATTACTCCTGAAATTGTTAGTCGCATTTTCGATCCTTTCTTCTCCACAAAAGAAAAGCAATATGGAACTGGCTTAGGGCTCAGTATTTCAAAAGGTTTAATTGAGCGCCACCATGGGACCCTCGACGTGGACCACTCTTGTAAGAACACAAGATTTATTATCACTTTGCCCTTTAGACAAAAAAAATCTTAATCAATCAGGATTCTGAGCATGCGCCTCAAGGGTTCTGCCGCTCCCCAAAGAAGCTGATCTCCACAAGTAAATGCATTTAAGTACTCGTAACCTAAATTTAATTTTCGCAATCTTCCTACAGGTACTTTGAGTTGCCCCGATACCGCAGCCGGTGAGAGCATTTTAATACTCTCTTCGCGGTGATTAGGAACCACTGCGACCCAAGCATTATGTGACGCTATAATTTCTGTTATTTCATCAAGTGGAATATTTTTTCGAAGTTTTATAGTTAAGCCCTGACTATGGCATCTCATAGCCCCAACGCGAACACAAGTCCCATCAATGGGAATGAGATTTTGTGTGCGATTTAAAATTTTATTTGTTTCAGCAATTCCTTTCCACTCCTCTCGACTTTGGCCATTTTCTAACTCTTTATCAATCCACGGAATAAGGGAGCCGGCCAGTGGTACACCAAAATAGTCTTTTGGTAGTTGATCACTTTGAAGATGTTCTGAAACACAGCGATCAATTTCTAAAATATTATTAGCAGGATCATTTAAAAGTTTGCGACTTCGATCGGAGATACTAGACATTTGCAGGAGAAGTTCTCTCATATTGTTGGCTCCAGCACCAGAAGCGGCTTGATAAGTCATGGTAGTCATCCACTCTACATAATCATGTTTAAAGAGTCCTGCCATCGCCATTAACATGAGAGAGACTGTACAATTACCACCAATAAAATTTTTCGTACCACTAGTTAAAGCCTCTTTAATGCTGTCTCCGTTCACCGGGTCTAAAATAATGATAGCGTCGGGATTCATACGCAAAGTAGAGGCAGCATCGATCCAAAAGCCGTTCCAACCATTTTTTCGGAGCTGGGGATAGATTTCGGTGGTGTAATCTCCTCCTTGGCAACTTAAGAGCACGTCCATTTTGCTAAGTTGATGGAGGTCTTTAGAATTATATAAAAGTTGTTTACCTTGACCAAGGTCAGGCCCCTCATATCCCACACTAGAAGTTGAAAAAAAATTGGGTTCAAAGTGCTGAAAGTCATTTTCGGCCTTCATCCGCTCCATAAGAACAGACCCGACCATTCCTCGCCATCCGATAATTCCAACTTTTTTTTTCATATTAAAATCCCCGTGATTTATCACGACTAGTGTTTTGTATAAATTTAATTTCTATAGAGTTTCGAGCCATTGACGTTTCGGTGCTATACTTCCAAAATATTTACATGATTTCAAGTAGTTCATGGAAAAATTTAATTAATAAAGCCTCAGAAATAATTTTAGATAAAAAGTCAGAAATTGAGCTTTCACTCACCTGCATATTAGCAGGCGGGCACTTGCTTATTGAAGATATCCCAGGTGTAGGGAAAACCACTTTAGTGCAAGTTTTGGCAAAGCTTCTTGATTTGCCTTACTCTAGGGTGCAATTCACCAGTGACCTCTTACCCTCAGATATTATTGGAAATTCCATATATAATGCAGAAAAAAAAGAGTTTCAATTCGTTGAGGGCCCTTTGTTTTCCCACTTGGTTCTCGCTGATGAGCTAAATCGCGCCAATCCCCGCACCCAGAGTGCTCTGCTTCAGGCCATGGAAGAGGGGCAAGTCTCGGTTGACCGTATCACTCATAACTTACCGTCACCTTTTTTTTTAATTGCCACGCAAAACCCGCGAACGCAAACCGGAACTTTTCCACTTCCTGAAAGTCAATTAGATCGTTTTCTCATGTCCATCGGAATGAACAATGCCTCTTATCAATCAGAAATTGCGATTTTTCAGGGACAAGATCCAAGAATTCAACTAAAAAACTTGACTCCCCTGATAACTAAGAATGATTTAGTAGAAAGTCAGAATCAAGTCAATCAAGTCAAAATCAGTAAATTAATGGCAAAATACATTGCCGATATTTTATCCTATTCAAGGCAACATCAAGATTTATTTACCCCACTTTCCACTCGAACTGGCTTGGCTCTCACGCGAGCCGCTAAAGCCCACGCCTATTTACAGGAAAGGAATTACTGCACTCCAGATGATGTCCAAGTCGTTGCAAATTCAGTCTTGAGTCATCGCTTGGGTGGGATTGATGGAATTATTTATGGAAGGAATAAGGCTTTTGAACTTCTCAAGGCTGTGGTCATTCCTACGTAATCATTTAAAAATAGAACGCACCTACATCTTACCCAGTAAGCTCGGTCTCTATTATGCTGTCCTTTGTTTAATTCTTTTAGTTGTTGCATTTATCTACGGTAATAACATTGCTTATGCGTCTTGCTTTATGCTTGTAAGCCTTGGAATAGTTACAATTTTTCAAACCAATTTTAATGTGCATAGAGTTTCAATTAAAACGCTTCCCATCATTGATGATCACGCGGAACATCCGGTTTCATTTAAAATTTTACTTGAAAATAAATCATCTCTTCCTTCTTTTCAAATTCAAATACGATTAGAACAGACCAAAAATGATCGCAAGAACTCCGTGCTAAAAGATGTTTCTCAAGAAGTTATTCTGATAAATCAATTAGGAGCCAATCAAAAAAAGGAAGTGGAATTAAGTTTAATTTTTACTCGTCGAGGCTTTCACAAGCCCCCCATCGTGGTCGTTGAAAGTTATTTTCCTCTCGGTTTATTGCGAAGTTGGAAATGGATACACCCCACTGAACCCATTTTAATTTATCCAGCTAAAAAAGGAATACTTCCTCTTCCTCAGTCTGCAACCGAAGGTGGAGGTAATTTATTGGAAAAACTCAAAACACCTCATACAGGTCAGGAGTTTATTGGACATCGCCCATATCAAACTTCGGATTCCCTGCGAAAAGTTGATTGGAAAGCTTTCTCTCGAAATCAAAAACTCAATGTTAAATTATTTGATAGCGAAGAGGTTGGAGCCTATCTCTTAAACTGGGAGTCCACAAACTCATTAAAAGATACTGAAGCTCGTGTTTCACAACTGACTCAATGGATTAATCTATGTCAGAGAAAAAAAGTAGATTTTGTTCTTCAGCTCCCTCAGTGGCAAAGCTCCTGTGGTCATTCCAGTGACAAAGTTCGAGAGTGTTATCAGCAACTAGCTCTCTTTCGAGGTAGTGTATGAATTCCTCGGTGGGCCATTCTACGTTTGCAGAAAAAAGTCTTGCTATTTGTTTACTGCTTCCAACCTTTTTACTTTATAATGATATTCCCTTTTGGGCGTTTTCTTCGGCCCTCGTTTTTTGGTTTTACCGCATCATTCTTGATCGTTCGGGATGGAAAGTTCCCTCTCGATTAATCACCGGTTTTTTTGCACTCATCTTTTTAGGCATCACTTATTTTAACTATAAAACATTATTGGGCCGTGATGCTTCGTCAACCTTTTTAGTTTTGCTCCTGAGCTTAAAAATTTTGGAATATAGAGATTCAAGAGATAATGGTCTCTTGATCCTCATTGGTTTTTATTTAATTACAGTAAAGTTTTTGTATGCCTCAGATTTGCTTTGGTTTAGCCTGGGTTTTCCGGTGATGATTTTATTAATTTATTTTCTATTACCCTCAAATTTTCGGCTCTCTACTCCAGGTTACGCAAGTCTTTATTTATTACGATCCCTCTTTCTCTCATTACCGCTGGGGTTATTTTTATTTTTTTATTTTCCTCGCTTTTCTTCAAACTCCTTTTTCCAAAATGAATCTCATAATAAAATTGAAGGTGTGGGGTTTAGTGACTCTCTCGATCCAGGAAGTGTTTCCTCGTTGGTGCAAAGTGATGAAATAGTTTTGAGAGCGGAGTTTCGAAATTTTAAATCAAAAGTCTTACCTAATGTAAATAGTCTTTATTGGCGAGGTGCCATTTTAACCAAACAAAATGGAATGAAATGGGAAAGAGACACCAATCATGATCAAAGCTCTACACCCACTAGGCCCCTTCTTACCTCTTTAGAAACCGGAGATGAGTATGTTCAAGTCACTCTAGATCCGACTTATAAAAACTGGATTTTCTCTCTGGAGCAAACAAAAAATATTTATTCTGATCAAATCACTATTTTAAAATCTACCCTTGGTAACTACTTTTCTGACTCAACCATTGATTCAAGAGTCACCTACAAATTCACTTATGATCCAGCGTTAACTCACCCACAAGATTCAAAAGATTCAAAAATTGAATTTGATCGCTCTTACTCAAACGCTGTTCGAGATTTCATCCATAACTTAAAAAAGGACACTCACACCAACGACGATATTGTTGCCAAATTTTCAGAGTTTTTAATTAAAGAAAAATTTCAATACACGATTGACCCGGGCGAACAAGGAAACCTCACTTTAGATGATTTTCTATTTAAAACTAAAAAAGGCTTCTGTGAGCACTACGCTTCATCATTGGCCTCGATTTTAAATTATTTAAACATTCCTGCTCGTGTAATCACGGGTTACCACGGTGGCGAATACAACCCGATTGGTCAATTCTGGACTGTGCGCCAAAGAGATGCCCATGCCTGGATTGAGTACATTGATAGTCATCAGCAATGGAGACGCTTTGATCCCACAGCAGTCATAGCACCCCTTCGACTTACCATGGGTGCTATGTATTTTGACTCCATAGATGATTCAGGAATTATAACTAATAATAGTTTAGTTAATCAAATCCAGTACCTTTTTGAAAATCTTAATTATCGCTGGAATTATTTATTTCTTAATTTTGATTTAGAAAAGCAAAAATCCATTTTACAACAACTGGATATTTCATTGGCTGAAGCCATCGTTTTTGGATTATTTTCTCTACTCATTATCTCGCTCTCTTTGAGCTGGCTACTACGATCGCGAAAGAAAATCCCCCGCTCACAAAAAATATTTTTATTAATTAATGATTCTATGAAAAAGTTCCATCTTGAAAAGGGGGATACCGAAGGCCCCCTTTCTTGGAAACAGAGACTCATTGCTGCCTTTCCTAATAAAGAAACAGAACTTAAAGTGTTAATAGAATGTTATCTTGCGGAAGCTTATCAAAATCGTTTTTCAAAACACAACTACCTTCGGGCTAAACAAATCCTCAACGATCTGTGAGAGCTTTCAATATCTAAATTCATTTGATTCGTAACCGTAGGTCAATTCAAATAAAAAAACGACGCCACAATTTAGAGTGCTGGCGCCGTCATTGCAAAAAACTGTTCGATATTATTAGCCAATATTTTTTTCGACAAATTCCCAATTGATTAATTGATCGAATAAAGCATTTGCGTAATCAGCACGACGATTTTGATAATCTAAGTAGTAAGCGTGCTCCCACACATCAATCGTGAGTAAACACTTTTGGCCCTTGGTAAAGGGAACTTCAGCATTTGAAGTTTTAACCACTTTCATTTTGCCGCCATCTAAAACAAGCCAAGCCCAACCACTTCCAAATTGAGTAAGGGCAGCATTGACTAACTCTTTTTTGAAATTTTCAAAATCACCAAAGTCAGTTTGAATTTTTCCCATTAATCCCGATGAAGGCTTACCGCCACCTTTAGGCTTTAAACAATTCCAATAGAAGGTGTGATTCCAAATTTGAGCCGCATTATTAAATAAGCCTGCTTTATCGGCTTGTCCTGCCGTGGCTTTAATGATTTCTTCTAAGCTTTGCTGAGCCATGGGCGTTCCGTCCACTAATTTATTTAAATTATCAACATAGGCTTTGTGGTGTTTTCCGTAATGGAAACTGATGGTTTGAGCTGATATAACTGGTTGTAAATCCGTATCGCCATAAGGTAGTTTGGGTAATTCAAATGCCATAGAAGTCTCTCCTTTGTTGTTTCATTAATTACAAGATTAACGTTAAGAAACACTAACACTTCTTTTATTTAGATGGAATTTGTTCTTTTGAATTATTTTGACGCCTCATATGAAAAAAGCGACGAAGAAAATAAATAAGGGCCAAAAAACCCAATATTGAAAAAATAATCACCTTCATTTGCTTTAAGAATCCAAAAATATTCTCACCATATGTTGCCACAAGAATGACTTGAGTAGGAACGCTAATGAGTGCAGCACCACCATCAGCGATAAAAAATTTCCATGGTGATAAACCTGCCATTCCGCACGTCCAAAAGCCAGGAAAGCGCAAGCCCGGCGTAAAGCGAAACACTGCCGCAGCCCAAATGCCATAACGCTTTGTCCACTTTTCAATCTTACTCATTGATTCTGGAGTGATGAGGCGCTGAATAAATTTCCATTTCATAAGCCTTGGGCCATACTTTCGACCAAGGAGATAGACGATAAAATCACTGCCAAGAACAGCAATAAAGCAAACAACGGCGGCTTCATAAACATTGATTCCGGTGGCACCAGGGTAAGGCGGAGGAAAACGATCAGGATTTGCCGCCATAAATGCAAGAATCCCAACACTCAGAATAGTTACTTCTTCTGGAAGTGGAAATCCAAAAGCACTAGCCATCATGATCAACGAGATTAATGTATAAACAATTCCCGGTTCATAAGCATAATTAACTAACCACTGAAAAACAGTTTCATTTGCAATATTCATAATTGATTCAACCTTAGTAACAAGATACCTTCACGACGACAAGAAAACATGAAATAACAAGCAACACCACGCATAATCAGTTTAATTTTTAACTAAAGTCCTGCTCGAAACTAAAGCTTGTTAAAAATTAATTTTAATAAGAACACTTTTATGAACCAAATTATTTTTTTAAAAACTGAACAACCTGTTTTATTATTGGAGTTTCTCCAAAATCAATTGCTACTAAAATATGATCAAGCCCTTTTTTTGCTTCAAATAGGGGCTATTTACAGAAGTGAAAACCATCACCCTCATATAAAACCAACCGATGTCATTTTTAAACGAGAAACTAGCCCTATTTTGTTAGAGCCAGGAACCATCTTAAGATGCCACCAAAATCCTCGCCGCTTTCCTACTCACTTTAATTGGTCTGAACGCATTGTCTTTGAAAATGAAGATTTTATTGTGATTAATAAACCATCAGGCCTACCCTGCCAACCCAGCCTTGATAATAAGATTGAAAATGTTGTTACACAATTATCCTTTTTTAAAAAACAAAATTTATTTATCACCCATCGGCTTGATGTAGGAACTAGCGGCCTTCTGGTTCTTGCTAAAACAAAAGAGTTTCAAGTTTTATTCAATAAATTATTAGAAAATCGGTTTATAAACAAATATTATGATACATATACTCAAGGTCCGTCTTTACATTTAGGGCTCAAAACCCATTGGATGCAGCCCCATCCTCGATCTCCTAAAACTGTTAGCGGTCATTATATTCCAGGCTGGAAGCCTTGCGAGTTAGTAATTTTAGCTACTGAGGAGCTGGCAATAAATTTTCGTGACGACAAATTCTCTCTCAATTATTACCGTATTCAATTGCTCACAGGACGGACCCATCAAATCAGAGCCCAACTTTCCTCTATGAAAAACTTTATCTGCGGTGATATTCTTTACGGAGGGGAACCTATCGCAACAGAAAATAGTACTGATAAAAATGAAATTTATTCGCTCCAATGCTCTCAACTCGAATTCCAAGTAAATCAAAATCATTACAATTTTGAAATACCAAGATTGATCCCCCCAAGCCTAGCGTAGACTCTTCAGTTTTCAACGAAGAAGAAGTTTTTTTCAGGCAGAGTCGACATAAGAAAAACTTATTCTATAGATAAACCTAACTCACCGATGCAAGTTAAGAAACTTCAAGCTTGACTCAACTGGAACTCCAACGACAGACTGTTGCTGGAATGCGAGTGGCTTATTTTTTAATCATTTGCAAATAAATAAGGAAATATAAATTAACAACAACCTGGAGGGGAAATTATGTTGTTGAGACGAACGACTTTAACTTTATCATGGATGGCATTTTCGTTGGGAACTATGATGGGAACAGGAGCGATTGCTGCTCCTGTTAAAATCTTAGCTGATACCAGTTTATTAAATTCACTCGGTATTACACCTATTACTACGGATCATGATTTACAATTATCAGTAGCCGAAGTTTCAGAATATCAAGCCAACACGATTTCTCATACCGCTCACAAATTTGGTAAGTGCGGTGGATTTGAGAGATTAACTGACGACTCTCAAATCCAAGAGTCATTTGCTTTTTTAAAACGCCAAGAAGCACAAGCAATGGCTTTTGCATTTTTGGGTAATCCAACTCCTAATGTGGCAAAAAATGCCGTCATTGAAGACGCCACAAATCAAGTTAGTGAACAAAATTTACGAGACACTGTTCAATGGTTGTCATCTTATCACACGCGATACCAAAGTGGTCCAAACACGAATAAACACGTCGAAGATTTAGCTGAAAAAATTCGCCAAATGCTTGCGACCCTCCCTTATCCTTATCAGGTGGAGTTGATTCAACATAAACAAACAGATCAAAAATCACTAAGAGTTCATCTCCAAGGAAAAGATCGCCCCAATGAGATCGTGGTTTTAGGTGGTCACTTGGATAGTATCAATGGTCCTGTGGCAATGGCAAAAGCTCCTGGTGCAGATGATAATGCGTCTGGATCATCGAATATTTTAGAAGCTTTAAGAATTATAGCTTTACAACCTCAGCCTTCACGCTCGATCGAATTTTTCTGGTACGCCGCTGAAGAGGTGGGTCTTGTTGGATCTAGCGAAATTGCCCAAACTTACAAGCAGTCTAAAGCCGATGTCGTTGGTGTGCTTCAATTAGATATGACGCTTTTTCCTGGAGAAGGCGAAATGGTGATGGGAGATATGTCTGATTTTACAAATCCATGGCTTCGTGGCTACGTTAAATCACTCAATGATTTATATGTGGGTGCAAAATGGAAAGAAGGTCAGTGTGGTTATGGCTGTAGTGATCATGCTTCTTGGCACCGACAAGGTTACGCAACGGTTATGCCATTTGAAGCTACATTGGGAACAATGAATCAAAATATTCATACTAATAAAGATCTTATCACTCCAGCACTTAACTTTAAGCACTCAGCGGCTTACGCTAAATTGGCCTTGGCCTATGCCCTAGATTATTCTAACAGCACGTTGAGACCAAGCTTCTAATTTAAAATTTATTAAATAAATTTTATTGATTGATCATTACTCTTTCCCCCTGCTTAAAGGATTAAGTATGGGGGATTTTTTTAAGTCTCATCAGAAATAAATGAAGTTTGAAGTGAATTTTTTTCCTTATGATGTTCAAAAGCCAATTGAATCAAATGCTCCAGAAGTTGCGAATACGCAATTCCACTCGCTGCCCATAGCTTCGGGTACATACTTATTTTGGTAAAACCTGGAATGGTATTAATTTCATTCAAATAAAGTTTTCCAGTCACACGATCTAAGAAAAAATCCACACGGGCCATTCCACGACACTCAATCGCTTTAAAAGCTCGAATGGAGTAATCTTGAATTTGAGAAATCAGTTCCGCACTTAAATTTTTGGCTGGAATTTCCAGTAAGGCCCCATTCTCATCGATGTATTTAGCTTCATAACTATAAAATTCGTGTTGAGGAATGATTTCACCCACAATACTGGCTTTAGGTTCAAAGTTTCCTAAAACAGAGCACTCTAATTCCCGAGCAGGGATAAACTTTTCGGCGAGGATTTTAGTATCAAATTGAAAAGCATTATCAATTTTTGCCAAAGCTTCATCTTTAGTTTTAATTTTATGGACACCAACAGAAGATCCCATATTGGCGGGCTTAACAAAAAGAGGTAGGCCCAATTTCTCAATCAATAAATTCACAAAGTGATTTTTATCTCTAAAGTATTCATGTTTACGAACTACCAAGGTAGGGACAACCGGAATACCCTCTAACTGAAAGAGTTTGCGCGAAAGCTCTTTGTCCATCCCAAGGGCTGAACCAATAACCCCAGAGCCCACATAAGGGATATTACTTAGTTCTAAGAGACCTTGAAGGGTACCGTCTTCGCCGTGAGGGCCGTGCAGGATGGGCATTATCACATCAAAGTGATGAGGCGACGTTGGTCCATCTAAGCTGACTATTTGCACTTCATTTTGGTAAGGAATTAAGGTGATGGATTCTTTTTCTTGATTGAGTTTAATTAAACGAGGGTTTTCACTATTAGCTAAGATCTTTGCCTCTGATGGTCTTGTCCAGCGGCCACTTTTGTCGATCCCAATGAGGGTAACCTCAAACTTTGATTTATCTAAGGCATTAAAAACAGAGACGGCTGAAGAGATACTAACTTCATGCTCTCCCGATTTTCCTCCAAATAAGATGGCCACACGAACTTTTTGATTATTTGTCATTTCATTTCACACTTTTAATTGATTTTGGTCGTTTACTTCTAACATCTTGGCATGAAAAATAAAAACAAGGCAACTAGAATTTCAAAAAGAACCATTCCTGTCACTTTGACTAAATTATAACAGGTGAAGACTAAATAAAAATAGTGTAGGTTATATCCTTCTAAAAATGAGGTTAACGAATGAGCGTCAATAAAAGTAAGATTCTCTTTAGTGTTCTTTATCAATTAGCCGTGCTTCTCCTTTTAACAACCTTTCCTAAATATGTGTTTGCAGTGGATGCAGTTCGCATGGAGTTAGTTCCAATTGATGCAGCGTCAATCAATTGCAGTCGAACATTTTATAAAAGTACTTCTGAACATAAAAACACCATCTTTTTTAATCCTAAAATCGTTCCAGGCTCTGGCCCTACTGAAAATGGTAGGGCTCAATCTAAAACGGTGGACGTTATAAAAAAACTAAACGGCAAGTATATTGTAACCCTTTATCTTTATTTTCCTAGAACTGAGAATGAAGTGAACTATGGGACCACAGAAAAGCGTTCTAACAGCAATGATCGTTGTGATTTTGCTGAAGTTAAAAAATCATTAAATAAAAAAGCTACCGAAGAAAATAAGATAGAAATTATTGCACCCCTCCCCGTAACTTCCATTAATATGGTCCTTTCTGGAATCAAAAGTATCGGACATTCTGAATTCCAATCGTCTAACACAAATCCCGATTCGAAAAAATATCCCTTTTTAAACATGCCCACATTAGAAGATTACTTTGGAGAAGCCGTTCCGATTTATTTTGAACTCAATGATGAAGAATACAAAACATTTTTTTCAAATATCACTTCCGAATCTGGGTTAAAAGCCCATGTTTATTTATTTTTTGAAAGCAGAAAGCGCAACAGCTCAATCAGTGTAACCTTTGATGGTAGTCAAATTAGTTCTCTCATTAAGGCAAATATTGCAGGAACCAAAGGAATCTTTAGTGGTGATTTAGAGGCTAAATTAAAAAATATATTTACCAATAAATCTGTAATAATTGAGGCTGAGGAGGGCATTGACGGAAATGATAATAAAGAAATCCTACAGAAAGTCGTAGATGAAGCTCTTTCCTTTATCAAAACTAAAACATCCGATAGTAAAGAATCTGCAAAAAGCGATAATAAAATTACTTCGCCTTTGAAAGTAAGTCTAGTGGCAGAGCAAATTAAAGAATTCACAAAAAGCGAATTCAAATACACAAACTATAAAGCCCCTTCTGAATCTACAGCTAAAACCACACTGACCTTTAGAGTTTCTCGAATGCCAGACCCCAATTCAGTTGAAGTTATTGTAAAACAAAGAACACCCGCAAAAACTTTACCTTATGAATTAAAAAAGAATGAAACAATCGAAATTAGTCCCCTATTTTATAGTGAAGATGCTATCACTTATTCCAAAGAATATCACTACCTGCCATGGGAAGATATTTCCTCGATGGGATTGAGTAATAAGTTTACTATTTTAGCTGACACTGATTATGAAATAAAAAAATCAGAAAAGGAAAATGGGAATATCTTTCACAATGCCGCAGAACTAACTCCAGCAATAAAGACTGCCATTTTGAATGGAAAATCTATTTTTTTCAAATATAGTTTTGTTAGAATTAAAAGAGTAGCCATTCATTCTCAAATTAGTTCCTATGAGTACGATGATATTAAAAACTTTGATATGAATGACTTTTATGATGTCTTATTTTCATTTTCCAAAATCAATCATACTATAAAGTATTCTGCAAAAACAATACTTGCTGAAAAAAATAAGTGGACGGCAGTGTTTGATAAAGATCGGCTTGTATTAAGAATAACGGCTCATCAGGACCTAGGCAACATTATGTTGTACCCTCACTTTAAAAAAATCAAACAGAAACCTGAAGAAAAGCCTGAAGTGAAATCCCCTAAGGCTGACAGTGATAAATCTATAAACTTAACCAGCGCTGCATTGCCTATTCAGGAAAAACCAAAGGTCCAACCAATTAACTGTAATTTAAATGAGAATTTAACAAAAGAAGAAATTAATCGGTGCACAAATATACCTAAGTTAGTCACAGATAGCGTGGGGATGGTAAGGATTAATGTTAGAACAGGTGAGAGAGAAATTATGAGCGAACTTATTTTAAATTACGATAATGATCCTGCTTATATTGAAAAAAGCTCAAGAATAAAAATTTACTACCCTCATCTCAACGGAGAATAATTCATTTATACTCTAGTATTGAAATTAGGTCTGCTAATGTTAATTTTTTATAGTCATTAATTTTTGAATTTTTGAAAACCACTGACTTAAATGGATTTTTTCAGAAGATGAGAGAGAATTCATACAAATATTTTCATTGGTGACTTTAAGCTCGTTTTCAATTGAGGTGTGGATTAATTCAACTTCACAATTTTCTGTGCTTGCACGCTTTGAATGAGTTATCGAATCAAAATGCATGATCTGGTTAACTTCAGAGATGTAATTAGAATATTCATTTTGAGACAAGCGTACTTTTTGAACCCCTTTTCCTGGCACATTATAACTCAGCATATAGATCTTACGATGGTCCACATCAAGTTCTAAGAACTGAGGACCATCGTTTCCAATATGAGCTTGATTGATAAAATCGCTTTTAATAATCTTTACTGCAGAAAGTGAAAGATCAGAAATTAGAGTCAGTAAGAAGAAAAAGAATAGCTTGATATAAATTCTTTTGAAGTTGAGTTTACTTGCCTGTTGCTTAAATTGCTTTTTCTTTTCCATATTTTTATTTTCTGCAAAAAAAAAGCCAAAACTAAAAAAAACTAATAATTAAATAAATTTTATATAATATCTCTATCTCATTGAATTTATTTAATATTCCCATGATTAATGCTAAATAATGCTATCCCTTGAGTGAACAAAATTTGTAAAAGACAATTTTAGTCAGACAGTTGGCATACTTTTAAATCTCAAAATGAAACAAAGGGGAACTGTTGGCAGATCGGGGTTTTATTTCTTTTCCCAAACGGTTACTTCTGAGATTGTGTGTTGGAATTTTCGCTTTGTTTCTCGAATGACAAAAGGAACTGATATTGGTTCTTTAATTAAATTAAAATTCTTACCTAGAATTTCTTTTAAGCCATCAAAAGTAGTAAAACTTTCTCCATCACGCTTATACCCACCAATCCAAAAGTCCTTCTTGGTATGTTCTTCCATCCAAGTATATGGGGAGGCAATCATTAATAATCCCTTTTTATTTAATCTTGTATGAATTGAATTTAAGAACTTTGCTGGATCATAGAGTCTATCAATAAGATTGGCAGCAAGAATAAAGTCAAAGTCAGAAAATGAATCTTTTAAATTACAAGCGTCACCCTGATAAAAAGAAACTTTATTTTTTACAAAATCTAAATTGAGATTATTGAGACTTCGCTCTCTATAGGTAACAAGTTCACCTTCTTCAGTGAGAGAATAACGTAAAACTCCCTCCTGAGCTAACTTCACGCCTTGACCAATAAACCGTGCCGAAAAATCAACACCAATAACCTGATCAAAATGACGAGCGAGTTCAAAAGTCGCACGTCCTGACGCACATCCAAGATCCAGTGCTTTTCCTGATGGGCGGTTTTCCATCACTGAAATTGCTAAATCAGCAAGAGCTTTTGGAAAATTTGGCACATTAAAGTAGGTATCACCGTAGTGGAACTCAGCATACTCAGACAACAGTTTATCAGCTTCATAATGAGAGGTTATCTTTGGAGAATCATTATCTGAAACAATATAACGAAATCCAGCATGTTGAAAAAAATGGCGACGAAAGGCATACCTTGACGATCGCAAAGTTTCATTTCCACATGAAATCCAAGAGCCTCCCTTAATCAAATTATGTTTAGTATCAAACGTTGGAGTTGTAAAATCGTCATAAAGGGGATGAACATCAAAGCCTTCAAAGGGGTAAATAGGTGTTTCAGTCCACTGCCAAACATTTCCAATAACGTCATAAAAATCGCCATGGGAAAAGGTGTCTACAGGCATACTTGAGGCATAATGATTCAAGTGTAAATTCGCTGAAACTTCGGGATTATTATTATCACTGTTTAATTTTGAAAAATCATAGAGGCGATACCATTCGTCCTCAGTTGGTAAGCGAACATTTAAACCGGAATTGAGTTTTTTCCATTGGCAAAAAGCTTTAGCCTCATGATAGTTGACCTCAACAGGCCAATTCCATGGCATGGGAATCTCCTCGGTCATGGTACGAAATTGCCATTGAGAATTATTTTTTTTCCAAAACGTGGGATGCTGAGCTTGAGTAAAATTTCTCCAAGCCAACCCTTCCTCTTGCCAAAGTTCATCTCTTTGATAACCACGATCTTCTACAAAAAATAAAAATTCTTTATTACTTACTAAAAATTGGCTCGTCTTAAACGAAGCTACATGGGAGGAATGAAAGCCATATTCATTATCCCAACCATAATGGAAATGATTAGCTCTCGTTTTATTTAATTCTATGACCCCATCCGAAACAAAGAGCAATTTATTTTCTTGCGCTGGACCAGAACTTAAACAAGGGGGCCAATCTTCATGAGATTGAACATACTTAATGTCATGCTGGCGAATAAGAACAGAAGAAGTTTCTAAATGAATTTGTTCATGCTCGATGCCCATTATGATTGGCCACCATGGAGTTTCCCAAGTTATGGGAAGTTCCATTGGCAACGTTTGAATTAATTGATCAACAATGTTTCGCATTTGTACGCGGTACTGATAAACCTCACTCACCTTTGGCCAATGATAGTTTTTTGTATCAAGATCATCCCAACTCATTTCATCCACACCCACCGCAAACATAGACTCAAATAATGGATTGATACGTTCTTTGATGAGTCCAGCGAGAGTGAGTTTGTTTATAAAAAATGTCGCCGTATGACCGTAATAAAAAATAAGTGGGTGGCGTAAAGAAATCGGCTTTTTATAATAAGCCTCATCGCTTCGTAGAGTTTTAAAAAGCGACTCATATCGATCTTGTGTTTGATGAAAATAACCTCTGATTTCGGAACGTTTAAGTTCAGTATCAGTGCCTGTTAAGGTTGGGGTTCGGTAAAGTAAAGGCTTCATCATATTGATGCGGATGATGAAGCAATTTAAGTTCGAATTCAATTAAAACTTAACACACAGAATTTTTGTCGTGAGTTTTTATTCTTCAACGGTGAAATCAGCATCTATGACTGGGCCTTGATTAACTTGATTGTGCCGCTTTGGTGATCTGTAGACTTTACGCTTAAAGATTATTTTTTCTGACGACTCGCCGCTTAACGCAATAATCCAGCTTATGATGACCAAGAAGGGATTGGTTTCCCAGTATGAAATTGTGGCAAGGACCGCGACTAAAATTCGTGGCGCAAATATAAATCCAAGCCACCAGAGTAGCCCCCCAAATTCTATGCTATGAAAAATAAGACCAGAAATAAGAAGAGTTAGCCGAGGAAAAAGCGTAATAAAGAATAAAAAAATAAATCCATGATTTGAAAAAAAATCCATTTTGAGAATCCTAAATTAAGTTGGAAGCCTCTTATATAGTACTAATGAAGAACTCTTATAAGCAAATATTATGATACATCAATTAAAAATTGAATTAATGACAATTAAGTTTGGCAAGAGGCTTTAAATTACACTTGAGATTTTCACCATTAAATAATTGAGCGGTTTTTTGCCGAGTATTATAAATCAACGAAAATCTTTTATCTTTTAACTGAGCAAATCGAAAATAGGAGCTCTCATTTTGGCAAACAGGGAAAGTTAAAGTTAGAGGGTTAGAGAGGGGTTTACTTTCAAGATAGAGCGTGGCCGTAGCTCTCGAAAGATTTAAATTTACCCTAAACTTGCGATCTAAAGTTTTGCATGTGACATTAACCGATTTAACAATTCTACCATGAGAGGGAAATGATCCTAATATTACCAAAAGTAATAAAATGATTCCAATAATACCTGCCTTCATAAACGCTCCTCATAATACCCCCAATAACAAAACAGTGTTACATCGTCGGACAATATAAATTATTTTTATTTAAATTTAAACTGTTATATTTTAGACAAAAAAGTGACATTTTTGGGTAAAATTCGGACCATAATTGACCCTCATGTCAAGTAGCAATCTGCCAACGCGAAGCCACGACTCTTATTCCACCGTTGAGAAACTTCTGAGTATCCGTACAAATCCATCGACCCAAGCGCATCCCCTTGCGGCAGTCTCGCTCTGGCCCTAGAGCAACAGCAACGACCGGCTGGTAACGCTCCAAAGCCCCTTCCCATAATTCTACCCACGATTTCTTGCTCTGAAGGCGCCCTCCGGACCCATAGGGAGGATTTGAAATTAGCCAAATTGAAGAATATTTTTTAAGCTCTTCAGAAATAGAATTTTCCTTGTTTTCCAAGGAATTTCCATGAAGAAATTTAAAACGAGATGAATCATTGATATTTCTACGAATGAGTTCATAATTTTTTTGTGCCTTTTCCAAAGTCTCTTGGTCATTATCAACCCCAAGAAATTGTAACGTGGGATTGAATAATCGAACTTGAAGTTGTTCCAAGCGCTTCTCTTGATCACTATTTACCCAGGAGTCAGCATGATAGGAGCGATGCTTTAGAACTTGATTCCATAGATTCGCTTCAAACAACAGTGTGCCTGAGCCAACAAAGGGATCGACAACTAACGCTTTTTCCGTGTCGAATCGAGAAGCTGAATGAATTAAAAATGACCATAAAAACGCGGCCAAATTTTCCCGGAGAGGTGCCTCGCCCTGGTGCTTTCGATATCCACGAAAATGCAGATGTTCTCCACTGGTATCACGACTTAAAATAAACTCATTATTATTTACTCGTAAATAAGCTTTAGTTGGCTGTTTTTCAAGTGACCCCGAGGATTTTTGTTCCTCTACGTTGACGAGTTGATAAAAACGTGATTCGAACTTTTCTTTTAAAAATTGTGCAATATGTTTTTCGTTGTTGATTTTTGATTCACTGGCTGCAATTTCCCAGCTTGAAATTCCATGTGGAAAATATTTTTTCCAAGGAACAGTTTTAAGTTCCTCCTCTAGCACGCGCCACTCTCTTGTTGAAAATCGACGGAGCCGATGCAAAATTCGAGAAGGCAGCTTTAAACATCGATTTAAAATATAACCTATCTCCTCTGATCCCACAGTAAATTCAATACCACCTTTAACAATTTCTGCATTTTTAAGCCAAGCCTTATCACCAAATTCGATGGATAAAATTGCGCACCAATCCCTAAGTTCTTTGAGGCAGTGCTCTTCAAGCCCTATGGGTGAAATTAAGAAAAAATCAGTCGATGATTCAGCTTGAACTAGTCGTGCTTGGCTGACGGGGTGGTGAGATGCTTTTTTTGACATTGAATGACCTTTGATCCTATGTTGAGATGGAGTAATTGCCCCGAAAAAGAACATATTGGAAGTAAAAAAAATAATTTTCCCAAAATTTTTAATTTTTAAGTACATTTGAAGTGACGTCATGTGTGGATTTCTATAAATTTTATAGTGATGATCAGGGATGACGAGGGTCATGAACCCAAAAAAATATTAATCATTCGCTTTTCGAGCTTTGGCGATGTCCTGCAAACTCTCAGCGTAGTTTCAGCTCTTAGAAAACGCTGGCCCCATGCCGAAATTCATTGGGTGACAAGACATGAGTTTTCACCTCTTTTGAGTTCCCATCCCCATTTATCAAAGGTATGGAGTCTTGACAAAAATAAAGGCTTTATTGGCCTTGTCTCTCTTGCCTATGAACTTTATTCTTTTGGTTTTGATCATATTTACGATGCCCATAATAATTTACGTTCTCACTTTCTATGCCTATTCTTAAAATTAAAAAGCTGGCTCAGATTCACTCAGGGACCAACCCTTCTTCGACGATCAATCAAGCGCTGGAAGCGATTTTTACTTTTTACCTGTAGGATTAATCAATTTGAGCAGCCCTTTTCTGGTCAAAGGGATTTATTAGAACCTTTAAAATCTTGGCATATTCCAAACATTCCACCTCCTGCACCACAACTTTTTCTTCCCCACTTCATAAAACAGGAGGGTAAGAAGAGGGCCCATGATCTCCATCCCTTTATTGCACTAGCTCCTTCGGCTGCCTTCCCGTTGAAGCGTTGGCCACTCTCACATTGGAAGGAGCTTATTCAAAAAGTTTTAACGACTCAGATAAAAATAAATTTTGTTGTATTGGGTGGAAAAGAAGATCACTTTTTAAAAGAACTTGAAGAACTTAACCCCCAGCGTGTAGTTAATTTTGCTGGTCAACTCAGTTATCTAGAAAGTGCGGCGATGATTGCAGAGTCAGAACTTTTGATCGCCAATGATACGGGTTTACTGCATGTTGGGGAACAGCTTGGTCATTCAACCATCGCATTAATGGGGCCAGCACCTTTTGGTTTTCCATGCCGCAGAGAAACAACAAAAATTATGGAGTTGGATCTTTCATGTCGACCTTGCAGTAAACACGGCCAAGGACCTTGCCGTAATGCTCAATTTCAATGGTGCTTGGTAGGAATTACCCCAGATAAGGTTTTATCAGAAATTAAAGCCAAACTGAATCTTCACAATGCCCCTTTGAGAACTCTATGAATAAGTTTGTGGAACTCATGGCTTTTTCGCTTTACTTTACTCTTTGGTCTTTGGGTTTAATCATTTTAAAATTATTTATAAAGTTCATGGGCAGAGATCGAGTTCCCTATAAAATTAAAAATTTCTTGCTTGAAAGAGAATATCCTCAATTGATTTGGAAATGCGATCCATCCCCAACTCAAAGACGCGTATGGTTTCATGCCTCCTCCGGTGAGATTGAGTATATAAAACCGCTACTAAAACTTTGGAAAAAAAAATATCCTGAGGATCTTATCTTTCTGACCTACTTTTCAACTTCGGCACGTTCTATGATAAAAAATGTTTCAGAAATCGATGGATTCGCGGCACTCCCCTTTGATATGCCAGGCAAAATGAACTCTTTCTGCCGACAATTAAAACCCAATCTCGTTGTTATTTCAAGAACGGATCTTTGGCCCTATATGCTTTTTTCTTTAAAGGACACACCAAAAATTTTAGTGGCTTCTACTTGGTCCGAAGGAAATAAAAAAACTCGTGGCCTAGGAAAACTCATGTCTCGCTGGTGCTTGTCTTATCTAAATAAAGTTTGTGTTGTGAGCAGGCATGATGAGGAATGGATCAAAAGACATTCCCCAAAGACTTTAACTCAAGTGGCAGGAGATCCTCGATTTGACCAAGTAAAAACTCGCTTACTAGAGTCCCGCATCTTACCACCAGCTCTTGAGCATTGGAAATCTAAGCACTTTTTATTTATTGCCGGCTCTACCTGGCCTGAGGATGAAAAAGTGATACTAAATTCAATTCAAAGCCTTCTAAATAAAGATCACTACCGATATTTAATTGTTCCCCATGAAGTAACCTCAGATTCTATTCAACAACTAAAAGAAGAGTTGCGGCAACGTCAAATCCCCTTTCAGGTATGGAGTGAAGAAATAAAAAAAGTCGACTTTACACTTGATGCACCCGTCGTTTTATTCGATCAAAAAGGATGGCTTGCTGATTTGTATCGCATCGGTGATGTTTGCTTTATTGGTGGAAGTTTTAAAAAACAAGTTCATAGTGTTATGGAAGCTCTGGGCTGCGGTCTTCCAGTGATGGTTGGGCCCTATTACAAAAATAATCGAGAAGCCATCGAGTTTTCTCAACTTTATTATAATAGTATCGCTTATGTTAATGTCGTTAACAACGAGCAAGCCATTATCAATATTTTTAATTTATTAAACAGTTTTGATTTAAATACAAAAATTGATCTTAAAATGAAAATCCTCAAAGCTTTTGAAGACCGCTGCGGAGGGAGCATCAAAACTTTTTCTGAGATTGAATCCCTACTTCTCACAAATTCATAAACTCATACCTATCCCCAAGGCCCAAAAGGTATCCAGTGGCACCCCTAATGTCCCGATACTTTGATTCCAATAAAGAGTATCACCCAGCTTCCACGAAAGCTCCAATAGGGCTAATGGCAACGTTCGCTTTTCGGTTTTAAATTTATAATCTTCATTTGGTATTGTATGATTAATGGAGCGATAAAGACCATTGACTGAAAAAATAAAATCCACTGTTTTAGTACTATAAAGAGATGCACCCAATCCAAGCTCTGCCCCAATCAAATAAACTGACCTTTGGAAATAACTAAAGCTATCATCGTTACTGGCATTTTTACTCTGACCAAAATAGACACCGTAATAACCATAAAGCCGATATTTCCAAAAATAATTTTGTACCCCTAATCGCCCAGCAGTATTAAGAGTATTAATTTTATACTTAGTGCCATCTGTTTTTTGTAATAATGATTTTTCTTTCCAGGAACTGATTTGAATTATAACTTTAGGAGACGATGGGAGCTCAAATTTATTCTTTTGATTGCTTGTTTTATTTTGAGTAGCTGCCTCTTCAGCTAAGAGGTTACAAGGAATAAAGAGAATAAGGAAAATAAAACCGTGGGGAATTAAATTACTGCATAAATAAAATAATATTTTATTTCTCTTCACTATAACTCCCTCTAAAACGATAGGTGTACTTGCGATTGCATGACCCAATTGTCTTTATCAAGACCCGTAGGATCAACGGTTCTTGTGCTCATGCCAGTAAGTCTCCACTCTAATCTTTGCAGTGGAAACATTAAAAAGCCCGCTCCAAACTTTAAGTTTTCGGCATTTAGTCCATTGACATCAGACTTAAAATACTCCATGAGAGTCTGAAAAAAATAGCCTCGAGTCAATCGTATATTAGCCTGTGTCCATAAATAAAAACTAGTTAGCCTTTGACTCGATAAGCTTAAAGAATCTTTAACTCCAGTTTCAAAAAGCACAGCATGACCACCCTCAATTCCTCTTTTAAAAAAAAGAGCATAGGTGTTCTTTTCTAAACTGACAGAATCACGATCTTTCATCAAACTAAAGCCTACACGCCAGCGTTCTGCTGGCTCATTCTCATAGTGAAAACTCACTCCAGGAAATTGTAAATCTCGCGCCTGTTGTAAGTTGCCTATAAAAGGATTTAAAAACATTTCATTATTGTCTTTAACATAATGTAAAATAAAACCATGAACTTGATTATTCTGTCCAAGCCCTAAAAACCGCCTATTAATGGCAGTGTGATCGGGATGGCGAATACCAAAAGCTTTGTCCATAAAGCCTAAATAAAACCATAAAGAGTCCGACATTTGAGTTCGAATGTAGTATTCACGACTTAACAATAAACTTTTTGAAAACGTTTTATTGGGGTCGGCGGCCGATTCTTTTTCGACAGACCCCAGATTCAATGCAAATAAAACAGTTTGATTTTCATTCATTGGAAAATGTAAATCGATATCTCTTTGCATTTGATAATAGCGGTGACTTTTAAATTCTTTACTTCCAGGATTAGATTCAATATTCAACCCACGATACTTGATGCTGGGTCGAAACCAATAGGGAAGTGGCGTAGACCCTAAAAATCCACTCTTTTGAGAGAGTTCATCGTCTGAAACTTTACTGTTCCAAAATGGTTTCGCGGCAATTTCGGAGGCAAATAACCCGCGACCGTAGTCATTGAGGGCTCCGCCTCCAGCACCATTAAAGTGACAAGTAATGCAGGCGGTGTACCCGATACCAATAAAATCAGGATAAGCATGCGCCAAATTTGTCATTATTATTAAATAAAAAATAGTGACGATATTAAATAAAAAATGTTTTTTAAAAGAAATCCCCATAATTAAAGTTTTATTTATGGGGATATTTAAGGCAAGATTAAATTAACTTACTTTATAAAGATGATGTGATGATCCATGATTATCCATGGAACTTTGACTAAGAAGATTGATACTCTTAGTAATTTCTGAGATCCCTTGGCTCTGCTCTTTACTTGCGGCCACAATATGATCAGTTGCCGTCAAAATTTCAGTAATCCTATTAAGAACCCCTGAAGTTCTTTCACGAGTTTGCGCCACTAAATCTCCACCTCGCTCCACACGAGACTTATTTTCTGCGGCTACTTGATCGGCTTCACGAATACTATTTTTAACAATGGAAGCAATTTCAGTTGCTGCTTTTCCGCTCATTTGCGCTAAATTACCAACTTCTTGTGCCACAACCGCAAATCCACGACCATGCTCTCCGGCTCTTTCCGCTTCCACTGATGCATTAAACGAAAGAAGTTGAGTTTTAAATACGATTTCGTCAATGACTTCAGTTTTTTCTGCCACTTGCTCGATGATTTTAACTAATTTTTCTATTCGCACATTGGATTCTAAAATGTTTTGCATTGCAGAAGTTAATTCTTCCATCACATGACGAGTAGATTCACTCACTCCATGTACTTCTCCGGCCACGGAATTAACATTTTCAGCACTTCTCACATTGGCCTCGACCATTCCTGTGATTTCAGATAATGCTGCTGATATATTTTCTAAATGTTCTCTGAAATTGTTCGAAAGATTTCCACCTGACTCCGTATTATGCTCTTTTTTGTGATCATCATGATTGCGAGAGGAATCATTATTCTGAGCTTCTGCTCTTACAAAGGAAGCAAACTCAATTTGAGCTCTTGACTTCACACAAGCGTAACCCAAAAGTATCGATTCAAAAACCATCCAACCAACATGCTCTAACCAACGAAAACCAGAGGATTCACCCACACCAAAAAGTGATTCTGGATACCACATTCCTTGAAAAAAGTGATCCAGAATCGCAAACACACTTCCAAGTATGAGTAGACGAAGATCAAAGTAAAGTGCATACAACACAAAAGATGCAAACACATGAAAATGCGATTCAATTCTTCCGCCCGTTAGATAAATAATAAGTATTGAGTAGCAAGACTGCGAAATGACGTTAAAGTAACGATTTACAACCCAGCCTGGCTTGAGAAAATTAAAGAGAAAAGGAACAAATGTTAAAAAACCACCCACTAAAACAGACGTCCAAACAAAGGATTCTCCTCCAGAGCCAAGAGCCGTCTTAGGAGTCACAAGGTAAGATAATAAAATCACAAAGGCCCACTGTGCGACTAGCAAATAACTAAAAAATTTATCCACACCTCTTGCTAGGTACTCCATATCTGAATTAAAAAACTCTGAGGCCATACTATTGACATCGTGGCTCTCATGAAAATCCGCGTTCGCATTCATCTTTAAACTCCTCATTTTTACGGTTACTTTATCTGCGGTTTTTATCGGAACTATTATGAGGTTCTTGAGACCAGACATTTTAAGAAATTTCATTTTTAGCTCTGAAATACTGACATTAAATTGACTTCACTAGACTGAAGCTTATGATAGACGAGATAGCACTAAATACGCCTCACAAGGAGTCGAAAATGTCCTC
>CAZTDX010000010.1:0-66906 GCA_964612425.1 uncultured Pseudobdellovibrionaceae bacterium
CAACCAATCTAACTGATTGGTTTTACTGAAGAAACTAAGTAAAGGTTAGCCAAAAGCTAACCTTTTTTTTTTGCTTTGGACCATTGGATTTTGAGGACTGTTTTTTTAACCAACAAAATTTGCCAAAGCATAGCATAAATAAAAATAATGCAACTTTGATTTAAGAGGTTTGATGGAACTAATTGTTTTTCCAAACGGTGGATTTCACTTAGAAGGAGCTGAAAAATCAGAAGACGCTGAAACTCTTTTAGAGGCATTTGAGCGTGGACCGGGATTTGGACTTCTGGAATTAGACTCTTGGAATTCGCATGAATCTGAGTCAGAATCTCTTTTTTATTGGAAGGATTTTGTTCGTATTTATTTAGCCTTGTTTGTAGCGACACCTGATCTCGAAAATCGAGATCTATCCAAACATCCAATTCAAATTCCCTTTCCGGATGATGAACTAAATCGTTTTATTATAACAGCTCCTCCTATTAAGGGGTCTGAATACATTAATAGCGATCATCTAATGAGTATTTGGCTTCAAATTGAAGAAAGTCTAAGAATTGAAATCAAAGAGTCAGGAAAGAACATTAGGGATTACTTTTCTGCCAGCCATTCAAATTGGAATCTTTTGGGTCGAGTTTGTTTTCATTTAGCGGAAAATAAAAAATCTGAGCAAACCCCATTTGCATTTCTTGCAACCTATGCACATCAAATTTCAACTGAAGGTAAAGCAAAACATCTTCCTTTAGGAAAAGCTCTCGAAGAATATTCAGGAATTAAAAATAAAAACTTGCTGCTTCGCCTACTTTCACCGATTCATAAGGCGTCCCAAGAAAGTGCGTTTTTAAGTGAGATCGTCAAGTCTGGAGCCATTTATCATCCTCAGGCGTGGACCCCATCAGAGACTTACAAATTTTTAAAAGATATTCCACTTTTTGAAAAATCAGGTATTGTTGTAAGGGTTCCCAATTGGTGGAAACCTAAAAATCCCACCACACCTCAAATTACAGTTAGAATTGGGGAGAAAAAACCTGGAGAAGTGGGCATCAATGCGATGTTGGATTTTTCGGCTAACTTAGTACTTGGAGAGGATGAAATTTCTGAAAAGGAAGTTCAAGAATTACTTTCTCGAAGTGATCATCTTGTCTTTTTTAAGGGGCAGTGGGTTGCTGTTGATCAGGAAAAGCTCTCTGATTTATTGTCGAAATGGAAGCAAATCGGAAAAGCTGTGAATGGTGAAGGATTAACTTTTGGTGAAGGTTTAAGATGGTTGTCTGGCCTAGAGCGTGGCGGAGATAAAATTTACAGTAGTGATTCTGCAGATGAGAGCAACATAACTCGAGTACAAGCTGGAGAGTGGCTAAAAGAGGCTCTCTGTGAGCTTCGAAATCCTGGAATTGATAAAAAATTGCAAAAAACATTGAGCGTGCACCTTAAAGCAAATCTGAGGCCGTATCAAAGCCAAGGTGTATCTTGGCTTTATACCCTCAATCAAATGCAAGTTGGTGCTGTGCTCGCGGATGATATGGGGCTCGGTAAAACCATTCAGATTATCTCTCTTTTGCTCATCAAAAAGCATTTTAATATCACTCGTTCAAAGCAGAAAAGTTTGACTCAAACTCTACTCGTGGTGCCAGCTTCACTTATTGGTAACTGGAAAAATGAGTTTGAAAGATTTGCGCCCTCTTTAAAACTCTGGATTGCTCACCCTTCAGGTAATGGTGTTAATCAACCATCTGATTCTAATTCTGATTTTGATTTATTGATTACAACCTACGGATCAATTGCGCGCTATGAGTGGATATCAAAGTTAAACTGGAATTTAGTTATCGCCGACGAAGCACAAAGTATAAAAAATCCATCAGCCAAACAAACTAAGGCCCTTAAAAATACCAAATCAAATCACAAAATAGCTCTCACTGGAACTCCGGTGGAAAATAATTTATCGGATCTCTGGTCATTATTTGATTTTGTCTCGCCTGGATTACTTGGTTCAGCTAAAGCTTTTGAGGCTTTTATGAAATCTAAACAGGACAAAAAGAATCCATATGCCTCCCTTAGAAATCTAGTAAAGCCTTATATTCTACGCCGTCTTAAAACAGATAAAAGTGTCATCAATGATTTGCCTGATAAAACCGAAGTTAAAAGTTTTTGCCATCTTACCAAATCTCAATTGGCGCTTTATCAAAAATCTGTTGAGTCACTTTCTCAAGAAATTAAAAGTTTGGAAGGAATTAAGCGACGGGGAGTTGTCCTGTCGTACCTCATGAGATTCAAACAAATCTGCAATCATCCGTCATTGTTCGTAAAAAACGGCGATTTTAGCCCTAGTCAAAGTGGTAAGTTTCAAAAATTAAAGGAAATTTGTGAAGTCATTTCGCAAAAGCAGGAAAAAGTTTTGGTTTTTACTCAATTTAAAGAAATGACAGAGCCTTTGGCGCAATTTTTGGAAGTCATTTTTGAAAGACCGGGATTGATTCTTCATGGCGAAACTCCAGTGAAAAAACGGGCCGAAATGGTGAATGACTTTCAAAAAGATTCAGGACCTCCTTTTTTTGTGCTATCCTTAAAAGCGGGTGGAACGGGACTTAATTTAATCCACGCTTCCCACGTCATTCATTTTGATCGATGGTGGAACCCAGCAGTTGAAAATCAAGCAACCGACAGAGCCTTTCGTATCGGGCAAAAAAAGAACGTGCTTGTCCATAAATTTATTTGTCAGGGCACTCTTGAAGATAAAATTGATAATCTCATAGAGATGAAAAGACAGATGTCGCAAGAAATTTTGGAAGGAACTAATGAGACTCTTTTAACAGAACTTTCTAGTGACGAATTAATCAAAATTGTTTCCCTTGACATCGCTTCAGCCTCCGAGGACTAATTATTAAAATTTCGATGGAGGCGCCATGTATAGATGGGGATGGAGACCTTATGTTCCAGTTGCGGAGAGACGAAAAAAAGGTGAAAAGGCTGCCGCAAAACTGGTGAAAAAGGGTGAAAAAATTGAGCCGATTAAAATTAATGGGCGAGCAATTGCGAAATCCTTTTGGGGTAGAGCCTGGTGCGATCACCTTGAATCCTTTAGCGACTACGCCAACCGACTCCCCAGAGGTCGCACTTATGTTCGAAATGGCTCGGTCATTCATTTGAAAATTGAAGAGGGAGTAGTTACAGCTTTTGTTCAGGGTTCTGATCTCTATAAAATTTCTGTTATGATTAAATCAGTAGACTCCAAAAAATGGAAGGATATTTCAAAGCGTTGCTCCGGTGAGATGGGTTCTGTTATTGAATTAATGCAGGGTAGGCTATCCAATGAAGTTATGAAAACTATCACTGACAGGCAGGATGGGCTATTTCCTAAGCCTAAAGAAATTTCCCTAAAATGTTCTTGCCCTGATTCAGCCTACTTGTGCAAACACTTAGCCGCTGTAATGTATGGAATTGGTTCGCGTTTGGATAATGAGCCAGAGCTTCTTTTTAAGCTTCGAAAAGTTGATCCCTTGGACCTAATCAATAACGTAGCTATTGAGACCTCTGGAAAAGGAGTACAAAAAACTAAGTCTTTGGAAGGCCAAGATCTTTCAAATCTGTTTAATATTGATTTGGACGAAGGCGACATTACAGCAAATACTAAGGCTGTTAAAAATAAAGAAAAGATCCCAGGAAAAAAACTATCTAAAAAACTGAAAGCAGTTTCGGTAAGAGGTATCAGTAAGTTGAGTACAAAGTCTTTAAAGAATAAAAAAGCCACGTCAAATTTGAAAGCAACTGTAAAAAAGTTAGTTCGGGCTTAAAGTGAAGTTCCCTATGCAAAAAATAACTAACTATCTTTTTAAAAATGAAATTCTAATTATTTTTCCAGTAATTTTTATTCAAATAAATCTAAATGGGGCAATCACATAAAGATTCTCCACTTTGGTGGATATTATAGTTTCTATGCTCACCTTGAAAAAGTATTAATTAATAATGGTCAATTTGTGAAACAAGGCGATCCCATAGGGATTGAGGGCGCCACAGGACTTGCAGGGCACCGATACCTTCACTGGAGTATTCAGAAAATTCCAGGAAAAAAATAAAGAAGAATGGGAAAAGCAAGTTTTGTCTTTGCAAAAGGCACCAAGAGTCGTTTCAACTTGTTTCTTTGCGAGTTTGGGCAAAGCCATGTTAATTCCCTTTAAATTATGCAGCTTTCAAATCAAACTCAATCTGTTCGTACTCAACAACTGGAGTCTTCATAGTGCGGCCGTTGACGGTAGATGTTTTTATCTTGATGGCACCGACAGTTTCGAAAAAGAGGATGATCTTATTTAAGTTAGAGACATCCTTATTTATTAGCTTAGCGAGCTCATAGACAGATTTTGGTTTGTGAACTAAGATCACCGATAAAATTCCTAAATTCCTCACAAAACGATCGAAGTCCTTCTTGTTGTCAAAAGAGAGTTCAAAATGATCGGCTCTTAAACGCCCTTTGCGAGCGTTCTTCAGTGCTTTTTTGAAGTCTGAGAGCGTTTCGCTGGAAGACTTAATGGAAACAATCAACTTTTTCATAACTTCACTCCTAACTCTTTAAGGACCATCATCTCGAAGTCGGCAATCAATTGGTCGTCGCTAATATACTCGTACGAAAACTCACGGTCATTGACGTGCACGTGAGGACCCTTGGGATGGTGATTGTCCAAAAGAACATAGTCATCGGTCTTCAGGTCCTTGCAAATTAGCCCATACTTGATGCCATCCGGGTACTTGGGTGACTTGCCAACCTCGTGTATCGAAAGTTCTATTACAAACCGATCATGGACCTTGCTCTTGAGGTAATACCTGAGGTGGGACTTCATATGCGTACGCTAACACCATTATAGGTAAATGTAAACCAATATATTGCTTCGTGGTGAGTGGTGGTGGTGCGGATGTCTTCGTCGTCAGGGAGCGCTTATCCATTTAATTGGGGTAAAGCTTACAACACTCAGTCCTAGATTTTCACATCTACGGCTGGGTATTCTTCTCGGTAACTTTCCCCAGTTGAATCATAATAAGTTACCTTTCGATCTACGAAATCAACGTCGTAACTAATAACACCGGCCATCCAAGCTGCTTGCAAGAATTCGGGGAAAGTACTGCGACCTTCTTGATCTGTTCTAATTGCAATGATCAAGGCCTCACGATTAAACTTGGGAATTTCATGCGTCCCTATGATGAGAGGTGTCCCTTGTTGTACAATAGAACCTTCCTTCATCAGATAAACAGATTGGCAAGAAGGTAAAGTCCAGCGATTCAATTGAACTCCTGCCTGGCGGAGAACTTCCGCAAGAATAGGGAAGCCGCCAATCTTTGGTCGAATCGACAATGCGTATTTTTGGGTCTCAATGAGTTTATCAATTAATTTACTCATGGTTTTCTCCTTTTTTATTCAATTGGATTTGTATTGAGCTTGTGATGACTGGTGAGTTTCAATAGGGTCTTCATCAGTTTTTTTGTTCAGATTGCGAGAGAACAGAAAAAAACGTCTCATCATTTTGATCAGCGATTTTAGCCAATTTTGGAACGAGTTTGATAGCATTCGCGGTGAGTTTAATTTCTTGGTAGCGGCGGTCTTCAGAAGACTCTGCTCGCTTAACGAACCCTTTATGGAGGAGTCGATCTATGAGTTTTGAAACGGCTCCTCGAGTTAATCCCGTCAGTTCTGCAACGACACTGGGTGAGGTTTTCTCCTCGCTTGAGTACATTTCTCTGAGAATCACCCATTCTGCGACAGTGACCTCACTTGCCGCTAGTTTATTTGCAAACGAATGAGAAACAGCATTTGAAACAACTCTTAAATGGTATCCTAAGTGGGATTTGAGATCACTTGCCTCTAGCTTACTCGATTTTTTCATATTTTACGGTCCTCACGTCCATAATAGTTTACTAGGAAACTATTGCAAAGGAAATTAATCGCTTTTGCGAAGAGGGACTCATTTTGAGCTAAAATCCTTTAAACATGACTGTTGAGTGGGTAATAGTTTTTTCATGAATTCTCACTTTGAGTTATTGATATTGACACTATACCCCAGGTATAGTATATTAGTTAATATCGTTTCGTGAGGAGTCAGTCATGCAAAACAAAGCTCATAATCAATCTAAAGCACCTAAAAAAACTAAAAAGTCGAAAGGTGAGCAGCATAAGGAAGTTGTAGGTGGCGGTGATCCTCATCCAGATCATTCGCGCCACTTAACAAGATTGAATCGAGCGAAAGGGCAAATTGAGGGAATCGAACGAATGATCGTTAACCGACGATATTGTCCTGACATCATCGCGCAACTGAAGGCCGCTTCGTCGGCCCTTAAAGCTATCGAGGCAGAGATTTTTAAGTCTCATCTTAGAGGTTGTGTGAAAGAGGCGTTTAGTGCTGACGACTTATTTAAATCAGAAGAAAAAATTCAAGAGATAGTAAAGCTAGTTTACTAGAAAGTAAGAGATTTTATATGGGTTCACATAAAGATTGCTGTTCCGTCGAAAAAAAAGAACATACGTCTCATCACGATCAAAGCGGCGGTTTAATTCATGACAAGACGGCTACAGACGTTATCGATCCTGTTTGCGGTATGAAGGTGGATCTAAAAACAGCAAAAGGTGGAGCATCTGAATATAAAGGCCAAACATATTATTTTTGCAACCCAAAATGTAAAACCAAATTTGATCATGAACCTGAAAAGTATCTATCTCCAAAGAAAGAGAGTGCCAACCTTCCTTTGGATGTGGAGTACACATGCCCGATGCACCCAGAGATAAAACAAATTGGCCCAGGCAGCTGTCCAATTTGTGGGATGGCGCTCGAACCAACAGTGCTAACGGCGGATCATCAAGAAGATCAAACTGAATATTTAGATATGCGCAAAAGATTTATTTTTTCGGTTGTACTAAGTGTTCCACTTCTTTTTGTTTCGATGGGAGGCCGTCATTTAATTTCTTCTCATGATAGTCAAGCTTGGATGAATTATATCGAATTTGCCTTAGCTACTCCGGTTGTTTTGTGGGGTGGTTGGCCTTTCTTTGAAAGATTTTGGATGTCACTTAAGACCAGAAATCTAAATATGTTCACGCTGATCGGGCTTGGTGTAGGTATAGCATATCTTTTTAGTTTATTTGGCGTATTTTTTCCAAGCATATTCCCTGAATCGATGAAGGACAAACACACGGGATTGGTGAATCTTTATTTTGAACCTGCAGCAGTAATTGTGGCCTTAGTTCTGTTGGGGCAAGTTCTTGAACTAAAAGCGAGAAGCCAGACAAGTGCTGCGATTAAAGCTTTGCTCGGCCTTTCACCAAAAACAGCGCGAAGATTAAATGCTGACGGAAGTATTGAAGAGGTCCCTCTTGATGAAATCAAAGTTGGAGACAAACTGCAAGTAAGACCAGGAGAAAAAGTTCCCGTTGATGGTATTGTCATTTCGGGTAGTAGTTCGATTGATGAGTCGATGGTAACTGGCGAGCCGATGGCTGTTGAAAAGGAATCTGGATCGAATGTGATTGGCGCTACAATCAATGGTACGGGTTCTTTGGTTATCGAAGCCAAAAAGGTTGGTCGTGAAACCCTTCTTGCGCAAATTATTCAAATGGTCTCTGAAGCTCAGCGTTCGAAAGCACCGATTCAAAAATTAGCAGATACAGTGTCGGGATATTTTGTTCCGATTGTTGTTCTTGCTTCAATAGTAACCGCGATTGCTTGGTTTGTGATGGGTCCAGATCCAAAACTTGCAAACGCCATTGTGAATGCCATTGCCGTACTTATCATCGCTTGTCCGTGTGCCTTAGGACTTGCGACTCCAATGTCAATTATGGTTGCCACTGGCAAAGCAGCCAAACAAGGAATTTTGTTTAAAGATGCCGGTGCAATTGAAATTCTTCGTACGATTCAAGTTCTCATCGTCGATAAGACGGGAACTTTGACTGAAGGAAAACCAAAAGTGACTTCGCTGAAAACATTTGGCGGCATCCGCGACGAAGAAATACTGACTCTGGTCGGAAGCATTGAGAGGGAAAGTGAACATCCTCTTGCACACGCTATTTATCAAAGTGCAAAAGACAATGGAGTTCAATTCTTGCCAGTTGAAAAGTTTCAGTCGGTGACAGGAAAGGGTGCTTCAGGAATCGTAGCGGGTAAAGTTCTGCATGTGGGTAACAAGACACTTATGACTGATAACTCAATTTCTTTGTCTGAAGTTGAAGTGATCGCGGATGATTTAAGAAAAGATGGTCAAACGGTGATGCTCGTTTCAATTGATAGAAAGATTGCAGCATTAATTGGAGTTTCTGATCCGATCAAGTCGACAACGCCAGAGGCGCTGAAAACATTGAAGCAGTCGGGCCTTAAAATTGTGATGGTAACGGGTGATAATAAAATTACAGCGCAAGCAGTAGCTTCAAAGTTAGATCTTGATGAAGTCGTTGCGGATGTTCTTCCACATCAAAAGGTTGAGATTGTCAAAAAATATCAAGCTCAGGGTTTTTCTGTTGGTATGGCTGGCGATGGAATTAACGATGCTCCTGCTCTTGCACAGGCTGAAGTCGGAATTGCGATGGGGACTGGAACGGACATCGCCATGAAAAGTGCCGGTGTTACTCTGGTTAAAGGTGATCTTAACGGAATCGCCAAATCTAGGGAGCTAAGCTTAGAAACAATTGCGAATATCAAACAAAATTTATTCTTCGCATTTTTCTATAACGCTCTCGGTGTTCCAGTTGCAGCTGGAGTTCTCTTTCCGTTCTTTGGTATTTTACTCAGTCCGATTTTTGCTGCTGCGGCAATGAGTCTAAGTTCGGTTTCGGTTATTGCCAATGCGTTAAGGCTTGGTCGGGAAAGCAAATAGATTTTAAATTAAACAGTTCATGCAATGAGGCATGGCGAATAAAAAAAGGAGTTGGATATGAGATTAACATTAGTGGCGATAGCATTAATTGCGGGATTTGCAATTTCTGCGCAGGCGGAAGAGTCAGCAACCCAAGATCATCAACAGCATCATACAGCAGATGTTTCTTCTGAGAAAAAGCCTGAAGGTATGATGAATCATGAGATGATGGGTGGTGGAAAGATGGATATGGGCCAGATGCACACAATGATGGGCGAGTGTATGAAAACGCACAAAGACGGAAAAATGTGTGAAGGTCAGATGATGGAGCAATGTCAAAAAAATATGGAAAAAGGCGATTGCTCTAAAATGATGAAGAAAATGAAAAAGACAAAATAGTTTGTGGCAATCTTAGTGGGCCTCTTGGTGGTCCACTAAGTGGTGCTGTTGAAATAACAACCTTAAACCCCATATTCGTGAGTCCTCAGTTCCCACGCTAGAGTGTGAAAAACAAATTGTGAAGGTTGACATGGGCCATTTTCTTAAATGAAAAAGCAATCGGATTTATCTCTATCTAACTTAAGCATATCGCACTTTCTGCAAAATCAGCAGTTGAAGTTAATGATTTTTACAAAAATACACTTATAAAAAATTCGATCGCTTGTCTTTGCGCCTGATTATTGTAAGCCAAATCACTGGACTAATCAATTTGAGATTAATTATGACCCTACAGGACCATCATTAAAAAACTTTCGTTCCTAGTTTATGACGGAAACAAATCTATTGGATGTATTGCGAATAATTTAAAACTTCCAGGAGTTGTGGGACCTTCTGCTGCATCAGAAACTTTTGCACGTGCGTGGAGTCAGATTTCTGGTTCTGAATTTAAAACTGGTATGACTCAAAAAATTTACCAGTTAGAGAAAGTTCAGTTTCCAGAGAGCGTAAATGGAAAAATGGAAGTAGCAACCTCTGCAAAATTGGAATTAATTACTGATTGGGCTTATCAATTCACCATCGAATCTTTGCCTCATGAGCCAACGTCAAAATTGGAATGCCTTGAAATCGCTAGAATTAGAATTGAAAAAGGCGAAGTTTTTATTTGGAAGGATGTAAATAGCAATCCTGTATCAATTAATGTTGGATAGAGGAAAAGCTTTTTGTGTGCTCTATGCAGACCTAACCAATCCAACTTCAAATAAAATTTATCAACAAATCGGCTATCAACCGATTGCGAACTCAACACAGTATGTTTTTGGATAAAAATAAGAGTTTTGTTATTGAAGATGGTAATAGAGTCCGTGATAAAGCAGAAGGTATATTGAACAATGAGCGAGCAGAATCATTCGTCAATACAAGATTAAAGACTAAGCAGAGCAATGATTGAGCAAGTTGCTCTTAACTGTCTTAATTCAAAAAAATTAGAATTTGTAGAGAGCGAATTGCTGGCCTGGATACTTCTGCGACTAAGACATCCACTCTTATTTTAGCAAAATATTGATGCGAGGTGTTTAGTCCCTTTTTTGACTTTCCTTTTCAAAGCACGATAGGCTTCCATAACTTATGGTTAAATCGTTTATTTATTGGTGTTTTATCTTATTTTTGAGTGTGATTTCGTCGGCGCAAAACGCTGATTTGATTGTGCGTAAAATTTCTATTCAAGGGCAAAAGAAAATCGAAGCTGATGCCATTCGAGCTAAGATCACGACAGTTGAAGGTAAAACTTACTCTTCAGAGAAGGTTCGGGCCGATGTTCAAAATCTTTTTAATCTTGGCTACTTTAGTGATATTGAAGTATTAAGTGAAGTAAGTGCAAATCAAATCGATTTAATTTATAAGGTGAAAGAAAAACCAACGATTGTTGAATTGACAATTGTTGGGAATGCCGAAGTAAAAGATGATGATGTTAAAGAGCAAGTGACCATAAAAGCTTTTGAAATCTTAAATCACGCTAAAATTAGAGAGTCCCAAGAAAAGCTTCAAAAATATTACGAGGAAAAGGGTTTCTTACTCGCTAAAATTGACCCCCTTGTTGAAGATGTTGTCCCTGGCGAAAAAGTGAAGCTGACCTTTCGAATCGAGGAAAATGAAAAAGTAAAAGTTAAAAAAATTCGCTTTTTAGGGAATACCAAATTAAAAGATGGCTTTTTAAAAAATCGAATGGTGACTCAAGAAGGTGGTTTTTTTAGCTTTATGAGCGGGACGGGCGGCTATAAACAAGATGCCTTTGATCGCGATACACAAATGCTAAAGTACCTTTATTTTAATGAAGGTTATGTTCAGGTAAAAATTGAAAAACCCCAAGTTTATGTAACCCCCGACAAGAAGGGGATCTACATAACCATCAAAATTGATGAGGGTGATCAGTTCAAAGTGGGAAGTGTCGACTTCACAGGAGACATCCTCTATGGCCGCGATGAGTTGCGTGAGTTTATTAAAATAGATAAAAAGGAAGTATTCTCTTACGAGGTCATGCAAAAAGATTTAAGTGAATTGCAGGCGAAGTATGGTGATTTAGGATATGCTTTTGCCAACGTTATTCCGCGAACTAATATTGATGAAAAAAACAAGATTGTTGATGTGACCTTTGAATTTGATAAGGGAAACAAAGTTTATTTTGGAAAAATCAATGTTGTTGGGAATGGTCGAACGAGAGATAAGGTCGTTCGACGTGAGCTCAGGATTTTTGAAGGTGAGTTGTACAATGAAACTCGTAAGCGCGAATCACTTGAAAACATACAGAGACTTGGTTTTTTTGAGGAAGTAAATTTTAAAAATTCCACTCCTCCTGATAAGCCAGATCAATTGAATATCGATATCACTGTGAAAGAACGTCATACAGGTTCCGTTCAATTGGGAGCAGGGTACAGCACTCGCGACAAGTTTACTTTTAATGGTCAAGTCAATGAAAGTAACTTCTTAGGTAAAGGCCAAAAACTTGGTGCTTCAGTCAGTCATAGCGAAAATATTACTCGTTATCGATTTAATTTTACTGAACCTAACTTCAATGATTCCGATTGGTCTCTGGGTGGTGAAATCTATAAAGACAGTGATTCAAGAAGAGATGATTTTACCCAAGAATTATTGGGAGCAGGAACCAGTGTTGGTCACCCTTTAGGAGATTATGTCAATGCGTTTGTAAAATATCGCTACGATAAAACAGATCTCAAAAGTAAGACGGATGAGGCAGGTAAACCTTTGGCTGACCCTAAAATTTATCCTCTTGAAACGGCATCAGGTGTTACAAGCTCCATGACTGGAACCATTGAGTACGATCGTCGTGATGATCGTTTTACTCCCTCTAAAGGAATATATTTATCAACTTCTTTGGAGCGTGCCGGACTGGGTGGGGACTTAAGGTATATGAAGAGTATGAGTTCGATGCGCTATTTTCAAAAAATATTTTGGGATGTGGTGTGGAGAAACAATTTTGTTTATGGTCTCTTGCAGTCTACTGAGTCTGGAAAAGAACCTCCATTCAATGAAAGATTTTTATTGGGTGGATCTTTCTCTTTAAGAGGTTATCCTAGTTTTACTGTGGGTAAGTACCTTCGCTCACAAATGCGATATGATTACTTAACTGATCCTGCTCGAACAAATCCTTGGAGCCCCGACTTAGCAGAAAAAGCATCAATGCGACCATTCGGTGGCCTCCAACAGTTGTATTATATGACAGAGTTGGAATTTCCTCTCATCGCTGATGCAGGAATTAAGGGCGCGATATTTTTTGATATAGGGCAAGCCGAAGATACAATCACCAGTAGAGACTTTTTCTCAGATGTGGGATTTGGTATTCGTTGGTTCTCACCCATTGGTGCTTTAAGATTTGAATGGGGATTTCCATTAAATAGAAATCCAGATCGACACCCACCAATGAATTTTGAATTTATGATTGGACCTTCGTTTTGATGAGTAATAATTAAATAAGAAAGTTTAAAATAGTTATAACTAGAGGAGAATTGGAAATGAAAAAAATAGGAATGCTTTTTGTGGGATTATTTTTAGTAGCAGGAATCGCGGCACATGCTGCTGATACTAAGTTCGGCTATGTGGATTTACAAAAAGCGATTCAAAGCACGACAGCAGGTAAAAAGGCCAAAGCAGAATTAGAGGCTGATTTTAATAAGCGAAAAAAAGATATGGAAGCAAAGCAAGCTGATATCAAAAAAATGAACGAAGATTTAGAAAAGAAAAAGGGCGTACTTTCTGATGAGGCTATGCAAAAAAAGCAAGCTGAAATTCAAGAAGAGATGATGAAGCTCCAAGAGCTTTACGGAAAAAATCAAATGGAGATTCAAAAGAAACAAAACGAATTAACGAATCCCATTTTAGAAAAAATGAAAAATGTATTAGATAAGATTTCTAAGAACGATGGATATTCCGTTATTTTTGAAAAGAACGAACAAAGTGTTCTATGGATTAAAGCTGAATACAATTTGACAGATAAACTTGTTCAAGAATTTGAAAAAACAAAATAGCACTATTTAAGTGGTGCCTTAAAAGGTGGGGTGGTTATGGAACAACTAAAACCTTATTCATTGAGTATAGAAGAGATTATAAAAATCTTACCCCATCGACATCCTTTTATTTTTGTTGATCGCGTAATTGAAGTAGCTTGGGGTCCTCACTACCCTCAGCGAACAGGTAATACGATTAAGGCCATAAAAAATATCACAATCAATGAACCCTATTTTCAGGGTCACTTTCCACACAGGCCTGTTATGCCTGGGGTGATCATACTTGAAGTTTTTGCACAAGTGGGTGCATTACTTTGTAATCGCCCAGGAGATCCACCACAAGATGTCGCTCTTGTCGGAATAAATGAAGCTCGTTTTCGACAGCCTGTGATTCCTGGGGACCAACTTCTCATCGAGATGGATTGCCGAAAAGACCGAGGACAGATTTTAATTTTTGGTGGAAAGGTCACAGTCAATGGTGAAACTGTTGCCGAAGCGGAATTGCTCGCAAAGGTATTTCCTTTAGTTAAAATTTAAGTAATGGAGTTTTGTTTATGAGTATTCATCCTTCATCAGTTATTACTGGAAATTTAGAGCTTGCTGAGGGTGCAGAAATTGGTCCCTATTGTTTGATTCAAGGCCATGTTAAAATTGGTAAGGGTACCATTGTAGAAGGTCATGTTTCCATTGGAAGCAAAGGCGGCTATGTGGAAATTGGAGAGCATAATCACTTTCATCCAGGAGCTGTAATTGGTGGACCTCCTCAAGATATTACTTATAAAGGAGAGCAAACATCATTGATTATTGGTGATCATAATATTTTTCGTGAATTTTCAACAGTAAATCTCGCAACGAGCAAAGAAGAAAAGAAAACAACCTTAGGTTCACACTGTTATATGATGAGCTATACTCACGTAGGACATGATTGTCGAATTGGAAATTATGTGGTTGTCGCCAATGATTCTCATATTGGTGGACATTGCTTTATTGATGATAACGTTGTGATTGGCGGTATGTGTGCCTTCAATCAATTTACACGAGTAGGAAAAGGTTCATTTATTGCTGGTGGTTCTATCGTCAATAAAGATATCATTCCCTTCTCTAAAGCTCAGGGTAATCATGCCGTGATTCGCGCTACAAATAAAGTAGGTTTAGCTCGAAGAGGTGTTTCTCGTGAAGAAGTAGATAATATTCATCGCGCCATCAGAATATTAATTATGGGTTCTGATACTCAAGAAGAAGCTTTAGCACGAATTGATACTGAGTGTTCTGCTTCAGAAAACATTGAGTACTTGATTCAGTTTATTCGTCAGTCAAAGAGAGGAATTGCCAAAGAATGAAAAAACTTAGAGCTGCCGTCGTTGGAGTAGGATATCTCGGAGCTTTTCACGCTCAAAAATACAAGAATAATCCACAATCTGATTTGGTTGGAGTTTTTGACATCAATCGCATGCAAGCTCAAAAAGTGGCTAACGCCCTAAGTGTTGGAGTTTTTGAAAAACTGGAAGATCTTCCAGGCAAGGTAGACGTAGCAACGATCGCCACTTCGACACAAAATCACTTTGAAGTGGCGGAGTTTTTAATTCAAAATGGAATTCATTTAAATATTGAAAAACCAATTACCGCGGATTTATCTCAAGCTCATAAGTTAATCGATTTAGCGAGTAAAAAAAATGTTAAGATCACAGTAGGGCATATTGAGCGATTTAATCCGGCCTTTTTAAAATGGCGCCTCTTAATGGGAACATCTAAATATATTGAGTTTGAGCGTTGTGGACCGTTTAAGGCTCGTGGGGCAGATGTGAGTGTGATCCACGATTTAATGATTCACGATATTGACTTATTGTTATCACTCAACCCTGGACCGATCATTAATCTAGAGGCGCGAGGAGCAAAACTCATGTCACAAACCATTGATTGGGCTGTCGTTTGGTTGTCGTTTAGTAATTTAAAAGTTTGTCTTAAGGCTTCAAGAGTGTCACCTATTCCTGCGCGTTTGATTAAATCCTATGACGATGACTCTCATTGGACCGTGTATCTCAATAATGGTGAGTTGGATCGCGTGCGCTTTCATAGTGGACTTGATGCTTCCCTGGTGTCAGAACGAATTGCCACAGATAAAGTTGATGCCCTTCAAAAAGAAACCGATGCATTTGTTGATGCGATTATTAATAATCGAGAGCCTCTAATTTCTGGTCGTGATGGGCTTGTGGCATTGGAATTAGTGGAAAGGATTTGTTCCGAGCTTTCTCATGTCTAGAATTTTGATGGTGGCCGCCGAGGCCTCAAGCTCACAGTACGCAGAGCAGCTCATAAAATACTGGAAGAACTCTGGTAAAAAACATTCGTACTTTGGTGTTGGTTCTAAAAACATGGAGCAGCTAGGTTTTCAATGCATTGGCTATGCTGAAACTATGGCTGTGATGGGTTTTTCAGAGGTCTTAAAACAGTATTCAGAAATAAAAACGGTTTTTAATAAAATACTTCTTGAAGTAAAAAATAACAAACCCGATGTGGCGGTTTTACTCGATTATCCTGGTTTTAACCTGCGTCTCAGTAAAGAATTGCATCAGCTTGGAATTCCCGTCGTGTATTATATTTCACCACAAATTTGGGCTTGGAAAAAGAACCGCGTCTACACAGTAAAAGAAACCGTCTCTTTGATGTTAGTTGTTTTTCCTTTTGAAGCAGAATTTTACCATCAATATAATGTGCCTGTTCAGTTTGTTGGTCACCCACTCTTGGATGATTTAAAATCTGAACATCAAGATCGAACCTATATTGCATTAAAGAAAAATCGTTTAGGAATTTCTCCAAAGCATAAAGTCTTGGGTCTTATGCCAGGAAGTCGAAAGCAAGAGATTGATCGACATCTTGAAATCCAAATCCAAGTGGCGGAGGAGTTGGTAAAAAGAGATCCTGATTTAAAAATCATATTATTAGTCGCACCTACTTTTTCCAAAGAGGAAATCCAATCGCGCCTAGAGCATTTAAAAGCTCCGCTAATTTTAGTTCAAGATGAGCCCTTTAATATGATTAGTTTAGCAGACGCCGTTCTTGTAGCCTCTGGCACCGCAACACTCATGGTGGGCTTGCTCGAAAAACCCATGGTCATTATGTACAAAGTCAGTTGGTTGTCGGCCGTGATTGGGCGCCGACTTTATAAAGGTTTTTTTGGTTTAGTGAATTTATTATCCAAAAAAGAAATTGTCCCAGAAATATTTCAAGATCAAGCCACTAAAGAAATTTTACTTCCCTTAGTGCATAAGTCACTTTATGACCAAGATTATCGAGCTCAAGTGGTTAAAGACCTTCGTGAGTTAAAAAGTCAATTGGGAGAGCCAGGCGTGACGGTCAGAGTAGCAAAAGCCATTGAAAGTTTCTTTAAGGAGAAGAAGGTGTGAACCCCTTTTCTCCTCTGTGGTCTGCGGCAATTAATTTGAGGAACTGGTGTTATGATCATCGCCTTATTTCCAATCATCAATTAGATATTCCTGTTATTAGCGTTGGTAATATTACGATGGGAGGCACTGGGAAAACTCCCTTTATCCATTGGTTGATACACGAGATTAACCAACTTGGTTATAAACCCGGCGTAATAACTAGAAATTATAAAGCCAATGGCAACGAATCAGCATGGGTGAGCGGAGAGTATGGAGCCTATCGAAAATTTGGAGATGAAGCCGTACTTCTTAAAGTTAAAAATCCAAAAATTGGAGTTTTATCTGGTCCCACAAAGTGGCAATCAGCAGTTAAGATGCACAGCGAATCTCAAGAAACCCAAGTGATTTTAGTTGATGATGGGTTTCAACATCGTAAGTTACATCGAGATATGGATATTGTTTTACTTGATGTGTCTGTGCCTCCACACGATTATGAATGGCCACCCATTGGCAGAGCACGTGAATCTTTCAGTGAACTTAGTAGAGCTCATGTCATTGTCTACTCAAGGTGGGAACTCCGTCGTGAAGAAACATTATCATATCTTCAGCAAGAGCTTCCTCCCAACTTAAAAGTACCAATTTTAAAAGCAGAACACAAACAAGGAAAGCCTCATTGGATTCACGGCAAACCTATAAATAATGAAAATTTATTTATAACTGGAAAGGGATTAGCTTTTTGTGGTTTAGGGAATGCTCAGGGGTTTTATAGTAATTTATTAAGTCAAAATTTAAACATAGCTTCTTTTATTCCATTTCCCGATCATTTTCATTATCGGCAAGATGATATCAAAAAAATTATAAAAGCCGCACACGATTTTGACTACATTGTTACAAGCGAAAAAGATATGGTGAAGCTTCAAGAGTGGCCTCATAACGGACCAACTTTGTGTGTAGTACCTTTAGAAATACAAATCTCTGGTGATAAGGAGGCTTTTCATGAGCAGCTTGTTCGCCTTTTTCGGTAGATTGTGTAGCCGTTTATTACTTTCTGTTCCAGAATCATGGCGTTGGGGATTTTCTGCCTTTTGTGCGTTTTGGCTTTTTGATATCCTTCGTTTTCGACGTCAAATCATGCTTAATAATTTAAAAATAGTTTTTCCTGATATGGCTGAGAGTGCAAGAGTGACGCTTGCTCGGAATTCACTAAAAAAACAAATCTATAATTTTTTAGAGTTTTGTTTACTCCCTACCATAGACGATTCCTGGATTAAAGAGAATGTTGAGTTCCAAGGATTAACTTATTTAGACGAAGCTTTAAAAAAAGATAAAGGCGTTTTACTTTTGTCGTTGCACTTAGGTCATGGAGATATGGCGATTTCTATGTTAGCGCACCTTCGGTACCCACTTTATGTTATCTCTAAATTTTTTAAAGTGAAGTGGCTCAATGATTTTTGGTTCGGAACAAGATCGCGGTTTGGCGCAAACTTTTTAAGTCCCCACGGCAGTAGCAGTTCCTTTGATATTCTTCGCATTCTAAAAAATAAAGGAATCCTGATCTTTGTATTAGATCAGTACATGGGGCCCCCCTTTGGTTTAGAAACCACTTTTTTTGGAGTTAAAACGGGAACGGCGTATGGACTTTCTTTGTTTTCCATCAAAACCGGAGCTCCAGTTCTACCCATTTGGACTTACCGAAACTCGGTCGGAAAAAATGTTATCGTCATCGGAGAAGAGATTAAGCCTACAGTCCTCCCAACCCGAGATCAATCGTTGCTTGAAACCACTCAAAGTTATAATCAAGTTTTAGAAAAATTAATTCTTCAGCATCCCGAAGATTGGTTATGGTTCCACCGACGTTGGAAAAAGTATCGATCTGACTTACCATAAGCTAAGTTCAATCCAACTCGTACAAAGTCGAGGTTTAGTTTGTGTTCCTGGTCAGACGTAGAGAATCACATTTCAAGTAAAATGGATTTTGCCCCTGAGACTCTCTTTCAGAGATAATTATAACATGGTTTTAGCTAACTATCATTTTCTATTGCGACTGTTACTTGTTATATTTTTATTTGGTTGTTCAAAGGCCTTCTTGAAATATAATGATACCGATCTTCTCACTGTTGATGAAGGACTTCCAAAGGTTCAAATCAAGGAATTAGGTGAGGACCCTAACTCAACAGTTGTTGAGAGTGGTGCCGTTATTGATAAAACTTTAGCTCCTCCCTCCGTACCTCCACAATTAGCTCCTGCGGAGTCTCAAGCCCAATCTCCAAAAGGAAAAAAGTCTAAAAGAATTAAAGAAAAAAAAGAAAGTCGCATATCTCAAATGCGCGGACGACTCGTTCCAAGAGAGCGTGAGCCAGCGCTAGAAAGCAATGTTGGATTTGCAGAGGGCTCCAGGCGTCCCATAAAAGATCCTTTTCGAGTGGGTGAAAAAGTTGTGTTAAGTGTTCGCTATTTTAAAGCGGAAGCTGGTGAATTAAGGCTTGAGGTAAAACCGTTTGTTGAGGTTAACGGTCGCAAGTCTTACCGATGGTTTACGGGACTTAACACAACAGGAATGTTTTCTCGTTTTTATATGATTGATGATTGGTCCGAAACGTTAGCTGATTTTGAAACATTATTGCCCTCAGTATATGAGCTTCAAGTCAAAGAAAGCGCGCAACTAAAAAATGGTAAAGGTTATTTTGATCAAATGACTCATAAAGGAGTCTATGTAGAAAAGAAATATACTGAAAAAAAAGGACACCAAGAAAAAAATCAATCTTGGGAGATTGCTCCCTATGCACAAAATGTGTTTAGTGCTGCATTCTATATGCGAATTTTTAATTACGAAGTGGGTAAAGAATATAAGTTTATGGTCGCAGACGACGAAAAAAATATTGTCTTTAAAGGTAAAGCATTAAGAAAAGAAAAAGTTGAAACTGAAGCTGGCGTATTTGATACCATTGTCATTAAGCCAGAGTTTGAAGTAGATGGAGTTTTTAAACCAGTAGGTGATATTTTCTTCTGGCTGACGGATGACGACCGAAAGCTTATCGTTCGAATTGAGTCTGAGATAAAAATTGGAACACTCGTAATGGAGGCCAGCTCAGTTGAGCGTGGCCTAGATTGAAGAATCGACCTTCTTCTCTCGCGCGTATATAGGGCTTAAGCTTTTGATGCTTTAGCGGCTTTTGTTGTTATTTTCTTGCGTGTTTTCTTAGCCCCTGTCGCTTTTTTAATTGAAGTACTTTTTGATTTAGATACTTTTTGTCGTTGCTTCAGCGCTAAGGATTTATACTGTTTAATTGTCTTTTCAAGTTCAGCAGCTGAATGTTTAATAGTCTTTAATGCCTTTTGAACTTCAAGATCCACTTGTGTTTGGGCTTGTGAAAGAGTTTTAATGATTTGGCTGTAGTTTTTTTCAGCAGAATGCCAAGTGTCTTGGCTAATAGAGTTCTTAAGTTTTGCCAATTCAGTATTCAGTTTCTTTTTAACTTCAGACTTAAAGCTCGTCCAACGAGGGTGTTTTGTTAGGTCTTCAAAGAAGCTATTTATTGATTTTTGCATGTGAATCTCCTATCTCAGCAACTCCAGTTATCATAGGCTTGGGAGTCTGGCAAAACTTATTTAGGTTCCACTAAAAAAGGTCTACTTCTTTGTTGGAAAAGTTTAAATCTCACTCAGAGTTAAGTTTTATTAACACCAATATCGTAAAAAAAACAAAACTCGGCCCGCAACTCGATAAAACCAAGAGTGATTTTTAAACCACGCAGCGGTGATTTCAATGGATTCTTTTAAATCATCTGTGAAGCCATTTTCTAGCTGCTGTTTGGAATCACTACTGGTTAGGAGCACCTCAACTTCAAGGTCATGTAAAAAACTTCGATGATTAAAATTAGTAGATCCAATGGTATAAATTCCATCGACAATAAGTACTTTTTTGTGGGCAAAACGAGTTTGATATTCGTAAATTTTTATTCCCCTTTGGATTAATTGCTCAAGGAGAGCAAAGCTTAATAGCTTGACCAAAGGCTGATCATTTTTTTCTGGAATAATAACTTTAATTTCAACTTCTCGAGCAGCAGCCTTGTAGAGCGAGCGAAGGAGTGTGCGCTCTGGTACAAAGTAGGGGTTTTGAATCCATATTCGTCGGCGAGCCCGTTTCAATCGTCGTTTTTGAATATAAGTTGTTCTGCGACGCATGATGAATGAATCATTCAGCAAAACTAATGGTGTGCTTGTTTTTTTAAAAAAGCGAGGCCATTTCTTTTTGTAAAAAATACGATTAAAAGCCACTAGCATGAAACTAATCGCTGGTCCTGTAAAACGTGCGCCGATGTCGGCCCAAGCATTTTTACCATAAACCTCCTTGAGGTGCACGTCGCTGACATTAATACTGCTGACCCAAGCAGCTTTGCGGTCGATAATGGTTACTTTGCGGTGAAAACCTCGATTAATTCGTTTAACGCGATACCAAAATTTAAAAAATGGCGAAGTGGGCTCATCAGCATGGTGTCGTTGATGACGCCAGGGAAGTGCTCGATAAAGTCTAATTTTTACTCCTGCTTGTTCTAATTCAGGTCCAATTTTATTCCAAAAATAAGGAGACCCCCAACCATCGGCAATTAAACGAACACTCACCCCGCGCAGGACGGCATTCTTAAAAACTCGTAATAATCTTTGAGCAAGAACACCGTCTTCAAAGGTAAAAACTTCCATCTCAATCGACTTTTTGGCCAACTCCATTTCTTGAATTAAGTCATTGAGGTAGTCATCATTATCGAGAAAGAGTTTTTCTGTAAACCAGTGAGACATGTGATTAAGAACTCCAAGGGACAGTAAAAAAGAACAGAGTACAGTCTATTCTCTCTCATTTAGTCAAAATCGTCATTCAAATGAACATCCCAAGGTAAATTTAATTCTAAAGTCCAAGGATCATGAGACTCTTGCTTCGTGGAAAAAGTCAATGTAGGTAGATTTTATGAATTTTGAAAATAAGAATTTAAATTTAGAGTTGCGGAATACGTTTTTGAAAAGCTGGAACAATGAATACCCATCATCCCTCGGGTGGAAGTTCCGAGGGATGATAGTGTTTACAGAAGAGAGTGCTTTTCTTATGCGAAATGGTGATGTTATCTGCAAATTGCATTTTTCAGCAAACACTCAAGTGGCCCATGCAAGTTCCACAAATTCTTGTTCTTTAAATTCGGATTTATTTTTTTCTCAACAAATTTTAATTTCAGGGGATTGGGTTGAATGTAAGGGTGATGAATTCACACTCGATCACAGTCCTAATGACAAAACTAACGAAATTCAATTAAACGTACAGATACTAAGGCTTTTAAGTCCCAACCTGACCGATCAAGGTCATGGAAGTCGAGCGAAATTCGCGGCAAGAAAATGGGAAAACTTTCTCAAAAACATAGAGCAATTTTTTTATGATCGAGGCTTCGACTTTATTAAAACACCGACATTGGTTCCTTGCCCTGGAACAGAACCATTTATTGAGTCATTTAAAACAGAATTTGTTTATGGCTCAAAGAGACAAAACCTTTATTTGCCAACGAGTCCCGAGTTGCACTTAAAAAAATCCTTAGCTCAAGGGTGGGATAAAGTGTTTGAGATTAAACCTTGCTTTCGAAATGGAGAACTGACGCCCATTCACCAACCAGAATTTTATATGTTAGAATGGTATCGATCCTTTTCTTCAATAGCGGAAATTCAAGAGGATGTGATTAATTTAGTGAGTGCCGTCATCACTTCAGAAAACCATTATTTAAAGTCCCAGGATTGGAAAGTCATGAGTGTTGCTGAGTTATTTGAAAAGTATCTTCACTTTCAATTGCATCCTCATTCCACAGCCCACGATTTAATTTCAATAGCAAAAAAACACGATGTAGAAGTTAATGAAACTATGGATTTTGACGAGGTGTTTTTTCGATTGTTCATAGAAAGAATTGAACCTCGACTGCATGAATTAGGTCCATTATTTTTGCATAGCTATCCGCCCTCCCAAGCGGCATTAGCTCGATTAACCCCTGAAGGTTGGGGAGATCGTTTTGAAGTTTATATTCAAGGAATTGAAATTGCCAATGCATTCAATGAGCTGAACAATCCAATCATTCAAAGAGCGAGATCGCTGGAGGATCTTCAAAAAAAGATCCTCTATGGACGAGAACAAATCGCACTTGATGAAGATTTTTTTAAACATTTAGATTCCGGCATGCCACCGAGCTGTGGAATTGCACTTGGTTTAGAACGATTGTTTATGGTTTTAAATGGCTATAAAAATATTTCTGAATTTCGCGCGTTTTCAACAGAATCTGTTTAAATCTCGTATCCCCTTATTTCTCAAGAATCACTTTCCATTAAGGCAATGGACTTTTCAAAACGAAGGGTCATTTTTTTGGTGAAAAAATTTGGATATTGATTTGCGCTAATGTAGCGGTTGTTGGATCAGTTATATCATCCATTTCGGTTGAAAGTTCTTCAACAAATTTTATTAATCTCTGATGGAGAATTTTTAGTGATCCATCAGGCCGCTATCTCTAAAATACCACCAGGAATATAGAAAAGCATTTGATTTAGTAGTTAAAAAACTCCAAGACCTTAATACGGAGGATTCTAAATTCTACGCACAACAACTAAAGACAGTACTTGCTTTATCCTCAAATTAAATTTTCATGGACCGCCGTTGATCAATATTTTGGAAATCAACCCAAACATTTAAAATAGCATCCCAGCTTCTCAGGGGCAACGTTCTTCGATAGCTTCTTTAATGCAGTTCTTATAAATAGTTTCGATTTTCTTTCTTTCTGCGGGGTCAATGTTACATTTCTTTCCATCAATTTTTGTATGATTTTTTTCCTACTCTTCACAACCCCATTTTTGCAATGATTGATATCTTTCGATGCTGGAAAGTGCTGAAAAATAATCTTCACAATAGCCCGCGTAAACATTTGAATTGAGCATTGCGGATATAAATATAAAAATTGATATTTTTTTCATTTTAGTTCTACTTTTTTTTAAATCCTGAACTGAATCTATTTATTCCACTTATATATGTTGAAACCGTTCGCTCCTTCTAGGCAAAAAATAGTATCTTCAGTATCTGGACTCATATTTCCTTGAATTCTCAAATCAAGAGTTGATTTCAAAAACCATAAAGTAGAAAGACCTGTTTTATCTGAATAAATAATTTTACTTTCATCGCCAGAAAAATCTAATATAGTCATTGTACCGTCTTTTTCAGCTACGCCTGCAAAAGGTCGATTTTTAAAAACTCTAACAGCTCCAATATTGGATTTAAAATTTATTAATTTAGGGCTTCCATTTAATGTATCAACTGCAGTTAAAACGGGCTTTGAACCATTATATGCTAATAAATATCTCGAGTTCGCAGTAAAATCTGGCAATTGAATAATTCCTTGCCCTCTGCCATAAATCGGTATTTCCTTACTGTAATTTATTTTATTATTTTTTGAATCAATCTCCACTAGTTGAACTCTTGACTTTGACAGCGTGGGATCATCCGTAGGCTCCTGTAGTCCAACTCTATGAAGAGCTACATACTTCTTGTTCGGACTTACAACATCAAAATTAAGCGATATCTCAGTATCTTGCTCTATAGAATTTATTACTTTTCCTTCAGAGTTCATAACCGATAATCCGTTTTTCGTAATTGCAAGTATCGTGTTTACATCTATAAATTGTAGATTATCGATATTCCATGCTTGATTCTTATTTTCTTCTTTAGTTTCAAAAACCATTTTTTCATTTACTAAGTCAAAAATTCCATAATGCTTAATAATCGTTCTGTCGGCGAATGAGTTTTTGACTTCAATGGCATCGATATCTAAATAACCTTTATCCACTCCTAATGCTCCCCCTGGAGCTTCCATATAACCTTCAGAAGTATTGTATTTTTGAAATGGAATATAAATTAAAGATTCTCCGCTCTCAGAAACTACTTTAGAATGTCTTTTCGAACTCCAATAGGAAATACAATACCCCTTAGAGCATGGTCTGTGAACGTGATGAGTTGATTCAGTCATATAATCAGTATAAACGAATTTATTTTGCAATATGTTGAATATCTTTAAAAAGACATAATATTTGTTACCATCAGCGTAAGAAGTAAAAATTAGGGATTGCCCATCTTTACTTAGATTAGCGGAGAAAACATGTTCATTGTTTTCTCCTTTATCAAATATCTTTTCATAGATAATTGATGATTTTTCAAAGTCATAGACTACTGTTAAATTGTTCCTATTGAACATAAATTGCTGTGAATTTTCACTGAATTCATATCCATCTAAACCGTTATAATATTGGTTTTCAAGATGGTATATAGTAATAATTTTCTTTTCATGTATTAAGAGTGCTTTAATGTCATCTTTTTCTTGAAAGACTAAATACTTGCCGTTGGGACTCAACAAAGTGAAATAAATACCATTGTCGACTTTATATTCAAATATTTTTTCAATGGGCTCCGTTTTTTTTGAATAAGCATGCGCATTTAAAAAGAATAATGCAAAAGCTGCAGGTAAAAATAATTTAAAATATTTCATTTGAGTCTCCTATATTGGAAATTGAATTCAATCTCAAAGGTGAGTAAAAAAATACAAACTAGAGTAAACTTTTTAAAGTTATGCTAAGTTATTTTCATCAATACATCGATTAGAACTATTGCTCCCTTTGAGATGACACTTAGCTTGATGAATGCAACTCTGTAAACTACAACAACTGTCAAAAATCATTTTTTTTGACAAACTCATTCTATGGATCACAAAAAATTATTAATAAAATTAGATATAAAATATAGATAGACTTTATTTGCTCTTGTACTAGAGACAAGATTTACAAACGCTTTTATCTAGTGCAAAAAGAATTAGAATTGTTGAACCGCTTGAAGAATGTCGATCTGGATAATCGAAGGTACAAATTTTATTTACAAGTCACTTTGAATTTATCAAATTTAAATTAATATTAAAATCGATAACGTAAATTCACTTGAGTCGTTAAATCTTGTTGTGAGCCATTGGATAAGCCTGACGTATCCGGTGCATTACTAAAGCTAATCATGGGTAAAATAGAAAACTTTGGAAGAACCTGAAAGCGTGCATAAGCTCCATAAAAGGTTCTCGAAAAAGAATTATCATAAATTGGAGCTGGTTGATACATCACCTGTCGCTCTGTCAACTCTACCCATGTTTTACCGATGAACCCACCAACACGAAATGGCGATGCCAATTCAGCAATTCCACGTATCGACTTTTCCGCACCACCTTCATATCGAGTTTGAGTGGGGTTGGCAGTTATTCCGAGCGTAATATTACTTTCGTTAACAGTTCGAGTGTCTTTGTATAAGTAAGAAGCTTCGCCACCTAAAATCAAATATTCAAGACGATAATAATATCCCAACAAGAGTTCAGAAGAGGAGCCTCCACTCAGAGCTGTCCCTTCCACTCTACTAATACCATTGTATTGAACTGTTTTAGGACCCATATCAGGCGTGTAAGTCCCTGAGACTAAAAGTCCAGAGTTATCGTTTCTAAATAAATAAGATAAATTGATTTGTGGTTCTTTAGTTCCTTCAAAGCTAGAGCGAGTTTCGCGATCCCTCTCTTGGACTGATCGACCACTAACAGAGAAATAGGTATTATCTGTTAATGCATAGGCTATTTGATATGGAATAAAATCAGTTTGTGGACTCGTTTTGATATTGTTGGCTTGGCCATTCAAAGAGCCATTACTACCTTCTATATGTCCTATCCCACTAGAGATTTCAAACATCCCTTTTTTCAATCCGAGCTTATAAGCAGGAAGTATTTGTGCACTCGTGTAGTTGGTTGAGATTTCAGGTGATGAATCAATTTTCGTAGTAACCACGTTATTAGAGTCGATCTGTGGAGACTGTCCATAGCCTATTAATGAATAGGATAGCGCCAGTATTGCTGGTAAAGTCTTATTTATTTTCATGGTTTGATCTCCACTCTTTTTATTGATAAAAGAACTCATCTTTAGGGTCTGCAAAGTTCGCGCCAGGCGCTATGAATGAACTTTTATAATCGTTCATTGTAAATAATTAATATTTATAAGTAGTTAATATAAACGAAATAATATTTTAGAGTGATGAGCCGTGTTTCCCTGTAGAAAGGGTTGACATCAAATCAATAATTTCAACACTTTTATAATTTTCAATGTTTATCAATGTTTTTAAAAGTGAACTGACAAAAAAAGTCATCTTGAGTAAAAGTTCGTCGAGAACTTTCAATGATGCCCTCCTATAAATTCAGAGTCATACACGCTGTTTCAAATTGGTATGGTCTTTGAAAGAGTCTGGATGATGCTTTTTTTTGTTCGTCGAAATATACTCATACTTACTTTCTTATTGATAAATCCTATCAAGGGGTTTTCTTTGGAATTGCCATGGGGAGATTCTTCAAGTCCCAGTCGCTCCAAAGTATACAACCGCATCAATGGTTTAAAGCTTTCTAAAGAAGGGCCAAACTGCTGGAATGGAGCCTTGATAAAGGCTGGATTAGCTCAATCCGTTCGATTTGTGCCATTAGCGGAATATTGGTTTTGGATGAACTCTCCTTACTGCAAAAAGTTAGGTCCCAATGATAAGCCTAAAATGGGAGATCTGGGTTCCTTATTCTGGGAGGGTAAAGGGCATTACCATAGTTTTACATATATTAACTCGCATTGGGTTTTTTCAAAAAATAGTCCCGATCCAAAATATGAGTACAAAATTCAGCGATTTGAAGACATGTTTTTCCCGGAATATAAAAACACCGCTAAGAAATGCTGGGGCAATATACTTAAATCCAGTGCTTCCGACTGTAAATTTAAAGTTGAATTTCATCGCTGTAACCCCATTGACCTTAACTTCTTTAATGAAGATCAAGAAATGACTCGTTGGATGAGTAAAATAGTTCCTATTGAGGAAACTATTTATCAATGGGTAAAGGGAACCGGAGCCGTGACACTCAAAGAATATGAGAAGGCAATTATTGATTTAAATAATATATTGCACGAGGTTCATTCAAAATCGAGAGTTCAACTTACTAAACTAAAAATATTTAAACTTGAAGCTCTCGAATACCGTTTGATGGGTTTAATTCTGTCAGACATTAAGATTTCCTTAAAATCATCAAAGCTTCACACCATAATCACTAACGTTTATAAAGCTCAAAAAGAAAAGTCCATTAAGACAGGGAAGAGTGTAGCTACTATTATAACGGAACCTAAGTCCTAGGATCTGTGAGTTGCACTCTCGGCTGATTTTGATTTCTGGTTTTAAAATATAATAAATGGGGAAAGCCAGAAAGTTCTGTTAGTGAGCGAAATTGAATCCAATCAACCAATGCATATAAGCACATTGAAATAAAATTCCAGTCTGAAAAAGTACTGCTAGCGACCTTGCTATCTAAATAAGACAAAGTATTTTGAATTCTCTCACGGTGACTGATTTCAATGGGCGTATTTTTTGGAAGAGTAAGCTCTGATCTTTTTGCAAGTAATGTTTGTACCAGGCTGTCAGACACATCACTTATTGCTGTTAACAAGTTTTCTTCTTCGATTTGCAATGATCGGTGGTATCCCTTTTTACAGAGAATATTAAAAATAACTCTTGAATCCCAGACCGTTGCTTCGTCAATCACTAAAATAGGAATCTTTAAGAGCGGTGAAATTTTAAGTAGCTGCTGTCTCTCCGTGGCATTAAATATATCAACTTTTTTAAATTCGTACTCACTTTCATTGAGCAAGAGTCGAATTCTTCGAACAAAAGGAGACGTTTGAGAACCATATAATATCATTGCACACCTCGGTTATGTTTTTGATGCAGATGTCAGTTCTTTCAGCATAAACGCAGTCTATGCAAAAGAAGTATTGAGAGGCATTGAGCATTAGTAAAGTAAAATCTATTTTATTATTTCCATAATGAAAAAAAATGATTATAAACCAATCTCACCAAAAAAGGAAAAAGCGATGATTATTTTAGACGGTAAGCTCGTTGCAAATAAGTTAAAAATGAATGTAGCAGAACAGGCCCTCGAATTTGAAAAAAAAGTGGGTCGCAAACCGGGTTTAGGAGTTATCATCGTTGGGGATGATCCTGCCAGTCACGTCTATGTTCGCAATAAGGAGAGTGCTTGCGCTGCCGTTCATTTTTATTCAGAAAAAGTACAATTGCCAGCGCAAATAGCACAAGCTGATTTGTTGTCCGCCATAAGCAAATTGAATAAAGACCCTAAAATTGATGCTTTTTTAGTTCAGATGCCATTACCACCTCATTTGTCATCGCATCAAATATTAGATGCCATTGATCCTTTAAAAGATGCTGATGGATTACATCCTATAAACATGGGTTATTTATGGGTAGGAAGGCAGAGGGTAGCGCCTTGTACTCCCTGGGGAGTTATGAAAATTTTAGAGCATTACCAAATTCCGATTAGGGGTAAGCAATGTGTTGTTGTTGGAAGAAGTCAAATTGTGGGTCGCCCCATGGCGCACCTTTTGACATCTGCTGATGGCACAGTCACTGTCTGCCACAGTCGAACACCCAATATGCATGAAATAATTAAAAAGGCGGATATAGTGGTTGTCGCCGCAGGGCAAAGGCACCTTCTTGGGCGTGAAGATTTTAAAGAGGGTTCAGTTGTTATAGATGTTGGAATCCACGGTTCAGGTCAGGGATCAGGAGTGACTGGAGATGTTCGATTTACAGAACTTGAAGGTTGGGTCTCCGCTGCAACTCCTGTTCCTGGGGGGGTGGGGCCAATGACTATTGCGTGTTTACTTGAAAATACATTAACGTTGGCTCAGCTTCGCCAACAAGCGGCTAGCATATAACTGTTAGATTAAGCACTTTACTGTTTAAACAAGTTCTATTTAGTGTTTGAAATACTTTTAAACTGAAGTGTCGCAACGCCCACGGGGCCTGTGATAATCAACTGAGACTCTTGTTCCTCAATAGAAGAGCGAGGGGCGTCAAATGACACTGTATAAGCCGTACTCCAGCGATTATGTCTAGGATAGAGACTTGTTATTTCCACGGGTAGAAGAGTCATTTTTTTGGGGGTGCCAACATATTCTTGGTTTTTTGTTTTTAAAATAATTTTCCAAAGGGTGTTTGTTCTTAGGAGGTCTCCACTTTTTTTATCTGGTGTGAAAAAACTAACGAAGACTTCTGTCTTGTCTTTGGTGGTACTTTTTTTAGTTTCTAGTTCAGCTTGAAACTTGGAATTTTCCCATTGAAAGAGGGTTGCTTGGCGCTTAACTTGAGCTGTAATAACTTGAGTATTAATTAGCGTCGCAGAGACTTCTAGCAAATTGTACGGGCCATCGTATTTTTGACTATGATCAGTGTAGTAATCAACAATGTCCTCATACTGCCCTTCAGTGATTCTATTTGTGTTGTCGTTTTCGGTCATTGAGCTACTCGCGCAAGAAGTTGTGGCAAAAATATAAAGTAAGAGTCCGGCGCAGGCGATTATATTCATCGTCGTTCCTCTGTTGTTGATTGAAGTGATCACGAAACTATATTAATTATGTAGATAATTCATAGTTGAGTCACGTCGTTCTTGTTGAAAAAGTGAATTTCGTTTATAAGCTCCAGGCTTAAGGAAATTTTCTCATGAAAAATAAAAGTTATAAAACTAAAAATTCTAAAACCAGTCATCGAAATCCAACTCATCAGGGGGCATCACGAACACCTCGCAGTTCAAATCCTACGAGTAAAAAAGGAACGAGGTGGACTGTTGGGTTGCATTCTGTAAAAGAAGCCTTAAAAGTTCGCTCAGAGGATGTTCTTCGTATCTGTTTAAGAACTCAATGGGAGAGTTCTCATGAGCTTCAAGAGATAGCAGTGGAGGCCCGTCGGCGGCAAATTCCAATAGAGGCTTTGGGTAATGATAAGCTGGAGCGAATCAGTGGACACAGTCAGGGTGTTGTTGCTGAGATGAAAGATTTTCAGCCTGTGAATATTGAAGATTTGGGCCATCATGAACACTCTATTATACTATTTTTGGATGGTGTAGAGGACCCTCACAATTTAGGCGCAATACTGAGATCAGCATGGTTGCTTGGTATTGAAGCAATAATTTTGCCTTTAGATAGGGCTGTTGGTTTAACCCCTGCTGTGCACAAAGTTTCTTGCGGGGGGGTGGAGCATGTTCCAGTATTGAGAGTTCCTAATTTTACTCACGCAATGAATTATTTAAAAGAAAAGGGATTTTGGATTTATGGTCTTTCTGCACAAGGGAAGGGAACTATTTCAAAATTGAAACTTGGAGAAAAAGTAGCTTGGGTTTTGGGCGCCGAAGATAAGGGGCTGCGATCGACAACTGAAAAAATGTGTGATGAGCTTGTTTCGATACCACAAATGGATAATGCAGCCAGTTACAACGTCTCAGTTGCTGCAGGAATCACCATGTACGAGTCTCGAAGGCAACAAGGTTGGGAAAAACTTTAAATTTTTTAATAGAATCCTTTGACTCTTAACAAAAACATCCATAGAACTCGAAATCTAAGTCGACAATTTAGGGCGCTCGTTGCATTTTATGCGAAGGAGCCTTTTGTTGTCTTAGGGCTGGCTTAGCTCAATTGGTAGAGCAGCTGATTTGTAATCAGCAGGTCGCGGGTTCGAGTCCCATAGCCAGCTCCAGTTTTTGAAAGCTTCAAGATCCGGAGAGATGCCCGAGTGGCTAAAGGGGGCAGACTGTAAATCCGCTCCATTTTTTTTGTTTGCGGGCGCATGATGTGCCCATGTGGCTCAGTGGTAGAGCACACCCTTGGTAAGGGTGAGGTCGCGGGTTCAATTCCCGCCATGGGCTCCACTAAGTTTTGGGTTTTTGTTATTATGGGTTGATTAAATTAAAATATTAAAGGTAAACTAATTAGATTTAAGTTTAAAATTTAAAACAAAATAAAAGAAATCGAAAGTGATTTTCTATACTAGGAGGAATCAATGTCCAAGGAAAAGTTTAACCGTTCGAAGCCCCACGTAAACATTGGTACAATTGGTCACGTTGACCATGGTAAGACCACATTAACTGCTGCGATTACCACATGTTTAGCGACTGAAGGGAAGGCTCAAGCTCTAGCTTATGATCAAATCGATAAAGCTCCTGAAGAAAAAGAGCGTGGTATTACAATTTCTACATCACACGTTGAATACGAAACAGATAAAAGACACTATGCTCACGTTGACTGTCCTGGACATGCTGACTACGTAAAGAATATGATCACTGGAGCTGCGCAAATGGATGGTGCCATCCTTGTGGTTTCTGCTGCTGATGGTCCTATGCCACAAACTCGCGAGCACATTCTTCTTGCTCGTCAAGTTGGTGTTCCTGCGCTTGTTGTTTTCTTAAACAAAGTAGATATGGTTCAAGATGCTGAACTTCTTGAGCTTGTTGAGTTAGAAGTTCGCGAGCTTCTTTCTAAGTACGAATTCCCTGGCGATCAAATCCCAATAGTAAAAGGTTCTGCACTTAAAGCTTTAGAAGGTGATACTTCTGAATTGGGTCGTCCTTCCATCAAGAGATTAATGGATGCAGTTGATAGCTATATTCCACAACCTCAAAGAGCTGTTGAAAAAACTTTCCTTATGCCTATCGAAGATGTTTTCTCGATCTCTGGTCGTGGTACTGTTGTTACTGGTCGTATTGAGCGCGGTATTGTCAAGATTAACGAAGAAGTTGAAATTGTTGGTATCAGACCAACTCAAAAAACAACAGTTACAGGTATTGAAATGTTTAGAAAGCTTCTTGATGAAGGTCAAGCGGGCGACAACTGTGGTTGTTTATTGAGAGGTACCAAGAAAGAAGATGTTGAGCGTGGACAAGTTCTTGCTAAGCCAGGAACTATTAAGCCTCATAAAAAATTCAAAGCAGAAGCCTATATTCTTACAAAAGAAGAAGGAGGACGTCACACTCCATTCTTTAATGGTTACAGACCACAATTTTATTTCAGAACTACTGACGTGACAGGTGTTGTGACTTTAAAGCCTGGCGTTGAAATGGTTATGCCTGGTGATAGAGTAGAAATGAACATCGAGTTAATCGCTCCAATTGCAATGGAAAAAGAATTGCGCTTTGCCATCCGTGAAGGTGGAAGAACAGTGGGAGCTGGGGTTGTTGTTGAAGTTGTTGAGTAAAAATACAAAATAATTTTTATTGATGGGGGCTTTCGAAAGGAAGTCCCCATTCGTTGTTTGTTGAGATAAAGAATTGGGTACTTGAACAAGATAGGGCGGTAGCTCTAACGGTAGAGCGAAGGACTCCAAATCCTTAGGTTGTGGGTTCGAATCCCACCCGCCCTGCCAAAAAAATAAAGATTTAGGTAACAAAGTTTATGGATAAAACTAATCAAAAAATACTTACAATGTCCTTTGTTGCGTTCTCCGCTATTATCGGTCTTTCGGTGAGTTTGCTTCTTAAAACTTTTGCGGGATCTTTTGCTTTTATGGCACGACTTCATAATGTCGATTTTGTGAAGCATGGTATCCCTGTGATTGCAGCATTGGCAGTGTTTGCATCACTTCAATTCAATAAAAATGTGCTTGCGTGGGGTGAGGATGTAGCCCTTGAAATAAGAAAGGTTGTTTGGCCGTCAAGGAAGGACACGACAGCAATGACAATTGTCGTTGTTGTAATGGTTTTGATTTCATCAGTGATTATTACCACCTTCGATTTTGTATCGGGCTACTTGGTAAACTATTTAACAAGGTAAGGTGGAGTGTGGATAAAAGATGGTACATTATCAATTGTCAGACCGGTTGCGAGGCTATTGCCAAATCGGCTATTGAAGAGCGCATCAGATCTAACAAGCTTGAAGATTCATTTGGTGACATCTTAATTCCCGCTGAGAGCATTGTTGCTCTTGGTAAAAAGGGCCAAAAACAAACTCGCTCTAGAAAATTTTTTCCAGGGTATATTTTTGTTCAAATGGTTTTGAATGATAAGACTTGGCATTTGGTTAGACACTCTTCAAAAGTCACAGGTTTTGTCGGTGGGACGTCGCGCCCTCCTGAGGTGCCTGAAAGTGAAGTTTTGCGTGTCACTCAACAAATGGTTGCTGGCGCTGAAAAACCAAAAGCCAAAATTAAATTTCAAATGGGCGAAACAGTGACTGTGATAGATGGTCCGTTTAGTAATTTTACAGGCACGGTAGAAGAGATTAATGAAGATAAAGGTAAGGTTAAAGTGCTTGTTAGTATCTTTGGACGACCAACACCTGTGGAGCTTGATTTTTTACAGGTAGAAAAAAATTAAATTTAAATGAAGCTCAGATTGGCTGAGTTTCAAAATAGACTAACCTCATTATTTAGGAGTGGGTATGGCAAAAAAAGTAACTGGAATGGTGAAATTGCAAATACCGGCAGGGAAGGCAAATCCAGCGCCTCCCGTTGGACCGGCGCTCGGACAGCATGGGGTAAACATTATGGAATTCTGTAAGCAGTTTAATGCTCGTACACAGAGCATGGGCGATTCAATTGTGCCTATTATTATTACTGTTTATCAGGATCGTTCGTTTACCTTCATCACTAAAACACCACCTGTTTCAAGCTTGATTAAAAAGGCTTGTAAACTTCAAAGCGGATCTAAGCAGCCGCAAAAAGAAAAGGTCGGAAAAATTAAAATGGCCGATATTAAAAATATTGGTCAACTTAAGATTCCAGATCTTAATTGTATTAAAGTTGAATCTGCTATGTCGCAAGTTGTAGGAACAGCTCGCAGCATGGGCATAGAAGTAGTTGAGTAGGTGGTTTATGGCAAAAAATAAAAGATATACAAAAGCAAGTAAGCTAATTGATTCAGCGAAAAGATATTCATTGGAAGATGCTTGTAAAATGGTGGTGCAATCAGCAACAGCTAAGTTTGATGAGTCCATTGATGTGGCACTAAACTTAGGGGTTGATCCTAAACAGTCAGATCAGGCAGTTCGAGGTGCGATTGCTCTTCCTCATGGGCTTGGTAAAAACGTACGGATTATTGTTTTTGCGAAAGGTCCAAAAGAAGCTGAGGCAAAGGCAGCGGGCGCTGATTTTGTAGGGGCTGAAGATCTTGTGCAAAAAATCACTGATGGTTGGTTGGATTTTGATAAGGCAATTGCAACTCCAGATATGATGGGTGTTGTTTCGAAAGTGGCAAAAATTCTTGGGCCAAGAGGTCTAATGCCTAACCCTAAAGTGGGTACAGTAACAATGAATATTGGTGAAGCTGTAACTACTGAGAAGAAGGGTAAGCTTGACTTCAGGGTTGATAAGGCTGGAATTATACATGCTTCTGTTGGTCGTAAGTCCATGGGCGCAGATAAAATTCGAGAAAACTTTCTTGTCTTTCTTGGGGCGGTGATGAAAGCAAAGCCGGCTTCAAGTAAGGGTATTTATCTACAAGCAATTTCTATGGCATCGACAATGGGGCCTGGAATTAAAGTAGATGCGCTACAAGCTTCTGCTAAAACTGTTTAGTATTTTTAAATTTTAAAGTATGGAAGTTCCATACATACAAGGCTACTGCTAAAGTTTAACTTTAATGGTAGCTGAGTGCGGTCAGAGAAAGTAGGTGGTGGAAACACCTTAAGTTGTTCTCTCTCAATGGTCTGAAAGTAATTTCAGCTCATTGAATAAGGAGAATGGCCTACCGAGACGGGCATTGGTTTTTAAGAGAATTCTTTAACCTCCATTCCCATCCTGAATCGCATAGATTCTATAGAAAGGAGGTCAAATAGTATGATGACACGTGCAGAAAAATCAGAAATGGTAAAAAGCCTAGCTGAAAAGTTCGGAAAAGCGAAAGCGGCATTTCTAGTCGATTTTAAAGGCATGAAGGTGGAGCAGGTTACATCGCTTCGAAAAAAACTTCATCCTGTTGAATCAGAAATGCAAGTTGTACGAAATACTCTCGCTGAAAAAGCGTTAGAACAGTATCCCGAGGTGGAGAAGGTTCTTAAGGGTGTATTGCGTGGAACTAATGCGGTCGTTTTTGCTTATGGTGACGTGACAGCTTCTGCGAAAGTTTTATCGACTTTTGCTAAAGATGTTGAGTTACTACAGCTAAAAATCGGCGTTATGGAAAACGCAGCGTTAGATCAAGAAAAAATTAAGTACTTGGCTACGTTGCCTTCAAAAGAAGTTTTGCGTGCTCAGTTCTTGGGTCTATTACAAGGTCCAATGTCAAAGTTTGTTGGTACTCTCAATGCTGTACCAAGTGGCTTTGTCAGAGTCTTAGCAGCGCAACAAGAAAAATTAGGTTAAATTTAAATTTTATAAAATTATTAGGAGTTATTTATGTCACTTACAAAAGATCAAGTTATCGATTATTTATCCAATATGCCAGTTATTGAACTTGCTGGCCTTATTAAAGATTTAGAAGGAAAGTGGGGCGTTACTGCTGCTGCTCCTGTTGCTGTTGCCGTTGCTGGCGGCGGTGGAGCTGCTGCTCCTGTTGAAGAAAAAACTGCTTTTGATGTTATCCTTGCTGACGCAGGAGCTAACAAAATTAACGTTATTAAAGAAGTTAGAGCGATCACTGGCTTAGGCTTAGCAGAAGCAAAAGCACTTGTTGAAGGCGCTCCAAAGCCTGTTAAAGAAGGCGCTTCTAAAGACGATGCAGACAAATTCAAGAAGGCTCTTGAAGCTGCAGGCGCTAAAGTTCAAATTAAGTAATCGGTTTGTTATATTTTTTGAAGCTCTACCTTGCTCAAAGCGGGGTAGAGCTTGTATGATCTTAATTTTAGTCACGTTTTTTTGTCTAAGGAGAAAGAATGGGAAATACTCCTATCACAGCGTCCAATCTTAGAGTTCGAAAGTCCTTTGCTAAAAATAAGCAGGTCATCGAAATTCCAAACCTCATTAACCTTCAGAAAAGTTCTTATGAAGAGTTCCTTCTTAAGGATGTGGATATTGATAAGAGAGGTGAGGATGGATTAAATGGCGTATTTCGCTCTGTTTTTCCTATTAGTGACTTTAATAATACGGCTTCATTAGAGTTTGTGAGCTACACTCTAGAGCCAGCTAAATATGATGTGGATGAGTGTCGTCAAAGAGGCATGACTTACGCAGCTCCTATAAAAGTAACTCTTCGATTAATTGTATTTGAAGTTAATGAAGAGACGGAAGCTCGCAACATTCGTGATGTTAAAGAACAAGAAGTGTACCTTGGTGAAATTCCACTTATGACTGCCAATGGTTCTTTTATTATTAATGGTACTGAGCGAGTTGTCGTGAGCCAATTACACCGTTCGCCGGGTGTATTTTTTGACCATGATGGTGGAAAAAATAATACAAGTGGAAAGTTAATTTATTCTGCTCGCGTTATACCCTATCGAGGATCGTGGTTAGATTTTGAATTTGATCAAAAAGATTTAATTTATGTTCGTATTGATCGTCGAAGAAAATTTCCTGCAACAATTTTATTAAAAGCTCTGGGATATAATACAGAGCAGTTATTAGAGCAGTTTTACGACCTTGATGAAGTGTATGTAAAGTCAGGAAAGCTTTATCGTAAGCTTGATATTGATCGATTATCTGGTCAAAGAGCTATTGTTGATATCATCGATCCCAAAAATGGTGAAGCCATTGTCAAAGCGGGTCGTCGTATCACTCGAGCCATTGTTAAAAAGCTCAAAGAACTTGAAGTTTCGGAAGTTGAAGTGGGTGAGGCAGAACTTGAAGGTAAGGTTCTCGCAAAGCCTATTATTGATGAAGACACCGGAGAAATCATTGCTGATGCAAACTCTGAATTAACAAAGTCTAACCTTCGAAAGGCCCTTGAAATCGGGATCACTCGATTTTATTTAATTTTCTTTGATGGTCTTTCTGTAGGACCCTTTTTAAGAAATACTCTTTTAGTGGATAAAGTTAACACAAAAGAAGAAGCTCTATTAGAGATTTATAAGAGACTTCGTCCTGGTGAACCACCAACATTAGAAGCTGTTACTGTTTTCTTTAAGAAGTTATTTTTTGATCCTGAAACTTATGATCTTTCTGAGGTTGGTCGTATTAAGATCAATCATAAGTTTGGGATTTCAATGGAGGAGTGTCCTCCTGACTTTAAAATTCTAACAAATAAAGATATTATCTCTACAGTAAAACATTTAATTGATCTTAAAAACGGTCGTGGAATTGTTGACGATATTGATCATCTTGGAAATCGTCGAGTTCGCTCTGTGGGTGAGTTACTAGAAAATCAATATCGCATTGGTTTAGTAAGAATGGAGAGAGCTATTCGTGAGAGAATGTCTCTTCAAGATGTTGAAACAATGATGCCTCATGATCTTGTGAATGCAAAACCAGTAAATGCAGTAGTAAAAGAGTTTTTTGGTGCTTCACAACTTTCGCAATTCATGGATCAAACCAATCCCTTATCTGAAATCACTCACAAGAGAAGGCTTTCAGCTTTGGGACCTGGTGGATTAACAAGAGATCGCGCGGGTTTCGAGGTTCGAGACGTGCATCCAACACATTATGGTCGTATTTGTCCTATTGAAACTCCAGAAGGACCAAACATTGGATTGATCGCCTCACTTGCAACATACGCTCGAATTAATCATTATGGTTTTATTGAAACTCCCTACAGAAGAGTAGAAACTGGAAAGATCTCTAAAGATATTAATTATCTTTCAGCTCTTGAAGAACAGGGGCACTTCATTGCTCAAGCAACGAGAGACTCAGGTGCTAGTCGAGAGATTAATACTGAAAATGTTACATGTCGAAGAGACGGTGAATACGAAGTCATAGATAAAAACAAGGTGACTTTAATGGACGTGTCTCCAAGCCAACTTGTTTCTATTGCAGCAAGCTTAATTCCATTTCTTGAGCATGATGACGCTAACCGTGCCTTGATGGGTTCAAACATGCAACGTCAGGCTGTTCCTTTATTGAGATCAAGAGCTCCACTTGTTGGAACAGGCGTTGAGAAGTTAGTCGCTCGAGATTCGGGAACTTCGGTTGTTGTACAAAATGATGGTATTGTGGAAGAAGTTGATGCGTCTCGAATTGTTATCCGAAGATTAGCAAAAGGCGGGGAAATTGGAGCAAACGTTGATATTTATAATCTGACGAAATATCAAAGAACAAATCAAAATACATGTTTTAATCAAAAGCCCATTGTTCAAAAAGGGGATCGAGTATCTAAAGGCGATATTATCGCTGACGGTCCTTCAACTGAACTTGGAGAATTGGCTTTAGGTCAAAACATTCTCGTCGCGTTTACTCCTTGGATGGGATATAACTTCGAGGATTCAATTCTAATTAGCGAAAGATTATTAAAAGAGGATACTTATACTTCAATTCATATTGAAGAATTTGAATGTGTTGCTCGAGATACAAAACTTGGTAAAGAAGAAATTACTCGGGATATTGCTAACGTCGGTGAAGAAGCACTGAAAGACTTAGATAGTTCCGGTATTATTCGAATTGGTGCTGAAGTAAAACCTGGGTATATTTTGGTTGGTAAGGTAACTCCTAAAGGGGAAACTCAATTATCACCAGAAGAAAAACTTTTAAGAGCCATCTTTGGCGAAAAAGCTGGTGATGTTCGAGATACTTCGCTGAGAGTACCATCGGGCGTTTATGGAACGGTAATCGATGCGCAAGTTTATAGTCGAGAAGGCGCTGAGCGTGATGAACGTTTATCATCGATCATTGATGAGAAGAAAAAGAAACTTGAAAAAGATTTAGCTGTTGAACAAAACGTTATTAAAAACAACGCCATTAATAAATTAAAAGAACTTTTAATTGGAAAGACAACTCAAGGAGTTCTATTAAATGAAGATGGTAGTCAAAAATTATTAAATAAAGGTCAGATTATCGCTTCTGCAGATTTAGAGACTATCCCATTTGATCTATTATCCTATATTCCTTTAGATTCTGATCTCGAATATCAGGTAACTAAGGTATTAGATGGTGCTCGAAATCAATTAGATGCGGTTAAGTTAGTTTTCAATGAAAAGATTGATCGCCTTAGAAAAGGTGATGAGTTGCCTCCTGGTGTAATTAAGATGGTTAAGGTCTATGTTGCCATCCGAAGAAAGCTTCAGGTTGGAGATAAGTTTGCCGGAAGACACGGGAACAAGGGTGTTGTTTCAAAAGTATTGCCTGTTGAAGATATGCCATATTTAGCTGATGGTACACCTGTTGATATGGTTCTAAACCCACTTGGGGTTCCGTCACGTATGAATATTGGGCAAATCTTAGAGGTGCATTTAGGATGGGCTGCGCACAACTTAGGAAAGCAATTAGCACAGCACTTAGAAAAGTGGAATGCAGGTGAAGTTTCCAAAGAAATGGTTGGAATCTTCAATGACTCAGAAATTACTGAAAAAATAGAGAAAGCTGATGAAGCTTCTTTAAAATCCATCGTTAATAGTGTGAAAAATGGAATTCATATTGGAACTCCTGTTTTTGATGGTGCCACTGAAGAAGATGTTAAAGGTTTGCTTTCTAAGGCGGGATTACCTTCGACTGGCAAAACAATTCTTTTTGATGGACGTACGGGAATTCCATTCCAAAACCCTGTCACAGTGGGAATTATGTACATGCTTAAACTACACCATCTTGTGGAAGAAAAGATCCATGCTCGTTCTATTGGACCTTACTCATTAGTGTCTCAACAACCTTTAGGTGGTAAGGCGCAATTCGGAGGTCAGAGATTAGGAGAGATGGAAGTGTGGGCGATCGAAGCTTACGGTGCTGCGTACTCTCTACAAGAGTTCTTGACTGTGAAGTCTGATGACGTCGCAGGTAGAACTAGAATGTACGAAAGTATTGTAAAAGGTGAAAATATTCTTGAACCAGGGTTACCTGAATCCTTTAACGTTTTAGTTAAAGAACTTCAAAGCTTGGCATTGAATGTTGAGTTGGTGGAATCAGATATCCTAACAGATAATGTTGAGGAAACTGAAGTTGTAGTTACTCCACAGGCACCTATTAACAACACTGATAATAGTGATAAGACTCATTAATTTGCTGTAACTGGCAAGAGGCAAAAGGAGAATACCTTGAGAGACTTGTTAAACTTTTTTGATAAACCAAAAGATCCGCTATCATTTGACTCTGTTAGAGTGTCACTTGCATCACCGGAAATGATTCGAGAGTGGTCTTTTGGCGAAGTTAAAAAGCCTGAGACCATCAATTACCGTACTTTTAAGCCGGAAAGAGATGGGTTATTTTGCGCTAAAATTTTTGGACCAATTAAAGACTATGAATGTCTTTGTGGTAAGTATAAGCGAATGAAGTATCGCGGTGTAGTTTGTGAGAAGTGTGGCGTTGAAGTAACACAAAGCAAAGTACGTCGAGAGCGATTAGGTCATATTGAGCTTGCAACTCCAGTTGCGCACATATGGTTTTTGAGATCGTTGCCAAGTAGAATTGGAAACCTTCTCAATTTGTCACTTAAGGATGTTGAGAAGGTTCTATATTGTGAATCATACGTTGTTGTAGATCCCATGGAAACTCCACTGCTAGAGGGTCAGGTTCTTTCAGAAGAAGCTTATCAAGCTGCATTGAATGAATATGGACCAAACTTTAAAGCAGGCATGGGTGGAGATGCCGTTCGAAGTTTATTGCGTAATATCGATCCCGAATATCTTTCAAGAAAATTAAGAATTGATATTAAAGAAACAAAATCTGATGCGCAGATTAAAAAATTAACTAAAAGACTTCGCGTGGTTGAGGCCTTTAAGAACTCAATCAATCGGCCCGATTGGATGATGCTAGAGGTTCTGCCGGTACTACCCCCTGATTTACGGCCTTTGGTGCCTTTAGATGGTGGCCGTTTTGCGACTTCTGATTTGAATGATCTTTATCGTCGTGTGATTAACAGAAATAATCGATTGAGAAAACTTCAAGAACTCAATGCTCCCGATATTATTATTCGAAATGAAAAGAGAATGTTGCAGGAGTCGGTTGATGCATTGTTGGATAATGGTCGACGAGGAAAAACATTCACAGGTCCTAATAAGCGTCCCCTTCGTTCATTGAGTGATATGCTTAAAGGTAAACAAGGTCGCTTTAGACAAAACTTACTTGGTAAACGAGTGGATTATTCGGGTCGTTCCGTAATTGTTGTTGGACCTACGTTGAAGCTTCACCAGTGCGGTTTACCAAAGAAAATGGCTCTTGAATTATTTAAGCCATTTGTATTTAACAAATTAGAAGAAAAAGGTTTTGCAACAACTATTAAGCAAGCAAAACGTTTAGTGGATCAAGAAACTGTTGAAGTTTGGGATATTTTATCAGAGGTGGTAAAAGAACACCCAGTCTTGCTGAACCGTGCACCAACCCTTCATAGACTTGGTATTCAAGCTTTCGAGCCCGTACTTCATGAAGGAAAAGCTATTCAATTGCATCCATTAGTTTGTACAGCATTTAATGCTGACTTCGATGGAGACCAAATGGCTGTCCATGTTCCGTTGTCAGTGGAGGCACAAGTTGAAGCTCGCGTTTTAATGATGTCGACCAACAACATTTTAAGCCCTGCCAGTGGTAAACCTATTATTAACCCATCTCAAGATATTGTCTTGGGTTTATATTGGCTTACAAGAATTCGTCCAGGAGCTCGTGGAACTGGGAAAATTTTTGGTTCCGTCGCAGAAGCTCAGTATGCTTTCGAAGCAGGAATCATTGATCTTCAGGCAGCTTGTAAAGTTCGAATTCATGGAAAATTAAGAGAAACTTCTATTGGTCGCGCTATTTTGAGCGACTCAGTTCCTCGTGAAGTTCCCTTTGAAGAAATAAATGTTGTAATGAACAAAAAACAAATTGCAGCATTGATTGATAAAACTTTCCGATTAGCTGGTGCAAAAGCAACTTGTATCTTAGCTGATAAGATCATGGAGCTTGGATTTAAGTATTCAACTCAAGCCGGGATGTCGATTGCTATTGATGATATGATTATCCCGACCTCTAAGAAAACTTTAATTGCTGATGCCGAAAAACAAGTACAAGAAATTCAACAGCAATACGATGAAGGTCTCATTACTGATGGGGAAAGATATAATAAAGTCGTAGATATTTGGGCGCAAACAAGTGATCGCGTTGCCAAAGAAATGATGGCTAAAATTGAAAAGCAAAAGTTTGTGGATGAAAAGGGTAAAGAGTCTGAAATTCCATCATTTAATCCAATCTTCATTATGGCTGACTCTGGAGCTCGGGGTTCTGCAACTCAGATTCGACAATTGGGTGGTATGAGAGGTTTGATGGCTAAACCATCAGGTGAGATCATTGAGACTCCCATTACCGCAAACTTCAGAGAAGGTTTGTCGGTGTTACAATACTTTATTTCTACACACGGAGCGCGTAAGGGTCTTGCCGATACAGCTCTTAAGACTGCAAACTCGGGTTATCTTACACGTCGTTTAGTGGATGTTGCTCAGGATGTGATCGTTAGTGAATTTGATTGTGGTGCACAAGATGGGTTGATTGTTACACCATTATTTCAGGGTGGAGAAATTATTCAAGGTCTTGGCGAGCGTGTTCTTGGACGTACTGCTGTTCAGGATGTAATTGATCCGACGAACAATCAAGTGATTGTGGCTTCGGGCCAAGAAGTGACTGAATATCACATTAAAAAAATTGATGAACTTGGAATTGAATCAGTTGGAATTCGGTCAGTTTTGACTTGTAAATCTCGTCGTGGGGTTTGTGTTAAGTGTTATGGTCGAGATTTATCGCGTGGAGCCACTGTGAACTTGGGCGAAGCTGTTGGTATTATTGCAGCTCAGTCAATTGGTGAGCCAGGAACACAGTTAACTATGAGAACCTTCCACATGGGAGGGGCAGCCTCAAAATCAGTAGAGCAATCAGTTCATAACTCTCGTTATGAAGGCTTTATAAAATGGAGTGGCGTATACGCTGTAAAAAATAAACAAGGTAAAAACGTCATTATGAATCGAAACGGAGATGTTTTGGTTGTTGATGAGAATGGAAGAGAAAGAGAGCGATTTAAGCTTGTTTATGGTGCTCTACTTCACTTCGATGATGGTGAAAAAGTGCAAAAGGGAGCTGTTGTTGCCGAGTGGGATCCATACTCAAACCCCATCATTGCAGAAGTTTCTGGTCGCGTAGCTTTCCAAGACATTGAAGAAGGTATTACGATGACGGAACAGGTGGATTCCGTGACTGGTTTTGCCACTAAAGTTATTTCTGAGAGTAAGTCTGCGGATCAAAAACCGACGGTTCTTCTCATGGATGCAGCTGGGCAACCAGTTCGTCTTCCAAATCGTGATCTTCCGGCTCGCTATGTGATTCCTGTTGGTGCTCACTTAATGGTGGTTGATGGGCAAGAAATTCACTCCGGTGAATTAATTGCTAAGATCCACCGTGAGTCTTCTAAAACAAGAGATATTACGGGCGGTTTACCTCGAGTGGCGGAATTATTTGAAGCTCGTAAACCAAAAGAAGCAGCTATTATTTCTGAAATTGATGGATATGTTTCTTTTGGTAAGGATGTAAAAGGTAAACAGCGATTGATTGTAACTCCTGAGATTGGAGAGCAGCGTGAGTATTTGATTCCAAAGGGAAAACACGTTGCTGTCCGGGAAGGTGAGTATGTTAAAGCTGGAGAAGCCCTCGTCGATGGACCAACTAATCCACATGATATTTTAAAAGTATTAGGTGAAAAAGCGTTAGCTCATTATTTAACGAATGAAATTCAAGAGGTTTACCGCCTTCAAGGGGTAAGTATCAATGATAAGCATATTGAGGTGATTGTTCGTCAAATGCTTCGTAAAGTTGAAGTTTTGGATGCTGGAGATACTCGATTTTTAGCAGGTGAGCAGGTTGAAAAACTTCAATTAGTTGTTGAAAATGAGCGTATTACAGCTGAGGGTGGCCAATTAGCTTCAATTAGCCCGCTCCTTCTAGGTATCACGAAGGTTTCATTGAGTACGGATAGTTGGATTAGCGCTGCTTCCTTCCAAGAAACTACAAAAGTTTTAACGGAAGCTGCGATTAACTCAAAAATTGATAATTTAAGAGGATTAAAAGAGAACATTATTATGGGACGATTAATTCCTGCTGGTACAGGGGTTTCTGCCTATAAAAAATGGGATGTCGTTGTAGATGAAGATGATCGTGCGGTTTACAATTCGGCCTTACCAGGCGGAATGCATACTAACGCATAAAAAATTGTGCTTTTGTGAAAGTTAAACTCTTGACCAAGAGTCAGAAGAAATGTAACTTTCGCCGCTCGGCACTTTAGGAATTTGTAAAAGGGGAGTAGAATGCCTACTATAAATCAGCTCATCAAGAGTGAGCGTATTGTTCAAAAGAATCAGACAAAGTCTCCTGCGTTGACTTCGTGTCCTCAGCGTCGTGGCGTTTGCACACGTGTGTACACAACAACGCCCAAAAAGCCAAACTCGGCTCTACGTAAGGTAGCAAGGATTAGACTGTCCAATGGATACGAAGTAACTTCATATATCCCTGGTATTGGTCATAACCTTCAAGAGCACTCAGTCGTATTAATTCGCGGTGGTCGGGTTAAAGACTTACCAGGTGTAAGATACCATATCATCCGTGGAGTTTTAGATCTTCAGGGAGTGAATGGTAGACTTAGAGGTCGTTCTAAATATGGAACAAAGAGACCTAAGAAATAGTATCTTTTAAATTTATTTAATAATAACTAAGAGGAAATTTTGATATGTCTCGTAGAAAGACAAGCTATAAGAGAGAAGTGCTGCCAGATGCAATTTATAAAGATGTGGTTGTAACTAAGTTCATCAACAAGATGATGTATGATGGCAAGCGTAGTGTTGCTCAATCTTTGTTTTACGGAGCTTTAGAAGAGCTTAAAGGTAAAACAGGTGACGAGCCATTAGTTGCTTTTAAAAAAGCCTTAGAAAATGTGAAGCCATCTATTGAAGTTCGATCTCGACGTGTTGGTGGGGCAACCTATCAAGTTCCTGTCGACGTTAGACCTTCTCGTCGATTGGCTTTAGCGATGAAGTGGATTGTTGCACATGCTCGCGAACGAGGCGAGAAAGACTTCGGCAAGCGTCTTGCTGGTGAGTTTGTAGATGCCTACAATAACCGCGGGAATGCTATTAAGAAAAAGGATGACGTTCATCGTATGGCAGAAGCAAATAAGGCCTTCTCTCACTACAATTGGTAATATTAACACGTCAATTTTTGTGTTCAAAAAAGGAGGCTCTAATAAAGTCTCCTTTTTTATTTTATGTTAAACAATAAAGTATTCAACAGTACTGATTCTTGGAGAAGTCTATGTCCATTATGGATCCTGTAAAACCAGAAGAGTTAGCTTTTACTCGTAACTTTGGAATCATGGCTCACATTGATGCTGGAAAAACGACGACGACTGAGCGAATACTTTTTTACACGGGTAAAAGTCATAAAATTGGTGAGGTTCATGATGGTGATACGGTTATGGACTGGATGGAGCAAGAGCAAGAGCGAGGTATTACTATAACAGCAGCCTCAACAACCTGTGAATGGAAAAACCATCGTTTAAACCTAATTGATACTCCTGGGCATGTTGATTTTACAATAGAAGTAGAGAGAAGCTTAAGGGTTTTGGATGGTGCAATCGTTTTATTTGATGGTGTGAGTGGAGTGGAGCCCCAAACAGAAACTGTTTGGCGTCAAGCAGACAGACATAATGTACCTAGAATTTGTTTTGTAAATAAACTAGATAGAGTTGGCTCCAATTTTTTCTTTTGTTTAGATTCAATTAAAGAGCGATTTAATATTGATCCATTGCCATTGCAAATTCCCATAGGGGCCGAAGACTCATTTGTGGGAGTTGTGGATTTATTATCCCAAGAGGCATTTTTCTGGAATAGCGGTAGCAAGGGAGAGAACTATGAAATTAGACCTATCCCTGAAGAGCTACTTGATTTGGCTGGTCGTTATCGCAATCTGTTGGTAGAGCGAATTGTTGAGCTTGATGATGTGCTTTTGGAAAAGTATCTATCTGGAGAGGAGATACATGTAGAGGCACTCAGGCAAAATTTGCGAAAGGGAGTTTTAGCTTTAAAATTTGTTCCAGTGTTGTGTGGTGCTGCTTTTAAAAATCGTGGAATTCAACCTTTGCTCGATTATGCAGTAGCCTTGCTTCCAAGTCCTTTAGATATTGGAGTAGCTAAAGGGGTTTTTCCTTTAGATCCTGATAAAGAAGTTTCTTGTAAAGTTGATTTTCAAGAGCCTGTTGCTGCATTGGCATTTAAAATTGCAACAGATCCATTTGCTGGGTCCTTAACATATGTTCGAGTTTATTCAGGCGAGTTGAAAGTTGGAGATCAAGTTTTAAATCCGCGTGAGAATAAAAAAGAGCGAATTCAAAAGATTGTAAGAATGCATGCAAATTCAAGAGTGGAAATACCAGTACTTAGAGCGGGTGATTTGGGTGCTGTTGTTGGTTTAAAATTTACTGGGACTGGAGATACGCTTTGTAGTCTTCAGCGCCAAGTAGTTTTTGAATCAATTAAAACTCCAGAGCCAGTAATCGCTGTTGCTGTAGAGGCAAAATCATCCGCTGATCAAGAGAAAATGATGCAAGGTTTGCAAAAGTTAGTCAAAGAAGATCCCTCGGCACGAATTAAAACAGATCCTGAGACAGCGCAAACTCTGCTCCTTGGGATGGGAGAGCTGCATTTAGATATCTTAATTGATCGATTGAATCGAGAACATAAAATTCAAGCTAATATTGGCAAGCCCCAAGTATCGTACAGAGAGGCTGTGTTTAAAGAAGCTCTAGGGGATTGCCGATACGAAAGAGTGTTGGGCGGTGAAGAAGCGTTTGCTTATGTTAAATTGAGAATTTTACCTTCTAATGAACTTCAAGAAATATCAATGTCATCCATAACTAATTCTACTGTGCCAAAAGAATTTTTAAGTGCAATTGATAATGGAATCCGTGAGGGGCTTGATGTTGGTCCGTTAGCTAGTTTTCCAATTATAAATACTAAAGTAGAGGTTCTACAAATTCAGTCGGACCCAGTAAAATCTTCAGAGATGGCTTTTAAAGCTGCCGCATCTTTAGCTTTACGGGAGGCTCTAAAGTCTTCTGATGTGAAGTTGCTTGAGCCAATTTTTAAATTGGAAATTGTAAGCCCAGAAAATTTTATCGGCAATGTTGTCTCTGATTTGAATTCACGTAAAGGCAGAGTTTTATCAATGTCTGTTCGCGGATCAATGCATGTCATTCAAGCTGAGGCGCCGTTAGCCAATCTCTTTGGGTATGCTACTGATTTGCGCTCAGTTAGCCAGGGTCGAGCCAGCTTTTCAATGGAGTTTAAGGAATATTCAGTGCTTTCTCAGAAGAGCTCTCAGGACTTACTGAAAACAATGGGGCGCTTTTAGATTTGCTCTTATCAAATTTCAAATTTAATTTTCAAAAAAAATTAAATTTTCTCTTGACTGAATTGTTAGAATTCAAGATAGTGGCCGCCTAGCGCTTTTAAATGGGCCAGATTCAGTTGAGACATCATTATAGGGATTTTTCAATTCCTCGTCTCCGCAAAATGAATTGATGGCATGGCAAAAACGAATAACTAAATGAGAGAGATATGCAAAGTCAGAAGATCAGAATTCGTCTTAAAGCTTTTGATCATAAGCTTCTAGATCAATCGACTAAAGAGATTGTGGATACGGCACGTCGTACAGGTGCAAAGATTGCAGGTCCAATTCCACTTCCAACACGCATCAATAAATTTACTGTTCTAAGATCACCGCATGTGGATAAGAAATCACGTGAACAGTTTGAAATAAGAACACATAAAAGAATGTTAGATATTTTGGAGCCTACCCAGCAAACAATTGACCAATTGATGAAATTGGATCTTTCAGCTGGGGTTGATGTAGAGATTAAATTATCTGTCGTATAATGGGAGCGTATTGTGAGCGATTCAAATACTGCACAAGCAAATACAAATAGTGAGCTTAAGTTAAATGGGCTCTTTCTATTTAAAGAAGGTATGTCGACAGTTTATGGTGATGCTGGTGAAGCTATTCCTGTAACTGTACTTAGATATGAAGTTTTAACTGTGTCTCAGGTAAAAACAAAGGAAAAGGATGGCTATTCTGCTGTTCAGCTCGCTTGTTGTCCAAAGTCTGGAAAAAACACAAACAAGTCTGAAGTAGGTCATTTTGCAAAATCAGGAATGAATACTGGTGCTTTGTTTGTGAATGAGATGAGACAAGCCTTGCCTCAAGGTGAATTACTTGGGAGTAAGGTTTCAATTAATAGTTTATCAAAAGGTGACACGGTAAGTGTGTCTGGTGTTTCAAAAGGTCATGGTTTTGCTGGTGCAGTTAAGCGCTGGGGATTGGCTGGTGGGCCAGCTTCTCACGGTTCTAAATTTCACAGAAGACCGGGTTCCTCGGGTAACAGAACATGGCCTGGTAGGGTTATGCCTGGTAAGAAATTTCCAGGACATTGGGGTGTTGAATCCGTAACAGTCAAAAACGTAAAAGTAGTTGATATCATTGAAGAGCACAATGTTGTTCTTGTAAAAGGACCTGTTCCTGGTGCTAGAAACTCACTTGTGAAATTGACAAGGGCGTAATTATGTTAGTTCAAGATGTTGTAAATTGGAAAAAAGAAAAAGTTGGAAAAGTTGAGCTGGATCCCAAGGTTTTTGGGAGAGAAGTTTCAAAGGACTTATTGCATGAAGTAGTTCGCTGGCAGTTGGCTTCTCGACGTCAGGGAACACATATGACCAAAACAAAAGGTTTGGTTAGTGGCGGTGGTAAAAAGCCCTTTAAGCAAAAGGGAACTGGTGGCGCTCGTCAAGGTTCCAGTCGATCAATTTTAATGCCAGGAGGAGGAACTGCATTTGGTCCTCAGCCGCGTAGCTATGCTTATGCTCTTCCTAAAAAAATGAGAAAAGCTGCTTTGTCGGTTGCGCTATCCTACCTGGTTAAAGAAGGTAAGATGATCGTTTTAAAAGAGATCGATTCTACAGGTAAGTCTAAAGATATGTTTTCAAAATTGACTGGGCTTGGTTTGAATAAAGCTTTTGTTGTTGATGGAGAAACTAATGAAATGGCTTCTCGTGCAAGTCGAAATTTAGAGAAATTTAAATACGTAAGTGTAAAAGGTCTAAATGTATTTGATTTATTGAAATATGATAATCTTGTCGTTAGCCAAAATGCAATTGAGAAGATGACTGCTCGTTGTAGCATTGAGGGGTAATTTGTGAAGAGCGTAATTTTACAACCATTAATTACTGAAAAGAATACCTACAGACAATCTGATGGTGTTTATGTTTTTTCTTGTGCTATTGATGCTGAGAAAGAAGATATTAAGAAGTCAGTTGAGAATTTTTTTAATGTAAAAGTGACCAAGGTTAATACGAGTATTGTTCGCAAAAGAGCAAAGCGGACTCGGTTTGGCTTGGGTAATGTGTCCTATGCAAAGAAGGCCTTCGTTAGACTTCAGCCTGGACAAAAAATTGCAGTATTTGAAGGGGTTTAAAAATGGGAATTAAAAATTACTCTGCAAGATCCCATGGAAGTCGTGGAGCTACGGGCTTCGACTTTTCTGAGATTACGAAATCAAAACCTGAGAAGTCGCTTACAAGCTCGTTGACACGATCATCAGCAAGAGGCAACCACGGTCAGATTACAATTCGCCATCGTGGCGGTGGGCATAAAAAGAGATATCGTTTAGTTGATTTTACTCGTCATAAGATTGATATCCCAGCTAAAGTCGCTGCGATTGAGTATGATCCAAATAGAACAGCGAGAATTGCACTTCTTCACTATATTGATGGTCAAAAAGCTTATATTGTTGCTCCAGTTGGATTAACAGTTGGAGATCAGGTGATATCTAGTGAGAAGGCTGATATTAAACCAGGAAATGCTCTGCCATTGCACGCAATTCCTGTGGGAACTATTATTCATAATGTTGAATTGAGACCTGGCAAAGGAGCTCAAGTTGCTAGAGGTGCTGGTTCTCAGGCGACTCTTGTTTCTAAAGAAGGGCAGTATTGTCAAGTTAGACTTCCCTCTGGAGAAGTTAAGTTAGTTCTATCTGTCTGTCGTGCAAGTGTTGGGCAGGTTGGAAATACAGATAATGAAAATTTGAAACTAGGTAAAGCTGGTCGCAGACGTTGGAGAGGAATCCGCCCAACTGTTCGTGGTATGGCAATGAATCCCGTTGATCACCCATTAGGTGGTGGTGAAGGTGTTGGTAAGGGTCATCACCCTGTTACGCCTTGGGGTAAGCCATGTAAGGGATATAAAACAAGAAACAATAAACGTACTAACAGCAGTATTGTTAAGAGACGTAAGTAAGGGAGTGACACGTGGCTCGTTCTGTTAAAAAAGGTCCGTTTTTGGATTATCAACTAGTAAAAAAGATTCAGCACGCTATTGATAAGAACGATAAGAAGGTTATAAAGACTTGGTCTCGTCGTTCTATGGTTACTCCTGATTGTGTTGGACTTACTTTTGCTGTTCATAATGGAAGAAAGTTTGTTCCAGTGTATGTGACTGAAAACATGATTGGGCACAAATTAGGTGAATTCGCACCAACTAGAACTTTTATGGGTCATGCCGAGAAAAAGGCAGCAGCACCTGCTCCAGCAAAAAAATAGAGGTAGCTAATGGATGTTAAAGCAAGTTTAAAATACGCAAGAGTTGGAGCACAGAAAGCAAGATTAGTTGCTGATCTTGTAAGAGGAAAAGATGTTTCTGTGGCCCTAAAATTATTAAAATTTTCAGATAAGAAAACAGCTGTTTTTATAAAGAAATTGATTGAATCTGCTGTTGCTAATGCTGATGTCAAAGGTGTTGTAGATTCAGACAACCTTTTTGTTAAAGCAATCTCCGTTGACGGTGGACCATCTTTAAAAAGATTCCGTCCAAGAGCACAAGGAAGAGCGTACGGAATTATGAAAAAGACAAGTCACATCAATCTAGTTTTAGGTGAGAGGTAAACTGTGGGACAAAAGGTAAATCCAATAGGATTGCGAGTCGGTGTAATTAGGACCTGGGACTCAAGATGGTATGCAAAAGGACATCAGTACTATGAAAACTTACATGAAGATATTAAGCTTCGTAAGTTTTTAAAAGAAAAACTAAAGCATGCTGGCGTTGCAAAAATTGAAATGGAAAGAGCTGTTAAGAAAATCAAAATTATTATTCATACAGCAAGACCTGGTGTTGTAATTGGTAAAAAAGGCACAGGTATTGATTCTCTTAAAGCTGAAGTTCAGAAACAAACTCCTAATGAAGTATTTTTGAGTATTCAAGAAGTTAGAAAGCCTGATATTGATGCTCAATTGGTGGCTGAATCAATTGCCTTACAACTTGAAAAACGAATTTCATGGAGACGAGCGATGAAAAAAGCCATCGCAGCCGCCATCAGAGGTGGAGTTCGAGGTATTAAAGTAAGAGTGTCTGGGCGTTTAGATGGTGCAGAAATTGCGCGTTCTGAATGGTACAATGAAAAATCTGTGCCTCTTCATACATTAAGAGCTGATATTGACTATGGTACTGCAGAAGCCCTAACTGCTTATGGAATTATTGGATTAAAAGTTTGGATTTATAAGGGTGATATCCTTTCTCAGCGTGAGGTAGAGGAGGCTGGTCGTGTTAAGTCCTAAAAGAGTAAAATGGAGAAAGCAGCATGTTGGCCACGGTGGTGGTGTAGCATCCAAAGGTAATAAATTAGACTTTGGAGATTTCGGTCTTCAGGCTGTTGAAGATGGTCGTTTAACTGCTCGTCAATTAGAGGCAAGTCGTATTGCTATTTCTAGAAGCGTTAAGCGTGGTGGAAAAATGTGGGTTCGTGTATTTCCTCATACCCCAGTGACCAAAAAGGCAGCGGAGACTCGAATGGGTAGTGGTAAAGGGAATCCTGAATATTGGATTGCACGAGTTCAACCAGGACGAGTTCTTTTTGAAATTAATGGAATTACTAGAGAACAGGCCGTGGAAGCTTTTACATTAGCTATGCATAAACTTCCATTTAAAACTAGAATACTTGTACGGGAGTAGAAAATGAAATATTCAGAAATGCAAAGCCTCTCAGTGGGAGACCTTGTTAAGAAGAAAAAGGAACTTATCGGACAAGTATTCGAGACAAAAATGAAAAACTCTATTGGTCAGGCTACAAATCCGTTGACGATAAGAAATAATAGAAGAGACATAGCACGCATTAATACGGCATTATGTGCTAAAAAGGTGAAGTAGGTAGATATGGAAAATAATACTCCAACAAGAGGTCGAAGAGTTGAGGTTATCGGTGAGGTAGTCAGCGATAAGATGGACAAGACAATTGCAGTGGTAACTTACAGAATGGTAAGACACGAGAAATATGGTAAATACATTAAAAAGACTACTGTAATGAAAGCCCATGATGAAAAGAATGTAGCTAAAGTTGGTGATAAAGTTAAAATTTTTGAGTCAAGACCATTAAGCAAAACAAAGAGATGGATTTTGGCCGAAGTATTAGAAACAGTGAAGGGTTAAGGTAGCTCCATGATACAAATGCAGACTAAATTAACGGTAGCGGATAATTCAGGAGCAAAAGAAGTTGCGTGTATTAAAGTCATCGGTGGATCTAAGAGAAGATATGCAACCATAGGTGATATTATTGTTGTATCAATAAAAGAAGCTCTTCCTAATGCAAAAGTTAAAAAGGGTGATGTTGCAAAAGCTGTGGTTGTTAGGACAGTAAAGCAAATTCGCAGAGCAGATGGTACTTACATACGTTTTGATGATAACTCAGCAGTTTTAATTAATGCTGCAAAAGAGCCCATTGGAACGCGTATTTTCGGACCTGTCGCAAGAGAGTTGAGAGCAAAACAATTTGTGAAAATTGTTTCACTAGCTCCAGAAGTATTATAGAGGTTGAAGTATGAATAGATTAGAAGCACGTTATAAAAAAGAGATTCGTCCAGGGCTGGTTAAGCAGCTTGGTTTTGAAAATATTATGCAAGTGCCGAAACTTGAAAAAGTAGTGATTTCAGTATGTCTCAGTGAGGCTATTCAAAACCCTAAGGTTTTGAATTCTGTAGTCGATGAAATTACAGCGATTACCGGACAAAAAGCAGTCATCACTCATGCAAAAAAAGCAATCTCAAATTTTAAGTTGCGTGAAGGGATTGCGATTGGAGCAAGAGTTACACTACGTCGTGAAAAAATGTATGCTTTTATGGACAAGCTAATGAATCTAGCTCTTCCGCGAGTTCGCGACTTTAGAGGCCTTCCTCCTAAAGGATTTGATGGAAGAGGTAACTACAATATGGGTTTAAAAGAACAAATTGTATTCCCAGAAATTAATTTTGATCGAGTTGAAAAAGCTCGTGGTATGAATATTACAATTTGTACTTCAGGCAAGACAGATGCTGAAGGAAAAGCATTGTTAGAGGCATTGGGAATGCCTTTCAGAAAATAAGGGGTGGAAATTGGCAAGACTAGCGGCTATTGAAAAAAATAATCGAAGAAAAAAAGTGTCAAGCAAATTCTGGAAATTAAGAAGAGAGTTGCGTGCAAAATCTCTTGATCCAGCTTTAGGTGAGAATGAAAGAGAAGAAGCTTTCATTAAACTACAAAAGTTACCACGTAATACGTCTCCAGCGAGAGTTATTAATCGTTGTGAATTAACTGGTCGACCAAGAGGAAATTATAAGAAATTCGGTTTGTCGCGTTTAGCCTTTAGACAGTTAGCTTTAGATGGAAAGCTGCCTGGTGTTACTAAATCAAGTTGGTGAGGTTTTTAATATGGATACAGTTTCAGAATTTTTAACAAGAATACGTAATGCTGGTGCTGCTCGACATGAGAAGCTTGATGTGCCTTCTTCTAAAATTAGAGAGTCAATTGCAAAAATTTTAGTAGAAGAAGGAGTCTTGCGCTCGTACAAGGTAGCAAAAGACAGTAAGCAAGGAATTATGCGCCTTTATCTCAAGTATGATGAGTCTGGCTCACATGCAATTTCAAATATTGCAAGAGCAAGTCGCCCTGGTCGTCGCTTATATGTTAAAAGTGATGCGATTCCTCAGGTGCGATCTGGTATGGGTTTCTGTATTTTGAGTACTAACAAAGGTATAATGAGCAGTCGTGTAGCACAAAAGAGCAATATTGGCGGTGAGCTAATTTGCAAAGTATGGTAGGTGACAAATGTCGAGAGTAGGTAAAGCCCCAGTTGGATTCGATGATAAGGTTCAGGTAACTTTGTCACCATCAAATGAGGTATTAGTTAAATCTGGAAACAAACAAATTTCACTCAAGCTCAGAACTGAGGTTGGTGCAAAACTAGAAGGTAAGTCACTAACGCTTTCTAGACAAGAAGACTCAAAGAGTGCAAGTAGTTTGCATGGTATGTATCGAGCACTTATTCAAAATGCCGTTACGGGAGTTTCAAAAGGTTTCACAAAGAACTTGGAGCTTCATGGTGTTGGTTACAGAGCTACAGTTGCTGGAAAAAAGCTTGAAATGAGTCTTGGTTTTAGTCATCCTGTTATATTCGATATTCCTGAAGGAATTGAGATTAAAGTTGATAAGCAAACAAATATTTCAGTAACCGGTTTTGACAAAGCTCTTGTAGGAGCTGTAGCTGCGAAAATTAGAAGCTTTAGACCACCTGAGCCTTATTTAGGTAAAGGTGTGAGATATTCTGATGAAAAAATTCGTAGAAAAGCTGGAAAATCAGCTGGAAAGTAATTAGGAATAATTTATGAAGATTGTATTAAAAAGAAATACCAGTTCAAAAGTTAATGGAAGGCTCAAAAAGAAACTTAGAATTCGTAAAAAAATTGCTGGTTCTGCTGAGAGACCTCGCCTATGTATTTTTAAAAGTGCAAAACATATTTATGCGTCACTAATCGATGATACTACAGGAAAAACCTTGTTAGCTTTATCATCTTTGAACGTAAAAGATGAGTTGGCAGGTATTGAAATGGCTAAAAAAGTTGGTGTTGAAATTGCCAAAAAGGCTTTATCTGAGAAAATATCTTCTGTAGTTTTTGATCGAAATGGCTTTATTTATCATGGTCGAGTGAAATCGCTTGCTGATGGTGCCCGTGAAGGTGGCTTAAATTTCTAAGGAGTGAATGATGGAAAAAACGAGTGTCGAGTTTGAAGAGAGAGTAGTAGCGATTAACAGAGTTGCCAAAGTGGTAAAGGGTGGTCGTCGATTCTCGTTTTCAGCTTTAGTAGTAGTGGGAAATAAGATTGGTGATATCGGTATTGGAACTGGAAAAGCTGGTGAAGTTCCTGAAGCTATTGGTAAGGCCAGTAGAGCAGCTAAGAAGATGACAAAATCAGTGCAATTATACCAATCTAGAACGATTCCTCATGAAGTTATTGGAAAGTTTGGCGCTGCAAAAGTGGTTATGAAGCCTGCGGCTCCTGGGACAGGTGTGATAGCTGGTGGTGCGGTTCGTGCTGTGCTTGAATCAGTTGGGGTTAAAGATATTCTTACAAAATGTGTAGGAACACGAAATCCTCATAATGCAGTTCGTGCGACTATTAATGGTCTTAATCAATTGAAGAATAAGCCTGAGTGAGGTTTTTATGGCAAAAGCATTTAATGTTACATTAAAAAGAAGCCTGATTGGATGTACTGAGACTCAAAGAGCGACGGTGGCCGCATTGGGTTTGAGAAAGAGACATCAAACAGTAAAATTAGCAGATAATCCTGCTAATAGAGGACAAATTTTCAAAGTTCAGCATTTGTTGACTGTTCAAGTGGAGAAATAAGATGAGTTTGTTAGAAAATTTACAACCAAAAGCTGGATCTTCTCATTACAGAAAAAGAGTAGGTAGAGGCAGAGGGTCGGGATTAGGTCAAACAGCAGGTAAAGGCCACAAGGGTCAGCTAGCAAGAACTGGTGGAAAAGTACGTCGTGGATTTGAAGGTGGTCAAACTCCTCTAATTCGTCGATTACCTAAATTCGGTTTTAAATGTCCATCAAGTATTACTTATGAAATTCTAAATCTTTCTGACTTAGAGCCGTTAAAAGGAGAAGTAACTCTTGATCTTTTGCAAAACTCTGGTTTGATCAAAGGAAGTCAAATTAAAGTATTGGCTAATGGAAAACTTACTCATGCTTTAACTCTTAAAGGAATTAAGGTTAGTCAGGGTGCTAAAATGGCAATTGAAGCCGTTGGTGGAAAGATAGAGGTATAATTTAGTGGCAGCTATGGATGGAATCTCCAAAAATACAGATTTACAGCGAAGAATATTATTTACGTTAGGTATTTTAGCGGTTTATCGCATTGGTGTGCATATTGCGACTCCTGGTGTTGATGGCCGTGCTGTAATGTCCTTTTTCCAGGCACAAAGCGCTGGAATATTTGGTTTATTTAACACCTTTACAGGTGGTGCTTTAAATCAGTTTAGTGTTTTTGCTTTAGGGATTATGCCATACATTTCGTCATCGATTATATTTCAACTACTAAGTTCTGCTGTGCCTTACTTAGAATCTTTAAAAAAAGAAGGTGAACAAGGCAGAAAAAAAATTAATCAATACACGAGATACGCAACTGTTCTCCTTGCAATCATTCAGGGTTCTGCAATTAGCTCGTGGCTCATGGGTTCCTCGAGTCCAGAAGGTCGGGCTTTAGTTGTTTCATCTCATGTTGGTTTTTTACCTTTTCAAATTATGACGGTTTTAACTTTAACTGCAGGTACTTGTTTTATTATGTGGTTGGGTGAACAAATAACTGAACGTGGTATTGGAAATGGCTCAAGTTTGATTATTTTTACCGGTATTGCAGCATCAATTCCTTCTGGAGCACAAAAATTGTTTTCTTTAGTTACAAATGATGAAATTTCGGCCGCTGCAGCATTAGGGATCATAGTGTTGATGATTGCGGTTATTTCTGCTGTCATTTATGTTGAGGTTGCTCAAAGAAAAATCCCTATTCAGTATTCTCAGCGTGGGACTGGAAAGACTGCTATGACTATTCCTCAGAGTCATCTTCCTTTAAAATTAAATTTTTCAGGAGTAATCCCACCGATTTTTGCGAGTTCTTTATTGATGTTTCCAGCTACGATGGCCCAATTTATAAAGGCCCCATGGATTCAGTCCGTTCAGACTTCATTGAGCCCTAATGGTGCTTTATATAATATACTATTTGTTTTATTGATCGTATTTTTCTGTTTTTTCTACACAGAGATTGTCTTTAATCCAAAAGAGGTTGCTGAAAATCTTAAAAAACATGGCGGTTTTATTCCTGGAGTAAGAGCTGGACAGAGTACTTCAGAGTATATTCAAACTGTTATCGAGAGAATAAATGTTGGTGGTGCAACTTACTTATGTGTAATATGCGTTTTACCAGGAATGATGAATGATTTGCTTAATGTACCTTTTTATTTTGGTGGAACAAGCTTACTGATCCTTGTTGGGGTTGCATTAGATACATCTCAACAAATTCAATCACATATGTTGACTCAAAAGTATGAGGGCTTTCTTAAAGGCGCTAAAATCAGGAGTCGGAGGGTTCAGTATTGATTCTTCTACTTTTCGGTGCCCCAGGCTCAGGCAAAGGCACTCAAAGTGCTCAGCTTGTAGAAAAGCATGGCTTTTTTCAAATTAGCACGGGTGATATTTTGAGAACTGCTATTCGAGAAGGTAGTAAGTTAGGAATGGATGCAAAATCCTTTATGGATAAAGGGCAGCTTGTGCCTGATGCAGTAGTTATTGGAATGGTTGATGAAGTTTTGTCAGCTAATTTAAAATTGGGAAAAAAATCATTTATTTTTGATGGTTTCCCTAGAACAGTTGCTCAGGCAGAGAGTCTTAGTGAGATGTTAAAAGGGCACGGTTTAAAAGCTGATGCAGTAGTTTTTATAAACGTTGATAAGCTCGGTTTAGTTAAAAGGTTAACGGGGCGACGAGTTTGCTCTACGTGTGGAAGTGTATATCATGTTGAAAGCAACCCTAGCAAGGTTAGTGGGGTTTGTGATAAATGCGGTGGACAGTTGATTTTGCGATCTGATGATAAGGAAGAAGTTATTCTCTCAAGATTAGAAACTTATCAATCAGTGGCAGACTTGCTTAAAAAGTTTTATAGTGGATTTGGAATTGTAAAAGAGGTAAATGGTGATCAATCTGTGGAGTCAGTCTATAAGAGCATAGTATCTAGTGCAGGAATTATAGGTTGATAATATAGTTCTAGACTCTTTTTTAAAAGTAGTGTAGAGAGGCCATTCTAAAATTAATGAAAACAACTAGGGAAAGTTATGAAAGTACGTCCTTCAGTAAAGAAGATTTGTAGTAAGTGTAAGATTATTAAACGTAAAGGTGCTGTTCGTGTGATTTGTGAAAATCCGAAGCACAAACAGAGACAGGGGTAGGAAATGGCTCGTTTAGCGGGTGTAGATTTGCCCAGAAATAAGCGCGTAGAAGTGGCTTTAACTTATATTTTTGGGGTTGGTCGTCCAAGAGCTCGATGGATCTGTTCACAAGCAAATATTCCTGATAGCTTGAGAACTGATGCTCTAACGGACGAACATATTGCAAAAATTCGGGCTATAATTGAATCCAGCTTCAAAGTTGAAGGGGATTTAAGAAGAGACGTCGGGTTGTCAATTAAACGTCTTATGGACTTAAACTGTTATCGAGGAATACGTCATCGCAAAGGATTACCTGTTCGTGGTCAAAATACTAGATCAAATGCACGAACTCGTAAGGGTCCTAAGAAGACAGTGGCTAATAAGAAGAAAGCCGTATAAAGGAAAAGGATGAAAAATGGCAACTCCAGGAACTAAAGAAGTAACTGCGAATAAAAAAGTTAAGAAAAAAATTAAAAAAGCTGTATCTCAGGGACTGTGTTATATTCAAGCAGGGTTCGGTAATGTTATAGTGACAATTACTGATGGCGGTGGAGATACAATAGCTTGGTCTTCAGCTGGACACTTAGGTTTCAAAGGGAGCAGAAAAGGAACTCCTTTTGCAGCAACAGTAACAGCCGAAGATGCAGGTAAAAAGGCTATGGAAGTGGGCGTAAGATCTTTAGATGTATTTTTAAATGGTCCAGGCGCAGGTCGAGAGCCTGCAATTCGCGCCCTTTCTGGTTTGGGAATTAGAGTGAATACAATGAAAGATACTACTCCTGTTCCACACAACGGATGTCGTCCCCCTAAGCGTAGAAGAATTTAATAGAGGTATATGTGAGCTGTATAAATAAAAGTGTATGCAAAATTTGTAGACGTGAAAATTTAAAGCTTTTTCTCAAAGGAGATCGTTGTCTCACTGATAAGTGTGCTTTTGAGAGAAGACCTTATCCTCCAGGTCAACATGGCCAATCAAGATTGAAGTTTTCTGAATTTGCTTTGCAACTTCGTGAGAAGCAAAAAACAAAAAGATATTACGGGGTTTCAGAAAAACAATTTCGCCGTTATGTAGGACTTGCTGAAAAGTCTAAAGAAGTAACAGGTTTAGCATTATTAAAAAATCTTGAACAAAGACTTGATAATGTTGTTGCCACTTTAGGTTTTGCTGCCTCAAGAAGGGATGCAAAACAAATCGTTTCTCATGGTCATATTACTGTAAATGGTAAAAAAGTGAATATTCCAAGTTACTCCGTTGCGAAGGGTGATGTGATTCAAGTATCGCAAAACAGCAAAGAAGTAGCTCGAATTACAGCATCTGTTCAAAGTGCAACAAAAAAGACTGTTCCTTCATGGCTTGAGGCTGATCACGGTGCCTTAAAGGGTACTGTAAAGGATCTACCAGGAAGAGAGGAAATAACACTTCCTGTTGAAGAGAATATGATTGTAGAATACTATTCACGATAAACGAGACATTGGAGGTCCTATGCAAGAGCACTATTATTTATTTTGGAAAGATTTGATAAAACCAAAAGGGTACGAAGTGGACCGAGATTCTCTAAGAGAGGATTATGGCCGTTTTATTGTGAAGCCCCTAGAACGAGGTTTTGGTGTTACTCTTGGTAATTCTTTAAGAAGAATTCTTTTAAGCTCGATGATGGGCTCAGCAGTGAGTGCAGTTAAGTTTGAAGGCGTATTACACGAGTTTTCTACGATTCCAGATGTTTTAGAAGATGTTACGGACATTATGCTTAACTTGAAGGAAGTAAGATTTAAGCAATATGCCTCTGAAGAGCAGCATTTGAGAATAGTAAAAAAAGGTCCGGGTAAGGTTACAGCTGCTGATATTCAAACCAATGATAAAGTTGAGGTGCTAAATCCACATCAAGTTATTGCAACATTGGGTGACAATGCAAATTTCAATGTTGAAATTGTTGTGAGCTATGGCCGTGGCTATGTGGCAGCTGATGAGAGAAATGTGGATCTCCCTGTGGGCTTTATTGCTATGGATGCACTTTATAGCCCAATTAAAAAGATTAACTACAGCATTTCCAATGCACGCGTAGGACAAAGAACAGACTACGATGCTTTGACATTTGAAGTCTGGACAGACGGATCGCTTAAGCCAGAAGAAGCTGTTTCACTAGGATCAAAGATATTAAAAGATCAATTACAAATCTTTTTAACTTTTGATGAGGCAATGGAGCCCACTGAAGATTTTAAAGACCATAAGAGCACAAGTTTAAATGAAAATTTATTCCGTTCAGTAGATGATCTTGAACTTTCAGTAAGAAGTGCAAATTGTTTAAAGAACGCAAATATTAGATTTATTGGCGAGTTAGTAGTTCGAACAGAAGCAGAGATGCTTAAAACTAAAAACTTTGGCCGTAAGTCATTAAATGAAATTAAAGAAATTTTATCTGAAATGGGCTTAGGGTTGGGGATGAAAATTGATGGCTGGCCTCCAGCAGGTTGGGATCCTAATACAGCTCCACAGATTAAGAGAGAGCAAACAAATTAGTTTTGAATTTTGGAGAATAAGTCATGAGACACAGAAGACGTGTAAAGCATTTTAGTCGGAAGCAAGGCCCAAGAGTGGCTCTCATCAGAGGTTTAGTTGAATCTCTGGTTGAACATGGGAGAATTAAGACCACTGTTGATAAGGCAAAAGAAACAAGAAGACATGTTGAGAGAGCGATTACTCTAGGCAAAAAAGGTACGTTAGCAGCACGTCGCTTGATTTTATCGCGCTACCCTCAAGTAAAGGTTATGAACTCTATTGTTAATGATCTTTCAGTTCGATTTAAAGATCGAAATGGTGGCTATACTCGAATAATTAAATTAGGTAAGCGACCTGGTGATATGGCTGAAATGGCTTTTATCGAATTTGTCGATTATGATTTTGCTAAAAAATCTGTTGAAAGTGCTAAAACCACAGATGCAACAGCACCTAAAGCTAAGGTTAAAACGCCTTCTAAGAAGTTAGTTCATAGAGCTGAACGAAAAGTAAGAAATAAAATTCAAGCTGTTTCAAGAAGAGAAAATCGGGCTTAGTTTTAAGATAACTATACTTGATTAATAATTTTCTAAAAAAGAAGAGGCCAAAAGCCTCTTTCTTTTTTTGTATTAGCGACGCTTATTATATCAATCGAATTTAGCAGCGCCAGAACCAATATTAACCCCATTCAAGTTAACATTGAATGTGATGGGGCAGGCTTTAGATAGCATGGCGCTAACACCACAGTATTTAGTCATAGAAAGTGTTACAGCTTGTAAGGCTTTATCCTCAGGGACTTCCCCTTGAATATTAAACTCGAGTTCAATTTTACTCCAAACCACAGGATGCCCTCCCTCTGTAGAGGTAGATGTTGCACTTACTTCGCAATGGCGGACGGGGAGTTTGTATTTAGAGGTTAATAAGCTAATCACATCCATCCCGGAGCAACCACAAAGGCCAGCAAGAACGAGTTCTTTAGGAGTCATGCCCAACTCAGGGGTACCACCCTTGGCATCCATCATGACATGGTGCCCGCGAGACTCTCCCTGATAGCTTAACTTTGAAACCCACTGAATTTTAGCTTGAGATGTTGCCATTAAAAACTCCTCCTTAAATAAAAATTATTTTACATTAAATATTTTTCTTCAATGTAGTTTTTAAAATAAATGGGATTTAGTTTCTCGCCCGTGGCTTTGACTATAAGTTCAGGAGAAGTGCAAAGGCTACCCATGGACCATATATGTTCTCGTAGCCAATTTTTTAAAGAGGATAGATCTCCCAGCTCCAGATTTTGTTCTAAGGTGGGGAACGTCTTTTTCATTTTTGTAAAAAGCTGTGCCGCGAAGAGGGCGCCTAGTGAATAACTGGGAAAATAACCAAAAGCTCCCGATGGCCAATGAACATCTTGCATGCACCCGTCTTTGAAATTATTTTTTGTTGATAAGCCAAGATACTTTTGCATTTGATCATCCCATATTTCAGGAATATCTTTCACTTCAATTTTCTTTTCGATCAGGTCGCGTTCAATTTCAAATCTTAAAATAATATGCATAGGATACGTGACTTCATCGGCGCTAACGCGAATAAGTGAGGGTTTAACACGTGTATAGTAATTAAATAAATTTTGTGGTTCCCAAAATGAAGAATGGCTTGAACTTAATTGATTTTTAATAATGGGAGTTAAAAATTTAAGAAAATGAATATTTGCACCAATATAATTTTCAAAGAGTAAGCTTTGACTTTCATGGATGTCCATACCACGTGCACATCCGACGGGTTGAGATTTCCATTCAGCGGGTAAATTTTGTTCATAGAGTGCATGACCAGTTTCATGAATAACTCCGGTGAGGCTTTCTAAAAAACTAGAGGTACTGTAGCGAGTGGTGATTCGCACATCTTGTGGCACTCCTCCGCAAAAAGGGTGGTGACTAACATCGAGTCTTCCCCGGTTAAAATTAAAACCTAGGATTTTCATCACTTCAAGACCAAGCTTTTTTTGTTGTTCAATGGGTATGTCTGTTGGAGCTGAAATTATATTTTGAGCTTTTTGGTGCTCCATAATTTTTTCAATAAGAGAAGGAAGAAAAGTTTTGAGTTGATTAAAAACAAGTGTGATTTCTTGGCAAGACACGCCTGGTGAAAACTGATCAAGGAGACTGTCGTAGGGGGAGAGATTCAGTACTGATCCTCTTTGCGCGGCTTCTTCGCGATTGAGTTTTACGACTTGGTCAAGAAGTGGTAAAAAATCTTTCCAATTATTTTCTTTTCGCAGTTGCCGCCAACCCTGTTCGCATCGAGAGTTTGCAAGAGAAAGTGATTCAACCAATTCTTTTTTGATAGCGCGTGCATTTAAGAGTGCTCGCTTTATTTCACGCAAGTTAGCTTGTTGCCACACCGAAAGACTCGATTGCTGATTTTCTAATTCTAAAGTCAACTCTTGAATTTCGGGATTAAGCAAAGTTTCGTGTCGAATCACTTTTAGCTCAGCCTGTGCTTCAGCACGAACATCTCCTGAGCTTGCAGGCATCATCACAGCCTCATCCCAACCTAAGATGGCTGAGGCGTGATCGAGTTGATGAATCCGATGAAAATATTTTTCTAATTTTAAATAGGCTGACATAATTTTTTTACTTTCAGATTGAAGAATAAATATACTAATTTTATTTTTATAAATGGTTCTTTTGATAAAAAATGGATTGGTTATGACTAATTAATTTGGGAGAACCCACAAGGGGCGCACTTTCAATCAATATTTTTTGTAAAATTTGTTTTTCCAAAATAATAGCTAAGGTGCGCAATTTTAATTCGAACTCTACCATTTTAATTCCTTTTTTTGGGTACATTTTAAGGTTTTTTTGTAAAAGATATCAAAGAATTTATTTCTGACCAGTGTGTTGAAATTTATTTTGAGATAAATCGGGATACGAATGTCTTTTTATTAGCCACTAAAAGATGTTGAGTGTGCCCTTTTTACTGTAAAAACTTAAATTCCGAATTAAATAAGTTTTGTAGTTCCAGCTTCGAATGATTAATTGGCATTAAACACACCCTTCTAATAAACGGAGAGGCGAGAGGGCGGCGTGCAAAAGACTAAAATTTGTCAAAATGAAAAAAAAATCAACAGTATAGGGTGTATCATGCTCAAATAAATAGGGTATTAGAGTGGCATAATAATGGCAGCAGTATAATCAAATATGTCGTTTTTTTAATTATTTAAATGGTAGTCGTGGAGTGTATATGCTTAAGTGGATTAAGCCTTTAATTATGTCAGTTACTGTATTTTTTTGTTTTGCATTAAGCGCTGCAGATACAGCAGTTCACTTTTATTTCGATTTAATTGCGAATTTGGCGTCTGATGTTAATAAGATAGACTCTTTTAAGTATTCATTAGGAAATGAAATGATTGATAGTGGCCTGTTTACTCATCCCATGGGACTTTCCGCTGCAAGAATATTGTATCATTTTCAGGGAGCTCCAATTTCAATAAAATCTGATGGTGGTTTTGTAAAAAATGGCGTCGCAATTGCAACCATTGAAAATGCTTTAGTATATCAACTTCTTGAAGAAGGTATAGAGACTAAAAATAAACTAATCCTTGGAGCTGTAAGGCATAAATTAATTGATACTTTTTATCATTCAGGTTGGGCAAATTTATTTGGTCATATGGAAGGAGGTCATAGGCCTGATATGCCATATGAAGAGCTTTATAAGGCTCAAAGATGTTTTCAAGCAATAATGGAATTAACCTTTTTATTAAGAGATATCACTGATGGCCCTGTTGAGACTACTAATATGAGAAAAATAGTATCATCCTTGTCAGAGAATATGCTGAAAAATTTTTATGACATATCAGGAACGTCTAACATTGATAATTTGGTAAAATATTTGAGAACAAAGCCGGGAGTTTATGCTGAACTTTTATGGCAAGTAAAAAGTATAAAATATGCTTTTGGTACAATTGTTGAAAATACTGAACAATATAAAGAATTAGCATTTGAAGAGTTATTTAAAGATTTAAAAATATCTGAAATCATAAAAATTGAAAAGAATGAATATATTCAAGTTAGAGCTTTATTTTCTGATCTTAAGAAGCGAGTTGATTTTACTGTCCAGGACTCTTTTAGAGTTGCAGTTTTTAGACTTTATCAAAGCTTATTGCTAGGAGAAGGAGATGAGAAAACACACGATACTGTTTTTCCAGAGGTCCTTAAAGAAAAGCTTAATCTTGAAAAGCTAAATAATTTTAATGGTATTGAAGGTCTTAGAGCAGCAGTTGAGCATCGTACTGAGTCAAGATATGCAGCACTTAAAACTTTAGTAGCAAATATTTATGATCTAAAAAGTGCTATGGGTGGTGCATGGAAAAAACAAAATCAGTTTACAAGTAATAATCTAACCGATATTCATAAGATTTTAGTTCAAGTTATAAGTTTATCACAAGTGTATGATCTTGAAACTTTGGAACTTTTGAAAACGGAAGAGTCTAGGGTTGGTTCTTTACCGGATAGAAATCAAATAGATAGTTTTTTAAAGTATGTATATGAAAAGCAACCGGACGTTCTTGAAAAAGTTGCCAGCTTATTAAATAGTAAAAGTAAGCATGAACTACTTAAGATGGCTAAAATATTGAATATTGCCGAATTTGCGAGTCAGGCTTCAGTAGAAGCCACAAAAGATATAATACCCAATAGAATAAGTAGTACACAGAAAGTTAATTTTGAAAACGATGCTTTGCCAAATGCCTGTTTTGCAAAAGCGTGCCGAATGAGAACAGCAAGAGCAACATTAGCGTCACTTTTTGGTTTAGATGTTGATCTCGGTAAATTAGGAACTATGGGCGCATTAGAATTTATGAAAGAAACTATCAAGGGTAGTAAAGAAAAAGTAAGTCTTCTCTTTTCCAAAGAAGCGAGAGCTAAAGACCGAATGGAACGAGAAAGAATGGAGCAACTGATCCGTGAATACATGTTAGAGACAGGGCATGCTGTTCGGGGTGACGATGGCAGAATAATTACGCCACTTGATGAAGATAGCGAAATACGAACTACGAAAATAAGGCCAAAATTTACACTTAGAGGATTGATTGCTTGGTTTAAGTGGTCATCTCAAGATTTTAATGGAATACAGTATCGCATTGACTTACCTGGCCTTAGATTTAGATCTAAAGAGATTGCGCGTAGAATGGATATTGGAAGAAGGGTTAAGAGTGAACTACACTCATTATTAAATGAGAGGTACGGTGATGGAACTCCTGTTTCTGACGAAATTAAGGCAAAATATAATTTGCCTGGTAATAGCCAGTCACTTGAAACACACATAAAGTTTGTTGATCCTATATCAGGGCAAAAAGCCATATTAAGCATAGGTAGATGTAATATGCTATTTATAAAGTAGTTCTTCCCTTACTTACAGCATAGGATTCTTCTGATATGAACGAAAAAACTTTGTTTTAAACTAAATAGAGTCAGTTCGGAAATTTAATTAAGATATTTCCTATTTTATTGAACTT
>CAZTDX010000011.1:0-66535 GCA_964612425.1 uncultured Pseudobdellovibrionaceae bacterium
TCCGTCACTTTTACCGTAAAAATGACGATTATGACGACACATAGAATAATGCCGAAAACTAACAAATCGTTTTTTCTTTTTGGACCAAGAGCCACTGGAAAATCCACTTGGCTGAAAAAGCAAATGAACCTTGATGCACTACTAGAAACAAAAAAAATATCTAGAGCCTATGGTGTTTACACAGGTAAAGAAATACTAAAATCAGATCAGATCTTTGTTTATCCTATCGAAAAATTTATTGAATTGATTTTCTAAGGAGAAATTTCTCCTTAGAGTCAGTTCGGAAATTTTATTAAGATATTTTCTATTTTTCAGAACTTATTCACAGAAATTATTTAAACTTTATACGCAATCTGTTGATAACTCATTGTTTGAGTATTTTAATTTCTATTACTTTTATTTATCGATCTGCTTATTGAGCTTGAAGTTGAATCATTCTTACTGCTTTTGATAGATTGAAGCCCAAAAATGAACGTTGAGCATAGGTCTCCATTGACCATACACTCTGGACAATCTATTAAATGACAGTGCTCTACTAACTCGTGATTCTCTTTGATGCTTATATTGGCTAAAACCACCAATGCGAGTTCGACGGTCAATTTTCTTCAGATTCTAAATTATCAAAAGACCAGGAAAAAGTGGGTTCATTGTTGGGATTAACATCCCAATACCAGAGTTGACCCTTTTGAATTTTTTTTGCACCTCTTTTGCTCATCCATTTTTTTGTTTTTAAAATAGTTTCTTTTGCTAATGAACTTGGATCGTGAAGGATGATTGAATAATCCACAAAATCTAAGTAAAGGGGATGAAGCTTTTGAAACGAATCCTTGTTCCAATATAAAACTGAAGGAGATAATTGGTGATCTTGAATTTCTTTAAGTTTAAGTTCCAACTCTTGTTCTTTATTTTTTGTAAATTGGAATCGCTCCCATTTTCCTTTAGGGATAGTATTAAAAACTAATAACAAATCAACATCGGTTTCTATTTTAATCGGTCTTTTAGTTGTTGATCCAAACTGAATGGCAGCAATAAAGTTATCCTTCCATTCTGCTTTACAAGACTCAATCCAGGATAAAAGTACTTTATGCAAATCTTCATCTGCAGATAAATTCATTGAATAAAATCCTTAAATAAATTTATAATCCATTCTATTTTTTCAACTGAGTTTTTTGCTTCCTCTTTTGAAAAGCTTTCTAGAGGTATCAAGTCATCGTCTCCATAAAAACTATTTTCTCTTTCTTTACGAAGATATTTTGAAAACTCAATAATAGCATCAATTTCAAGTTGAATGTGTGGAGGGAGTTTATCTGCAACTGACTTTACCACTGGTCCAACGTCGTGCCATTTGGGTGGTTCAATGCCGACAAGCCTGAGCCACGCTTTTAGGAGAAGTTCGAGTAGCTCCTGACTTTCTCTAATTACGTCGGGATAATTTCCTTCTGCATAGAGTAGTTGAATGGCTTTAAAGCGTGATGGTATTCGCTTAAAATAATCTGATGAGAGGCCTTGATTTGTCATAATTATTTTTACCTTAGAATGTCCTGATTGGGCAAATTAAACAATTTCATCAAAGGTACTAACTCACCTTTGGGACGATGTGCATTAAAAACGATTTTGAAGTTTGGAGCTTATCAACGCGTTAAATTAAAGGTTTGAGTTATACCTTCATAGGGTGTGATTTTTCCATTGAAGAAACTCTTCCAAGCACCTGAGTGTCGAATCCGATAAGCCCCCAGTTGTGCGTTGAGTGGGATCTGCCACTGGACTTCTATTTTAGAGCACCCAAAGCAATCTGAAGTATAGTCTCTTTTCCATGAGAATTGTGTTTCAGGCATTGCGTCCCACGCGATCACTTTCCATTCTCCTTGAGGATTAAGGTGCTCAATGGTGAAGTAAGTGCTGTTTGTTTTAAGATCGTTTTTGGGGTGCCCTGATCGAAAGGATGCGCTAGTACGAGAGCCGATTTTGATTATGGAATCTGGTTGCTGTAAAACGGTACCAAACTCTTCATTCGATTTTTTGATATCAAAGAGCACGCCAGGTTGGAAGCTAAACTGGTCTTGAGATAAATCGGGTGGAGTTATTTTATTAATAATGGGTGTTTCTGTGATCAGGGATGTGGTGACTTGACTAAATATTTGTTGATAGGCCTCGAACGTGTGCTGGCCGTAGAGCGTTGAAGCTCCCTCGTATTGTTGTGATAAGTACTCCTCAGGAGTTGTAATGTAAGAGCTATATTCGTTAGCGAGGCCAGTGATGATAGCATGGTTGATTTTTAGAGGGCGCAATTCAAATAAAATTTGTTTTTCGAGTCTCCTGCCAGCTTGAATGGTCATTTCTCCAGGAATAGCAATAATCGCTAAATTCCCAAGTCTTAAAATTTGAAATGGAAGAATTTCCGGGGTCCATCCCAAGAAGCCCGTAGGAAGTAAAGTGGGTTTTGGAAATTGACATTCACTATTGGTTAGAGATTGCTCTTTGGTTAAAACGTCTGAAATAAAATTAAAGGGTAAAAAGGATTCAAAAAAATCAATAGCTAAGCTTTCGCTGTCTTGTGCGGATAGATTTTTTTGAGTCATACCCTCATGAAACCCAGGAATTCCACTCGGTCCATCTTCGGCACCAGCAGCAAATGAAAATCCCATGGCAGCATGGCACAGAGTAAACTGATTTACTTTATAGCCAGGCATTTTAACATAGAGAAGGCGAGAGTCGATGGGGCCTGAAAGAAATTTCTGAGGTGAATTAAATAATTTGTAGGCGGCATTAAACTGGGAGGTTCCACTTATTCGGAGAGCTTCAAAATCATTGCCTCCGGGTCTTTGAAAACCAGGAAGAGTGTTCGGCGACATATCTCCTTCGGCACTATTTGGAAATGCGGCCACAAATTGACCGGGGTTGACAAAAGGCGGGATGCTTCCAAAAAGTTTTTCAAACTCATAGGAGGCAAGTCCTTTGTTATCAGAGCTGATCAGTTGATTATCGCGTGAAAGTGAAGTGGCATGGACTGCAAACCAAGAAATGACTCCGCGTGGACCTTTACTGTCCTCAATTTTTAGTAAGGACATTTGAGGGTTTTCAAAGGAAGGTGGTGAAGTGGAATTCATTTCTTGATTGAGTCGAAAAGCCTCGGGGGATCGATTAATATTGGCTTTATTGGTGAGATCACCTGATGAAAAACCAATGCGGGAGGGCTTGAGGCTAGAATGAGCTTGCGTGATGGCCTCGACGATTCCGTTGACGATGACTTCATAGTTTTGCTTAATAAGTCCGTGTGAAGTAATGTTATAGAGAGTGTGATGAGAAAAACCACCTGGCCCAGAGTGAGTATGTGTTGCCGCAAGTAGTATGTTTTCGTCGGTGTAGAGATTTCCGTAGAGGGCTTGAAGTTTTTTAATAACGCCTTGTTTGATCGAACTATACATGTGAGCAAGATCTGTTGATACAAAAACAATACTCTTATCTAAGTTGGAGTCAGCAAAGATAAATGCCCTTGCATAGAGTCGTGTGTGGATTCCGGCAGTGACTTGTTTGGGATTGGCATAGCCCATCATCACGACTTCTGCTGCGGGGCCGGTGATATCACTAACCCCCTGGCCGACTTGATAGTTTTGACTGGCCATCATTTTACAACTAAAAAAAATTGCAAGTAAATATAAATTATTTATCACTACTTTAAATAAACGAAACATGGAGAACTCCAAGCGTACGGTTTAATTTTATACTTTTGAATTGAAAAAGACCCCTCTGTAATTCCGACACTCTTTTTCAGAATTAACAAATAAAATTTAATTGTTGCATTTCGCATTACAGGCTTTAATACCTATTGTCATAAGTGGAGAAGAGATGATATTTAATTGTCACAGCGCAAAGTAAAATTATTAAGTCGAGGTTATTGAGTTGGAAAGTGTCATTGTCACTGGAGCAGCAGGTTTTATTGGGTCTCATTTATGTGAAGCTTTAATTAAAAAAGGATATCATGTCATTGGCATTGATGATTTATCCTCGGGATTTGAATCAAATCTATCAATGTTCAAAGATAAGATGGATTTTATTCGGGGCTCAGTTTTAGAGCCTAGTATTTTAGATAATGCCTGTTCATTGAGTAAAAGCATAGTCTCCGTTTTTCATTTAGCAGCAATACCTTCTGTGATTACCTCCATTGAAAACCCAGAGTTATCTCATGCGGTAAATATCAATGGAACTTTCAATGTTTTAATGGCAGCAAAAAAGCATGGAATTAAAAGAGTCATCTACTCAGGATCTGCCAGTGCCTACGGTGAAAACCCTGAAGAGTTTAAGCTAGAATCCCTTTGCCCAGATCTCAAGTCACCCTATGGACTTCAAAAGTGGGTTGGTGAAAAATACTGTCAATACTTTATGAATTTTTATGGTTTAGAAACTATTTCTTTTCGATATTTTAATGTATTTGGTCCGCGACAAAATCCAAAGTCTTTATATGCAGCTGTGCTACCGATATTTTTTAATAATATATTGAATGGGTTGCCCATAGAAATTCATGGTGATGGTCAACAAACAAGAGATTTTGTTTATATTGACAATGTGGTTTCAGCGAATTTGAATGCGCTTGCTGCTCCCAAAGAAGCTTGCGGAAAGGTGTACAATATTGCTTTAGGTGAAGGAACGTCGTTGCTTGAATTGATTGAAATGATAGAGAAAATTTCAGGAAAAAAAGCAATTAAAAACTTTGCTCCTTCAAGAGCTGGTGACATTCGACATTCAAAAGCAAATATTACTCTGGCTCGCACCTTTTTAAATTATAACCCTACGGTGAGAGTCTTTGAAGGGCTTGCTCAAATGATCAAATCGGTTGGTTAGTTACTGCTGAAAAAGGCAGGCTACATTAGATGCCAGCCTATTAATTCTTAGCTTCTGAGTTTGCGTTTTAAGACCAAAGGCTGAGGCAGGGATATTTTCTAAATACAGTGTCCCCAGTCATAATAGTCATTTGCTCTATGATGGCTTGAGCAATAAGGGTACGATCGAATGGATCTTTATGGATCCACTGAAGTTTGCTTAATGCTTCAAGGTGAGTAGATTCAATATTAATTTTACTTAACCCTTCTTTCACCAAAAGATCTTCGTAGTCATTTATACTTAATTTAAAAGTAAGTTTACCGAGAGATCTTTTAATGGCCATTTCCCATAGACTAACAGGGCTAAAAAAAATTTCATTATTAGAATCTAAGTAAAGTTTTTCACTAAGGCTTGGCAAAGAATTTTTACCTGCTAGAATAAGAGCTTGGGTATCTAAAAGAATTTTCATAAATATTCTTCAAAACCCTCGGGTATTTCTTCAAATCCATCGAGTATTTGAATAGTCTTAGCAAAACCAAGGCGACGTCTTTTTGGAGCTTGATAGGGTACAATTTTAGCCACAGGCTCTCCGCGATTCATTAAAATAATGTCAATTCCTTGGGTAGCCTTCTCTACAAGCTCGGAAAGGCGAGTTTTAGCTTCATACATATTATAAGCGTTTTTTTTAGTTGCCATAGGCACCTCTTATCTTGAAGACTAGACCAACTAGACTAATTTGTCAAGAGGCTTCTTTGATTCCCAAAGCTATACACTATAAGGCTTACCTTATATCAGTGAGTTATCGCTCTTGTGTTATTTAGATCATTGGAAAGCGGGTGGTGAGTGTCAATGGCATCGCGTAGGTGCTGTGTGCTTACAGAGGTGTAAATTTGAGTTGTTTGTATGCTTGAATGACCGAGAAGCATTTGTATACTTCGGAGATCAGCTCCAGAATCAAGGAGTGCCGTTGCGCAACCATGGCGAAGTTGATGCGGAGAAATGCCCTCGTCAAATCCTGCTTTTTTAGACCACGCCGAAAGCCATCTCCAAATATCGATGCGACTAGGGCGATGGCCGCGATCATTAATCAAAAGTGTTTGGCTTTTTTCTTTGATGAGTTCTGGTCTGACAGTTTCTAAGTATTGATTGAGGGCTTGTACTAAATACTCAGTCAGTGGAACTAGGCGCTCCTTGCCCCCTTTGCCAGTGAGTTTAATCCAGCGCTCGATAGCATTGTAATCGCTAGTGTCTAAGCTGATTAATTCAGAGACTCGACATCCAGAGCCAAAAAGAAGAGATAAGGTGATTTGGTTTCTGAGGGTTTGAAGTTTGTTTTCAGTGACAGCGGCCTTTTGTAGTTCGTAAAATTGATCCGTAGTGAGTACTTTAGGTAAAGCTTTTTTAGATTTGGGCTGCTTCAAGTCTCTCAGTTGAGGGCATTGATCCCCCTCTTTCTCGCAAAATTTTAAATAGGTCCGAATACTGCTAACCACTCTGGCTTGAGATCGTGGAGAAAGTCCTTTTTTGTTGAAGAATTCATAAATTTGCATGAATGGGAGTTTGGTGGCTTCAAATTCGGCATAGAGCTCAAGGTCTCTACGATAAGCCATAACGGTATTATGGCTGCGCCCTCTTACAGTCTGTAGATCTTCGAAAAAATCAATCCAACGATTTAGCATAGATTATATCCTCCTTAAAGCGGATTGAAAAGGCAAGCAATTTAATAGGTAGTCTACCCATTAAATAATGGGTAGACTACCTATTATTTAATGGGTAGACTACCTATTAAATAATAATAAAAAAGGAGCATATGAAGCCTATTGACTTACTCATTCAAGAAGGTGAGGGGCTAAGCATTGAGTTTAAAGAAAAATTCACGCCCAGGATCAGTCAGGACATCGTTGGTTTTGCTAATGCTAAGGGTGGCACGATATTATTAGGAGTGAGTGATAATGGTGAGGTAGTTGGCGAAGAGTTGAGTAATAAACTAAAATCGCAAATCCTAGATTTGGCTCGTAACTGCAAACCGAGTCTAAGCATTGAAATCGAAAAACACAATAATCAGGTCATTGGAATTAAAGTCCCCGAGGGCGCAGATAAACCGTATGCGTGTGGAGATGGATTTTTTAAACGATTTGATGGGGTGACGCAAAAACTTTCACCAGAAGAGGTTAGGCAAATATTCAAAAATCTCACCTCGATTAACTATGAATCGTTTCAAAGAGACGACGCTGGGTTGGAAAGCCTATCAATTGAAAAGATTAATTCTTTTTTAAAAAGCTCGAAATCGAATCTAGTAATTACAAAGAAAAATCTAAAAGATTTTCTCGAATCCATTAAACTTTATTCTCAAAAATCTTTAAATAATGCAGCTCTATTAATGTTTGCCAAAAATATTGAAAAATATATTTATCACTCGCAGCTATTTTTAGTAGCGTATAAGGGCACTGAGGGCGTGCATATTTATGATAAAAAATATGTACGAAGTGATCTTTTAACACAGTACCAAGAGGCATTGCTGTTTTGTGAAAAACACTTGAATGTGCGCACCGAATTTGAGAATGGAAGGCGAAAAGATCTCTTTGAAATTCCTCTGAGTGCCCTAAGGGAGACCATTGCCAATGCCATTATTCACAGAGATTATTCGATGAGTGGAACTAATATTCAAATTGAAGTTCACCAAGATCGAGTTGTTATAAGTAATCCGGGTGGACTTCCTGAGGGAATGTCTCTAGCTAAATTGGGATCTAAGTCTTTCAGGAGGAATGAGATTATAGCCGATATGTTTAGTCGAATGAACTTAGCAGAACGGTTTGGCTCAGGTATAAAAAGAGTAAAAGCTCTTATGAGAGAAGCTGGCGGTGAGCCTCCACACTATGAGAGTGATTCCTTTTTTACAGTGACCTTGATGCGTCCTGATAATTTTGGAACTAATGATGCTATTTCTAGAGATGGAAGTATGGCTAAGAGTAATAGAATTACTATTAAAAATGCTGCCGACAAAATTTTACGACTGCTGAAAAATAATCCCCAATACTCACAACAAGATTTAGCCCAATTAGTAAACTTGACATTGGACGGGGTTAGGTACCATATCAAAAACTTACAAAAACAAAAAAGGATTAAGAGAGTGGGCTCCAAAAAAACAGGTTCATGGAAAGTTTTGCCTGGTAGGAAGTCAACGGGAGAGAAATCATGAAAAAAGTATTCCAATGGGTCATTGGCATAGTCGTCGTGTTTATTTTAAGTGTGATGTTCGTATTATATTATTCGCTCATCTTCTCACGAAAAGTCACTGGTGTTGTGATGGATATTCAAAAGGTAGAAATGTCCAATGCCATTGTGAGTAGAATGGCTAGGGGTGATAGCGGAGATTTAGCTTATTTGCATTCATTTGCCATTGCCATTAAAGAAAATTCCGGTGAAATTATGACGGCATCTTCAGAAGATCGGCAGTGGGCAGTAGTTAAGGCTGGTCAGTGCGTAGAGGCTAAATACTTCCCCTATCCGCCGTGGAATTTAGAAAAATCAGGAACGTATTACGGCGCTCGATTGTTGAAGCTCGAAGATTGTAAGTGAAGATTTACAGCTTCCCAAAGTGAGTTGACAAAGTGATTGGGTCTTAGGTTGGCGTGTGGACTATCTTTTGCGTAAGGAAAACCAGCGCTGCCGAGGACTCCGTAACTAAATAAATTTACTTTTTTTGCACATTCAATATCCCTCCAGGTGTCGCCCACGAGAAAAGAATGATTAAAATCAATGGAGAATTTAGATCGAAGTAAGTCAATCATTCCTGTTTTTGGTTTACGGCACTGACAGTCGATATTCCAGGGGCTAATGGTGCCATCGGGGGAGTGTGGACAGAATGTGATGTCATCTAATGTAGCTCCAAATTGAGAGAGATCCTCCTTCATTTTATAATGAATCTGTTCAAGTTGGTCTAAATTAAGAAATCCTTTTGCTATCATGGGTTGATTGGTTATCACAAAAACCAAAAATCCATTTTGATTAAGAAGTTGTATCGCTTCACCTACTTTTGGTCGCAATTTAAAATCTTCAACTTTATGAAGATAATCAACATAGTCACAGATAACTCCATCACGGTCCAAAAAAGCAGCGGGTCTCATCTTTTTCCTTCACTAAAAATAATGGTCATTGGAATAAAATTAATTAAAGAACAGTGTAAAGCACAAATACAATGAGTCAACTTGGTATTGCGACCTAAACTGACAGCGTTGGAGCATATTTGAATAGATTAATGGTGTTAGCTTTCCGATCATAGAGTCAGGTTATCAAAATCTTCCTCAGAGCGAAAATAAATCCAGTATTTGGCTAGACTGATGGCTGCGATATTAATTATGAAAAATCCCGATTCGATAAAAGAATAATCTTTTATTAGTGGTCAGTAAAAATCCTTCAAAGACTTTTACTGACCTCATTTTAGGTATAAATTAAGTTTGTTTTCTTAAAATGGGAAACTTAATAATTTAAAGCATGTTAAATGTGCTTAAAAGATTTGAAATTTATCACAATCACTGTAAGTAGGTGAATCCTTTTAACTAACAATTCAAAATAATTCTTATGAATTCCTAAAAAGTTTCCGAATAAATATAAACTACTTCTATTTATTAGAAGTGGTTTATATAAAACAAGTGGAGTACTATGAGCTTGTTAAAAGGAAAAAAAATACTTGTAGTTGACGACGAAGCGGGAATTCGCGAGCTCTTAATTGAGGTGCTGGAGGATCAAGGGGCAATATGCACGCAAGCATCCGGTGGACAAGAAGGATTTCAAATCTATATTGAGAATCATTTTGATATTGTGCTATCCGACATTAATATGCCAGGGGGAAATGGAATTTATTTATTAGACCAAGTTAAGGGATCGGCACGTCGGTCCACTCGATTCTTTATTATTTCGGGAAATGCAAACATTGTTTATAGTGAGATTGTTCAAAAAGGAGTTGATGGTGTCATTGAAAAACCTTTTAATCTTAATAAGCTCATTAATAAACTTGAAGCATCTTTGTGTGAAGTAAATATTCCAGCTCGAAAATATACTCGGATTATGGCGGAGCTAAATATAAAGTTAAATTGGCAAGAGTTAAATAAACCCCTAATTTTGAAAACTCAAAATTTTAGCTTGGGGGGATTATTTGTTCAATCTGTTCAGGAACAAATGCCAAGCCTTAATTCGAAGATACTATTTGAAATAATAGAGTCACGAGAATTTGGCTCGTTAAACCTAATGGGAGAATTGAGAGTTAAATGGACGTCACCTCAGACTTCCCAGTCCGGTTTAATAGGTTTTGGTGCTGAATTTGATAATTTAAGCGAGGAGCAACTCAAGCTACTTCAAAATATAAATGATTTCCATTTACGAAAGTCGAACTCTAAAATTTTGACATCTGCGTAACGCCACGTATAAACAAAAACTATAGAAATTAATTCACAAACAATCCCATTGGCGGCCCAAAAATCGAGCAAATGCTCGATTTTTGTCTAGCTCTTGAAAAAAATTCAAGAAGAATCAAGCTAAAATTGTCTAAGTTTGATACAATAATCGAAGGAGTGTATAGTATAAATACACTTCTCCAAGGAGGGCACCATGAAGGTAAATAATTCACCAGTCAATGTCACGGGCCTCGATTCTTCACGAATCGATAAAGTTGATCTTAAGAGTAAGAAGAACCCGCTTGCCGGCTTAGATTCAGATGAGGTCGCCTCAGCAGCGAAAGTAGATTTATCACAGCGTGCTCAAGATATGAAAAAGATCAAAGATATTGCTAAGAGTGCACCTGAAGTTAATTCTGATCGAGTGGCTCATTTTCAAAAGCTCATTGATGAAGGAAAATATAAAGTTGATGCCAACGCTGTCGCTGATAGAATGGTGGACGAACAACTCCTTTTAGGAGATTTGTAATTTAAGTAGTACGTTATGGACATTAAAATTAAAAGGGAGAATATCAAGGATGATAGCTCAAGAGGGATCGCTCGATAGAATTTATTTAAAGCTCGAAAATAATCTCGAGGAAATTACAAAATTATACCGTCAATTGGTTGATATTTTAAGAAAAGAAAAAGAGTATCTAATTCAAGCTAATATAGAAAAAATTGAAGAAAGCAATAAGCTCAAAGAATCCATCCTTGTGCGCTTAAAGAGTATTGATTCACTTCGTGTTAAATATGCCACTGATTTAACAGAACAATTAGGACTCGATGTAACTCAGCCACGGTTACTTGAAATAGCAAGAAAAATTGGTGGTACAAGAGCAGATAAACTTCGTAGTGTGCATGCGGCACTTGAAATTTTGATGAAAAAAATTCCCGAATTAAACAAAGAAAATGAACAGTACGTTCAATCAGCACTCTCTCACGTTAAAGGAGCCATTGATAATGTGAAGGGAGTTTTATCGGGGCCATCTGTTTATAAACGAGAAGGATTTAAAGAAAATACGATTGAATCTACAGGAAATTTGATCAGTCGCGAAGCTTAAGCTAAAAAAGTTTCACTTTATGAAACTGTAAGCAAGAGAGAATAGGGGACAGGATGTCTAAAATTTCTCTGATGATGGACACCGGTAAGCGGTCGATGATGAATAATCAGACGGCTTTGAGTACTGTTGGTCATAACATCGCCAATAAGTCGACAGAAGGGTATTCTCGTCAGAGAGTTGAAATCCAAACAAATACTCCAACCTCTGAAGGTCGACTCCAAATTGGCACAGGATCAAAGGCCGCGCAAGTTACGAGAATAAATAATCCTTATTTAGAAAAACAAATCCAAAAAGAAGGTGCTCGCGGAGGTTATTTAGAGGCTCAGGCAGGCACCATGGAACGTGTTGAGCAAATTTACAATGAGCAAATGAACAAGGGATTGAGTCAGTACATGGGAGAGTTTTTTAATGCCTTTCGTGAGTTGTCCAATTACCCTGAAAATGCCGCAACACGAACTCATGTGCGGGAAATTGGGCAAGTTTTGGCAAATGACTTTCAACGTGTTAGCAAAGATTTAAAGTCTGTTCAGGGAGATATTGACACTCAAATTACCACTCATGTTGAGGAAGTTAATCAAACAGTAAAAGAAATTGCGAGTCTCAACGAAAAAATCTCTGCTGTTGAAATTCAAGGAATACCAGCCAATGACGAGCGTGACCGACGTGATTTGTTACTTAAAAAACTCAATGAAAAAATTGATATTTCCTGGGCTGAAAATGAAACTGGTCAATTAAGTATCACGGCTGGAAAAAATGCTATCCTTGTCTCTGGCTTTAGTTATCAAGAGCTTGCTACAAAAAGGTCAGGTGCGGATGATCGTGTTGATGTTTATTACAAAACTCCTGCGGGGCAGTTGACGCCGATTACGAAAACCATCTCGGGCGGTAGACTGGGAGCTTTACTAGATACTCGCGACAAAACGATTGAGGAATTTAAAGATAATGTGAACGAATTAGCCTTTAGTTTCACCAATGAAGTCAATCGTCTTCACCGTCAAGGCGTGGATTTGCTAGGGCGTCCTGGAGAAAACTTTTTTGCTGAACTCAAATCAAAAGATAATGCGGCGGGGATGATGTCTCTCTCAAGCAGTCTTAAAAAAGATGCCAATCGAGTCGTTGCAGCTATGAATAATAAAGGTGTGGCTGATAATACCGTGGCGAACGTGATTGCCAATCTCCAAGATCGTCCCGTCATGTCGGATGGCACTTCGACCCTTGATGATTTTTATCGATCTTCCGTTGGTCGAGTTGGGGTTATTGCTCAAAGAACCCAAAAAGAGTCTGAAGCCCAAAAAAATATTTTAAATCAACTTTCGAACCTACGCGAGAGTATTAGTGGGGTGAGTTTAGATGAAGAAGCCACAAAAATGATTGAGTATCAAAAGGGCTTTGATGCTTCGGCTAGACTTATTAAAACAGCGGATGAGATGTTTGATACCGTTTTAAGTTTAAAGCATATGTAATGGAGTAGATTGAGGGTATGAGAATTGCGGATAAAATGGCTCTACAACAAGTTCAAAATAATCTCAGTAAAAATCGTACTGAGATGCATAACTTGCAAGAGCAAAGCGCAACACAAAGAAGAATCAATCGTCCTTCGGATGATCCGTTGGGTGCGACTCGCGTTTTAAGTGCTAAAACGGAAGAGCGTACACAAAAACAGTTTATTAAATCATTACAGTTTGCCTCAGATTTTTTAAATTTCACGGATCAGTCTTTGGGTGAAGTCGGTGAAATCATTAGTCGCGCCAAAGAGCTTGCCATCAATCAGGCCAACGAAGCTTCTGCCAATAAAAGTACGCGACAAGTTGTTGCTACTGAGGTGGAACAGCTACTAGATCAGGTTGTTCAAGTTGCAAATCGTAAATTAGGTGATCGTTATATTTTTGGTGGGTTTCGAACGAACCAAACTCCATTTAATAAAAATGGTGATTACTTGGGCGATAATGGTGAAATAAAAATTCAAGTGAATAAAGATGCCTATGTCACCATGAATGTCCCCGGAAATAAAATTTTCTTAGGAGAAGAGATTACCAGTAATTTAGATGGAGTGGATGTACCTCGAAATGGCGAAGAGCTCAACCAACTCAAAATTCAAGAACAGCAAGAGCAAGAATTAAAGGCTCAACAAACTCCGTTAGCTCAAGTTTTTAGCAAGGAAAGTGTGGCAAGCAGGGGTCGTGGTATTGCTTCTGTTGGTGCACCTCCTGTTGAACCCGGCGAAAGTTCTGAATATGCAGCGGCTGATGGCGCCAATGTATTCGATGTTTTGCAGCAATTGGTAATATCTTTAAAGACTGATAATAGGGCAGGAATTCAAGATAGTTTGGATCAACTGGATCTCGCCTTTAATCAAGTAACTACGGCAAGATCGCAAGTTGGTTCTCGTGTTATGGCCCTCAACAACAATCTAGAAGCCCTTCAGAAGGGAGTTGTTGATTCAAAGTCCACAGCTTCGCAAATTGAAGACGCCGATGTTTTGCAATTAGTGAGTGATATAAATAAAGCCGATACGGCCCTTAAGGCAACTCTCGAAACCTCTGGACGTTTGATCCAGCCAAGTCTCCTTGACTTTCTAAGATAGAAATATTAGCTACAGTTCCACCTAAAGTTGCCGATAGGTGTAATGTCATCCTCGGAGTTCGAGGACTTTGACCTGGATGTTGAAGGAGTAATCATGTTAGTTTTGACACGGAAACTTGGAGAGAGTATCGCCATCGACGACCACATAAAAATTCGAGTGGTTCAAATAAAAGGTAAGCAAGTACGACTTGGAATCGAAGCGCCAAAAGATACAAAAATCCATCGCGAAGAAGTTTATATGGCCATTCAAGAACAAAATCAGGAAGCAGCGAGTTCTACTTCTGATCGTACACGTTCCATTTCAAGAATGCTAAAGAAGGAAGATCACTCAGGATAACTCAAACAGAGATTTTCTGAGTGAAATAATTTTTATTAGAGTTAATAGATTTAATAGATCAATGATGATTTAAAAATCCAATGTGGCGTCATGTTTACTCCATTCAAGGTTCGCTTTTGCCTAATGCTTAATGCATCGAATAATTCACAGCTAAAAATTTTCTTGTTTCCATTACAAATTAAGGTCACTCTTTATAAGAGCACTAAAAAAAATCAAAACCAAGGATAGGTTCAATTTGTTTTATCTCTTGATGGGGGAGGGATTGTGATTATCACTACGACACGATTTGGAAAAGTTCAGATCGCGCAAGAGGATGTCATTAATTTTTCAGAAGGAATCCTTGGTTTCAATGACTTGCGTCGATTTGTTATTCTTGATGATCCTAATGACGAAATTTTTGCCTGGTTACAAAGCTGTGAAATGCCTGATGTCGCGTTTCCCGTTCTTGAGCCTGAGATTTTTCAAGAAGGTTATAAACCTGTATTGACTAAACTTGATAACGAGTCACTGAAGTTGGAAGCAGGGCAACAGCCACGCGCGATTGCTATTATCACGATTCCAGATGATCCCACTCAAATGACGGCTAATTTAAAAGCACCAATTTTAGTTAATGTTAAACAACGTATTGCTCGCCAGTGTGTTCTACAAGACAACAGCTTGCAAATTCGTGAACTCATTTTTGCAAAACTTCAACAGCGAGTTGTACAAAACCCATCTGTTTCCATTAAGAGTCAGTCACAAGTGACTCAAATTGGAGTTGTTGTTAAGCCAGCAAGTGTGGAGTTTTAGTCAGAATCTGCTGAAAAATGTTATTTTTTCGCTGAAATAGTTTAAAACTATAAACTCCTAAAACTATAAACTCCTAAAACTTTCTAAGTTGTTCTAGCAACCAGGAAATATCGACTTCTTTAACGATGGGCTTTCCTGGTGATCTTAAAAAGATAAAGTTGATTTTATTATTTTTTGATATCTTTTTGTCATGATAAAGGGCTTGTTTAATTTTACTAATATTTTTTAGATAAGGCTTTAAATCATTTTGATTTGCTAGACAGACTTTAAGAAGTGGCGCCTCTAAAAGATAATCATAAACTGATTTTGTTAATAGGTTTTTTTTGTAAGAAAGTTCTAAGGCCATTCTGAGGCCTAAGTTTACGGCGTAGCCATGCGGTAATTGGTAATTAATTTCAAACGTATGGCCGATTGTGTGGCCGAGATTTAAAACGTAGCGCAAGCCCTTCTTTTCAAAAGGGTCTTTTTTTACAATTTTATACTTATAATTAATTAATGAGGGTAAGTAGGTCCATAATTTTTGAGAATCAAATTGGCTCTCCTTTGAAATGTTTTTCCAAAGTGGACCACCTGCTAAGAGAGATGTTTTAAGGACTTCTCCTAAAGCATCATGTACACGCTCAGCAGGTTGGGTAAATAAAAGTTCCTTACACAGAATAATTTTTTCTGCTGAATAAAAGGAACCGATCTGATTTTTATAGTTTCCCAGATTAAGCGCTGTCTTTCCTCCATGGGAGGAGTCAATGGCTGCAAGCCAAGTGCTTGGGATGTGAACTAATGAAACTCCGCGCTTAAAAACACTGGCAAGAAAACCAACAAAGTCACCAACGCTCCCACCACCAATTGCAACGAAGGTGATGTTTTTAACCTTCATTTGTTCATAGATTTTTAATATATTAATTGTGTGGCGCTCAAAGGATTTTAATTGTTTTAAGGTTTCTCCCGCCGTGACGGGGTATGTGTAAGGGAGTGATTGAATCCATTTTTTTACTTTTGGAACTTTTAATAAGTATTTGTCGTAAATAAAAATAGGATGTTCTGCGATCTCATTAGCTTTTGGTAAGTGATTTAAGTAAATTAATTTTGATGATTTCAAGCTCGATCGCTCCGTTGCCATAAAATATGATCAGCAATAACAAGCCAAGCCATAGCTTCGAGAACAGGGATAGCTCTTGGAATAATACAAGGGTCATGACGACCTTTGGTTGCAGCATCTAAAACTGTTGCGGTTGGTTTAAAGAAAATACGCATGAAGATGGTTTCGCCAGTGCTAATCCCGCCGCGAATTCCTCCGTATTGACTTGAGTCGCTTCGACGATGAAACTCAGAACCCTCTGCATTCGCCGCAATTCTCCCATCACCTAACTCAACTCCATTTGTGGCACCGAGACTCATAAAGGCTGCTGCTAAGTCAGATTTTAATTTATGAAAGACAGGTTGTCCTAAACCCGCCGGAGGATTTTTTATAACCAAAATCACTTCTCCTCCATAACTCTTTCCCGTTTGTTTAGCTTCAATCAATAATTCTTCGATACGTTTATTTTTTTCATCAACTGGGCATCGCGAGGAAAATGTGTCTATAAAGTTAGGGTCATTAATTTTTGATTCCATCGACTTTACTTCATCAGACTCCATTTTAATAGGACCAATTTGAGAGGCAAAACCAAAAATGCTTAAATTAGAAAAATTCTTTTTAACTAGCATTTGAGCGAAAGCTCCCGCAATAACTCTTGAAAGGGTTTCTCGCCCTGAGGAGCGCCCTCCGCCACGATGATCTGTGTGTCCAAATTTTGTTTTCCAAGTATCATCGGCATGCCCCGGTCTTGGGCTCTTGGCAATGTCGTTGTAGTCGTGGGAGCGCGCATCTTTGTTTCGCACGAGCACAGCGATGGGAGTTCCCAATGTTTTTCCATTGAATACACCACTTAGAATCTCTGGTAGATCCTCTTCTTTTCTATCGGAAACGATGGATACTGCCGGTGCTACTGAACTGTTTTTATTTACAAGTGTTTGACCTGGGCGACGTCGTGATAATTCTTTTTTTAGTAGAGATTCATCATATTCAACTTCGGAAGGACACCCATCAATAACAACGCCGAGTCCAACACCATGACTCTCTCCAAAGCTGATTATTTTGAATCGTGATCCCCAAATATTAGCGCTCATAAAAGCAACCTCTAAACTTTCACGGTATCCCAGAATTCCGGAAAACTCTTGGATACAACCTCTGGATGTTGAATAGTAATGGGAAAGCCTTGTGACTTAACCAGTGCGGCAGCAAAGGCCAAGCGGTGATCGTGATCGGTGTCATAAACAAAGGGGGCTACATTTTTTTTGGGAGGTGGGTGAATCACCATGCCATCATCGCGCTTTTCTATCTGAACTTCAATCTTTTCGAGAAGCTCGGCTGTTTTATCAATGCGATTAGATTCTTTATGTATTAATTGAGGTGCACCATAAAGAACAGAAGGTGAATTAGCAAAAGCGCAAAGGGTTGCAAGGACAGGAAATAAATCGGGTGCTGATTTTAAGTTTACTTTAACGCCGTTAAGCAGATTTGGTTTAGAAATTTCCAGTAAATAAGAATTGTTTTGTTGTGCCATCGGCTTAGTGCTGCTTATAGTGACTCCCATTTCTTTTAAGATAGAGACGAATTCAACATCAGGTTGTAAGCTTGGAGTGGGAAAGTTTTCAAAGACTGCTTTTCCGTTAAGAGCAGCAAACGCCGCGACAGCAAACGCTGAACTTAAATCACTTTCAACCTGATAGTCTTTAACTTTAATAGAGCTGCTCGCTTTGATTTTTAAGATTGGAGAAGGGTGACTTTGAACTTCCATTGTCATCCCAAGTGACTTTACGAGGTTCAGTGTCATTTCTAAATAACCTTCGCTGATGGGATTTCCTTCTTGCTCAATGATAAGATCCTTGTTGAGATTCCAAGCGTTAAGAATAAGAGCTGAAGCAAACTGGCTAGAGACACTTCGTTTAACCACAATCGGTTGATCTAAATTTTGCCACCCATTGGATGTAATGAGTAGACTCTCTTCAGTGAGTTGACCCTGGACGCCAAGGCGAGTGAGTAAGTCCATTAAATCTTGCTGTGGTCGAGCGAGGAGGCGTTTTGTTCCCTTTAAAATATGCTGCCCTGGAATTCGAGAAAGGCGAAGCGCTAAAAATCGGAATACGGTCCCGGCAGCTCCGCAATCATATACGATAGAAGATGAATCACTTTGGATATTAGCATTAGGTTGAGCAGTGTTACTAAATAAAAGTAATTTAATGCAGTCCTTCATTTTCACCACATCGTCACAACTTGAGTCTCCTCGAAGAATTAAATTCTGATCATAGGAAGAACAAATAAGGGCTCGATTCATAATCGATTTTGATGCAGGGATTGTTCCTCGGTATGAAAAGTTCATTTGAATGAGTTTCCTTAGGATTTTACTTCAGTTTGAACAGTTCTTCCGACAACGTCACCTAATTTTTTAACTCTTTCCATTAGCTCCATAAAATCTGAAGGCAAAAGAGCTTGGGGGCCATCAGAAAGTGCCTCCGCCGGCCGGTCATGGACTTCGACGATGAGTGAATCAGCACCTGCTGCCATCCCAGCAATTGCCATGGGTGAAACAAGGTGGCGGTGACCTGTACCATGACTGGGATCTACCACAACTGGGAGATGCGTGAGAGTTTTTAATATGGGTATGGCATTCAGGTCTAACGTATTTCTGGCGTATTGAGTGTCAAAGGTTCGAATACCACGCTCGCATAAAATAACTTTATAGTTTCCACCTGCTAAAATATATTCAGCACTCATAAGCCATTCTTCGATGGTTGCGGACATTCCACGTTTCAATAAAACGGGTTTATCAATTTTGCCAATTTCTTTTAGCAATGAAAAGTTTTGCATGTTCCTGGCACCCAGTTGAATGATATCGACATAATCATGCATCATTTCGAGTCCTTCGTGATCCATGGCTTCGGAAATGATCGGTAAGCCTGTTTCTTTTGAAGCGAGTTGAAGAATTTCTAATCCACGCTTTCCCATTCCCTGAAATGAGTAGGGAGAGCTCCGAGGTTTAAAGGCACCACCTCTAATGATGGTCGCACCATACTTTTTTACTTCGCGTGCAATTCTTAACGTTTGATCTTCGCTCTCTACGGAGCAGGGGCCTGCCATGACACAAAAAGTTTTTGGACCAAACTCGACTCCCTTTACGTTAAAGGAGCTACCGGCTGGTTGCGCATCTCTTGAGGCAAGTTTAAAGGGCTTGGACACGCGCATGACATTTTCAATTTGTGAGAAAACCTCAAATGCTTGGAGGGAAATTTTTTCAGTTTTACCTAAAACGCTGACGGTAAGTTGTTCGCGACCTTCGACAACATGGGGTTGTCCTCCTAAATCGGTAATTTTTTGTAGAACTTCTTTGATGTCATCTTTTTTAAAACCTTTTTTTACTACAATAATCACGACCGACTCCCTTGTTTGTAAAGTTCATTATAAATTTTATAACTTTGATTAAAAAGTGCTTTAATATCTTCTTTGTTAGAAATCTTGAGTTTAATATTTTTTAATTCTAACTCAAAATTATTTATTGCTTGTAAAATGTTACCCTGGTTTTTTTCAAGAATAGCCTCCCACATTGATTGACTTGAGCCTGTGAGTCTTAAAAAATCTTTAGCTGTTTTTGGAATTAAGTTTAAATCTAAGTTAAATTCTTGCTTTTCTAAACAAAAACCTAAGGCCATGGCGATAAGTTGGATCAAGTGGCTTGAATAGGCGAGTTTCTCGTTGTGTATTTGGGCTGATCCAACCCATGGCTCTGCTCCAAGTGCAAAAGCTAATTGTTTTAAAAAATGAAGCTGGTCACTGGTGAGATTCTCAGTGTTGGTTAAGCAGATCACTTTCCCATAGAAGAGATCTGGTTGCGTTACCCAAAATCCAGACTCTTCTTTTCCGGCTAAGGGGTGAAATCCATAAAGATTATTTACATTTGTTTGCACGCTTCCCAGGTTTAGGACGATTGTATTTTTATTAATTAATGCCGAAGCTTTGGCCTCATTCACTGAGATGGGGGCTCCTAAAAAAACTAAATCAAGATTATTGAGAGCGTCTTCTTTCACGAGCTGAAATCTTTTCTTAATGGATGATGTTCCCCATTTTTTAAACTCTCCCTCATCAATATGTGGATCGTAAACTAAGTAGTCCCAATGGGGAAAAGATTCAGCGAGAGATAATCCGATGGAGCCAGAAATTAATCCGAAACCATAAAAGCCGACTTTGAGGTGTGTTGGAAGTTGGGCCGAGTTTCTTAATGTTTGAACTTTTTCGATACTCCGATAATATTCGATGAGCTTTTGAAATAAAGAGTGAACTTCGGCATCACGTAAATTAACGTGTGGCTCTTTTATAATTCGATTAAGAATAGTTGTTTCTCTGCTTGGATCATGAATTTGCTTATCCATAGATCTCTTAACTTCGCCAACTTGAGCCACGATTCCAGCGCGTTGATCTAAAAGCACTAAAAGCTGGCTGTCGATGACATCAATCTCTTTTCGCAAATCAGAAATCTTATTTTCATTCTCATTTTGAGATGATTTATTTTTATAAGATGGTCCTTGGTGCGAGTTCATAGTGCCCTTACTTAATTCTTTGAAATAACATTGATGCAATAAATCTATAACTTGTTCTTCGGACATTAAGATTATTACTTTAGTCTGCCTTTTACATCAATGATGACTATAAATTAAAATTATTGAAATTTATTTTTACAGTTGAAAACAAAAACCGCTCTCACGATTCAAAATGATACATTGTAAGTATATCCTCCCGAAAAGATTGCCATAGAATTGGGCCTCACTTTGCAGATTAAAAATAAGATAGTTTAATTTGAACTTTTAGTATGGGAGCGAAAAATGAATCAAAATGATACAACTCATAAGGGTAAAAATAGTGAAAAAACTATTGTCTTCTTTAGGCGACTTATCAGTTTGAGTTTTTCGCTAATTGCTATCGCAGGGTGTGACTTTAAACCAAAAGATTTAATTAATGGTAAGTCGAATGAAAGCTCTCATGCTCCACTGAGAAATATTTCTTTACAAGAAATATATGGAAAAGTGGAGTTTGTAATTATTGAATCACAAACCAATGCACGAAGAGATTACTTTTTAAAAAGTTTAGATAATACTTATTTAAACAGAATATCGAGTGAGGACATTGAAAAATTTAATATTACTCAATTGCCAAAAAACAATCGAGTCAAAGTCACAATTAATGAAAAAAATGGACAACTTGAAATTGTCAAATTAGAGGTATTGTCTCCTGAAAAAAACCACAATGATATTGATCCACTAACCAATCCACTCACTTTTAAAACGGCGATTGTGCTTCTTCAATATAAGAATGTTTCTTCCCATTTACAGATGTCTGATCTAACAAACGGAAATTTAGATACCTTAAAATCCATTTATAGCAATGGCACTTGGGGAGGAATCACCTTAGACATCTCCAATTCTGACATTTATGTTGATACTATCAATGAAAATTATGTGGATAATTGTGATGATTACTATATTTTGCATAAAAAAGCGAAAGATTATTTATCATCCCTTGGAAAATTATCCAGCTATCAGCGTGTTGTTGCTGCTTCACCAGACCCTGTTAACACCACTTGTGACTGGAGTGGAATTGCATCAATATCGGAGTTAACTGCAAAGACCCCCTCAATGGTGGTCGTAAGAGGAAATGATGTCGCTACTATCGCCCACGAATTAGGTCACAGTTTTGGTTTAGAGCATTCGGGCGTGGATAATAATCATGATGGCGAAATCACAAGTTCTGACTATGATTACCGTTATGATGACCAATCCTGCGTCATGGGTAATGGCGAGAGAGGAATTTTTAATTCAATTAAATTAAAAGAACTCTTTATTTTAAAAGAAGGTCGAAATTTGCTGCCATTAACAGAAGGTGAAGTTACGCTTGTAAACTTAGATGATAAACCTAGAAATGCGGTGGGATCATCGGCTTTCAGTTATGGAAATTATGTTATTAGTTTAAGAACACCTTCGAAGTCATCATCTATTAACTCAAAACTGTTGCCATCTCGATATGTGGGTGTAAATATCCATGCTCAAGGATTTGGTCGAATTGTCGATGAGAATGATATGTCTTCAGCTCTGACAGCAGTTTTAAAAGAAAATCAATCGTGGGTTGATCCAAAAAATAAAAATACAAAAATTACGGTATTAAGTTTAGATACTATTAATGGCGTTGCCAAATTGAAAGTGCAATTTAAAGCAGACTCATCTTGCTTGAATGGAGGAGATTCTTGCCTTGTTGGAAGTGGATATATTCTGACTCAAGATTTATCTTCAGCGGGCATAGATTTCGGAAGTAAAGCTTCCTCAACAACGACATTTAAATTATCTCGTTGGAAAAATACTTTTACCAATTTAGAAAAAATTAAAGTTCAAATTTCTGTCAATGATACTAATGCCAATGCACTTGGTACCCTATACTCTCTCGCCGTAAATTTACCAGATAACAATTATTTTCTGAAAATGGCTCTTAGTCCTTTGCCTTGGACCAACTTAGGGGAAGGAAGTGCTTTTGATTCTGACTCACTACTAAATAAGGTATTATCGAGCCCATTTTATAGTGGAACAATACTATCAAGCTCTGAGGCAGTACTTTACGAAGGAAGTATCCTAACTACACCCATCAACTTATTTGTCGGAGTGAAGGGGCAAGATAATAAATTATACATCAATGCCAATGCCTTTGAATTAAGGTAAAAAAAAAGCAGGTCTCCTGTTAGAAGACCTGCTCTACAAGAACTTGTGGAATCCACAAGGGTTATACGGTAAGCCGGGTTCTGTCTGTATTAGGTCATCTTGCAAGCCCTAATAGAGATAATCATTCCTCTAGGAGTTTTTTTACAAAAACCCTCAAGCGATCTTACCCGAAGGCGCGTGCGGATCGCACTTAAAATGCCTCCCTATTTGATCTTGCTCCATACAGAGTTTAGCTATTTTCACTCCGTCAGCTCCCTCGAGAGCTCCCGTTCCCACTCTCAAGATCATTGCCACGGACATTTTCTCTGTTCCACTGTTCCTCACCTTGCGGTGGAGGGGAGTTACCCCATGTATTATCCTGTGGAGCCCGGACTTTCCTCAGCATTAAAGCCGCGATTATCTGTATAACCGATCACCTTTTAGCATAAAAACCGATTTGAATCAATTAAAAGTGTTGAATGTTTTGACAAGTTGAAGTGACATGATTGTTCATCAAAATGAGATGCGAATTTCATACTGATTTTTACGAAGCTCATGGCTCATCAAACCGAGAAGTAAAACTCCAAATCCCCATTGCCAATAGTGATTACTTGAGCTCAATGTATTTTTTTCTAAATTACTTTCTTCGTTGTTATTGAAATGGGTGTTAATCATTGGGACTGATTGAGGAGTTTCTTCCTTCACCGCATTGATACATTTTTGAGGGTAAATGCCTACGATGGAATCCAAGGTGAATGATTCATTGAATGAGTTCAACTCTGGCTTTAGGCACGTGCCTTTTAGCAAGGGAACTCTTTCTGCACTTTCAATGACTCCTTCCAATTCTTCTCCTTTGGCCCACCGAAAAATAGGATGAAAACTATTTGAAATAATGCTCACGTTATAAAAAATATTGGGAAATAAGCTCAATTGCTTCCATTGATTTTGCGAGATTAAAATTCCATTGAGATATAAGAGGTCAGTGCTCTGTAATCGATTTATTGAAATATTCAAAGGACCTGGAAATTTAATGGGTCCTCCGTGAAGAGTTGCTAGCTGTAGAGAATCGCCTAAGTTTGAATCTGTGGACTTATTCATTCTTTTTTCTAATAAGGAAATCATAATGTATTTCCGAAGAGGGCTCATGAATTTTGCGCCCATTTTTGTGATACACTGATCATCAATTGAAGAATCCCCTGATAAATCTACTGACAAATTACCTTCTGATGCGCGCGTGCACAGAGCAATTTCATCTCTTGTTAGTGCACCAGCTGTCGCTTCAACGCTTTCAGCGTAAGATAAATAATGTTTATTTTTATTTAATGCCCATTCAAATTCCTCTTTGGTGGAATCAGGGCTTGCCATGAGAATTTGCACCTTTGAATAAGCTCTTGGGATAAAGTTTACAGTTATGAGTAAGATCATCAGGCCGTGTTTTACATGCATAGTATTCATTTTATTCTCCGTAAGATATGGTTCGGCGGGAAGAGTCACTTTCAGTTTTTGATTCTAAGCCCTGAGAACTTTTTTCTATTCTGGAAGAAATTGAGCTATTAACGTCCGAAGTTTGAGTATTATCCAATGATTTGGGGTTGTGGAGCACAACAAACACAGGATCTGAAAGTTTAAGAATCAACTCTCGTTCGGATTCAGGGAGTAAAACACCAAATAAACGAGTATTGTTTGGTGCTCGAATGAGTCGTACGCGTGATGCTAATGGTCTCTTCATGGAGTTCTTAGTTGCAGTACTGATGCTTCTAAATTCCATATTTGCAGAGGTGGGGTAGAGATCCGCTAAACCGAAAGGTCCGATCAATTCATGAATTGAATCAAGATTTGAAATTTGCAGGGCCACCAACACAAACCCCTCAGGAATATAAGTATCGATGTTTTGGGAACTTGTGGTTGTTGTATTTGCGCTAGATTCCGACTGTGTTGAGTGAGATATTTTTTCTTGCACCAAGAGTAAAGCCAACGCCATGAATGCCAGTGATATTAAAATCCAATAGGGTTTATGAAGATTAAATAAATTTTCTTTAATCAATTGCAGTTTATTAGCGATCATTTTTTTTGACCTCATGATTGGGGTAATAGGAGCGAGTTCGGCCCTGGTGTTGTTGAATATGACTAACAATGTAAGAGGTAAGAGAAATAAAAAATATCAGAGTAATAAGTAATTCTATGAGAATTTGTCCACGATGAGAACGGGAATCCACGGAGCCTCCTTGGTTAAGGTTTTTGTGCACTCACCACGGATTCTTTGTGACCATGGGGTCCATTCACTCATGGGGGTGCTGGTGGTTAATTGATAGCTCCAAGAAAGAGTTTGTTTTTCAATAGTTTCAAGTTGAGGTTTAAGGGTATAATATTTAAACGAGCTGAGATTACTATTCAGCGTGGGAGCTACGGGTAACACTTTCATAAAATGGATTTGAACTTCGATTTTGGAAACTTGAAGTAAGCGCTTTAGTTGATCTGAAAAAAGGTGAAGTTGCTTCTCCACTGTGTACTTGTGCATGATCAAAGATTTCTCTTTGTTAACCAGGTAATCATTGAGAAGTGATTGTTGTAGTAGCTCAACAATATCGTAGGTATTAGTGAGACTTTGAATTTGATTTAATAGCTGATTGCTCAAATATTCCTTTGGTAGATCGTCTAAGAGATGGGATTTTAATTCATTGATGTTCATCTTGGGTTTGATTTGCACGATCCTGGCATTTAACTTAATAAAAGTTTGTAACCATTTCTGTGAGGTGAGGAGAGATTTCTGTAGCTCCGCTCGACACATTTGATTGAGGGCGCTGGAAATTTCTATCTGTGCACAGCCGATATAAAATAAAGTATATGCAGTTAAAATAATAGGTATCATGATTAAGAGCATGACCAAAGCAAAGCCCTTCTCATGATTCAAAATATTAAAATATAATCTATTCATATTTTTTAGTTTTGTTTTATTGTGAGAGTTTTCCATTTGAAACCTTTTAGTAAATAAAGTGTTGCTGACCACTCTTGTTTTCCGGTAGCTTGGATGAGGACCTTTCCCCAAAGTAAATGGGCATTTGCTTTTTTGTTGGCTTCAGCGATGCATAGTAATTTGCTCTTTGATGTTTCGCAGAAGAGTCCTTCGTGCATCATGTGTTCGATCACCTGAAGTTGAAACTGTTCGTACAGGAGAAGTAATACCAATCCCACGGTTATTATAAAAACTGGAATACTCATGATACTTTCAATGAAAGCTTGTCCTTTATTATTTTTTGGGACCACTCGCTGCTCCTTTCATATAGTCATGGAGGTCACGAGTCTGAATTTGATCAGCTTGAACTTTTACAGGCGCGATTTCATTGGATGCATCACCTCCCAAGGCTTTGGCAATATTGGCGAAGTGAATCGTAATATTCGTCCCAACGGCCTTAACCATTCCCATGGTGACAAGGGCCACAAGGGCAACAATGATTAGATACTCTATTAGAGCTTGGCCTAAGGAATTTTTTGTAGGAGTTGTCTTAAATATCAACGTAAACTTTTTAAAATTAACGGCTCCCATTCGCACCCCTTTTCTGCTTTTTTATGAAATTACTTCGAAAGCAGAAGGGTGTTATAGCAAAATGGAGTGCAAGCTAAGATTGTATTTAAAGCTGGTGTGGCGTCCGAAGTGTCCGCCACGATCTGAGAATTAGATGATAATGATGATTATTTTGATTTAGGTTTGGCTTTCAAACCTTTATCGTCTTTGGATTCAGGAGTAGGGGATGAGGCCTTTGATTCCTTTGCTTTTTTTAATTTTCTTCCAGAAATAATGCGGTCTAAAATTTCAAAAGCCTCTTTTTGCAGATCATTCTCGTAAATAAATCGATAAAAGCCTTCAATTTCAGGGCTTTGGCGAAATTTTTTAATGGAAGTAGGAATGCCCTCAGATTGCACAAAATCAATGGAGTTTCCATCTTTTGAGAGTTTTACTTTTTCGGCCATAATACCTCCAGAAAAAAATAATCTATTTAGAATGAACTGAATAAAAATAGTTCATTCATGCGCGTGAGTCAATGGGCGGACCTCGGATTTCAGAAGATCTTTCCAGGATTGAGGATATTATGAGGGTCAAAGCTGGCTTTGATTTGCTTCATGATATTAATTTCTACTGGTGAACGGGTGAATTGCAAAAAAGGTTTTTTTGTAAGGCCGACGCCATGTTCAGCAGAAATGCTTCCCTCGAAGTTTTTGGTCACTTCAAAAACAAGAGTATCGACTTTTTGGCATTCCTGAACAAAGTTTTCTTTGCTCATGCCATCGGGTCGTAAAATATTAATGTGCAAATTGCCATCGCCGATGTGACCAAACCAAACAACACTCCAGGTGGGATAAGCTTGGGTCAATATTTGGCTGAGTTTCTCTACAAACGCTGGAACGACAGATATCTTGACACTCAAATCATTTTTATATGGCGAATATTTAGAAAGACTCTCGCTGATCTGCTCTCGGTATTTCCAAAACACACGGGCCTGCTCTTCAGATTGAGCCATGAGACCATCGGTAATGTCTCCTTGCTCAAGGGCCTTTTCAAAACACTCCATAATAATGTTTTCAACAGACTCATGGGGACACTCGACTTCGAGCACTGCATAATAGGGAGACTTTTTTTTGAATGGCGCAGGAGCTTGAGTGGAGTTGAGCACATAATTGAGTGCTTTATCCGAAAACATTTCAAAGGCAGTCAAAACGCAGCGTTCTTTAAATAACGAATAAACATTCATTATTTGTTCCAGTGAAGTACTGGCGAGGAGTAATGTTTTGAGAGGTGGCGGAGGTTGTGTAAGCCTTATCGTCGCTTCGACAATAAACCCCAGAGTTCCTTCGCTGCCGATAAATAAGTGTCGAAAATCATAGCCTGTGGCATTTTTGATAAGTCCACGATTTAAATCAAGGAGCTCGCCGGTTCCAGTAACAACCTTTAATCCGGCAATCCAATCGCGAGTCATACCATAGCGTAAAACTTTTATGCCGCCAGCATTCGTGGCAATGGTTCCAGCAATATGACTGGAGCCACGAGCAGCAAAATCCACTGGATAATATAAATGATTTTTATGGGCAAAATCTTGAAGCTCTTGAATAATCACCCCTGGCTCGCAAACAACATGATTATCTAACTTATTAAAAGATTTAATTTTGTTCATTCGTTCAAACGATAAGACGACCTCGCCATTTTTGGCGACAGAGGCACCGCTCAAACCCGTTCGTCCGCCGGAGGGCACCAGTGAGATTTTATTTTTAATGGCCCATTTAACAATGGATTGAACATTTTCAATTGTTTCAGGAAATAGAATCGCTCGTGCTTTAATATCAAAATAAGTCGTCCAGTCTTTGCCGTAGTAAGAGAGACTTTCAAAATCCGTTTTTATTTGGTGAGCATGCAAAAATGAATTCAGCTCCGTGAGTAATTCTGGTGCTAATTCCGCCGTTGTCATGAAATCCCTTTCTGTACCGATTTTACTGATTGAGTCAACTCTTGATACTCTGGCACTTGGCTCCAGTTAATGTCTTGTTGTTGGAGATAGGCTTCTCTCAATTGCTTTAATAGCAGAATTCCAAGCTGAGCCCAATATAAATAGTTGGAGCTTTGCTTTTTATGGTGTTCATCTAGAATCGATCCAACCTCGGAGACCAAAGCGAACCCGTAAGTTTTTCCATTGCCTTTTAATTTATGAAAAAATTCAATGAGTGTTACTTGATCTTTTTGTTGGTACGCTAATTCCATAGTTTGAAGTTTGGACTCTAAGTTTACAATATACTTTTGTTTCAGTTGTTCAAATTGAGAATTGCTGATGGAAGATTTGTTGTTGGAATTAGTTTTCATCGTTTGGGGGATTCATGAGGCTGTTTACGTTTTTAAGTTCTTTAATGGTATTAATTTTAAGAATGGCGTAAATAAGACAAAATCCCCAACCAGAAGTAAGTAGAAGATATATTCCAAAGTAGGACCATTGTGGACCTCCTATAAAGGCCCAAGAGGTGAGAAAAGTGCCAAGTACAAAACGAATAAAGCGATCAAATATGGAGAGATTGCATTTCATGATGAGAAGAATATAGGTGAATTTACCGAGGCAATCAAGGGGCATTTCCTTTTCAGGAGGAAAGAGTCGGTGGATCACAATGTAAAGGGAATAGGCCCCGCGGAGCTAAAAAGCCGATGAAATCTAGTAAATGCTAATTATTTGATAATACTAAGTAAGCATAGCTGGCTGCAAATTTGTTTTGCAGTAGTTTAAAGTGTTGTAGTGTTAAATTAAGGTTATGCAAAGTAAACAGGATTCTAAAAGGGGCTATTTTAAAATCCCTATAATTGAGAGCCAAGATTGAATAAAGGAATCCACTATCCGCTACCATGGGTTATCACAGATAAGTATCTTAAATTCTTTATGTTATTAAAACTAAACTCTTTCTATAAATAAAAAATTTGATTTTATTAAATGAACTATTATCAAAAATAAAACATTTAAAATGATTTGGCATAAATTTCGCATCATTTCTTTTTGAGACATAATAAACTGAGTTTATTTACTGTTTTGGTGTGACCAAATGTTAGACGCTGGTTGATCAATAACTAAATTAAACTATGTTTGTTTAAAAGTTTTTATATAAACTGTGAGGTTAAGATGACGATAAAAAGCAATAAAACAAATGCAAAATTAAAGAAATCGAAAGGACTTGGTTTAAAAGCACTATCAGCATTGATGCTCGCTAGTGGCTTGAACCCCATTATATATAGTCAAAGCGCCTATGCTCAAGCCGAAGCTCCAACGGTTAGTGAAAATCCTTACATCCAAACCTTATTAGACTCAGAAGATGTTTATAATGAAATGAATTACTTTTTCAATACGGCACTTCAACTAAAGGCAAATGAGTATCAAAGAAAAAATGAAGACTATCTCAAAGAGAGATTTTATTCGAACAGCTACTTAGTACAGAGACCAATAAATGTTAATTATGTCCGATTAAACAAAAATCAAAAGGTTACTTATTGTAATTTAAACAATGCTGTATATGTCAACGAACCATTAAATCATTATCCATTTTCACCTTTAGATAATCAAAGATCTTTTTCTGACGAAGTTAACAACGCATATTGTTTGCTTCAGCACACTTTTGATAATTTATCAGATTCTGATTTGAAATTAGAAAATACACCTACAAAGTTTATCAATAATTTTGATGTAGCAAAAAATAATTTAAAGGAATCAGACACCCTTGTCGTTGTTATTCCTGGAATTTTTGGTGAATTTATTGAGCCTGTGGCATTTGGAGAAATATTTGGCCAAGGATTAACTAAGGTAGATAATGGCAATAAAGAACCTGAAGAATCATCTTTTGCTAAAGCTTTTAATAAGTGGATTTCTGATAATAAGGATACTGAAGATGTAAAAGAACTGCTGACTTCAAAGCGATTAACATTGAAGGATATTAATACTGAAAACTACCCGTTATTTACAATAAGGGAAAAAAAACTTTATTATGACAAAAATATAAATATTAATGATTGGATTAAAGTGTCTAGTTATGATGATGCTGATCGTAAGCCACTTTTTAAGGTTGCGATTATGGGTTTAGCTCCAATGTCTTTGGAGTCGATTGGTAAACAGAAAAATTTAGCTATTACCTACCTTAGAAGATTAAATAAATTTATGGAAATTTATAAGAAAATGAACAATGGTAAGTATCCAGGTAAAATCGTATTTGTTGGCTACTCTAGAGGAACTCCAATTGCCTACGAAATGCTTTCAATTTTGTTTAATCAAAATTTAAATAATTCTGATGGTACACAAGAAGCATCTAAAAATATTCAAATAAATGCTCAAGAATGGAAAACTCACTTAAAAGCCATGCTTTCACTTGGTGGTGTTAGTATTGGTTCATCACTAGCGGATGCAAGCGTAATATATCGGGATAAGTATCCAGATAAAGTGAAATTATTGCATGCGTTCAGAGAATTTATGTTTAATCTACAAATTGTTACAAAAAATGATATCGTGGATTTTGAAAATCATATGAATAATACGATAGCTAAAACAAAACCCAATGCTGTCAAGGGTGATAAAGTCACAATAGAAGTGAATCAAGATGTTAACACAGGACTTGTTAATAAAATCGCTAAAAATATTCTTGAATATCAAAAATTCAGAGTGAGAGTTGCAAAAATCACAGCGTCTAATCATGAGGTTGAAATTATAAAAGCTAGCTATGATTTATTTAATGAAATTCAAGACATTTACTCAAATCTTATAATGCTAACTGATGGACTTAAAGAGAATACTTCTTTTCAGGATGAGAAGACTCGTTTGATTGCGGCTGGAAAAGCTTTAAGTTCCATCCCAGAGGTTACAAAGAAATTTTTAGCATTAGTTGGGAAACTAAAGGACTTGTCAAAAAATGTACCAGCACTTTCATTGCCCGGCTTTTCAGGACTTAAAAACTTAAAAGAAGCGGTTAACGAGATTGTCCCAGGCACTGATCCGAATAGTAAGTTTAATGAGCTAATGCTTAAAAATTTTGGTTTGGATCAAATTACAGCGTCTCTTGAAAAGATTAAAGAAACAAAAAATCCACTTAAAGTATTAACAGTGGTGAATGATTTATTAATTCGATTCAAAGTATTTTTTGAACATGCCTGGGATGGTGGACATGAGCTTGGTACTTTAGCGCGACTTTCTTGGTTAGCGAATAATGCAAGATCATTACCCCATGTAAATTTTAAATATTACACTGTGAATGGAGTTTTTGGAGACACAGGAAAAGCTTATTATGAAGGTGGACTAAATTTTGGTTTTAACGTATCAACAGATCAAAACTTTCTTGTACCCAGCAGTAAGGAAATTAGTACTATTGGTAGATTAAATGGTGCTGATGGTTTAGATAAAACATTTTCTGGAACTGTCTGGAATGATAGCCAAGTAGATTGGCATAAAACTATATTGTGGCCATCATTGGTTTCTACGCTTACAAATGGTGAAGTGAAAATCGACTCAAAATTAATTGCAACAGTTCGAACTCATCACTGGGGATTGGCACTACCATATTCAGCCTATAACGTCAGTTCTACAAAGCCATCGACGGGTATTAAGTATGCAGGCGATGATGCTAAATTTACAAGCGTTAACCCATTTCCCAGAAAAGAATTTTTATTAGCAACGCTTTTAACAATAAATGAAGATTTAGCAAGGCCGCCAAAATCTAATAATTTAAATTTGAAATAATTGAGTTGAGGAATTATTTATGAAAAAACATACAAACCTACTTCAAAAAACTTTACTTGCGACAATAGTTCTAATGTCGTACACAACTCTATTTGCAAATACATCTCAAAAAGTTAAAGACGATTCAAAATATACTTTGTGCACATTGGCTGATTATCATGGGCTTTCCGAGCTAGGCGATAGTGATGATGGTGATTTGGCTCAGCAGAGGGAAAGTTTACAAAAGTCAGTTTCTGAATTGAGAGATTTTGGAAACAATATTTTAAAAATTTTAAATTCAGAGAACTTATTTTCTAAAACTGGTGCCCTCAATGGATTAAATGGCATTGCTGACAATCTGCAAGCTGGAGGAAATCAAATTGCTCAACTATATAGTGCTCAAGCAGAAATTCTAAAAATTATTTATGAAAAATTAAGGAATTTTCATTCAGATCACTTCTTAACTTTTAATGTTGCCTATATCCCAGAATCTTTGTGCGTTAATTCAAAGAACGCTTTAAAAAAATTAACAAAACAAGCAGTATCAACTACAGAAAATGCGATTACGAGTATTCAAAGAGGTGATTTTGGAGGTAAAAATAGAGTATCAGTTCATACTAGTGAAGTAATTAATATTGCTAACTTAGATAAACTTATCTCAAAACCTGATGATGAGTCTCAAACAAAATTAGTAGGATTTAGCTTTTACATTACATATGATCCAAACTCTAGAAAATCTCAGGACGGAGAGCCTAAGCGTCAGGATTCAAATCCCTATGAAATGACAATTTCAGGAGGAGTAGTTGTTAGAATGTCTGATAATTTTCATAAGGATTTTAATAAGAATTTAGAATTATCTGAAGATCCCAATTTAAATTTCATTTTAAAAGATGTAAAGTTCAAAGATGGAGAAAAAGAGCATAAATTTGCGTTACTCAATATGGAAAATATTGTTATAAATAAATCTGGATTACATCCTTATTCGGAAAGAACTAATAATTATGCAAATGCAAGTAAGGAGAATTTAAAGTTCAACTTAGAGTTTACAGATAAAATAAATTTCATCTTACAGTTAAACACTCGCAGACACGTATTTGTTAATAATAAGGGTAAAAATCCACTAGTTGCTACTCTTGAGAATGAAGAATGTAAAGCGACAGGTGATTGTAATGTTGTTATCAATCCATTCGGTAATATCTATGCTAAAATAGATCAACTCATTTTAGAGTTAAGACCAAAAATAATCGAATTTAAAAAAGGAGATGATATAATACATTCCGAACTAATATATTTACCTTCTCCTAGAGCGCCAGACAAAAGTAAACGAGAGAAAGGTTGGATTGGGATTGTGACTAATTGGTCGTTTATTCCAATAAAATTAAATATGACAGTGTATGGTAGAAATTTAATTAATACTGTCTTAGATTTAGTTACGGATGAAATCCTATCAACGGGAGCAGCTCATGCCTCTTATTATATTAGTTTGTATAATTACTTTCAAAAAAATATTTGTAATTCAGAATCAGATGCTAAAGTAGAGATTAGGTCAGCTCAATCTAAAGATTCTGTTACGACGAATGATCAGAATCGTCAACAGCCAGTTCAAGTGAGCTGCAATGTAAATCTCCAACAATTTACGAATAAAATTAGTCCACTGGCAATATCACCTGAATAAGAGGACTTATGAAAAAGATAGTTGTTACTTTAGCATTATGTGCATTAGGACTCATCGGTTGTGATAAGGATTGTCACAACACGGTACAGGATTTTGCTAATATTACAAATTATGTAGGTACTGATGTAGCTTTTTCTGTTTGTAAAGGCGGATACGGAGAAAGTCTCATCCAATTAAGGCCTAATTCTTCAGGCGTTGTAAACTTAGGCTCAAGAGAAGAAGTGCCAACGAATTCCCAGATGGGAATGGGCACTTGTAAGTCAAAAACCACTCAAAACTATAGTATTCCATTAAGTTTGGCGCCCATGAGCGTGGGGTATGTCCAGCTCTGTTATCGACAACTAGACAACACTTACGTTGTTACAGCGGCCTATCAAGTATGTCCCGGTGGGTTTGTTCCGCAGGTTTCAAGCGGACCCTGCCCAAGACAAAACTAAGATTAGATTTCATTATATCTGTACTCCTCATCAAATTAAGGTAGGTGAGTTATGTCTTTATCAAAGTTAAAAAACAAATGTAAATTTAAAATGGATTTTTTATTTGCTGCCCCAATGTTTTTGATTTTAATTATAACGAATTTAGGAGTTGCTTCCTCATCTAATGAATCAATTGAATCAATAACCAGCGAATCAATGACAAACTCTCGCATAATCGCAAGCTCTGATTTTGTCAGAAGAAAGCCCGAAACACGCGACTCCCTCAGAGAAATTAAAACGGCTCAAGATTTTCATGATCTTTCGAACCAAGAGCCTGGAGGTTTAGTTCGCTCAGGTCAAGTATTAAAGTTTTTAGTGGATAATCGAAATTATCCTAAGTCAGACATATATTATTTAAACTCGCACTATTGTGAACGGATGATGTTAGATGCGCAGGATTCTAAGTGTAAATATGTTTATTTGCATCGAGAGTTTGCCAATAAAAAATTTAATAAAAAGTATGCCGTTTCTCAATATAATGACATAGCTTATAATACGTCTGACTTATCAACAAAGAAATTTATTGATGGGCGAATTCAAGTTTTTGATGTTCCCGACTCTGACAGTTCAACACCCAATGCTCGAAAGCAAATATATGGAGTGTGGTTTATCGAAAGAGATTTGATTTCGGAGGCGGGTGTTCTTTACGTACTCAAAAAAGTAAAAGAAAGTTTTCACTTAACTGATAATGAATTGTTCTTTGTACAATACAACCAAAAGCAAACAACCAACACGATCGCATCGACACTCGCCGCTATGAAAATCGGTATTACTAGTATCGATAAAATCTTAATGGGCGTTGCTTATCTACCATTAAATTCTGGTGTGGCTTATGGATACTTGCGGTATGACCCTAAAGGGGATGTGTTTAAATTGAATCCAACAGATATTCCTGTTTTTTCTGTCCTTCCGCTAGATTTAGGTGTGGTCGCTGGAACGATCACAACTTCGTTTCAGGATGTAGCTTCTCACATTAACTTAAAAGCCAGAGAGAGAAAAACTCCCAACATAGCCATTTTGTCTCCTGACTTAGTAGAAAAGCTGAAGGCCTTTAACAATAAGCCCGTAAAGTTGACAGTCACTCCCAATAGTTATGAAATTGTTGATTCAACCGTTGAAGAGATTGAGAGTCACCAAACAAAAATTACTGAGTGGTTACAAGCTCGAACCGATCTATCTATCAAAGAACCCCTATTGTACTCCAAAATGTGTGCTAAAATAAAAGGTAGAGATTGTCTTCGATTGGCGGGAGCCTTTGGAGGAAAGGTCATGCAATTAGGTTTTTTAGCAAGGGAAGAAGTTCTTGGCGGTCGGCAAAATAAGCTTACAAAGCAATTTAATTATCCCTTGAGTCCGACGGGATTTGGAATCCCTGTCTCTTTTTATCATGAGTTTATGGAGCATAATAAAATTAAAAACTCAAAGTTAAGTCAAAACATAGAGACTCTTGTCAAAAATGAAAAAAAAGAATTGCAACCCTCCCTTACGCCTGATCAGCGCATTGCTTTGATCAGTGAAATACAAGATCAAATTAGGAATGGAGAGTTCCCAGAGGAATTAATTAATAAAATATTAAAAACCTTAGCCGAGTTTAAAAAAGAAGTGATGAATCGTGATAATTTTGAACTGAAAAAAATCAAGGTGCGCTCCAGCGCCAATGTAGAAGATATCGCAGGATTTGATGGCGCAGGTTTGCACGATAGTTTTAGCGCTAAAGTATCGGACAAATTTCTTACACCAGAGTTAAATAAATCCACTCAATGTAATATAAAAGAAGAAAAAGTGGTAATAAAAGATAATGATGGAAATGCTTCTGAAGGTGAGGATTCGGATAATGGCCTGGGAGCTGTCAAACAAGAGATTGAGCCAAAAACTATTTTCTGTGCAATAAAATCTGTTTATGCTAGTTTATTTAATCCGCGTGCCATAGCAGAGCGGAGTTTTCGAGGATTCGATCATGACTCCGCAATGATGGGAATTGCCGTTGTACCATCCTATAAAAGTAACGATCAAAAAATCAAAGCTAACTCCGTATTAATTACTCGTGTTCTTAATACAGAAAGTGTTTATGGCTATCAATTGGCGACCCAAGTAGGGAATAATTTAGCAACAAATCCATTGCCAGGAACTATTTCTGAAATGGTAGTCATTGCATTTCAGAAAGATGCAACAAAAGCTGGTCCCTCAATCACAATACAACGTTTTGCCAAAGTTGATCCGAATCCTAATGCTCCTTACTTAGACAAAACTATTTTAGCGGAGCAAGAAATATTTAATATTCAAAAAATAGGTCGTCACATTGAAGAAGAGTATTGTAAAGCAAAAGTTGATTACTTTAAAGATTGCAGCGCAGTTTCAAATAGTGCACGCAAAGAACGATCGCTCGATATGGAAATTAAAATTTACGATGATGGAAAGCTACTCTTTAAACAATTTAGAGAGTTCTCTGGAAAGTAAAATAGCTCTTAAACATCTAAAAAATATTTTATTTTTTGATGCTTGTATATACCTATTAAGCCATTCTTTAGATAGATATTAAAATTGTTTATCTGTTCTGCAAATGTAAAAAATGAGAACGATCTTTGCAAACAGATATTGTTAACTATTTAAAATGAACTAATTACTTTAAAAGAGTGCTTGGCGTGACAAAAGTTGTTGCAATTCAAAAAGTTCTACACATCGCTCTGGCAACCATCCTTTTATTAGAGTCGTCTGCAAATGCAGTTATATCGAATCGAGAGCCAAATAGTGAATATAATGGCGAGAACAAGCAACAAACTAATTCAATGAATGGTAATACGCTAGGAATACAATTTTCTATACCACTAACTGATGTAGTGGAAAAAACTAGCGGCAGACCCAACTCTGCAGAGAATGTTCCAGTTGCTCAAGTTCAATCCTATCAGGTGACTTCTCCTGAAGATTTGTACAAAATTGAACAGAAGGAACTCGCCAATCATTCGCGAACCCCAATTGCCCCAGATGGAGTCTTTTACTCGATTAATCTTTTAAATGAAAGTGAGTCTACCGTAACCCAAGATGGTTCTGCTCGCATCCAACAGATAAAAAAGTTTTTTGAATCGGCAAGGCAATATTATAAAAATAATAAATATAACATCAATCTTTCGATTACTCGATTTGCTATAGCTGGTACGGCTGTCGTTTTAGGCTATCTTTTAGCAGGTTCTACGTACCCACTTTATAAGATTGTTTCACTAGGTTTAACTGTTGGATTAATGGTAGGAGGATTTCAAATTTTTACTGATAAATTAAAAGCATGGCTTAATGGTGAAAGCTTAAATGCAGAAAATAATTTTGATAAAGATATAAAAAGTGATACAACAGAAAAGACTCCAACGAGATTATTTATTGAGAACACCCAAAACAAAATCAGTTTTTATACTAAATATGGAATTACAGAAGCTATTTTTTTGACGGTTATAAATTTAGTAATCGTAAAGTTGGACCTGCTTCCAATCAATACAACGCCTGCGGAAATCGCAGACAGAGTAGTGTTGCTGACACTCATAGGTACAGCGACCCAAGGATTTTTTTATAATGCTTTATTTAAGTTAACGGAGGCATTAGAGGTAAGATATCCAGACAAACAAAATATTATTGATAAATTTAGATACACGTCTATCTTTCTTGGTTCGGTCACTTCAATAACCACAGCGGTAGTAGCTAAAAGCTTAAAATTAGAATTTTCGGATGCAGGATTTATTATTTTAGGTGCTGCTGGGGCATCATTTTACGCCTTATCCAATTTAATGAAAGGTGATTCTAAATTATTTGATAAATTTGCGACCAGTTTGGGACTACAACCATCCGAGGGTGATTCTATTCAAGCAATGTCTTGTAATCGCTTATTAAAATAAGTTCTATTCTGAAATACTTTTATTTACTTTAAAAAGTGATTCAATATATTCAAACTTTTCACTTGATTCTTTTTTATGGGCTTCTAAATTTGCATGGAGATTGGCAAAACCATCCAGAACAAATTTATTGCGAGCATTTTGCTCTTCAACAATCATTCGAGTTTGGTGAACTGCAGCAAGTAAGTTGCTAATTTGTGCTTCAAGCTGATTGAACCGAGCATCAATTTGTTTAAACCGAGCTTCCATTTGGTTGAACCGAGCCTCCATTTGGTCAAATCGAGCGTCAATTTTTTTAAACCGAGCTTCCATCTCGTTGAATCTTGCGTCGATCTCATTGAATCGAGCATCAACTTTTTTGAATTTAGAGTCCATATCCTTTCGCAGGGATTTAAATTCTAAGTTTACGGAGGTGAACTTATAATTAACTTCACTTCTAAACTCTTCAAACTGTCCTTGGCTCACTGGCAGGTCTTTATTTCTTTTTGGTTTAGCCACCTTTGAAGCAAATTTAGTACTTTTTATTTTCGTTACTTTTTTTGATATTTTTGATTTTTTCATTTTAAAAACCCTTTTAATTTACTACTCGAATTAAATTTTTTACTGATTGAGAGCTTAATGAGTACGATGGAGGTGGTGAAGGGATTCGCACCCCTGTACACGCTTTTGCAGAGCGCTGCCTAACTCCTCGGCCACACCACCAGAAAGGAATTCTCAGACTATAGATAAAGAGAATGGGAGTCAATCCCATCGTTGTAACTCCACAAAGGGCGTTACGGTATATTTAATTGCCTCCTCAAGCTCATCAATTCTTGGCGTCTTTTTGCCTTTTAGATCAGCAAGTGTTTGACTCACTCGAAGAGTAGCCAACCGTCTCCTATGTGAACCATGAAGTTCTTCAATGAGTTTGCGCTCAAGTAATGGCCATTGTTGGACATCAAAAAAGGATTCGGGAAGTTGTGAGGTATCGACTCTTCTTCTTAAAGTGCCCTGCAAAGTGGTTCTCGCTCTCAACTCTGCCAGCTCTTGCTTGATGTCACTCAATGAAACTGACCTGTCTCCTTTCCAGCGATGGGAGAAGTTGAGTATTTGAAATCGATCCGCAAGTGGTCCTGAAAGTTTTTGAGAGTAACTCCGGCATTTTGTTAGAGAGTAACGACAACGGACAGGGGTTTTTGGAACAAAGTCGCCACAAGGACACAAATTTGTTGTGGCAATCAGATGAAAGTTGCAATCAAAAATTTCGTAACCTGATACTCTTGCGATTCGTAACTTTTTAGTTTCAAGTGGCTCTCTCAGCGATTCAATAACCTGCGGCTTAAATTCTAAAAGCTCATCCAAAAGAAGTGTGCCATGATGTGCTCTAACCAATTCTCCAGGTCGAATGGGATTTCCTCCACCAATCATACCTTGAACAGAAATTGTATGATGAGGGCGAACAAAAGGACGCCAAAAGTTAAAGCTTTGCCCCAATTCGAGTGGAGCATTAGTATTTAATTCGTGGGTGGAGTTAAATAAACTATATTTATTTTTATCACAATCTTGTTCCTTATTTTCATCGCTTTTTTCTAAGGATCTACTGTCATAATCGTTATCCCTTTCTGGGATAATTCGCTCTTGGGGTTCCAATTGCTTTCGACGCCAAAGTTCCTTTTGAGCAGAGAGTTCGGGAGCCTCTCCCATGCCGTGGATAATTTCACCGAGCAGTGATTTACCGCTGCCCGCAGGACCTGCCAAGAGAAGGGAATGTCTTCCCCAGGCACTCATTTTTATTAAATCCGCCTGTGATTTTGTAACATAAACATTGGGAAGCTGAGGTGGTGTTAACTGTGGGTTTATCGCTGAGTGATTCCACTCTGGAGTTGATAGATCATTCAAGTGATGAAGTTTACCAATGGGTGCCTCTATCCAGGGTTGCAAGTGTGGTGAAGCATTAGCTCCTGTGATGAGAAGAGTTTTTTCCGTCTCATTGAACCAAATTAAATCATCTGGCTGAAGTACGCTACCATCCAGATTGAGTTCGCCATAAAGAACCCAGTTTTGATAATTAATGGGAGTTGGAATTTGCTGGGTCTCCCAAAGAATCCCAGCCGCGACCGCAAGCTCCAGGCCGCGACTTGATTTTTTGAGATGATTAGGGCGCAAGTTTACAATGATTTGATCGGCCTCTGGCCAGCTAAACCCACTTTGTTTAATGGCAGTTTTAATTCGCAGCGCACTTTCTTTGATCGATTGATCGGGAAGCCCGATAAACTTTAGCTCAGGAAGTCCGCGAGTTAATAAAACTTCGACTTCGATTGATTGTAAATTCCAGCTTTGTGATATGAGTGATTGTATTTTCATACAAGGCTAACTAAGCAATTTTGCGTGAAGCTTGAATTAGCCTTATATTTGATTTGAACTTAATGTCCGATTGTAGTTCGGAAAAGCAGCTGAGTATCGGACAACTTTAGAACAAATAAGAAAAGCTTAATTGTGCACCATCTTTACCGTGAGGCAATATCATCATTGCAGAACGGGGAGCTTCTTCAACTGGGCGAGCACCTCTCCATACATCCACGATTTCCCAAATATGGAAGCCAAGAAACACACCATAACCCAATAGAACTTGGTTGAGTTCGGAGTCAGAGCAGTCAGATTCTTTTTTAGCCGTGCTAGGGTCATCTTTTCTTTCTGAACAACTAAGTAAAGCACTGGTACCTATTAAATATCCGCCAGCCTCAGTAAGAGTAAACATTAATCCGCCCTCTGAATATCGACCTTGAATTCCATGCCCAATACCAAATCCAACAGCTGTTCCTAGGATACCACCAGTAATATATTTACCAGTTGGAACCGGTGTACGGTCAGCATCTTCAATGCTAGTTGGTTCTTTTGTTGTCGGGTTAGACTCGGCAAGTGTAATTGAATTTATGGCAAAAAAGGAAAGAAAGAGTGCCACTAGAAACTGAGACTTCTTTTGAAACAAGTTTGAAGTAATTTTAGCTATAGACAAAAAATATTTACTAATCATGAGACACTCCTAAATTAGGTTGTTGTTAAAATAAGACCACACTTGATCTTACTCTTTAATAAACCGCTTTATTTTAAAGGCCTGCATACAATTTCAAATTCAGTTTTGCAATAGGAGATTTGTTTTTAAAGACTTCTCCTTCTACAACAAATAAAGGGTCAAAATCGTGTGTACATAAAGCCACAGCTTCGATGAGGTCTCCAGGTTGAATCTCTTTCCATGCTTGTGGACTAAGATTTTCAAAGCTTTTTATTTCGGCGATGAGCGTTTTTTGAGTGGGACTTAATTTCTGTAACTCAAAGATTTCATTCACAACTCTAGAATATCCATAAGTTTGGGCAACCCACTCAATAGCTTCAGCGCTGGTTAATGGTAGGTAGCTTGCATTTTTATTAATAACAATTTCAGCTCGTCCAAAATGAGGACGATATTCAACAACTCGATCAATCCAAATGGCACTTTGGCGATGGGGCATAAAACTTTTTAAAAGCTCAATAGGAATTGTCGTATTAAATGGGTGAGTGCGGCGAATGGCAACTTTAAGAGCTTTAGTTCTATCCTTCTTTCCATTGTTAGATTTAGGAAGATGCCCTTCTTCGAGCTCAATGAGCAATTGGTGATTGATTCTAAATCCAAATCGTTCTGCAACAAGCTGCTGGATAAGTGATGGGATGTTTTCTTTTGAATTTTTTTCAAAGAGAATACAAATGTCATTACCGAGTCGCTCATTGGGATAACCGATAACGATGGAATTTAGCCCAAGTTCAGCTTCAAGAATAGTTTCCACACTTTCCGGGGAGACTTTTAAGCCACCTCGGTTAATTAATAAATCAGATCGCCCCTCAAAAATAAAGTAATTTTGTTTTGATGTTTGAGTTTTATCGTTTTTCTCAACTAATATATCATTCAATAGAAATTGTTTTGGATAAGTAAATTCCACGCCATTCCATATAGCTTCCGCTAAGTTAGGTCCTGAAAAAACAAAACCCTGTTGATCCATTTGATGGATCGTAACATGAGGAAAAATAGTTCCAATCACAGAATCCTCTTGAGGTTCAGCACCCGGAGGAAGATGGCTGATGCCGAGAGAGGCTTCGGTGGCACCATAACCAATACTTGGAGCCTCAATGTTTAACTCGTTTTGTAGTCGTTTCCACAGTTTTAAAGAAACCGGCGCGCCGCCAGCGATGCAAGAATAGGAGGTTGGTGCTTGTAATTTCTCTGAGTGAAGCCACGTTAATAAATCACTAAAGTGAGCGGGAGTTCCAAGAGTGAGCGTATTTTTATTAACGGTTTGGTGCCAAAGTTTATGAGCTTCACGCGAGTAGTGAGCCTGTAATGTTATGAGTGGAATTTTGTAAAGAAATGACTGCAAATAACCTAAAACAAAACCAAACACATGGGTGGGTTGTGGGTAGCAGAATATCTGTTCTATCCTTGTTGTTTGATACAGCTTGCGGATCGACTCAAGTGAGATAAGCAAATTTTCTTGAGAAAATAAAACAAGCCTCGGCACTCCTGAGGCTGTCCCGGAGGTAAATAATCCCAGTGTTTTATCTTCTGGCCAAGAAGAGTGTGATGAGGCTGACGATGAAGTTTTTGCTTTTATTTTTTCAAGTAGAATTTGAACTTTCTTTTGGCTTTCTTGATTCCAAGAGCCTTCCAATAAAACTGACCCATTCCAGCTGTTGAGAAAACTAAAATCGTTGAGTAGGGGTGGGACGATTATCAGTTGAATTTTTTTATTCCACGCCTGCTCTATTAATATAAGGAGACCTTGATGATGATGGCCTTGCCATAGCACAAGAGTTTTTTCAGGAGGTGAAGCATTACTCATCGAAGTACTCATAACGTTTACACCAGAGCGAGTTCTTTAAATCGCAGAGAAAGTTGTTTGATATGTGGCCCAAGTTCTGTGTCTTCAGTAATTTGAGGGACGACTTTTCTTATTTCTTGATAGAGCTTTATGGCGCGTTTTCCTTTTAGTTTAATTTTTCGTAAATCCAAAGCTTGAGCTAAAGCGATCAAATGCATTGTCATAATTCGATTCATGGCTTGCATCTGATGATAAGAACTCATCGCGGCACCCATTCCCATACTGACTTTGTCTTGATTATGTGATTCGCTGGAGCGTGAAAAAATTCCGTTAGGAATGGATCGCTGTAGAATCTCTGCCGTAATGGCCGAGACGGCTTGATGCAATCCTTTTAAGCCTTGATGGCAATGGCGAATATCTTCAGGCAACGATGAAGTATCAATTAAGTTTGCGGGCAAGCCACGATTGGATTTTTCATCGATAATCATAGTAAGTTGTCGATCGAGGAGATCCGCCATATGAGCGACATTCATTTTCAAAATATCATGGGCCTGACAGAGATAACCACCATAAAAATTTCCGCCAAGTTCTAAGCGCCCCTCTTCAGAAAATAAAGGATTGTCCGTTATGCTATTCACTTCATGCTGAAGATGATTCCAAGCCAGATCTAATTGTTCACGAATAGGTCCTAAAATTTGTGGAACACATCGAAGAGAGTAACGATCCTGAACGAAGGACTCCGTAAAATGACCTTTGATTTTTACTTCTTGAGCAAGTTCTGATTCATAATTTTCTTCACTTAAAAGTTCTCGGATTTTACATGCAACAAAAGATTGGCCAACATTTGTTTTGGCCACTTCGTTGATAAAAGTGCCAAAAGCCTCTGTTTTACCACCTAGGACCTGACACTGCCAAGAAGTAGCAATGATCAAACAATCAAAAATCCATTCTGCCATCTTTAAATTTAACGTGAGCATGCCTGCCATTGTAGAGGTTCCGTTGACGAGTGCTAAACCTTCTTTGGCTTTAAATTCGTAGGGAGGAATTTCTAATTTATTTAAAAGAGTTTCAGTTGAGTGGGCGACGCCTTGATAAAAGCACTGGCCCTTTCCTTGAATCATTTGCGCGTAATAGGCCAGTGGAATTAAATCACCACTTGCGCCAAGAGATCCCTCGCAGGGTACTTGTGGCTGAATATCATGTTTAAAAAATAAAATCATTCGATCCAAAAGTTCTTGGCTAATACCAGAATAACCACGGGCCATGGAATTAATTCGAATCAAAGACATGGCACGAACAGCTTCTACAGGAAGAATTTCACCTGTTCCACAGCTTAAGTATTGGATTAAATTTTTTTGCAGTAATTTTGTAGAATCTGGTGGGACAACCCGATGACAACTATCACCGAAGCCTGTCGTGACCCCATAAATAGGAACCCGGTTTTCAATCATGGAATTTAAAATTTGGTTACTTTTTTGAATTCTTGCGCAAACCTCAGGAGTCACTTCTAGGTTTTTATGAATTAAACAATTTTTGTTAAAAACAAATTGTAAGAGTTCTGAAATAGTAAGTTCACCACGAATGGTTAAAGTTGGGGTGAGTGAAAAACCCTTTGTGTCAGTATCTAGATTTGTTTCCATTGAACCTCTCTCCATTGACTCGAGCCCTCAACTCTCTTGATACAAACGAGCCATGCTACAAAGGGCTCGGAAATTAAATCGATTTCTCTTGAAGAGCAAGTTCTCGTCTTAGACTCATTCATTTTCCAATTTGTAATGAATTGTTGAGTAAAATTTTCAGCGTGTTCCCAACTAGATTCCCCAGTGAAGTTATACATACTGCCGTTCCATGATAAAAACTGGGCAAGGACTCCCATAGGTACAGAGGGAAGTGTATAAACAAATTTCGAGGGGCTTTCGGCGCCAGATCGAACAAAGTCAAGATCGGCTTGCCATGAGCCCTGAAGGCTCGCGTGCACAATTAAATTCGGCTTCGGCACAACGCCTGGAATCTTTTGCCACTCCACTAACGCATGACAAAGTGCAAATCCCTCTTCATCCAATTGAAACCAGCGATCAATACGCGTCGACCAAGAGGGTTCTTGGGTGCTAGTGGTTGGTACCTTAAAGGAAGTTTCAATCAAATTCATATTGAAACCCTTTCCAACCATCCCGCTGCATGAACTCCGCCAAATCCTAAAGAAGTCACAATGGCTTGATTGAAGGGAATCGCCTTATTTGCAATTTCATTCAAGCTTGATGAGGGATCATTTAAATAATAGTTTTGATATAAAAAATGAGGGTCCTTTGTCGTTGAAGTGGCAATAGGAAAAAGCTTTTGCCGTTTTAAAACTTCACTGGCCGCGATGATATCAACCAATCCGCTAGCCCCCAGAGTATGGCCCAAACACCACTTAGCACCGGTGATGGGAACTTCATTGAGTCGATTTTCTTTAAAGTAGCGAGCCAGGGCGCGATCTTCTGCCGTATCATTAAATCTAGTTCCAGTGCCATGGGCGAGAATAAAATCAGGTTTTGGCTTTTGATTGATGTGACTCAACTTTTGTAACGCTTGATAGAGGCTATCCCCGTTGAGCGATGGTTTGGTGACGGCACCTTCATTGTGATTAGCAAAGGAGCGAAAGCGGATTGATTCCCCTTTGGGCTGTTGAGTGGAGACGATAGCACAGCCAACGGCATCTCCTAAAAATAATCCATCTCTCGTTTGATCGAATGGTTTTTGACCTTGTTGAGAAATTAGTTTGAGGCTTGCAAAGCCTTTGCTAACAAAGGGGCCGATGAGATCTCCAGATAAGACCAAAATAAAATCGACCCAATTCCAATCAAGCCAGTGTTGTGCGACTTCAAAAGCAATATGCGTTGAAGAGCAAGCTTGGCTGATTACAGAAGTGCGAGTGATGGATAGTTGGGGAGTGTTAGCATTGAGTTTTATTTTATCCAGAAAGTTGTTGAGTAAAGTCTCTCCGGGATCTTTTAAGAGGTCTACAGAGTATTTTGGTTGATTTTGTTTTGCTAACTCCCAAATGCTGTCTTCAATGGACCCTTTAGTTGTGGCCAGAATTACGCCCCAGCGAGCTTGAGGAGTATTTGTTTTACTCGTTAAATCAACATGAGTTTCGAAAATTTCACTTAGCTGTGAAGACCATGTATTAATGAATCGATTTTGAAAACTTTCAACATTGTGTGATTTTGTAGACACTGATTGCTCAAATGTATAGGAGCAAATTTTCTTATCATAAAGAGCTTGCATCATTGGTTCGACACCATGACCAGCTCCTGTTGAAATATGATAAGCCCATAAAAACATGAGTCTAATCCTTAATCTAAATTAATATGTTTGGAACTTGTGCAAAACAAATGGGGTTAGTTCCAAAAGCTGTACTTTTTAACTTTCTTGTTTTAAGCATTTGCTGATGCACTCCTTTTCTAAAACAATAAAGCTCAATACGGATAACATTTATTTCCAAGGTCACTTTCCAAACTTCCCCGTATTACCAGCAGTTGGCTTTGTAAAACTCAGCCATCAATTGATAGAAGATGAGCTTGGAGTTAAACTAACACTATTCAAAGCAGAGGGCTGGAGGTTTCGTCAGCCTTTAAAATCCAACATTGAAGTTCTCTTCGAAGTGCAGCTCCTTGATTCCGATAAGAACGCTCCCAACAAAAAAATATTTCGAGTCAGTTGGAATTTGACAGTCGGCGAAATAAGAAAGGTCACAGAGGGGCTTCTGGAGTTTTCTGAGTAGTTTCAGTGCTAGTTTTCCCTGCTTGATTGCTTTCAGCTTGAGTCCCAAGAGTAGTAACCAAACTATAAATATCACCAAGAGTTTGAATTTTTAAAAAGTCCACGTCCCTTGCGCCCATTGAGTATTTGTCTTCGATAAGCACAATCATATCCACAAAGTCTAAGCTATCCAGATTGAGATCTCTTTTGAGGTGAGCATCGGGAACTAGTTTTTCTTTTGGTATTTCAAATTTTTCATTTAAAATAGAATTAACGAGAGATATGATTTCATTTTCCATTCGGGCCTCTTCTAGCTTTTTTTAATCACAATACTTGTATTAATTCCACCAAAAGCAAAATTATTACTGAGTACGGTATTTGATTTTTGTTTTATGTTATTTGTGAGATGATGAACCCCGGAACAATCTTCAGCGACTTCATCTAAATTTCGAGTTCCAATAAGAATATCGTCTTCCATCATTTTTAGAGACATAATAAGTTCACCAGCTCCGCAGGCGGCCATACTATGACCAAAATGCGCTTTCAAAGAACTGACAGGAGTTTGCTGTTGATGAAACAGCTCTGATATTGCTTTGGCTTCTTGAGCATCGCCTTGAAGAGTTCCTGTGGCGTGGGCGCTGATATAATCAATATCTGTAATAGAAACGTGAGACCGCTTCATGGCTTCATTCATAACGATTTTCATTTGAACATCGTTATTTTGACTCATGTGAGAACTTTCACAGAGATAGGCTCCTCCGCAGAACTCACCAAAGGCTTGGCCTTTTCTTTTATTGAGGTGTCTTTCGCTCTCTAAAACGATGACGCTCGCACCTTCTGAAACCACTAGGCCATCTCTTTTTTTATCAAAGGGTCGTGGTGTTAGTTCGGGTTGATCATTAAAATTTCTAGAAGCAGCATAAACCGTGTCAAAGACGGCAACACTTAAATAGTGAAGCTCATCTGCGCCACCACAAATAGCTACATCATAGAGTCCTGATTGAATAAGTTCCCAACCCATAATTAAAGCTTGAGCGGAGCTGGCACATGCGCACGAAGGTCCGATGACAGCACCATTAAATCCGAGCGCACAGGCTACGTTAGACGCTACAGAGTGATTCATGACTTTAAAAAACAAAGTTCCTGGTTGCCCTTGCGGCCCACCATTGGCCGCTAATTTTTCAAAATATTCTTGCATGCTAAACGGACTTCCAGTGGTTGATCCCAAAAGTAACAAACTTCGAGGGAAATCCAGATCACTGACTTGTAACTGTGCCATTTGAAGAGCTTGGTTTGTTGCAATGGTTGCCATTTCTGACATGGGAGACATGGTTCTTCGAGCCGTGCGTGGGATTGACATTTTATCGTATTCCACTGCGGGTGCCCCGAGATGACAATTGAGGCCCACCAGGTTTTTCCAGGGCTCAATAACTTTGACCGCAGAACGCCCTTCGAGAAGTGATCCAAATGAACTTTGGACTGTCGCGCCTAACGAGCTTACCATGCCATAGCCTGAAATAAAAACCTTCAACGAAATCTCCTTTTAAGGAAAGGTCAAATTAAGAAATGGCAATTTCTGATATTATCTGAAAAAAGGCAAATAATAAAAATTAGAAATATAAAAATCCTGATCTCGGTAAGAATTTTAAAAGTAATGAGTTTAGCTTGGGAAAAGTCCTCCGTTAACACTGATTGTGTGACCCTGAATGTATGTTGAATCTTCTGAACATAAAAAGGAAACTACTCCGGCAACTTCTTCAGGACGGCCCAAACGTTTAAAGGGAATTCTTGCCTTCATTTCATCGAGTTGCGGAACATTTTGAATCATTTCAGTTTCAATCAAACCGGGAGCCACAGCATTGACTCTTATGCCTCTGGGCCCCAGTTCCATAGCCAGGGTCTTTGTCATTGCTATGAGGCCGGCTTTGCTGGCGGCATAATTGGCTTGACCGGGATTTCCAGTTTGACCTGCAAGAGATGAAATATTTACTATTATGCCGTTTCTTTTTAGCAACATTTTTTTTGCGCAGATTCGAGAAACATAAAAAGTGCCAAGTAAATTAGTTTGAATGACTTGTTCAAAGCTATCCGCAGACATGAGGAGCATCAGATTATCTTTATGAATTCCAGCATTATTTATGAGGACTTCAATATCGTATTCTTTGAGTTGAGCTTCCACTTGTTCTGACTTTGCAATATCAAATTGAATCAGGCGGTGATCCAACGATGAAAGCTCTTTTAATTGAGTTAAGACCTCTTCAGCTTTATCTTTTTGACGATTATAATGAAGCAGAATTTTATAGCCATCTTTCGCTAAACGCTTGGCAATGGCAGCTCCAATACCCGAGGACGCTCCTGTAACTAATGCATACGACTCTTTATTTAAAGTTTTAGGTGTTGAATTACTCATGGAATTTCCTTATGTTAAATTCTAATTTATTAAAAATAGAATAAAAATTTAAAATAATATTTAAAGCAGGCGTGAATGTTTTCTTCCATAAAATATATATTAAAGCAACTGAATCGTTTGATATGGTCACTTTACTTTATATTTACCATTATGATCTTTGGAAGTTTATTTGGATACATAATGACATTTTTTTTATTTGTTATCGGGAGAGTCATTGGTTTTTTATCTCCGTCGTTTTCGAGGATTTTTTTAGATTGGACCGAAAGATTTTATACCTCGGCCATTCGTGGTCTTTTGTTAATTCAGCCATGGTTAAAATGTAAAACTAATATTCCGTCACTTTTAAACTTGAATCAATATTATCAAACTCATTGTCAAACGAAGCGACTTTTGTTTGTGGCAAATCACCGCTCGAATTTAGATACATTTTTGATGATTTCCTGGATACCTGGATTGAGGGGTTTAGCGAAAAGTACGCTCTATTATAATTTTATTTTTGCTCCCTTTATGTGGATCACCGGATTTATTCCAGTCAAGAAGGGGAGTGCTAATAGTTTTATGGATGGTCTGCAAAAACTACGCACTCGACTCTTAGAAAAAGAAATTCCCGTGTTGATTTTTCCTGAAAATACTCGCTGTGAAAAAGGAGCCCCTAAACTTAATAAATGGAGTCAATCAGTGTTCAAAATGGCTCTTGATGCGAAAGCGACGATCATCCCTGTGGCCATTAAGAACACAGACAGCTTGTTGGGTAAGGGAGATTTGATGTTAAATCCTTTCGAACCCATTGAAGTTAAAATGCTTCCACCTGTAGAGACAAGTCATTATTTTGATAGTCAAGTTCTCTCAAAAGATATTCACTTTCTTTTAGAGCAAGAGTTAGCATGACCTCACGTTTTCTTATTATTATTCCTGTTTATAATCATCCAAAGACTATTGTTGATGTTGTAAGGTCATGTTTAGAATGGACAGATTTTCCTATTCTAATTGTCGATGATGGTTCGACTCCATCGATTCAAGAAATCTTTCGTGGGAGTGATCTCAGTGGAGGCCCGAAGCTCAATCTTGTCGATCAAAACCGTATTCAAATACTCACCCATGAAGTAAATAAGGGTAAGGGAGCCGCACTACAATCTGGTTTCTCTTGGGCTATACAAAAACAGTTTACTCACGCCATCACTCTCGATGCCGATGGTCAGCACTTTCCAGAAGATATTCCTAAGCTCGTAAAAAAATCGATAGAAAACCCCTGGGCCTTAATATTAGGTGATCGAGAAATGTCAGGGCCGCATATTCCTGAATCCAGTATTTTTGGAAAAAAGTTTTCTAATTTTTGGGTGCAATTTGAAACTCATCAAAAAGTGGGGGATTCTCAAAGCGGATTTCGCATATACCCCTTGTTTCAAATTCAAAATATTTCTTTTTTAAGTACCCACTACGATTTTGAAGTTGAAGTTCTTACTCGATTACTGTGGAAAAATATAAAAATTGAAAATGTAAAAATTCAAGTTCAGTACCAGCAAGGTACTCAACGGGTTACTCACTTTGATAAATGGAAGGATAATGCTCGACTCACTTTGCTTAACACAATGCTTGTCACAATGTCCTTAATAAGAGCTCAAAAAAATTCTTTTAAAAATTCTCTCGCTCTGGGATTAGGAGTTCTTGTAGGAACAACCCCTTTTTATGGATTTCATACTCTCATCGTTATTATTTTATCGCTGATGACAAGGCTCAATGTTGTCATCCTGTGGATGGGGTCACATATTTCAATGCCGCCCTTTATCCCTTTTCTGATTTTATCCACAAAAGTTATTTACAATAAAATTTATGGTGAGTCCATTGAAATCACTCATTTTAGTCAGGTTTTAGATTTGGGTTTTAGGTGGGTGCTGAGTTCCTTAATTCTTGGGTCTGGATTAGGTTTTTTAGCTTTTGGAGTTTCCTATATCATTCAGAAAACGATGCAGAAAAACTCTGAGACAATAGCGTCTTCAAATAAAACAAAAAAATCGACTCAAAAATGGAGTAAAAAAAGCCATGCCCATCTCGGCATTTTATTTATAAGAAAGTTGATGGATATTGCGGGCATTCGCGCGGCCTATTTATTTTTATACCTGGTTGTACCATTTTACTTTATCAATTTAAGAGTAAGAAGATCTTTGAATGAATATTGGAAGACAATTAGGCCAAATATAAATTATTTACAACGGCAAAAGGAAATGTTTCACCAACTCCTTTCTTTTGCGCAGAATTTAGTAGATCGAGCGTTTCAGAGAAATTCAAAAAAATATTCACTTCAAATGCATAAAGACGATAGCTTGCAAACTTTTGTCGATTACATGGAAAACCCCGAAAACAAACGCCCCTGTATTTTAATTAGCACTCATTTTGGGGGATGGGAATTAGCGATGACGGCTTTTAACAATATTAAGACTAATAAAAAGATGTTAGTCGTAATGCACGATGCAGGTCATGGTCAGGAACATCAATCAACTTCGTTGATGGATCGAGAAAAATTTGAAATTATGTATTTTAATAAAGAGAATTTCTCAATTTTAAAGATCAAAGAATATTTATCTCGTGGAGATATAATTGGTTTAATGGGTGATCGCCCTGTGGGGAGAAGCTATGAATTGGTCACTTTTTTTAATAAACTTTGTGTTTTTGATAGCACGGCATTCCGCTTAGCTGAATTACTCAAGGCAGATATTTTTTATTTATTTTGCACCAAAGAAGATATTTTAAGTTATCGTGTGGCAATACACCGTTCAGAGATCGCATCAACCCCAACCGCCAATTTTGAAACCACTTCTACGCTAGAGGAGAGGCAGCAAAGAATACGTAATAATATGCGTGAATACACTCAGCTTCTGGAATCGTTCGTAGAAAAGAATCCTGAGCAGTGGATGAATTTTTATCCGTTCTTTTCATCGTACCCACAGGATTTAGAGCATTAGGCAATATCAATATCTAATTCAAAATAAATCTTCTTGAGTAATTAAAGTAACTTGGTTTTTCTTGGCGAGCATTTCTAAAGTGGGCGTGCTCTTAATTGGAATAACAACGGACAAGATGGGTTCTTTAGTGAGATTCAATCGCTTTTCTTTTTCGGGAAGTTGTTGTATTGCTTCTTTGATGATCTCTATTGAAGAAGTCCATTTGCACTCTAAAAGACGATCTTGCTGATCCTCGGTATCTGTTACAATAAGATCAATTTGGACCTGTTTATCCCAATGGCCTTCGATAATAAAAGTAGTATTTTTTAATTTTAATTTTTTAAAGATATTTTCATGGCGAGATTCACTTGAATTCAAAATGAATTCAATCAAATTTTCAAAAGACTCTCCAGAGAAATTCTCAACGTAATAAAAAGATTGTGGCCATTTAAAAATAGAGTTGATTAATAAAGAGCCTTCGGTGTTGAGTTTAATTTTTCGTAAATTAGGCTTGAGTATTTGAAAGTAAGTATTAATAAAAAAATCCTTCAATTGATACTTTACGCCTCTTTTTATTTCTAATGATTTGCTATAAAGCGGTTTTTTTTCAAATACTATTCCATATTCAACGAGTTTCTCTAAGGATTCAACGACTGTTCCCACCGCCAACTTTGACTTAGTTAAAATTTCATTGAGACCTCTACCTTTAATTCCCAGAGTGTTAAGTATTTTTTTAATTGTTATTAAGCCTGCAGCGTTAAATTCCAGGCGTAGAATTTCATCGATTTCTTCGTAAAAAATACTTTCTTTTGTAAAAAAGGCACTATTGATTGTTTGAATGAAGTTTTCACCTTTTGGTAATTGGTTAAGGTAATAGGGTATGCCTCCAATAAGCATATAAATGAATAGAATTTCTTCGAGCTTAAAATTTGGAAAATAATATTTATGTACATCTGAAAGAGTAAAAGGCTGCACTATAATATCAGATCGAGTTTTTAAGCCTCTTAAGATTTGTTCTTCTCCACCAGTAAAATCTTTGAAAAATTTGTTCGAAGATCCACAAATTACCATAAGTATATTTTGTGTTGATTCCATTTCTGGCCACAAATTTTTTATAGTGCCAATAAAACCATTTTTAGCTTTTGCCAGCCACTGAATTTCATCGAAGGCAATTAGTGTCCTTTGGCTTCTTGCATGTTTAATCACTTCATTAAATAAAAGTTCCCATGATAAATTAGATTTTTTAATATTTTTTAAAAGATTATTCTTACTAAATGTGGCCCATTCTTGAGAAAAACGCCACATGCAAATTGAGGTAGGCTCATCGAGTTTTCCTGAAAAATAAAAAAGTGGAACTCTTTGTTGCATCGATTTCAGCAGAGTTGATTTGCCTACGCGCCTTCTTCCTCTTAAATAGCACAGGCCAGTTTTGGTTTCTTCTTGTCCCAAAAAGGCTTTTAGCTCTTTAGTATAGGGCTTGTTTAAAATGCTAATTAAACCTTCGGGTTTCATGTTAATATGATAAACCCGAAGGTTGCTCGCCGTCAATGTATAAAATAATTAAGTAATTATAGCTAGATACAATACATAACCCTTCGGGTTTACAATTATCATATAAAACCCGAAGGTTTTGTGTTTACAAAAAGTGGAGTTTTTAATTTTGTAAATTGGTTTTTACCAGTGTTACTGCGTTTCCGCCATTCCCGTTTCTACCTTGACTAGTTAAAACAACAAACGAAGAATCTGGAGCCACAGCTAATCCCACGGGATAGGGGTTGATATTCACTTTTCCTACCACTTTCATTGAGTCCGTATCAACGGCAATAAGTGATGTCGAGATATTTGCAGCTACAAATAAATATTTACCATCAGAACTCAAATCAATGGTTCGCGCGCCTTCCCCAACAAAGGTCTCTTGCCAGCGTGGACCGGAAACTCTTTGGCCTTGAGCATTGAGTAAAGAGTCAATCACATCGTTAATGTTTGCCTTAGATACATAGCCAAGTGCATTTGAGCTAACAAAAAGGGTTTCTCCATCAGGACTTAATATTAAATGTCTTGGCGTTGATTTTATATTCATAACAGAACCTAAATATCTATTATTTAGAATGTCAAATCCAGCGATGCCACCCTTCCCCATTCTTGCGACCAGGAGATAACGACTGTCCTTCGAGAAAACAGCACCCCGAAGACAAAAGCCACAAGTTTTGTCTCGATCAGTATTTTCTAGGCCAGCTTGGGGCATTTGTTTTTCTACAACTAAGTGAGAAATATAATTAAAGCTTTGAGGGTCATTGCTTGATGTATCGATTAATCCAATGGTGTTGTCACCCCAGTGTATAACAGCAGTAAATCTGCCATCTGGTGATGTAACAACGTATTTAGGTATCGGACCCGTTGGCATGACTCGCACGATTTCATCATTTTGAGTATCTATAATTGCAATAGCGCCAGGACTTTGACCATACTTATCAAATTCTCTTCGATAGTATGGAATCCATAGCCAACGACCATCGGGGGAGAGTTCGCTCTCCACGGGCTTTCCTAGAAAGTGGTTTGGGTTTTTATCATTGGAGTTATAAAAATAAGGATAATTAAAAATAGTAGTTTCATTATTAAATAAAAAATCATTGGAGCTGTTGAAACGGTGATATATCGATTTCATTTTTTTTAATTCTGGCCAAGAATAGACGACTGTTGTTCCACCTTCGAGAGAGTTAATATAGAGCTTGGAACCATCTTTAGAGAAGCGAGCTGATTTCGGCGAGTAGATCTCAGAGTCTTTGATAACCACTTTTAGATTTTTGGCGCTTTGACTGGCTCCGATATGACCATGAACCTCCAGATTTAGGGCTGTTTGGGCAGAGGCCACTTGTTTTAGGGTGAGTGCAAATATCATAGTAAAAATATATAATAGGAGAGATGATTTCATAGAACACACCAATCTAATTGAAGCTAAATAAATATTGTATAATTTAATGCATTTATAAAAATTATTCTATAGCTTGGTTTAAATTTGAAAGAATTATAACTCTGGATCAATTTTTGTTTCTTATAGATTAGTTTAAGTATTAGTCTCGATTTGGATTGTTATTTCGCATATAAAACGATTAAACTACAAATAGTTAGAATTTTAAATTTAAAGGATGGGCTTATGAAAGTCTTGATTGTTGGTTCGTCTGGTTTAGTGGGTAGTAATACATTATCGCTTTTGTTAAATGACACGAGAGTCTCATCGGTGGTGGCTCTGGTTCGAAAGAATAATGGAATTCAACATTCAAAATTAGTTAATAAGATCGTTGATTTTAATAATCTGCCTGAAGATGAAGACGTATGGAAAGTGGATGTGATTATTTGTACATTAGGCACAACCATCAAAGAGGCACAGAGTAAAGATAATTTTCGATTGGTTGATTATGAGTATCCAGTAAAGTGCGCAAAGCTTGGAAAGAAGTTTGGAGTTAAACACTATATTTTAAATTCAGCAATGGGTGCTAACAGTAACTCTAAATTTTTCTATAATAAAGTAAAAGGTGAAGTTGAGGAGGCGATTCAAAGTATTGGCTTTGAGTCGCTTACTATTTTAAGGCCTGGTTTGATCGGTGGTGAGAGAAAGAACTTTCGATTTGGAGAAGAGTTGGCTAAAAAAACAATTGCAATTTTTCAGCCGATACTTCCCAAAAAGTTTTGGATCAACCCAGCAACACGAATTGCAAGTAAGATTGTTGAAGCTATTTTTTCAAATAAAAAGGGCATTTCTATTATAAATTCAGAAGAAATGGTGTAATGGGTTTATTCGGCCTCAATGAAGGTCTAGTTTAAGGGGCTAACTATTATTTAAGATTCTTTACTTTTTCTTATCCCGCTAATAGAGTTTGTTAAACTCTATTAGCGGGATAAGAGATATGTTTATAGGCAGAGAAGAAGAGCTTAAAGAGCTAAATGAAAAATTTAAAATGAATACGTCACAGCTGATTGTGATGTATGGTCGTCGTCGTATCGGAAAAAGTGAATTGTTGCGCCATTTTTGCATAGCAAAAAGAAACATATATCTTGAAGGATTAGAGGGGCAACACCAACGCATTCAAATACAAAATGTACTCAACTTGATATCTGCGCAAACCCATAGCCCTCTGTTATCTAAGTTAAATTTAAGTGGTTGGGAAGACGTATTTCGCTTGCTTACAGAAGAAATTGGAAAGCAGAAAGAAAAGCTGGTCATAGTTTTTGATGAATTTCAATGGATGGCCAATCTTCGATCTCCAATGGTAAGCTTACTAAAACTTTATTGGGACAATCACTGGAAGAGTAAAAATGTGATGATTGTGCTTTGCGGTTCAATTGCTACATTCATGGTTAGCAAGGTTGTAAAATCTAGAGCTCTTTATGGTCGAATCAGCTTAGAAATATCTCTTGGCGGACTTAAGCCAAGTGAAGCTAGGCAGTTGCTTGGGCGACGTGGAGAAAGTGAAGTGTTACAATATTTAATGCTTTTTGGTACTATTCCCAAATATTTAGAGGAGATAGATCAAAGACTGTCCCATGATAAAAATCTTAACAAACTTTGTTTTGTTAAGAACGGTTTTTTTGTCAATGAAATTGATAAAGTGTTTTTTAGTCAGTTTAGAGAGGCACAAACCTATAAAAAAATTATAATCATACTGTCTAGAGGCAACTTTAGCTTAAGTGAACTGTCAGAAAAAATTAAAATTAAATCTGGCGGAGGTCTTAAAAGCTATTTATCAAACTTAGAACTTGCTGGCTTTATAAGAAGTTATACTTCGATTGATTCTAAGGGCAGTCGTAATCGTAAGTACAAATTATTTGATGAGTTTTTAATATTTTATTTTAAATTTATGGGTACGCACCAAAAACAAATATCACAAAATGAAAGGTATCAACTTTTTAACTTATTGGTAACCCCACATTGGCAACCTTGGTTGGGAATTGCTTTTGAAACATTTTGCTTAAAGCATGCAATGATTATTGCGGAAGCGGCTGGATTTGCTGATGAAGTTGTTCTGTGTTCTCCATTCTTTGGCAGTAAAGATAATAAATTTCAGTTTGATCTTATATATCAAAGGGTCAATAATTTAACGACAGTTTGCGAAATAAAATACTATTCAGAACCTGTAGGCACAAATATAATACCAGATATGGAAAAAAAGTTAGATCGAATTAAATGGGGCAAAAAGCAAACAATTAAGAAAATGCTCATTGCCCCCTTTGGTGCAGACAAGCATCTGCTAGCAACAAAGTACTTTCATCATATTGTTGATTTGAACATGATATTCAAAGTGTAAAATTTTAGCACTAATACTTAATACACAAGTTGGTGGCCTCAGTGAAAAACTCTAACGAGTGGAGGCCGCCCTCGCGACCAAGGCCTGACATCTTCACTCCGCCAAAAGGCGCACGGAGATCTCGAAGCATCCAGGAGTTAACCCACAATGTGCCCACGTCGAGTTGTTGCCCAAGCCGGTACACTCTTTGAATGTCTTTAGTCCAAACCGATGCACTCAAACCGTAATCAACGCCATTGGCAAGATGAATGACTTCCTCTTCGGTATCAAAGGGCGTGACAGTGACAACAGGACCAAAAACTTCCTCCTGCATCACGCGACACTGGGGAGTTAATCCCGTGATTATGGTTGGACGCATAAAGTAGCCATCCTTAAAAACGGCATCTGTAAAATTAAGAGGCTCAAGGCCCGTTTCAATTCGCCCTCCTTCTTTTTCGGCGAGTTGCACATACGAGCGCACTTTATCAAAATGAGCTTTGCTAGCAAGAGCACCGATAAAGTTTTCAGCCTGCTTTGGATCGCCCACTTTGAGTTTTTTTGTTTCTGCAATAAATCGCGATAAGAAGGAATCGTAAATGGAACGCTCAACAAAAATACGAGAGCCACAAAGACAAATTTCTCCTTGATTTAAGAAACTAGAGCGCAAGGTCGTTGTGAGAGCTTCGTCAATGTTCGCATCTGCAAAAATAATATTTGCGTTTTTTCCGCCAAGCTCGAGCGAGACTTTCTTTAAAAGAGGGGCCGCCGTCGCATTGAGATGCTTGCCTGTAGTTGTTCCGCCGGTAAAACTGACGATGGGAACTTTAGGGTGTTTCACTAAAGCCTCACCAGCCTCAGCGCCAAGACCAAAAACCAAATTAGCAACTCCTGGAGGAAGGCCAGAGTCTTGAATCACTTGAGCTAAAAGAAATGCCGTCATCGGAGTGATTTCTGAGGGCTTGCAGACAACCGTGTTGCCAGCAGCAAGGGCTGGCGCCATTTTCCAAGAAAGTAAATAGAGAGGGAGATTCCATGGGGAAATCAATCCCGCAACCCCCACAGGTTTTCGTAAAACAGTATTTATCGCTTTTCCGGCAAAGTCGTTGGATTCGATAGGAGTAAATAAAATTTGTTGTGCAAAGAATCGAAAGTTAGCAATAGCCCGAGGGATGTCGAGAGACTCTGCGAGCCACTCAGGTTTTCCTTGATCGCGCGATTCGGCAGCAACAAACTCTTTCATTCGCATTTCAATGCCGTCAGCAATTTTATGCAAAAACTGCGAGCGCTCTTGAGCGGTGAATTTTGACCATAGAGGAAAAGCCTGATTTGCGGCGCTCACAGCAGCATCAACGTCAGCAGCCTCCGAGCGAGGAATTAGGGAATAAACTTTTCCTGTGGCGGGCTCAAAATTTTCTAAAGTTTTTTTGTTTTGTGATGAGCAAAATTCTCCACCAATAAAATTTTTAATTTCAATTAAAGACATGGGATTCTTCCTCCGTCCACAGGTAAATTAATTCCAGTGATAAATCCAGCTTGCGGGCTGGCTAAAAAAGCAATGGCAAAGGCCACTTCGCCTGGCTGGGCGAAGCGTCCAGCTGGTGTGGCGCTTTTCCAGGCGGCTTTGATTTCTGCTACTGACTTTCCTTGTTTAGTTGCTGCTGCTTGGGCTAAGGCCTCTAAGCGCGGGGTTTCGGTGTAGCCAGGAAGCACATTGTTAACAGTGATTCCAAAAGGAGCTAACTCGTTGGAGAGTGATTTCGACCAACTTGCCATAGCTCCTCGAATGGTGTTTGAAACTCCAAGATTTGGAATCGGCGCTTTAACTGAGGTTGAAATAATATTAATGATTCTTCCAAAGCCTTGCTCCTTCATTTTAGGAACCAAGGCTTTTGCCAAAAGATTTGCGGCCATAATATGGGCTTGGAAACCCTGAAGAAATTCTTCCTCTGGGGCGTCAAGGAGAGGGCCTGACTTGGGGCCCCCGGCATTATTAACCAAAATACTAATCGGGCCACGATCTAGAATGGAATTCAGAGATTCTTTAATCTGAGATGAGTTCGCAAGATCGACAGCCAAGGCTTGGTGCTTTTGACCATGCTTTGCAGGTAATTGTGAAATAATTTGCGAGAGTTTCTCTGCGCTACGGGCTAGGAGAAGAACTTCAGCTCCCCCTTGAGCTAAGGTATGCACTGTTGCTTCACCAATACCTTGAGAGGCTCCGCAAACAAGGGCTCGTTTTTGTGTAAAATCAAAGTTCATAGTTTTTGTCCCTTCATTCTATTACAAATAGATTCATGGGGTTTTGAAATTAAATGCGTAAAACGCCTGTATTTCAATGCTATTTTTGAAGAGAAGCAATCACTTTTTATGTCGCTATAGGTAGATAGTGGATATATGGTGGCTATAGATAATACTTTTGACAAGCTATTGGACTTGATTTTAATTCCCACTCATGAAGTCACAAGTATTAATTTTATTTCAAAACAAAGATATTATTGCTGTTAATAAGCCGGAAGGCATTTCTATTCATAATATTGAAGAAAGTGATAACTTAATTCAGATTCTGGTGGCGCAGTTAAACATCAGCACATTATATCCAATTCATCGCCTCGATAAAGAAACAAGTGGAGTGCAACTTTTCGCGCTCCATGAAAAGGCGGCAAAAATTTATGCGGAGGAATTTCAACAGAGGTCTGTCATCAAAAAATATGTGGGTATTTTGCGTGGTTCGCTTTCTCAAGTGGAAGGCACTTGGGATCTGCCTCTGACGGATAAAGCAGAGGGAAGGAAAAATCCCCAGGGTCTTTCCAGGGATCGAATTGATTGCGAAACTCAGTTTAAAGTTCTAGGAAGTACGAAGTATTTCACGCTTTGCGAGTTTAACCTTATTACGGGCAGGCAGCACCAAATTCGAAAACATACGGCCCTTCTTAAGCATGCGTTGGTTGGCGATCATCGCTATGGTGATAAAAACTACAATGACAAGATCGCGCAAATTTATGGTTTAGATCGAATGTTTCTTCACTGCTCGTATGTAAAGATTAAAGAGTTGGAATTTAATGCCCCTGTGCCCAAAGATTTTGAAAATTTAATAAGCTAAAAATAAAATCACCAGAGCTGATGAAAAAATAATCGCGGAGTAAAGCTTTAGCCAAAGTCGATGGGCCAAAATCAACTCCATAAAATAGAGACCAATGAGCACAGATTTTAAGATGGTGAAGAGCATCGCCATTTTGAGGCTAGAGGCACCAAGACTCAATAAAAACAAAACAATTAATGAGATAAAGACAAAACGAATCGCAGTCATAATTTTAATTTCCTATGTAAAATAAAGGGAAGATAAAAAGCCAAATTACATCGCACATATGCCAAAAGTGAGCACTTGCTCGAAAAGAAACGGAAGGATCTTCTAAGGTATTTTGGCTGTACTTTCTATAAACAACCGCAAGAATCAACAGACCAATAATGACATGAATAAAATGAAATAGTGTTAGAAGCCAGTAAAGATCCCAGAAGTCGTTCGTTCCTAATGTAAACCCTTTTTCAATCTTGGCCGAATAGTCAAAGGCTTTAGAAATAACGAAAATAAGACCCGTAACAAAGGCTAAAAAAAAGTTAAGTCGCGCTAGTTTGAATTTTTTTTCTGAAAAATGATGAACAAACTCTGCAATTTGCCAACCGCTAAAAAGTAAACATAAAGTTAAAAAAATTCCAAACTTGAGATCCAGTTGAGTGTGAGAGATTTTAAATAATTCTTGTTGAGAGTGTCGAAGGTGTGCAATGGTTGTATAGGAAATGGCGAAAAAAAAGAATTCAAATAAAATGATCAGCCAAATGAGGAATCCACCTGGTGGATTCCAAAAATCGTTTTTATGAGTGAACGTAGAGTTCTCGCTATTAATGTCATTGACGTTTTGATTTGAAATAACAGATTCAATCATTTAGGGACTTCTCCATTAATTAATGGTTCTTTAATTTTTAATCGGTACAATAGCACACTACCCTAGGTGAGGCTTTTCAATGATGATTTAGATCATACTTTTTGAAATTACCTACTGTTTTTAGCGTTTTAATTGCTCTCATTTTGAGCATTATGGGAGGGTGGGATATAAAATTAGCAGTGACATTTTTGGTCACCTCAAGAGCGCGTTAGACTGTAATCTTTTCAAGCCACTCTGATTTTAATGAAAAATAAATAAAGTTAATTTAAAACCATTCTTGTGATCGTTTGGTTTTAAATAAATTGAGTTTAAAATCTCTGTAAATCCCAATTTTCAAAAAGGAAAATTAACATGATTACAAAGCTGTCTAACTCCCTCTCTTTGATGGTTATCTCTGCATTACTAACGATGACTTCTCATTTTGGTAATGCCCAGCAAATACCAAATAAAATACGGATTTTAAACTATAACGTAAAGGGAACTCCGAGCTTTCCATCTGGGGGAAATAGTAAAAAAACACTCAAAAAAATCAGAGATGCCATTATCAGTAAAATTAAAGATGGCACAGCTCCTGATGTTATTTTATTTCAAGAAGTTTTTTCGAGCGACGCGAAAGATGTAATTAGAAGTTTAAACTCCAATGGTTATTATCCTTATATGGTTTTGGGACCAGGAGCTGATGGAAATTTTTCCTACAGCAGTGGTCTAACTACATTAAGCAAAATACCAATTATTTATAATGAAGCTATTAGCTACGGCAGTGAAAACTGTGCTACTTGGGACTGTTATGCTAACAAAGGCGCACACCTTGCTGTGCTTAAAGCCAACAACTGGTCTGAGCCCATTGTTGTTGTAAATACTCACTTACAAGCAGAAAATGAATTTGATTTAGTTCGTCAGAATCAAATGCAAATCCTTCGAAAATTTGTATCAACTCAAACTTCAAAAGGATTAAGCGTGATCATTGGCGGAGATCTTAATACGAAGCCCAATCGCCCCAGCTACAATTATTTTAAAAATCTATTTAATGAGTTTGTGAGCGTGGGTGAGTTTTGTTTGGGTTCTTTATCAGGTTGCGAAGTGAATCGTGCTACATCGCGTGATCTACTCGTTGAAAACACAAAAGACCACCAGTTTTATAGTAACTCAAGAAAGCTTGGATTAACACCTGTTGGATTTGTTAGAAACTTTAGCAAAGAAGTTGATGGTTTTGAATACTCAGATCATAAGGGCTACCAAGTTGATTATAAATTGGATTGGAGATAATTTTATCAACTTTGCAGCTTAAATAAAGATAATTAAGCTGCAGAGATAACAAGATTAAAAACTAAGAAAAAAGTAAATGTCAGTAAAATAAGTATCAGCATAGTTTTTCTAATATTCATAAATTTACTCCTCCCTGAAATACGAGACTCAATATTTTGCTGACATTTAAAGCTCATAAAAGCCCTTGAAAATGCCCTCTGGTCCCTTTATAACCCAAATAAGATTACTATGCACATTTCATACCTAATCCATGGGGGCCATTTTGAACCACAAAGAATTAGCAAAAAAAATATTTGAAATTAGTCATTTAACGGGTGAGTTTAAGTTACGATCCGGGCAAATCTCCCATGAATATTTTGATAAATATCGCTTCGAGTCTCAACCTCATTTGTTGAGAGCCATTGCAGAAGAAATGAAAAAATTAATTCCAGAAGGTACCGAAGTTTTGGCGGGACTTGAGGTGGGTGGAATACCTATAGCCACAGCGTTATCACTTGCAACCGGTACACCTGTTGTTTTTGTGCGAAAGAAAGCAAAGGATTACGGGACTTGTCAATTAGCAGAAGGGATTTCCGTCAAGGGTAAAAAAATCTGTGTGATCGAAGATGTGATTACTACCGGAGGGCAAGTTCATCTATCAGTTCAGGATCTTCGTGATGGGGGAGCCATTATTAACGACGTTTTATGTGTAATAGATCGTGGGTCGGATTCTGTTCTCAAGATGAAAGAAAAAGGACTTAATCTGAAACCACTTTTTACTATGTCTGAATTGAAGGATGCCGCTCACTCGTAGAGACTAACCGCAGATGGAAAAATCCACTGGCGACGAGTTATTAGTCAGATTTTTAAAACATGGATAATTAAATAATTTTTATATAGCCTCTATTTAATTCTATTTGTAAAAATACTTTACAAGGAATTTTTTTTAATAAAAGTTTAATTTTTATGAAACTCTTTAATTTCAATATATTAAAGCATGTGGTTTTGATCATAAAAATTTTATTTTGGAATAAAATTAGTGAGTTGCTTGCAAATTTGATTTTTTAAATTACTTTCAACTATCCTCAAGCTACACCATAGATGCCTTAAAGGAAATTGATTAGGGCTCAAAACCGGTGCAAGGAGGACCAATGAAAATCTTAAAAATAAATTTCATTATATTACCACTTCTAGGTTTATCGCTGATGGGTAATAAAGGATGCGATGATAAAAATCAGGCTCGATTATTACGCATGGACGTAGAAATCGGTCAGATAAAATCCATGCCTCTTCAGGTTGATCAGGAGAAGGCTATACAAATTGATCAACTAACCAGAGATCTTTTCTCGCGTGCAATTTACAATCACGAGCACTTTACGATTGTAAATACGATCATCGCGCCACCAACTGAAAGTAACTCTAGCGTGAGCTTGAAGGCAAGCAATGTAAAAAATGTAACTACAGCGTTCACATCAACAGATCTAAAAATACTTAGCGACTATGGGTTTCAATCTTCAGTAAAAGAAAACGAAGGTTTTAACACAAAAGCGTTTCAAGAGGTGCCACGCTGTCAGTGGGAGAGTCCACACTTAACCCTTAATAGCGACGTGTTGGGATTTGAGTTGGTGAATAGCATGAAGTTAGGCTTGGGTTATAGCCCCAGTGGTACACATTTAGATCAACTTCAGGGGAAAGTAAAATTTGTTAATTTTCGACTTGATTATGGGATCTCGGCCTATCATCCCCTTCTCAAAAGACTTGTTGCCTCAACGGAAGCCGTTGAACATCAATCCTCAGTGGATGTTGAGTTTGATTTTGGCCAAAATTCTCCTATTACAATTGATTTTTTCTATCAAGAAGCCTTAGTTAAAGTGATCAAAGATGGAATGAAAAAATCACTCAATCGATTAGTCGCTCGCTTGCAAGAGCAAACTACGGGGGTAGGAAAAGATTGGAATAAAGATGTATGGGAGTCTCGTGTAATTTTAGATCCTGCGATTTGTGGAACTGATGATTGTGTGGCGATTCGCGGTGGAACATTAAATAATATTAAGTTAGGTGATAAATTTTTTGTTACAAATATGATTCACACCTGGGAAGGAGATCCTTGTGACTCAAATTTATTGCGATCAGTTCCTGACCCTACTGCTAAAAATGAAGTTATTATAGAGTCAGTGGGAGATACCGTATCTATTGGACGGGTGCAGAATACAGATTCTGGAGTGCTGGTAGAGCCCGGTGCGATGGTTAAAGTGGAGCTTTTAAATGAGCCTGCTCCTAAAAAGAAAAAATAAATTATAAACAGAAATTTATCGTGCAATTTAAAAAGTCAGAGTTATTTAACTCTGACTTTTTTCATTTATTGAAGCCTATTTGGTGATTGAGCTTTATTTAAACAAAAACGATTAACTTCGGAAAGGGCTTTAAATAAAGAGTTTCTTCAAGGAGAGTTTTTTGCTCAGAGAAATAATTATTATAAAAAGCTGCTTCGCCCCGACAGATACTGCTCATTTTGTCAGTAATCAATGAACTCATTTAATATTCAATGTTTAGCTTGAGCCAATTCAAGACACTGTGTGAGTTGCCAGCAAATACAAAGATTTAGCTAACTTTGATTTTTTTTGAAGTGCCGGTAGAATTAAAACTGTGAGTAAGTTGTTCCATCTGGCTCGTGATCTCAAGGGAGCAAGTAACATCAAAATAGCGAGTCGAAAAAAATTGGTCAGTGACTCCTAAAAACTGCAACAGGCAATAAAATAATGACCAATAAAAAAAGGAGTTTTTATGAAAAGTAGTAATGTTCAAGTGCAAACAAATAAATTACCGAAAGAGATCAATACACGAAAAGTGTATCTTTTTTTATGTTTGGTTTTAGCTTCGGGTTTGATGACAGCCTGTGGGAAAAATAATTCTTTTGTTAAAGGAGTTAGTGCTGTTTTAGAGGAGCGTGATGGTGAAGAGTGGGTTGGAGTGAGCACAACGCTCAATACTGGTTTGGCATCATTGCCAGCGATGTCTTTGCCGATTTACGATAAAAACCAAACGCGGCAACTAATGACCATTAGTATAGGTAGCACTGGTGGAAATAAGCCAAAAACGGTGATTGGTATGACAACCAATCTTTCCAAGCTTGATGATTTTCCACAATGTGAATCTGGTGCGACTTCCCTTCCTAATGGGTCGCCACTCCCTCTTGCAGATAGTACTCGAAAAATCTATTGTATACCCATAATTAAACAAAGCGGACGAGTTTATGTTTCTGCTCACTCTGATACGAAAGAACTTATGATTGGCTTGGCGCTGACCATCAAAGAATTTCAAGCCATTGGTAAAAAAATCGGAAAACTAGATTTATTTTTGCCCTTTGAATTTCAAAATATAGGTGGAGTTTATGGCTTTTTTACTAGCAAAGAAAAAGCACAAAGTGGGCTCGGATTATTTTTTGATTTATCCCGGTTTATTAATAAAGATCCTGGAAGTGGATCTGGAACGCAAAGTACAATGCTAACTAGTAAGAGTATAGAATCAACCAATGAAAAAGAACAATCTCTATTAAAAGGAATGATGGAGATTCAATCACAAAGTAAAGTGTTAGGTTTGGAATAATCATCTTTGATAAGAAAAAGTAATAATGCTAGGCGGGGGCAAAAAGGATTTTGCGCCCGCTCTGCTTTACAAAAAACAGTTGCCAAGATAATTTAATACTAAATAGAAGGAATTTATGTTTTTTTCCACTTAGAGCCACGCCCTTTTCCAATAAGCTTTATCTGCTTTTCACCTCGAAGTTTAAATAAGACTTTTTTAATAATTTCTCTATCTAATGATGGATGCAGTTTCTGAATGTCCGCAAGTCCAAAGGGAACCAAAAAAGAATTTACAGTTTGTCTAATTAAGGAACTATGGGAGTCACCTCCAAAGCTTAATTCTACTCTCTCCCTGAGGTCTTGATATGCAGATTTTAAAATATTTAATTGATAATTCCACCATGGCAGAAGTTGATGTTGATTTTGATGCCATCCTTGGGATGATTCATTAAGGGTTCTGTAATAATCCTCCTTTGAATTCTCAACGATTTTTTCAAGGCTAATATATTTTCCTACTT
>CAZTDX010000012.1:0-63419 GCA_964612425.1 uncultured Pseudobdellovibrionaceae bacterium
TTCAAAATCTAAGCACGTTTTTTTCGCTCAAGACCTGCTAACATTGTCTCTAATTTTTTTAATTTGAGATGCTTTACATGCATCTCTCTGGGCGCCTCTGACGGTGCAATATCAATAGATTCCAACTCAGTGGATTTATCTTTTTGACTTTCAATCACTGATAATAAATTAGTAAGCTCTTCGGTTAAACCCCACTTTTGCGCAAAATGATCTATAACTCTTTGCGCTTTTTCAAACTCATTTCTGACTAAAAGCGCATCAACTAAAGTAACTGTTTTAGTGTGGTGGCGCTCCTGATTAAGTTGATTTCTAGAAAATACATTTTCTTTTTTAACTTTTGGAGACGAATTCATTTTATTTTGATCTTGAAGAAAAATTCCATCAATTTCAGCATCAAAAGAGTTGCCTGAAACTTCATTAAACTCTTCTTTTTTACTAAATACTTTTGGTTGAATGTCGAATTCAGAAAAAAGGGCGTCAAAATTAATCTCGAAAACGTCAGCACTGTATTCATCGGCTGTTAAACTTTCTAAACGTTGAATAATTTTTTTAGCCCGTTGATCATCGGGGTTTAAAAGTAAAACCATTTTAAGGCATTTTAAAACTTCCTTGGGTTGCTTTTCAGCTAGATAAATATCAGCGAGCATTTTATGGGCTAGAATATTTTCTGGGGCTAACTGTACTGCCTTTTTAAGAGCCTCGCGGGCTTTATCTATTTGTTTTAAATCATTATGAATTTTTGCAAGTTGAAACCACCCCCCCGCAAAATGGGGATGACGATGTACCCCATGTCTGCAGACTTTTAGTGCCTCAAGTAAATTTCCCTCTTGCCGATGAGCTTCCGCCAGTGGGGCAAATGCTCTTGAGTCTTGGTCGGCCTCCCAAAGTTTTTGATAACGCTCTAAAAATTCACGATTGACTTGATTCATCCCCTATAGAATTCCACAAATCATGTTTACCGACAAGTCCGAATGAAATTCGACGCCCAGAGACTGGGTAATATTTAGTGACTAGCGCAAAACTCGCTTTCGAGCTACTTTTGCCTACTATTCTTCCAAAGGTTTATCTAAGTCCTTAAGCAATTCTTTAACTGAATCTCGAACATCAGGCTTAAGCTGCAGCAATGCCTCTTCTAATATTTTTTTGAATTGTTTATTGCTCTTTGTCTTCTTATAAAATGGGGCAAAGTCTTCAAAATACACGAGCATGCCGTCCACCTCTCTAAAGCAGAAAGCTTTTTCTAGATAAAGAGCCACAAAGGAAGACGAAGGAGTAGTTTTTGAGGTGCGACCTACAATTTCGAGCATATCATTTAATTCAAAGCCAATCGTAGTGGCATATTCTAAACGCGCACTTCCCTGCTGTTGCGACTGACACTGAAGCGGAGTCTTATTCTCACCAAAAACCTGAAGTGAGGACAATACACCGATAGCCAAAATAAACCCAATTGCAGTTCGATAAAAAATATTTATATTTTTCACTTAGGCCTCCTCTGGCTTAACATAAATACCCACTAATACTCTTAGAGCCTTAACAGCCGGATTCAAATTAACAGGCCTAAAAAAATCTCCACCAATGACACCTGATTTTGTTCTTATTCCAATGTGGCCTGCACAATCATTTTTTCCATTATCATATTCTGGAAGCAATCTGCCATTTATAGCACAGCGATATACCAAGACAGCTCCTACAGGAGCTGCTTCTTCGGAATAATATTTTCGAGAAACTCCATACTGTGGTTCCATCAAATTGATAAACCCTCGTGCTTTTAAAGCAGGGCCAGAACTACCAGCCGCAAAGTTAGTATAATTTTTTCCACCAAGGTGCAGCCAATGCTTTTCGGCCAAATCACCAATGGATGAGGTCAAACCACACTGATTCTTAATTAAAGTTTGATTAAACCGTCTTCCGCGAGCAGTTAAAATACTATAATCGCCGCTCAAAGCGGCTTTTATATATTGATAACAATTCCCTTGTTGCTCTTTAGCCCCGTAGAGCATTTTTGAAAGCTCACTGGGACTCAATAGATCAAAATCAGTAAAATTATTAGTTTTAGTCCTAGCTTCATTCACATACTGAGGCTTTAGTAACGCCATATACCCTCTCAAGATAGCTCCACTGGCCCGCTCACTGTATCGTGCTATTGCACCTTCAATTGAATTATATTTCTCATAATGTTGACTGATTTCATTATGACTCATTCCTTTATCATACCCTTGCGGTTGACAAGCCCTGTTTTCACGAGGGTTATTTTGCAACCATTTATTTATAAAACTCAAATCTTTTCCCGGCAATTGTGGAATATTACTACTCCCATTACAATCACCAGAACAATATCCCGATTGAGCCTCCGTGTAATTCAAAACATACTGACTCCAATTCCCAACCTTTGGGTCTTGTTGGTAACTTAATCCATCTAAACACCAACGCGTTTGAAAATCATCAGCAAACCTATAAACAATTTTCTGCAATAAATTTTTATTATTTTCCAAATTCCCTAAAAGGGGAACTTTTACTGGATAATTACATTTTACAACTAACTGTTTATTTCTAATAACCACGTTGAGTCGACTGTCTTCACGGTATCGAATTCGCTGAGTACAGTATTTTTTTTGCAATTCAGAAGCCTGAGAGTAAACTAATTTTTTTATCACTTTTTGATACACTTCGGGAGGATACTCACTCTTATCACCAATATTTGGAATTAGCACAGGATCATCACATAGTCCGGCCTGGACATTCATTGAAAATCCAAAAAATAATCCCATAAAAATAATTTTAAAAACAATTTTTGTCATCTAAGTAACTTAACCTGCAATTTCCCATCCTAATTCCATCCGTCTACCCTTTCGCTCTCATCTTCTTAAATCCTTATCTACTTAAGACAGGCGCTTAACATTTTAACAGGGGCGACTCACATTGATACAATTAAAAGTCACTCTTTAGAATTCTTGTGGCATAAATAATGCTTATTTAAAGCCTAAGAGCGGGCAATAACTTTTGATCCTCAATAAAAATAAACAAAAGTTAATTGATTATCCTCTGGGAGACAATATGTATCAATTTAAGAAACAACAACTTACCATCATAACACTCACATCTGCGATGTGCCGCCTTATCAAACTCACGTTTGTGCTCGCCATGATTAATTCTTGCCTCCTCCAATTAAAATGGGCTTCGGCAAAATCCATCAATATTAGACCCCTGAGTCTTGGACTCAATTCATCTTATTTAGGATTAGAAGATGCCTCACTTGCTGATCAACCTTTTTCCAATAAAAGAACACCAGGACGCAAATTTCTTTATATTAACTATGATTATGATAAATCACCGTGGGTTTTATTATCACAAGATAAAAAGCATAAGGTCGAAGACGTTGTCTCATCCATGCAAACTCTTGATTTTGGCTTTAGCTGGCTCTTAGATGACTCTCTGCAAGTGGGACTTGAAACTTTTGGATCAATGACTTCAGTCGCTCCTCAATATGGTGGTGAAAGCACTTCTCACATAGGCGACACACGATTAAATTTAAAATATCGATTTATGACAGAAACCTTCTGGACTATGGCCATTATGCCAGAGTTAACTATTCCTACAGGGGTTGAATACGAAGGACATCAATACGGAGCAAGCCTCTCCAACTCCAGTTTTTCTCCAGGGGTTCGATTTATTAGTGAATATCGAACATCAGAAAATCAATGGACATTTAATTTAGGATATTCTTACTTTGACAAAGCCGAGTATAAATCACCAAACCAAGACTATCCAAAAATTGATGGTCGATCTCGAATTTTTCTGGGCTCTGGCTGGTTGCTGAAGATCAATCAAGAGTGGGCTCTAAGCAGTGAATACTCAACACAACTTACCTCTGGAGAAAATCACTTTACACCGCCAGGATTACTCACTCTCGGGACACGCTATCAGTCCGCCGACACGCACTCTTGGCAATTTGGATTTGGAACAGGATCTCTAGGCTCAGGTAAAGCTTCTGGTAATGACTCTGTGATTTACACTGGAATCAAATTCCCACTCTTTGGTACAACAAAAGGAAATTCATTCTCTAGAGCATTACCAAGCAGAAGAAACGGAAAATATGATGATCCACTTCTTCAAGAGGCATACAAAAAAGAGTTAGTTGATCGCTCCAGTGATCGTAGCACCATTCGCTCCAACGAGTTGAAACCTTATTTCGAGTCCAACTAACCCGAACAAGAACCGGAAGGCACAAATCCTCGACCTGGCACTAAAGAAAGAGTCTTTAATAAGCTATAGAAAAGTAACCAATCAACTTCTTTAATTGAATTGGGGGCTTCTCTTGAAAGTAGAAAAAGTAAATCCTTTATAAAAGTCGGGACGGCCATCCTGGCCTCACGCCGATTTGGGAAGTTAAAATAATTTAAGGCAAAATGGGATTTTCATGCTAAAAACAATTTTTGTTTTGCCTTAAATTATTTTAACTTCCCATCGCGTCCCGCTAATCGGAGCCCTCCTTTTTACAAAGGATTTACTTTTTCTACTTTCAAGAGAAGCTTTGCCCTTACAAACTATTTTTAATCTTTATTGGGCTTGTGATTTCATTTTAACCATTAAATAAAAACATTATATAGCTACTAGGAAGGGAAACTTTGAGTCCTCAGAAAAAAGCACTTTAGCTTAAGTTTCGAGAAAGCATTTATTGCTTACTCTGAAAAGATTGCCCCTTATTTAGCAAACTTTTTGCATCAACAAATCAGCGTTTTTGAATATTAGAAATAAGTTTATTCTATAAAAAGTAAAATAGTTTTAAACTTAAAAAAGTATTTAAAAATACCACCAATTAAAAATAAATCATTATAAAATCAAAAGTATGAGTGGGCAAAGCTTCTCTCAATGCCGAAGAAATAACTTCTTTGTAAAAAGGAGGGCTCCGATTAGCGGGACGCGATGGTAATTTCATTTATTTTAAGGCAAATAATAGTTGTTTTAGAGCTCAGAATTTCAACTTGCCTTAAAATAAATGAAATTACCAAATCGGCTTGAGGCCAGGATGGACGTCCCGACTTTTTGTAAAGAAGTTATTTCTTCGGCATTGAGAGAAGCCCCAATTCCAGCAATGAAGATGTATGAAGTCTGAGGTCTTATCGTTAATTATTAAAAGTTAGGAATTTTTTGAACCCACTCTGGATGATCAATAAATGGATTGCGGTTTCCTTGCATTTTAAAAATAGCTTCGTGATGAGTTCGTTCTGCTTCATCAACAGGGTCTTGAGAGTGCCACTTCCTTAGTATTACCTCTTCATCATCATCGATAGGAATTTTGTAGCGAATCGAAAAGTAAAAAATAGCACGAGCAACATTTCCTTGATGATCTTTAGGTGGCTCAAAGCGTATTCCTGTAGGTGTATTTCCAAACTTTGAAGTATCGCACTTAGTTGGAATACTCTTTCCACTCACTTCTCCAAACTTATTATTAGCACGAGTATTATTCATGTCAGAATCTGTTGGAAATAAATGATGTAAATCAGACTTCTGAGTTTCTTTGGGGTATCCGTCAGTGAAGCGACTTTGAGGCCATGTGTGTTCGGTATTAAGTACTTCAGGATCTGGAATTTGATCTGGCCCAAGACCATTTTTACTTCCAAAGTCTCTATTCGTGAATGCCTTCTGGCAGTACACATCGCGAACGAAATACTCTTTTCCATTATTCTCAAGATACATCTGGCCTAATAAAACTTGTCTTGCTTTAAAATATCCAAGGACTTGATGATTATTAACTACGGTTTGATAAAGCTCTTCACGAAAATCCAAAGGCTTACCATAGGCTACCTCAGTCAGGAATTCCGTTCCCCATATGGGACTATCTATTTGTTCTTTATCGGGATTATTATATTGATTCGTATCGAAGGACCAAGCCGCTAGAGTCATTAAATTAATAGCTAATAAGAGCACTACTTTATTAATCACTATCCACCACCCCATTAAGTCACTTTAGTTTTAATGAAACAATAAAACCAAACTCCTTGTTTTCAGGTATTATGTCAATAATGAATAATAAAATTCTTCTTTTGAATGAAAATGTAATGATTTGAAGCGACATGCTTACAAATTAGAAACACCAATGTGATAAACAACCGCTCTGAATCGAATCTTTGTAGTTTGTATTGAAATCGGTTTCACCTGGAACTTCACAATAGAACCAATTATTTTCTACGGGGTCGTTATCAAATTGAATGGCAATCTTTCCAGCTTTTGTTATTAAAAGATGCGTTTCCTTAATAAGGTTGCCACTTTCGTTCTTATATTTGCCGAGCATTAAGCCATTAATACTTTTTAAAGAACTCTTATTATCACTTTTCATCCAGTGCATTGTCAGAGAGTAAGCCTTATCGTTATAATTATCTTCAATATTAAAAGAGAGCTTTGTTCCAGCAAGTCCGCCTTCATGAGCTAGCTCCACTTGCATTGCTTGATAAGGAGTTATGAGTTGTGCCGCTAATTCGGAAGGAGTCTTAGGAGAAAGAGACATCGCACAATAGAGTGATTCAGAACCAGAGACTCCAGCTTTTACATTTGATGTGAATACTAAACTTGAAGTCATTAAAACCAAAAAGATCTTAGTTTGATTTTTAAATGAATTAAAACTCATTGAATACTCCTTAAATAAATATAATTTATCTATTAAATTCAAATTAGGAATACCATAGAAATAAGCAAAAAACGATTATATTTCAAAATCATAATTAAGTTGTCGGGGGGCATGTAAAATTTACCTGATATACACTTTTTGTTTATAGACAAACCTACTAACCACAGAAGATGACTCAAAAATGGCAAAGTCGGATTCACTGCGTGTGAGAGAACCTTTTGCCATTAAATTTGCATTTAGCACTAATTATAATGTCCATCATTCAAAATGGCACTTGCCATTGAGGGGTATAATAAGCAAAGAATATAAAAAATAAAAATTTTAATGAACAAGGAGGATGCAATGAAGATAGGCATTCCTAAGGAAATCCATGAGGGAGAGTGTCGGGTTGCCATAACCCCAGAAGTGACGGCCAAATTAATAAAACTGGGCTTTAAAGTTTGTATCGAGTCTCAGGCCGGCGCCCTTGCACAATTCAATGACGAAACCTACCAGCAATCGGGTGCTGAAATCATTTCCGATACAAAAACTTTATGGAAAAACTCCGACCTCATCTTGAAAGTCCGCCCCCCTGAATTTCACACTCAACTTGGCTCTGACGAAGTAAATCTCATGAACGAATCAGCGTGGCTAGTGAGCTTCATTTGGCCCGCCCAAAACCCCAAATTGTTAGAAAACTTAAAGGATAAAAAAGCTACTGTTTTAGGGATGGAGTGCGTTCCCCGTATTTCACGGGCCCAAAAATTAGATGCGCTTAGCTCTATGGCCAACATTGCTGGTTATCGAGCGGTCATCGAAGCGGCTCATCATTTTGGAAGATTTTTTACAGGACAAGTCACCGCCGCAGGAAAAATTCCTCCTGCTAAAATTTTTGTTATCGGCGCAGGCGTTGCGGGACTTTCCGCTATTGGAACAGCCACTAGCCTCGGAGCTATCGTGCGGGCCACAGATACACGCGATGAAGTGGCAGATCAAATTAAGAGTATGGGCGGCGAATTTATCCCTGTCCCCTTTAAAGAAGAAGGCGCAGGTGGCGGAGGCTACGCCAAAGTGATGAGCGAAGGGTTTCAACTCGCTCAACGAGAAATGACCGCCAAACAATGCAAAGACGTTGATATAGTGATTACCACCGCCCTTATCCCTGGCAAACCAGCACCAAAATTAATTACCAAAAGTATGGTCGAAAGCATGAGGCCCGGAAGTGTTATTGTCGATCTCGCGGCAGAACAAGGGGGAAATTGCGAACTCACATCCCCAGGACAAGTCATCAATTACAATGGGGTCATCATCATTGGATATAAAGATTTACCGAGTCGTCTTCCAACACAATCGAGCACTTTATACGCCAACAACTTGCTACGACTTATTGAGGAGCTTTGTCCGAATAAGAATGGAACTCTAGAACTCAATATGAAAGATGAAATGCTTCGTGGTACCACCATATTAGAAAATGGAACAGTGACTTGGCCTCCACCTCCCATCAGCGTCACTGCGGCACCAAAAACTTCCAATGCGGCAAAACCAACTCCAACCAATAATCCTTCCCCCAGCACCGCAACGGCAAAAAACTCCACTATCAAATTTTTCAGTATCATGCTGATAGGGGCTTTCATCTTAGCCTTGGTAGGTCAATGGGCTCCACCGGACTTCGTCAATCACTTTACGGTTTTTGTTTTAGCTTGTTTTATTGGATACATGGTTGTTTGGAATGTGACCGCCTCACTCCACACACCACTTATGAGCGTCACTAATGTAATTTCTAGTATCATTATTTTAGGTGCCATCATGCAGGGATCAAGCCCCAATCAAACCACCGTCATTTTAGCATTTGTTGCGATTCTCTTAACTTCCATCAATTTAGCGGGTGGCTTTTGGGTCACACATCGCATGTTAAGAATGTTCCGCAAATGAATTTAAATAAAGTTATTTTGTTTAATAGGGAGTATCAGCAATGTCATTAGGTTTAGTTACTGTGAGCTATCTTGGAGCTGCCATTTTGTTTATTCTCAGCCTAGGAGGCTTAAGTCATCCTAGCTCTGCCAGTCGTGGAAATCTTTACGGTGTTTTGGGTATGACGCTGGCTCTTCTTGCTACTTTTTTAGGGCCCAAAGTCAATCAATATGGTCTCGTAGCACTTCCCATGCTGATTGGCGGTGCCATTGGGATCTATGCCGCGATCAAAATAAAAATGACGGAAATGCCAGAACTCGTAGCCCTTATGCATAGCTTGGTTGGGCTAGCTGCCGTACTTGTTTGTTATGGTAGTTTTTTAGATCAACAAAATCACTTTACTGGCGCAGAAGAACTCATCCATTTAGTGGAGATTTATATTGGTGTCTTCATCGGTGCAATGACTTTATCTGGCTCACTCGTTGCTTTTGGAAAGCTGTCAGGAAAAATCAATGGTAAACCTTTGCTGCTTCCCTTTCGTCATGGATTGAATCTTATTATCTTAATTGCGAGCATTGTCCTTGGCATTCTTTTTGTTAATTCTTACAACCATCAAGAGGGGCTTCCGTGGCTTTTAGCAATGACTACACTGGCTCTCATTTTTGGTTGGCACATGGTCATGGCGATTGGTGGCGCGGATATGCCCGTTGTCGTCTCCATGCTCAACAGTTACTCTGGATGGGCTGCTTCCGCTACTGGGTTTATGCTGTCCAACGACCTTCTCATTGTGACTGGCGCCTTGGTAGGCTCTTCTGGAGCCATTTTAAGTTCTATTATGTGCAAAGCCATGAATCGAAAATTTTTATCTGTGATTGCAGGTGGCTTTGGCGGCGAAACAAAATCAAATGCAACTTCCACTCAAACACCAGCAGGCCCCGTTCAATCCATCAGTGGCGCGGAAACAGCTCAACTCCTTGCCGAGGCTAAAAGTGTTATTATCATTCCGGGCTATGGAATGGCCGTAGCCCAAGCTCAGCATACCGTACAAGCCATTACTGAAACTCTTCAACATCATGGGGTCAAAGTAGAGTTCGCAATTCATCCCGTGGCAGGAAGAATGCCAGGGCATATGAATGTTTTACTTGCTGAAGCCAAAGTCCCATACGACATTGTTCATGAGATGGAAGAAATCAACGATCACTTCCCAGAAACCGATGTCGCTATTGTTATCGGTGCCAATGATATCGTAAATCCTTCCGCACAAGATGATCCCACAAGTCCCATCGCTGGAATGCCCGTACTCGAAGCTTGGAAAGCAAAAACTTCGATTGTTATGAAGCGCTCAATGGGTGCTGGTTATGCCGGAGTTGATAATCCCTTATTTTATAAAGAGAACAATCGAATGCTCTTTGGCGACGCTAAGAAAATGCTCGAGGATGTTTTAATGAATCTTAAGGAAATGTCCAAGACATCTTAATGGAGCAAAAACTCTTATGGAGCTAAAATCATCTTCTCTGGAAAAAGAAGCAGATCCAATAGAGGAATTATAAAGATTTTTTTTCCTTGAATTGTCACCTCTCCTCGCTCATCCATGGTTATAATCCACGCGGTTTTTAATTTTAATTGAGACATGGCCTCTAAGAGAGCTGAAATTTCCCGTTCTTTTGTCTCAGGCGAATGCAAATTTTCCGCAACTTGAATGAGAATTGGTTTTTGTTTTTGATGTATATAAACAAAGTCGACTTCACTTCGATTTTTGTAATAAAATATTTTATCACTTTTTCGTCTTAAAATATTAAAGACTAAATTTTCTAATAAATGACCGGAATTGAGACTAACCCCTGATTGATTTGATAAGGTGAATCCATTATCAATACAATAAATTTTTTTGGGATTCGTCATCTGTCGATTGATATTTTCCGTAAAAATAGGAACAGAATTCAGCAAATAACAATCTTGAAACCAAGAGATGTATTCACCAACATCACTTTTAGAAATTTTTAGACCCATACTTTTACATTTATTAAAAATTTTTGTTTCTGAGTAGAGTGAGGCAACTTGGTTCATTAAAACTTTTAAACATATGGACACGGCATGAGGATTTCTAGGATTATGTCTTTCTACAATATCTTTGTAGATAATGGTACTATAGTATTCTTGTAAAACTTTAATTTGTAATGTTTTTGATATTCCACGGGTTTCCGGAAATCCACCCTCATTAAGATATTGAGAGACTAAATTAGTAAACTTTCCCTTTTCAGTAACTGTTAATCTTCTTTTAGGATTTTGAAGTGGATAAATATATTCTAAAAAGCTGTAAGGAAAAACTTCATACTGAATACTCCTACCTCTCATTTGAGTACCAATTTCTTTACTTAATAACCGTGCAGAAGATCCAGTAATGTAGATTTCATATAATTTATTCCTTAATAGACGATCAACAAAGAGTTCCCATCCTGGAATAATTTGAATTTCATCTAATCCTATATAGATTTTACTTCTCTCACAGTCTGGTTTCAGCTCATAAAATGCCTCAAGACATAGACCTAAATCTTGAAGTTGAACTAGGCTTAATCTTTCATCGGAGAAATTAATATAAAAATAAGGCTGTTGCTTGGAACGAATAAATGATCGTAAGTAAGTGGACTTCCCACTCCTGCGAATACCCGTAAGAACAGTGGCCTTACCAGGCAAAGATTCAACGATTAGATCTCTTGGAATTAGTTGTGCTAAAACCTCGTTCCATTCCTCTACTATGATTTCTTTAAAAATTTCCTTCATTTAGATTAAGAATATCATAAACCGGTATAAAAATACAACCGGTTTTATATAAAACCATATATATTTTTAATATGGTTCCATTGACCCGAATGTACGATGGCCATAAATAGAATAGCTTTTCATTTTAAGAGAACGAGCCTAAAGGCATTTAAATGAATCTTAAGGAAATGTCCAAGACATCTTAAGGTTAGATAAAAAGTATGAAACCTCTTTTCCCATAACAGGCTCTTTCATTAAGACATAGGTGGGAACAAATTGAAAAGTAAAAGTCTCTCCACCCAGAAAGATGGGAAGGCCATAACCTGTATCAATAAATTCATTATTGATTTCTACATCAGGAGTTTCGACGGAACTTCCACCAGTATTATCACGCAAGATGCCCTTAGCCTGAGTAATAAATTTTTGTTTATAGTACATGATACCAATTGCCATTTTATCACTCGTACGCAGCCCAAGCATGGCCCCGGCAAGTTGTGACTCAATATGAAACTCAGGCCGATTCACAGAGCCCGGAGATGAAACTAAAGTTTTATTAGGATTAGCAAGTTCGATAGTTGAGTTTTCACTAACTCTCATGCTGCTATAACCACCAAATACAGAGAAAGATAAATTCCCTGCTTTCGCTTTTTGACGATTATCACCCAAGAGTTGTACCTGCAAACGATAACCTGCTGGCTCAGCAACGAGAGAAATCATTTCAGCAAAGTTCAAAGCAGCATAGAGTCCTGGGATTGCACCTCCGCGAAAGGCTCCACCACCTCTCGTCGTAATTGAAGTGTTGTTTTTATCAGAGTCTTGTGCCAAATATAAAACTCGGGATTGCTGTGATGAAACTCCTAATTCAACTGTTCTTCCAGAAACCTCAGGAGAAAGTGTTACACCGGTTGGTACTTCTAGAGTCGTGCAACCAGAAAGGCCTAAAAGTAATAATGAAAAAATACAAACTGAATCGAATTTCATAAGCATATGGATCTCCCAAACACTTCAGCTTTATGTTAAAAAACAAAAAATATTTATTTTCAGAATATAAATAATTTCAATTTAATACAAAAAGTAAAATATAAATCGTTGATTTTCTTTTCAATTGTCAGTGTGATACGCGCTTGAGTGAAAAGTTTGCAACTTTTTTTAAACTGCGTTAGGATGAAAGTGTAGGAAGAAAAGTACGAATGCACTAAAGGAGGAAAGGAGTATGAGCAAGTCTAGGAAACAAAGAGCTTGTGAATCTCGAATTCCTAAGTAGCGTACGTAGCTAAGTTGTTAAAGAGGTTACGGGACGTTTATTAACTTATAAAAAGGAGGCGCTATCGAGTGCTTTTGATCGGATAGATATTTTTTCATATCTTATCCTTCCTTTGTCTCAGGGCAAACCATCGGAAACGGTGGGACGCAAAACTAGAGGGGCTAACTCTCCGGATGAGAAAAGCCAGCCAGGTTGCCAAAGGTGAAGATGCCTATGGTAGGTAAACATTGAAAAGGAAGGAGTCCCCATGGAACGGTTTTATTCCCCTTAAGTTCGCTCTTGTTAATCAATGGAAGATGACGGAGCGAACTTTTCTTTTTTTTGGAACATTAGCTTTAGCAATTCAAATCTAATCTAATCTAAATACTGCAATCCCACTTTACTGACACCAATATCAAAATCCTCACGCCAACGAACAACGGCACGAATTGGATTCTGCAAATTTGCAGGTTTTACTAAACAAATTGAATCAACATTTAAAACTTGATCTTTCAAGATAATAAGAGCGCAACCTCTGTAGGACTCATTATACATTAACCCGGTTAAGCTAGCTTGAAAACCATGGGCTTCGCCATTCGTATCAATTAAAACATAGGACTCTGGATCAGGCTCAAAACGAACATTCACTCTCTTTGCTGGTTGTGACATGATTCCTCCCTCATACATTTATTTTGTCTCATGTTTACAGTGATGCAAGGAGAATCGTTTTAATCTCTTGAGCCAGACTTAAGTTGAAGCTTGATAGATTTGCTATTTCTTCCGTTGGTGCTCTTTGAATCTCTTCTAGACTGTTATACTTACTTAATAAAATTTGTTTACGCTTTAAACCCAGACCTTTTACCTGATCAAGCACAGAGGACAAACTTACCTCATCTCTCTTCTTTCTATGAAAGGTGATCGCGAATCTATGTGCCTCATCTCTTAGTTGAGTGAGAATACGAAAGGCTTCGCTATTTCGAGAAAATATAATGGGATTAGAACGCCCAGGAATGAAAATTCGTTCATCAGAACTTTTTACGTCTGAACTTTCATAATCACTTTTTGTTTTTGCTTTTGCTAGTGATACCAAGGGAATTTTGTTTTTTCCCACTTCCTTGAGCGCTTGCAGAGCCGAACTAAGCTGTCCTTTTCCTCCATCCACCACAATCAATTGCGGTTCCTCCCATTCTTGATGGCGAAAACGTCTTGATAAAACCTCCTTCATAGAAGCAAAGTCATTGGCACCATCAATCGATTTAATTTTGTAAAGTCGATATTGATCACGAGCGGACTGTCCATTTTCAAACACCACTTGGCTTGCCACAATTTCCTTACCTTGAAAGTTAGAGATATCATAACACTCGATTCGATGGGGCCATTTTGGTAATTGCAATTTGTTTTTAATCTCTTCAAGCCCCAACTTTTTCGACTCTGCCTTTTCAGCTTGTTTCTCAAGTGCATGCCGAGCATTTTTTAACGTCAGCTCTAGTAGTTCACGTTCTTTTTCCTCAGTAGTACCAAACTTAATGCGAACAGACTGGCCCTTTCGTTCGGTTAAAACTTTCTCCATCAAACGTAACATTTCAACACCAATATCAAAGGAAACTAGAACTTCATCTGGAATCATATTTTCCCAATAATACTGATTAATAATAGATACAAACCATTCTCTGGCGTCCTCTACCGCGTCCTCAGAATTGAAACCTGAAAGAAATTGTGACCTCGTTCCCAGCACTCGTCCCTGCCTTACGTGCATCATCTGAATGACGGTTCCTCTCTCGTCTCCGCAGAATGTAATAATATCTAAATCATTATGAGCATTGGGATCGATAACGGATTGCTTTTCTAAAATAGCATTTAGAGAACTGAGCGTGTCTCGCCAACGTGCTGCTTGTTCGTATTTTTCTTCTTCAGATAATTGATACATTCGTTTTTTTAAATCTTCAATTAAGTCCTGGCTCTGCCCTTTTAAAAACTTCAACGCTTTATCAATATCCATTCTATAATTATCTTTATTAATATATTGCACACACGGAGCCGTACATCGGCCCAGTTGATAATTAATACAAGGGCGTTCTCTAGTTTTAAACACATGATCAGTGCAATCTCGCAATTGAAACGTTTGATTTAAAAACCGCATTGTTTCAAAAACACTACCTCCTTTAGTGTAAGGTCCAAAGTAAAATGATCCATCAGGCTTTACCGAGCGACTCAAATATAATCTTGGAAAATCATCCTTCATAGAAACTCTTATGTATGGATAATTCTTATCATCTTTAAGTCGTATGTTATATTTAGGACGGTATTTTTTTATAAGAGACGCTTCAAGTAGAAAGGCTTCGACTTCAGTCTTCGTGAGTATGTAATCAATCAAAACTATATGGGAAACCAGAAGTCTCGTCTTTGGCGTATGATCTTTGGAGTCTGTAAAATAACTTCTTACGCGCTGTTTTAGATTTTTGGCCTTTCCAACATAGATGACTTTTTCGGTCGCGTTCTTCATTAAATAAACGCCTGATTGATCGGGAAAATCACTGATACGATGTTTTAACTCATCAATCATTGAATTGTTAGTCATCGATAAGTTCCAATTTTTGCTCAGCTCCATCAAGAGCCTCTAACTCCAGAAGCTCCAGACGTCGTACTTCATTACGAATTTTTGCGGCGTCTTCAAACTCAAGTTTAGCAGCATGACTCTTCATTTTTTCGCGAAGTTTATCGATAGTCTCACGTAAATGTTTTTTATTGATCGGTGAATGTGCATGATACGAAAGCTTCGCTTCTGCTACTCGAGCTAAGTCCGATTTTTTACCCTTGCTTTTTCCCGCCTTTTTTTCTGGTTCCAACTCTATAGAAAATGCTTCACCAAGACTTTCTTTAATTTTCCTTTTTACCGTCTTAGGAATAATTCCATGTTTTTTATTATGTTCCTCTTGAAGCTTACGACGTCTGGAAGTTTCGTTCATGGCCTTAGCCATGGAATCCGTAATTTTATCAGCATAGAGAATAACAAAGCCATGAACATTTCGCGCCGCACGCCCCATTGTTTGTATCAGTGAACGTGTGGATCGCAAAAAACCTTCTTTATCGGCATCCGTCACTCCTACTAAACTCACTTCAGGTAAATCTAACCCTTCTCTGAGTAGGTTAATTCCAATAAGAACATCATACACACCTAATCGCAAATCTCTTAAAATTTCAGTCCGCTCCACCGTATCAATATCACTGTGCAAATACTTCACTTTCACATTCAGTGACTCATAGTACTCAGTTAAATCTTCGGCGCTTTTTTTAGTAAGAGTTGTAATTAAAACTCGCTCTTGCTGTTTTACTCTGAGGCGAATTTCCTTCAGTAAATCATCCACCTGTGTTTTCACAGGCCGCACTTCAACCACCGGATCTAAAAGTCCCGTAGGGCGAAGCAATTGTTCAACAACGAGCCCTTCACTTTTCTTTAGCTCGTAATCTCCAGGTGTTGCAGAAACATAAACTACTTTATCCATTAAGTTTTCAAATTCCTGAAAATTAAGGGGTCGATTATCGAGGGCCGACGGAAGTCTGAATCCAAACTCAACCAATGTGGATTTTCTTGCTCGATCTCCTCGATACATTCCTCCGATTTGTGGAACCGTGACGTGACTTTCATCAATGATGGTCAAAAAATCCGAAGGAAAATATTCAAGCAATGTTGGTGGAGGCTCGCCGGGCCCGCGTCCCGTCATATGCCGTGAGTAATTTTCAATGCCTTGGCAAAAGCCAATGGCCTCCATCATTTCAATATCATAATATGTTCTTTGTTCTAAGCGCTTGGCTTCTTGAAACTTTAGTTGAGCTTCCAGATCTTTAATTCGCAGTTGTAGTTCTTCTTGAATAGTTTTTATCGCTCTCTTTAAAACTTCATCTCCTGTAACGTAATGGCTCGCAGGAAAAATAGAAATTTTTTCTAACTCATCAAAAACTTCTCCCGTCAAACTATCAAACCAACAAATTTTATCGACATAGTCCCCAAAAAACTCAAATCGTAGCGCCCGAGTCTCTTCATAGCTTGGAAAGACATCAACAACATCGCCCCGTACCTTAACCGTACCTCGATGAAAATCCACATTATTACGTTGATATTGTATTCGTACTAACTCTTTCAAAAATTGATCTCGCTTCAGCTTTTGCCCTTGCTCGATGGTAACCATCATTCCGAGATAAGCTTCAGGACTTCCCAAACCATAAATACAAGACACACTCGCAACAATAATTACGTCTTTTCTTTCAAACAACGAGCGCGTTGCTGAATGTCTCATTCGATCAATATGCTCATTAATCGCAGAGTCTTTTTCAATATAGGTGTCGGTTGAGGGAACATAGGCTTCAGGCTGATAGTAGTCATAATAGCTAACAAAATATTCTACGGCATTTTCTGGAAAGAGTTCTTTCAATTCACTGTAAAGCTGTGCGGCCAAAGTTTTATTCGGAGCCATGACCAGAACAGGTTTTTCTAATTGGGCAATCACATGGGCCATCGTGAAAGTTTTCCCACTCCCGGTTACTCCAAGGAGGACCTGATGTTTTACTCCTTCATTGAAATGGGCCATTAATTTTTGAATAGCGTGCGGCTGATCACCAGAAGGCTCAAACTCTGAATGCAATCGAAATAGTTGACGACGTCCTTTTTTTGATCCCTTTACTTTTGAACTTCCCAATAGGACCCCTGTGGCGTGTCTGAAACTAAAATCCCTAATGCGGTTAACTCCGTTCTTAACTCATCAGACTTTTTAAAATCTTTAGCCTCACGCACTTTTTGCCGTTCTTGAACTAAACGATCGATATTGACTCGTTGAAGATTTTTCTTTTCCAAAAGTCGATCATCCAATTTCATTAAAAACTGAGAAGGATCTTCTTGAAATAAAGCCATAAATCCACCAAATTTTTTAATGAAGGATTTAAAAGATGAAACGGCATGTTTTTGTTTTGGATTTAATTTTAATCCACGACGAAACTGTTGATTGAACTCTCTAACCAATTCAAAAATTTGTGCAAAGGCTTCAGGAGTACTAAAATCGTCATTGATCGAGTTTTCAATAACAGTCCACGCTTGATCTAATTTTTGCTGCCAATCAGAATTAGTTTCTTCTGCACCTTGATTTTCCTTTAGTAAATGATCCGCTAAATTGAGTGATGAATAGATCCTGGCCAGAGCTTTGATCGCTAAATCAGCCGTGCTTTCAGAAAACTCACTGAGACTTCGGTAATGCACACTCAACACCATGTATTTATAAATTTCAGCATCATATTCTTCTAAAAATTCTCGGCCCGTCCAAATATTTCCAAGAGACTTGGACATTTTTTGCCCACTAAAAGTAAGCATATTATTGTGCATCCAGTAGGTCGCTAAGTGATGCCCTGTGCACCCTTCACTTTGAGCAATTTCGTTTTCATGATGTGGAAAAATTAAATCGGAACCGCCACCATGAATATCAATTTGATCTCCTAAAATACTTCTCACCATGGCAGAGCACTCGATATGCCATCCGGGACGCCCTGGCCCCCAGGGGCTTGGCCAACTTGGTTCTCCTGGCTTAGACGGCTTCCACAGAGCAAAATCCAAGGGATTTTGTTTACTCTGATCCACTTCAACTCGTGCTCCAGCAATTAATTCTTCAGGGTTTCTGCCACTGAGTTTTCCATAATCTTTAAAGGCGGCAATACTATATAAAACTTCGCCATTAACAACATAGGCGTATTTTTTTTCAATTAGTACGCTGATGATCTCGATAATTTGATTCATGTGAGCCGTCACTCGAGGATTGCAATCATGCTTTCTCAAGCCTAGCGAGGCATAGTCTTTTTCAAATTCTTGAATATAGCGCTCTGAAATCGCTTCACTGGAAACATTTTCCTCTTGAGCTCGTTTTATAATTTTATCATCAACATCGGTGTAATTATAAACAAAAGTAACTTGATAACCTAAATGCTCTAACCAATGACGTAGAAAATTGTAAAAAGTCGGACCGCGAAAGTTTCCCACATGAAGAAGTCCGTAAACGGTGGGTCCGCAGCAATACATTTTTACTTTTCCAGGAACCAAACTTTTAAAAATTTCTTTTTTTCGGCTAAGGCTATTGTAAACATGCAATTGAGAGTTCATCATATTTCCTATCCCATTTTTTGAAGGACCAATTGTCCACGATGAAGAAGTGATTTTGTATTCAAAAGTGGGACGAGTATTTTTAATTCTGCACCATGGGGTTTCCCGATCACGGCAACTCTTAGTGGCATAAATAAATTTTTTCCTTTAGCGCCGGTTTCATTTTTAACTGCTTCTTGCAACTGCGTGAATTCTTCCTCTGTCATATAATTTATTTTTAAGGATTCTAATTTTTTAACCCAGGCTTGCAAGACGGCGCGACTGCTCTCCCAAGACAAAGCCTCTTCAGCCTCAGGTGAAATCGAAAAATGACGATCACTGATTGGTCTAAATAACTCAACGGCATCCTTTAAGACTTCCATGGAAGTTTTAAATACTTTAAGGGCACGAACTTGCCACTCACTGTCTTCAGGTAACTCTAAACTTTCGTTATTGAGAAAGGGCTTTACCCTCTCCCATAACTCTTTCTCAGGAAGCGAACGTAAATAAACAGAATTCATCCATTTTAATTTTTTAACATCAAATACGGCGCCAGCGACATTCAAACGATCTAAACTAAATTGCTTTATCATTTCATTCACAGACATGATTTCATGGCCCTCTGGAGAACTCCATCCCAAAAGAGCTAAGAAGTTTAAAAGGGCCTCTGGTAAATATCCAGAATCCCGAAATTCCGCACAAGAAACAGCTCCATGGCGCTTACTGAGTTTTTGTCGTTCTTCATTGAGAATAAGTGACATATGACCAAACTCAGGTAATTTCCACCCTAAAGCTTCATAGATCATCAGTTGTCTTAACGTATTTGGAAGATGCTCCTCCGCACGAAGCACATGGGAAATTTTCATGAGAGCATCATCAATAACACAACAAAAATTATAAACCGGCATTCCATCAGAGCGAAGCAGGACAAAATCGCCTACCATATCGGATGGAAACTTAACTTCACCACGAATTAAATCTTGCACCAGGTAGTCTTTTTTCAGGTGTCTTGTCTTAAACCGAACGACGCCCTTTACGCCCTTTTCCTTCATATGGTTTTGAGCTTTCTCTAAGCTCCATTCCTCAAAAGGACTCTGCACTTGAGGCGGACGCCCCTCTTTTACAGCCTTTTCTCTTTGCTGTTCAATTTCCTCATCCGTCAAAAAACAATAATAGGCCTTCCCGGAATCTAGTAGTTGACGAGCATACTTAGCATAAATCTCTAATCTTCGACTTTGATAATAAGGTCCCACAGGCCCCATATCTTCTAAGGTTGTGGGATGCGGTCCCTCATCCCAATCAAGACCTAACCACTTCAAGTCGTTAACAATAATTTTTAAAGATTCCTCTGTGGAGCGAGCAAGATCTGTGTCCTCGATCCGTAAGATAAATTTTCCACCCTGATTGCGTGAAAATAGAAAGTTAAATAACGCGGAACGGGCGCCACCCACATGTAAATATCCCGTAGGGCTTGGAGCAAAACGCACTCGAACTTCCGGATGTTGACTTGTATGATGATCTTTAGACATAGAACCCCCAAAATAAAAAACCCTATCCATTGTGATATGATAGGGTTTATTTTGCATCTATGTATTTAAAAAATCACTCATTATTAAAAAAAATAATAATTGGAATTTTATAAACCAAAAATGGCTTTTACTTCTTCTGTGCCAAGCTCTTCTTGAGTCGTTGCCAAAGTGAGCTCTTTCATCAACAAACCACGAGCGGTATCGAGCATCTTTCGCTCTCCAAAACTGAGTTCTTTATCCACTTTGAGTAAGAAAAGGTCGCGCAAAACTGCTGCTATTTCAAACACAGATCCAGTTTTAATTTTTTCCATATATTCGCGATATCGACGATTCCAAGTTTGATTGTCGATTTTAACTTCTGTCATTTTTAAGATATTGAGGACTTCTGTAGCCTCACTTGGGGATATAATGGGGCGCAAGCCAACAGATTTTACGTTATCCAGTGGAACCATTATTTTCATTCCACTATCAAGAATTTGAATGGTGTAGAAATTTTTTTTCTGACCTAGTATTTCCTTGGTATCAATTGAGATAACTTTGCCTACACCATGACCAGGGTAAACGGCATTATCTCCAACCTTAAAAGCATCCATATTGAATCCTCCAGAGAACACGCTCTGCAAACTGCGAGCAGAGGTCCTTCTAACACACTTGACACGTTTTATCAATTTATGACTTGAGTCATCGTCAACTTTTTAACCATGACTCTGAAATTAAAATTGAGTGCTTCGAAGAAATCAATAAAATTTATTTCTAATACCAATTAAGTTAATGAAATAATTGAATTATTTTTAATTTAAAAATGTTTTGAAATTCCTCCAAAAGGCAAGACTCTCTAGGTCACTTTTGGAAGTCTTGAATAATCTTCAATGAATCGAGTAAATTTTGCTAAATAAATTAAACTAATAAAGAGAACCAAACTGTTTATTACTCTCAATAAAAAAGAGAACCAAAAATTTGGTTCTCTTTTTATTTTTTAAGAATTTACTCTTTTAAAAGTCAGTTTGTAAATTATTTTGCGGAAATCAACAAAGCAAAAGGCTGTTTTCCCTCTTTACCTTGAGGTACGCGCTGTCCACGAACGATAACCTTGTAGGTACCTGCTTGTGGATTCGCAATTTCGATCATCTCATGATTATTAACCTTATCTGTCAGTGTGATCTCCTTATTATCTGGAGTCACCACGATAAGATCGATATCATTAACAAGAGTTTTAGCAGCATTAGCGACAGCAGGTGCATCTGAGTAAACCATTGTAGCCCAAAACTTAGTAGGAGCTGTTTCATACTTTACAAGGTAAGAAAGATCTTGTCCTTGAGCTACCCCCGCCTTTTCATCCACAATTTTCATTTCAAGTTGAGTGACACTCGTCATATCAACACGTCCATAACCTTCTACAGAATTAGGTCGTGGAGTCAAAATCTCTTGCCCCTTAGCTTCACCAACCACGCCATATTGACCTGGAAAGATATCAGTTGCTGTATGCATTAGTACTGCTTTCACAAGAGCCGCTGACGGAATTTTGAAACCATCGTTTTGTAATTTTTGTCTTACAAGAAGTGCAGCACCAGCCGTTAGAGGAGTTGCCATGGAAGTACCACCAGCATAAGTATAAAACTTATTGTAAGCACCCCACATTGGATTTGCTCCGTCAACTTGTGACATTAAACTTAGGATATTTGTTCCAGGAGCCACCACATCCGGCTTTGTTCTTCCATCTGTTGTTGGTCCACGAGAAGAGAACATCGCCATCCCTTCCGCATTATTAGAAATGAAATCACTGGAAAGTGGTTCCGCTGGCCAGTTTTCAGCCGCCGCTCGAAGTTTAGATATTGGAACTTGAATTCCACCGTGATTGTTGACGTTTTCAGAAGCTCCAACAGTTAAACAGTTTTTCGATGTACCTGGTGAACTCATTGAGTTGGCATCAATTCTTCCATCTTTATCTTTATCAACACCACTATTACCAGCAGCGAACACAGGAAGCATATCAGGATGACTCCAAACGAACTCATCCACTTGAACCGCAAAGTTATCATAGGCACCAAAATTTCTTGGAGCACCCCAAGAGTTTGAATGAACGCGAGCACCTTCGTTATAAGCCGCTGTAAATAAGGTTTCTAATTGAGGAGGAACAGTTAAGTTCTCCATCGTTGGGCTCCACATCCCCTGAGCAACAAGAGTTGCGCCAAACGCACCGCCCTTGATTTTACCACCAGAAGTCGTACCACGGCTAACGATAGAACCTGCAACGTGTGTTCCATGTCCCATAGGATCGTTCCAGCTTTTTGAAAACATTCCATAAACAAGACCTTTTTGAATAGCACCGTTAAGGTCTTTATGAATGGTCGCAAGATCTCCTGTATCAACACCTGTGTCAGCCATCGCACCGATCTGCCCAGCACCAGTTAATCCAGCCTCCCACGCTGTTGAAAAGTTCATAATCTTTGTGCCATCTTCAGTTCCATCAATGTCAGTGTAATCACCTGGAGTAGCGGGAGCTACGTCATTGTCACCTTCTAGTAATTCAAAATCATTCCAAATCTTCATTGGAATATATGGCTGGATATGCTCAATGCCATTCAACGCAGCCACTCTAAAAATAAGTTCTTGGGGAACGTTAGCTAAAATGGAATTTCCTGATGATTTCAAAATTAGAATGTCAGAAGAAATTTTACTAATTCCTTCAAGAACCGATTCTGTATCTGAATTAATAAATGTTTTAATTAAAACATTCTCTACTTTTTGAGCTGTAAAAACACTGAAAGGTCCAAAGTCAGGGCTGACTTTCATGAACGGAGCGTAGTCAATAACCGCATTGACTTGTCCTAACCTTCTTACGGCATTGGATTGAGCGCGAGTGGCTCGTACAACGTAAGCATCATCAGGCAAATATTTGAAAATACTAACTCCACGTCCGATTAAGGCTGCCTTGTCAGATTCCGAAGGAATTTGTTTAAACTGAACGACATATTCACGAAGTGCACTCGGATCTTGAAGATCAATAGCATGGTTTGTTGGCATTGTTTTAGGATCAACAGTGCCTGTTCTAAAGAAGAGTTTCTCTCCCGCAAAAGCTGCTGAAGAAGCAAATAAGCCAACCACGAGCATGTTGACTCCGCCAGTAATCAAATCCTTTTTTCTTAGATTTATTTTCATCTTAAACCCTCCATAAGATATTGGATGAAACTATTTCGATATTGCCGAAATTTAGTATGAAACATGAGTTGGAAAACCAAGCAAAGAAAAAATGGAGTCAAAGTTGACTCTCAGTTTTGGAATTAGTGGTTACTGACAACCAAAATGATTTTTTTAATATTAACTTTTCGAATTGATGTCTTCTTCTCAAATTTCAACAAAAAAATGAAATTTGAGAAATTGTTTATATATTAATAACTTAGTGCCAAAATGGAGCCAGTTGAGTTGTGTTAGAATTTCAAATCTTAAAAAAGATGTAAGATCAAAGAGTTAGCAATACTTAATACTTCTATAATTATTTTTTATAAAGTTCTGCGTTATTAAAATATGAGATTTGAGCTTACTTTGGCAGCATTAAATATAATCAAATGTGATTCTTTGCTGCCAAAGGGTTAATTCGGTGAAATTTACTCGAGATACATCTCTTTTAACTTATCAGCATTAACTTTATAGACCAATCTTTTACTTATCTTAATTTCAGAAACAAAATTAAGCTCTAGAAGATGCTTGAGTTCTTGCCTTGCAAATTCTCTAGATTTTGAAATCTGCCGTGCATACTCTTCTATATCAATGGTTCTAAATTTATGGAGTGCCATTCTTTGCATCAAACCAACTTGTGTAAGCGATAGGTCAAATCGATCTTTTAAGTCCGTCATTCTTAATAAATAGCTTACCTTTCTAGATACTTCTATTAAAGCAGACGCCATGGAATCCAGACAAAAATCTATAAAATAGGTAAGGTCGTATTCATTTGATTTCACTTTTTCAAAACTTTTTTCATACTGTTTCCCATGCATTCTTAAATAAGCAGAAACAGAAAGTAACTCTACGTAATTCAACTGATTCCTCAAAGATTTAAAATAAAATAAAGCCCTAGCTGTCCGGCCGTTGCCATCAAAGAAGGGATGAATATATCCCATAAAATAATGCACTAGTATTCCCTTCAGCAGCGGATGAAAATACCGTGGATTATTTGTTGCTAATTGAATCATTTCATTGAGGGCCTTCTCAATTTGCGTATGAACAATGCCTTCATGTGACCCGACGAAGACTTTATCATTTCGAAATTTACCTTGAAAGTTAGAATCATCCCCCTCAAGGGTATTATTTGTGACTATGTGATGTAATTGGAGAATTATGTCTTTGGTTAAATCCATTTGCTGATTGTTCTTAATCCACTTCATGGCATTAAAATTATTAATCAGCATCCATTCGTCTTTATTCTCAGGACGATGTCCTGAAGCAATCAACTGTTCTGCTTGTGCTCGCGTACTATGAGCACCTTCATAAATTGCTGATGTAATGGACTCTTCAATTGCAGCATCTAAAAGAAAATCATTTTTAAATGACGCATTTTTGTTAATTTGCTCGTAGAGTTCTTTACCTAATTTTTCAATATCATTTATTTTTTTATGAATAACATCAGCAGGGTAAAACCAAAATTTTGACTTCATTGATTTAAAGAATAAAGTAATAGCCCCGGTCTTACGAAAGGAGATAATTTCTTTTTTTATTAAAGACCATTCAGCTTCAGACATACTCTTTTGCTGTTTCAACCGATATTTAATTTCTTCAGGTGTTAAGTACCGTTGCTGAGTATAATTGAGCCATACGCTGGAGTTTAAGAATTCAAAATCACTTTTTTTACTCACGAGTTCTCCACTATTGTCCACTCTATTTGCTACAATTTATTGTAATTTATTTGTAGAAAATCTGCAAATAAATTACAATAAATTGTAGCAAATGAATGCGCTTGAAAAATTTTAAATAAAATCAACTATTTATAAAAACAACAGGTTTGTAGCAACCTTTTGCTACTTTTTTGCAGAAACCTAATGAAGTTGTTTACATTAATCGGACGCTCAGTCTATAAAACAAAATTTCAAAGCTAAATCGGTTCCTTTCCTACAATAGATCGAATCCAAGGCATTGGTTCAAATTGAGAAGAATCATAACCTGTGCATAAATTCACATTTTTAAACCCTAACTCATATATTTTTTTACTGATTATTTCTCCCTTTATTCCATTTCCTAAATTTGAATCAACATAAATAGGGCTTTCAAAATCTAATTCACTTGCAAATCCAACGAATTCTTCAAAATTATAAAACCCCTTAAATGTTTTGTTATGAACCTCTGCATCCATTTTCCAACAAGAATGGACCAACCTATCATCATCCAATAACACAGAATCAAATTTGACTTTAGTTTGTTGGTCAATCGTAATTGGAATCAAAGGTGCCATTCCTTTCGGAATCATCTTTACCCCCAATTGTTCGCATCTAGACTTTACACTTTCTTCGTCATAGCGACTCGAAACTAGAATTGCTCGATTTTCAATTTTAAGATCTTCAACAAGATCGAGTCCATTTTGCTTTTGTCCAACAAATTCATAATCAATTAAAAATAGAGCCTTAGCCGCCAAGACTGAGTTCTCAGAAATCCAATTACGAAGACATTTACTATTCATACAGGTTATCAATTGAATATTATCATTTTTAATGAACCTTGATAATCTTTGCCTCCAAATCTCTAATACTGAATTATCGTCATCTGTAGCGACTATTATCTGTCCATTAGCAACTGCAAGTTTTTGAGCAAACCAAAAAGGTGGCTCACTTTTCTGAAGTGACATGTTAATTGATGTTCCTAGCCCCTCTTTGCTTTCAACTTTAAAAGTTCCGCCATATGATTCAATAGATTGCTTAGCATGATACACCCCAAGACCTGAACCACTTTCAGAACCTACTTTGCCATGAGTAACTCCTCTGTGCCCCAACTTTTCAATAATTTGATGAGGAATCCCTTTTCCATTATCTTTTACCTTTATACAGAGTTTGTTTTTGTCCGATTCCAACGTTTCAACAATCACTTCCACTAAGCCTGAATCAACTTCAATAGCTTCCACAGCGTTTGTTATAATATTCGACAAAACCCTTTTCATCTCAATTGGATTTATATTTGCAAATAAACCATAAGAGTTTTCAAGTCGAGCTTCTATTTGAACATTATTCTTTTCTCTAAGGGCGACCCGCTTTTCAGAAACAACAGTGTCAATCAGTGAAGCCAAAAGCGTTGATTCAAACTGAGTGGCATGAAAAGGCCGACTTGAAGTAGGATCTTGAATCACTTGTAACTGTTTTTTACTATGAATAAGTAAATCATTACTAAGAGTTTGGTTATATAAAAAGATCTTGAGGACAAAAATCCATAAAGGTCCTAGCTGGGCTATTTCGATGAAGACGAGGGAGCCTTATGACGTTTGTGACCAATTTTTTCTGAGCCAACGCTCCTTAAGCAACTGATGTTCTTCCATCTGAAGCTGAGGATCTCGTTGATAAAGCTCATTCACTGCAGTTCGAGCTTGCAGAAGGATCTCTTCATCTTTGACCAGATTGGCCCAGCGAAAGCCACCTTCTCCTGATTGCTTTAAACCTAAAAATTCACCAGCTCCCCGCCACTCTAAATCGGCTTCTGCTATTTTAAAACCATCTTCAGTTTCACACATCAATTGCAGTCGCTTACGAGCATCTTCGCTGACTTGCTCTCCCAGTGAAAAAACACAATAGCTTTTTAATGAGCCTCTCCCTACTCGCCCACGCAATTGGTGTAGCTGTGAGAGACCAAAGCGCTCAGCATGTTCAATCACCATAACGACGGCATTGGGAACATCAACTCCTACTTCGATAACTGTTGTGCTCACAAGCACTTGAATTTTCCCCTCACGGAAAAAGTGCATAATGGCTTCCTTTTCCACGGCCTTCATTTTTCCATGGAGCAATCCCCAGCGCACCGAGGGATATTTTAGCTGTAGTTGCTCAAAGGATTCTACGGCACTTTTTAAATCCATTTTTTCACTCTCCTCTACGAGAGGATAAACAAAATAAGCTTGTCGCCCTTGCTGAATTTGTTTTAAGAGAAAGTCCATAAAAAGTGGCCGCTGTGACTCTGTCATTATTTTACTTTGAATAGGGCTGCGACCTGGAGGCTTTTCTCGTAAAATACTGACCTCCAAATCTCCATATACCGTCATAGCTAATGTTCGAGGAATTGGCGTCGCCGTCACTAAAAGACGATGAGGCGACTCCCCTTTAGCTTGAAGCTTAAACCGTTGTTGGACACCAAAACGATGTTGCTCATCAATGACAACCAATCCTAATTTTGCAAACTGAACATCCTCTTGAATGAGTGCGTGAGTGCCAATAAGAAAATGAACTTGACCACTCAATAAATCCTTTAAAATCTTTTTGCGTTCTTCTGATTTTGTCTTTGAAGTTAAGAGTGCCGACTTTATGCCAAGTGGTTCTAAAAGAGATTGGGCTTGGCGAAAATGCTGTTCCGCTAAAATCTCAGTAGGTACCATCATGGCCACTTGCCCCTGAGACTCTATGATTTGAAGAGCGGCAAAAAAGATCACAATCGTTTTTCCACTTCCCACATCTCCTTGCAGGAGTCGATTCATTGGAATGGGAGTTGCTAGATCATGACTGATTTCTTTGATGGATTGATCTTGGGACGAAGTTAATTGAAAGGGGATTTTTCCTCGCAAGAGTTTTTGCTCACGCCCTGTTCCTGGGTAGCTTTGGGCTAGGTCTTGAAGATTCTGCTGCTTTTTTTTACGAATCGCCAACTCCATCCAAAAAAACTCTTCAAAAATTAAACGACGATGCCCCTCTGTACGTCTCAATAAAAATTGTTTTTCTAATTCCAAACTGGGAAAATGAAGCAGTTTTAAGGACTCTTGCAACGAGGTAAGGTTAAATTGTTTACGTAGCCAATCGGGCAAATACTCCCGCGCTTTCCAAAGCTGAGGTTTCTCGCCTAATAATTGAAATGTTTGCTCAATCAGTTTATGAATTTTCCTGGAACTAAGACCTTTTGTTTCTGAATAAATGGGCACCAACTGATCTGAAAAATCAGAAATATCCTCAGGGAGTTTAAGTTCAGGATGATGGAACTCTAAAGTCCCACGAGAGGATAATGTAGCTCGCCCTAAAATAAACATATTTTGTGGATATCGAAAACGTTCAAAGTATCCATAAAAAGGTTGACGAAAAAAACGGGCAACAAATTTTTGTTTATCACGATCCTCAAATAATAACTCAAAGACTCTCTGCGGTCCTCGACGATAACTCCTCATATTCGTTAAGACGGCTGGTAATAAAATATAATCTCCTGGCTTAACATCTTTTAATGTCAAAACTTTACGCCAATGCTGATAGGTTCGTGGTAAAAACTGAACTAAATCTTCAAGGGTTTTAATTTCCCAGTGAGCCAATTTTAAACCCAGCTGTGGACCCACACCTTTTAAGTACTGGACCGAAGTACTGAATTGATATTCCATAAATGAGATCCTTATTTTTCCTTACCCTGCCTATTCTGACCATGGCACACTCTTCCTATGAGTCAAGAAAAAGCCCAATTTCTAAAAATTAGATTGTCGAGTATTCATGCCTCTAAACCCCTCACGTTTAATATCTATGTGCAAATAAGTAATCACTTTACACTCTATTTGCGAGAAGGCGAGAAAGTCTCTGCTGAAAAAATGCAGGCACTAACTTCAAAAGCGCAGGGTGATTTTTTCTTTGTTCAAGCCTCAGAGTGGAACGCCTACAAGGATTTTATTCAAGAACAAATTAAGTCTTCGGAAATAACGGCAGAAGACAAAGCTCAGATTTTGAAAGCGAGTTCTATGGCTATCGTCGAAGAACTCTTTGAGCACCCCGATGTGAATCTCGCGCTTAACTCCTCAAGGCCTGTCATTGAAAACTTTGTCACCTTTATGGAAGCGGAACCCTCTGCAATGGGTCACTTGCTAGGACTTTCAGGACATGATTTTTATACTTATAATCACTCACTCGATGTTAGCATTTATGCACTTGGACTCGGCAAAGCCCTTGGAATGGACAGTCAAGAGTTAGAAGAATTAGGCGTGGGATCGTTGTTTCACGATATTGGAAAACGTAATGTGAGCTTAGATATTTTATGCAAAAAAGGACCGCTATCAAAAGATGAGTGGACTATTATGCAAATGCATCCGCAATATGGTTTTATTATTTTAAATGAAAATCCCACGATTTCAGATGCTATTAAAGCCGCTTGCTTTGAGCACCATGAAAGTTTTCAAGGAAATGGTTATCCGCAGCAGCTGCAAGGACAAGAAATTCACCCTCACGCGCGTATCGTGGCCATCACGGATACTTACGATGCCCTCACGACGCAGCGAAGTTACAATACTCCAATGATGCCCCTAGATGCCTTAACAATGATGAAGGAAAAAATTCCTGGTCGGTATGATCCAGAAATGCTTAAGGCCATGTACTCTGTTTTATTTCAATTAAAAAAGTCTGCTTAAACTTTTGGTTTTTCAGTAACTTTAGAATTCATTCTGGAGGCTGCTAAACCAAAAGCATTTTGAGCGATATTTTCTCGAGGATAATCGATCCGCTGATGGTAAATCCCAAGAAGAATACGCGTGAATGCGTTTTCTACTTTTGTTAAGTCTTTAAGAGTGAGGTTACACTCATCGAGCTGGCCATCTAAAAACTTTTTCTGAATGATATTTCTAACAATATTTTGAAGACGAGAAGGCGTGGGTTCATCGAGTGAGCGCGCAGCAGCCTCGATGCTATCAGCAAGCATACAAAGTGCGGCTTCACGAAACTGAGGCTTGGGCCCAGGATAACGAAAATCTTCTTCTGCAACAACTTGCCCTTCTTCAGCGAGATCAAGTGCTTTATTATAAAAAAAGTTAATTAAAGTGGTGCCGTGATGTTGCAGAATTCCATCAATAATGGGCTGACCTAGTTTATAATTCATGCCCATTTCTACACCATCTTTAACATGAGCAATCAGCAAAGTTTTACTCATATAGGGCGAAATCTGATCATGGGGATTTTGGCCAACTTTTTGATTCTCTATGAAATAATTTGAATGATTCATTTTTCCAATATCGTGATAATAACAAATAACTTTTCCCAATAACGAATTAGCCCCAATTTCTTCTGCGGCGGCTTCAACCATTGATCCCACCATCATTGAATGATGATAAGTTCCAGGAGATTTGATCAGCATGTCTTTAAGGAGCGGGTGATTGAGATTACTCAACTCTAATAATTTAACGTCGGTCGTATAATTAAATAGCGCTTCTAAAATTGGAATAAAAACCATACCCAACATCGCTGATAGAATTCCAGAGAAAAAGCCTGCAATCGTAAGTAATATAAAATCCCTGAAAATATTAGGGGACTGATAATTCTGAACGATCTGCCAACACCCGATCACAAAGGCGTTAACGACGCCGGCACGAATTCCCCCAAAGTAAATATCATTTCGTGTTTTACAATTTAAAACACCGCGTGCGGCTGCAATCCCCGAAACCCAAACGCTCACCACCCAGAAATAACTTTGCCCCGAAAGCATTCCAATCACTACACCAAGAAAAAGACTGAAGAAAAAGACCACTTCTCCCGAGGTCATCAATAGGGCGACGAGAATCGGTCCTGAGGCCAAAGGAGCCAATGCTAAAAAGAGTTCTGGAGGCAACCAATTCCCATAACGAACAAGGATTGAACCCTCTGTAATAAATAAAAATACTTTAGTAAAAACCAACTCTCCAAGGAGGATGAGGGCCATGACAAAAAAGTCTTTGCCCGAAATTTTAAATCGATTTTGAGAGTAATGACGAAAAAAGGAACGAACAGCCAGCATCAATGTCACTAAAATTAAACCCACAAATATCGATTTGTAAGTCGGACTATTTTGCCCCTGCAAACCATGAATCTGTTCAACAATGGCTAAGTCTTTGGGGGCAATGATACTTCCTTCAGTGATAATGGGTTGGTTTTTTCGAATATTAATTACCACGGGAGTCACTAAATCTTGAGCGGCTTTTTGGCGGGCTTTTGTATCGTCAATATTCAAAAATACGTTCGGAGTTAAAAGGAGGTGCGAAAATGAATAAAGATTGTCCTTTTCCTCTGAAGTTAAACGATCTATATCTTTAACATCTTTCATCCTCAATGAATCAAACTCATCCAGGATAATAAATTCACTGCGATCAATGATGACTTCTCGCTCCGGTCTTTGGCGTGACCGCAATGAAACCGTGGCAATTGGAGAAATTAATTTGTTGTCATCCTTAGAAACAATTTTTTCCCGATACCATTGATCCAAGATGGTAAGAATTTGTCCCTCAAGCTCTAAATCAAATTTCTTTTGCACCAGCCAGGCCACCAAATACTTAGGGCAATCGATATGAAACTGACGATCTATAATTTTTTTAATATATTCGAGGGGATTTTTGGCATTCTGTTTATTAAGCCGCCACTCTGTTCTCAGGAGTCGAAAGGCGTTTAAAAACCGACCACTCATTCGATCAAAAATGGCCGTATCATAATCTAACACAGGTAGCACTTTTTCTGCGGCCATCCTGCGATGCTCCTCCGTGCTCACCTCATCGACCATTTGGAATGAAAAGGGAGAATTTAAAGAGGTTGTTGCTACCTCTCCAACTTCATAAGAAATAGGCAATGGCATTTCAAAACTAATCACCCAAGACAAACTAAAAGTAAAAATCATCAACACAACAAAGCGACGAACGTGGAAAAGAGATTCTAAACGTAAAAGTAAACGACCCCACCACTTTTTTTCTAAACCTAACTTATTCACCCAATCGACAATGGGATGAGTGTACACTTCATACTGATGTCGTGTATGCGGGGTTTCATCACTATAATTATGACTTGGCTTTTTAATCACAGTTGAATCATATCATAATCTTGAGTTAGAACAATAAAACTCACTTTACATTCAAAACTCACCTTCCAAAGGAGGGAAAAATGCCTGCTGCTCCATCAGATTTAACTACTTTTCAAGCTCTTAAGGAAATTGTAGCTGCACTGCGCGGTCCAGAAGGCTGCCCTTGGGATAGGGATCAAACCCACCAAAGTCTAACCCCTTTTGCTTTAGAAGAAACATTTGAGCTAATCGAAACCATTGAGAAACAAGATGATAATTCCATGAGAGAAGAGCTCGGTGACGTTTTGTTTCAGGTGATTTTACATTCGCAGCTAGCTTCAGAGCGCGGCGCTTTTAATCTTAATGATGTCATCTTAGAGTTGAATCAAAAAATGGTTCGACGTCATCCTCATGTTTTTGGGGAGGAGACCGCAAACACCAAAGAAGAAGTCCTCTCTCAATGGGAAATCATCAAAAAGAAGGAAAAAAAATCAACTGCTGACACATCCACTGAACAAATGACATCAGAATCGTCCTCTCCCTTCAATATCCCGCTGGCGCTACCATCCTTGCAACGTGCTTTTAAAATTGGAAACAAAACCAATAAAGTAGGATTTGATTGGTCCACAGCCAGTGAGGTGAAAGAAAAAATTCTAGAAGAACTTTCAGAAATTGAGGAGCTTCTCCCGACACCCAACACTATTCATTCAATAAACCAAAACTCTGTAAATATAAATAATTTAAATCATCACCTCATTGAAGAGGAGCTTGGTGATTTACTTTTTTCTGTCGCTCAATACGCACGACACTTAGGTCAAGAGCCCGAAACTTGCTTACGAAAAGCTAATAATAAATTTGAAAAGCGATATTCCGCAATGCTAAAAATTTGCAAAGAAAGCAATTTAGATTTTGCCTCTCTCTCCTCAAAAGAAAAAGAGCTTCTCTGGCAAAAAGTAAAGACTTTATCAAAGTAATCCTTGGGACAATTTTGCTCTCAGCATTTTAGCTTTTATATCAAATTGAGAAGACCTGCTCTCCCTTAAAGAGGTTTTTAAATTGTAATGCTATCCTGAATACTAGGAGAGCTTTATTATGAAAACGTCGACTACGGAACGTAATCACGCATTGTTAGCACCTAATTTTCAAAAAAACATAAGCGAAATTGTAAATGCTGAGTCTATCATCTCAGTCACTGATGAAAATGGTATTATTGTTCATGCCAATGAAAACTTTTGTCTTATTTCAGGGTACACTTTAGATGAACTCATTGGACAACCCCACCGAATTATCAATTCTAGCTTTCACAATGTGGATTTTTTTAAAGAATTATGGAGTACAATTAAATCTGGAAAAACGTGGAAAGGCGAAATAAAAAACAAAAGAAAAGATGGAAGTTTTTATTGGGTCCATTCAACGATTGTACCCATAAAAAACGATCAAGAACAAATCACTCATTTTATTTCTATTCGTCAAGATATTACCGAAAAAAAGGAAGCCCAAGCCTCACTAATACAGGCTTCTAAGTTGTCAGCGCTTGGTGAAATAACAGCAAAAGTAGCTCACGAACTCAACAATCCACTTTGCGTTGTTATGGGAATGAGCCAAATGGTATTAAATAAATCAAATTTAGATGAAAGAGCGACCGAACGAATAAATAAGGTTTTACGTGCCGCTCAACGTATGGAAGGACTCATACAACAAATGAAGCGTCACTCCAGAAACACCTGCGATGATCCAAAAGAGCTTATCACACTAGACTCTATTATTAAAAACACCTTAATTTTATTAGACGCGACACTTTCGAGCCACAAAGTGGTTCTCTCCTTTTCAGTGGCCCCAGATCTCAAACCCATCTGGGGTGATCAAGTTAAGTTAGAAAGTATCATCACTAACCTTATAACTAATTCCATTGATGCATTTGAACAACCACACACAAAGCAAGAAATTAAAGATCGTAAAATATCTATTTCAATTAGAGATGATGGTGATTTTAATTATTTAGACTATCAAGACAATGCCGGAGGCATTCCTGAATCTATTCAAAAACATATTTTCGATACTTTTTTTACTACAAAAGTAGCTGGAAAAGGAACGGGTTTGGGCTTGTCCATGATAAAGACTATTATTAATGAACACCAGGGGGAACTGAAGTTTCAATCTGAAATTGGAGCAGGAACGCTGTTTTCATTCAAATTCCCACATTATAAAAAAGCTTAATAATTGGATATCTCTATTGATTTAGGTTGTTACTAGGAGAAGGGTTTGAAATTGGCTTTCTTCCAGTATACCCGTCGTTATAACCATGCCAAAATTTGATATCCATTTCAGGGTATTTCCAGCAGTAAAATCCGTCGCCTGCATCAAAATCAACAAGCCAGATCCCTTTAGGTTCAAGCCCAAGCTTTGTCATTTTATTTTCCCATTTTTGAATGATAGTTTGAACTTCAGCTTCTAATACCGTTACTCGGTCAAGGTCAGAGGCATTTCTAGCTGAAGAGATATGCGCCATCTGTAATTGAAATTGTTCATCAATTTCTGAAGTGATTTTAAATACTAAACCTAGCATATTTCGAGCTGATTCTAGATCGAACTTACCCCTTCGATTTAATTCAAAAACTGTACCCACTATTGTCCACCCCACATACCATTTTTAACCGTCAATAAAAAAATGGCTTACACAAAAGTTTCGGCTCGGGCTACCAAAAATTACAGAACACTGACTTTTTTGGAAAGTTTTGAAGAAAATTTATAGTTTAATGAATTCTAGATTAAAGTGATCTCAGCTCTCGAAACCAAATTCCCCTTATGACTCGGCTCCTTTTCGAATTTGCGCCACCTGAAAGAGCACAAAAATAATGATAGCTAGGAACATTAGTATTATCAGAGCCATTCTTATAATTTTAGATATATCCCAGGTGTCATTGGCGCTCTCTGAAGCTTTATCTTTTTTTTGTGTATTGACGTTAAAGCGCTTTGCTTTTCTTTCACTCAATCCAGGAACTTCGCTTATGGAACGCCTCACCTCGCGCTCTTTATGTTTTTTAGCATCAATCGCGATTTCCAGCGCACCCGATATGGGCTTAGTTAAGCTTCGGCGACGTTGTCGACCGACAAAAGAACTGTCACCATTGTCTGCACCACTTCGATTGGCCTCATCGACAATTTTTTCATTTTTTCCTAGGGTTTTAGCATCTGTACCAGTCGGTTTACCGAGCTTTAGCCCTTCACTCGAGCTAGATCCCGAAGCGGACCTCCCACGATTGACTTGAGTATCTCTACCAGTTTCACTCGGTGGTTTATTTTTAGCATTTTCACTTTTTTTAGCAGCATCTGTAGGTGCAGTGTTCTTATTGGTTTGATTATTGTTCACACTTTGCCTTCGAGTAGTTCCGGAGAAGTTTGCCTGTAAACTGGCGGCACACCCATCCTCACTTTTAATTTCAGCAGGCAATTGACCATACTCTAATGAACAAGCAATGGTACTTGAAAAAACACTGGAACCATACCTTTGTAGAGGTTCAAAAAAATTTCGAGCTAAAGCATAGCCAATAGACAGAATCACCACTACTAAGAGAAGGTACTCAACAATCGCTTGGCCCGTCTCTTGCTCCCATGGATTTTTAAGAGATTTTCTTTTTCCAAAATAACTCATCATATGATTTAATATTTAAGTGTTACAATTATTTTTATTTATATATTAATTTTATTTTATCACAGAGAGGGATCAAAGTGTTAAAAAAGAAGTTTTTCTTAAGAGACTCAATGACCTACGCCTTGTTTATGAATAAAAGTTTCACAAAAAATCAAACATTTATTTTAATTCTTTTTTTACTTCAAATAACTTGGAGTTTAAAAGCGATGAGCGATGTAACGCAATTAAAAACTCAACTTGCGACCTCTCCCGATAATCTCAAATTGAGATATGAATTAGCCAAAGACTATTTTGATCAGAATCAATTTCAAAAAGCTTCAGAAACACTGATGGAAAAGTCTGAAGCTTTAAACCAAGATAGTTTAGTTCTTTTGATTACAAGTTTTCAAAAACTCAACGACTCAGTCCATGAATTAAAATTTTTAGAACAACTTACGGCGAGTTACCCAAAGTTTCCTCAAGGTTTTGTCCTTCTGGGGGATTTTCATTTTAGAAAGTCTCAGGAAAAAAATGATCCCAGAAACTCGATGAATTCCCTTGCGGCCTATAAAGCCGCTATCGAAATTAATCCACTCCACCGCCCCGCCTACGATGGGCTCTTAAAAGCCTATGAAAAGTATAAGAACTACTATGAGCTTCGTATTCTGCTCGAAGATATGACAAAACGCTTCGGCAAATCCGCAGAAATTTTATCCCACTTGTGCCGACGTCATACTATCGATGGCTATTTTGTGACAGGTCGAAAATCTTGTTTAGAGGCGATCTCTCTTGATGGAAATATTCCTGACAATTATGTTTATCTATCACTTATTGAAAATAATGAAGGCAACATTGCAAAAGCAGAAGGACTTTTAAAAAAAGCGACAACGCAATTTCCTCAATCTGAATTTGCCGCCTCTAACTTTGCTGATTTTTTGATTCAACAAAAAAACTTACCCAGCGCTGAAACATTTTATAAAGCTGCGGCCACTGTAAATAAAAAATCTTTTCGAGCTCAAATTGGACTGGGAAAAGTGGCTTTTGAGTTAAAACACTATGATAGTGCTTTAGAGGCCTATAAATTAGCGTGTGAGCTAAACCCTTTTCTTTCTATAAAATCTCTTAAACGTGCAACAGACTTATTGCGCCACAGGAGAGAAGAAAAATATGAAGATCGATTCTCGGCCCTTATGGGAAAATGTATTACCACCAGTAACGATACTCGTGCGCCCGCTTCAGTACCTACTGAGGAATATCGCTCCCCGTTTGCCCTTTACTCTCGAAATAAAATCATCGACAATTAGAAAGTAACAATATGAATTTTACGCTTATCACAGGTGCCAGCAGTGGAATTGGTTTTGAACTAGCTCACGTTTTTGCACGCAAACAACACAATCTGATTTTAGTCGCGCGCTCGAAACAAAAATTAGATGCTTTGGCGAAAGAGCTTGAACAAACTTATTCTATCTCTGCCATTCCAATAGCTCTAGATCTGAGTCATCCCGAGGGGGCTCTCCATTTATACCAAGAGATTCAAACTAAAAATCTAATGGTAGAAAATTTAATCAATAATGCAGGCATTGGAGATTTGGGTTACTTTATAGACTCCCAATGGGAAAAACAAAAGGAAATGATTCAACTCAATATCACGACCCTCACTCAACTCACTCATTTATTTTTACCCTTAATGATAAAAAATAATCATGGTAAAATCATGAATGTGGCCAGCACTGCGGCCTTTCAAGCCGGACCGGTGATGTCCGTTTATTATGCCACGAAGGCCTACGTTCTTAGTTTTTCAGAAGCTCTCGCGGAAGAACTTAAAGGAACTGGCGTCACAATCACAGCTCTCTGCCCAGGGCCAACCCATTCTGGCTTTCAAAAATCAGCCAATTTTTCTGATGACTTTTTAAAACAAAAAGTATTTAAACTTGTAGGAATTCCTTCTTCCGCAGCCGTCGCCGAATACGGTTATCAAGAGCTTATGAAGGGAACTACGGTGGCAATTCATGGGTTCATTAATCGCTTGGGAGTTTTTATGGTGCGCTTATCACCGCGATCAATGGCGCGAAAGGCTGTTAAAAAACTTCAAGATCAACGCCGAGGAAAATAATGAAAGACAAAGTCGCAGTCCTCATGCTTCTCCCCCAATGTAATATGGAATGCGACTATTGTGTGATTGAAGAAAATTTTTCCAGCTTCACTCCAGAAGCAGCTCTACAACTCCTGAGTGAATTAAAAGATCAAAATTACACGAACATTATTCTCGGAGGTGGCGAGCCCACTCTTTGGAAGGGCAATGTTTTTCAATTAGCCCAAGCCGCTAAAGCCCATGGTTTTTTTGTTCAAATCGGGACTAATGGCATTAGGCTCCCGCAAGACTTTGCCCTTAATACCGATATTGACCGCTGGATCATTCCCTTAGATTCCTCTCGCCCTGAAATACATAATCAGTTGAGGCATTTTAAAAATGGTCACTTTCATATTATTGAAAGTGTTTTAAAGAGCCTTGCTCAAAAAGGGCGGGATGTTTATATTTCTTCTGTCATCACACAAAGTAATAAAGACCATGTTCGTGAGATGATTGATTATTTAAATCAATACAATGATATAACTGGCAATCTGAAGGCTTGGAATCTATATCGACTTCTCCCCTTTGGACGTGGGGGATACACTCATTTTGAAAAACTCAAAATTCCTATCGAAGAGTTTGATCAAATCACCCAGAACGTGAAGCTCGCTCAGAAAAATTTTAAGGTCATGATTCGCAGAGACATGTATGACTCTTCACGAGTTGATTTTTTCACCTACCATAAAGGCGTTGTTCAAAAACTTGAAAAAAGATCAGGTTCGTAAAGAGTCGATCCTCTTACTCCTCACTTTTGCTGTGCTTAGAGGTAATCACGGTTTTAATATTACCTCTAACATTAAAATCACCAACAACTTCGATTTCCCACGGATTGAGAAGATCCACCAAGTCATCCAAAATTAGATTAGTAACGTCTTCATGAAATATTTTTTCATTTCGAAATTTATTAATATAAAGTTTCAATGACTTCAATTCAACACACCACTGATCTGGAACATAGCGAATATTGAGTGTAGCAAAATCAGGAAAGCCACTTCGAGGACAGAGGCAAGTGAACTCTGGGCACGAAAATTGGATCTCATATTTTCGAACAAGGGTACGATTGGGGAATCGCTCTAATTCCGCCTCTTCGACAATGGTTTCGCCGTAAAGCTTTGTTTCTTTAACTTTTGCTGATTGAGCTTTCAATTGAGTTTGAGATTTTAGTTTGGATTTTGATAATGTTTTTTTACTAGCCACGGATTACCCTTTCTCGTTGGAGAACTTTTTAAAGAAACTTGTCGTGCCTTAAACTTACTTTTTTTGCAAATGGGATTTTAAAATCTGGAACGAAGTATCTAAAGTTTTTAAAGCATAATGCGCCTTGAGAATATCGATTTGCTCTAACGTCAGCGTCGGCTTTTGTGACGATCGCTCTCTATAAACATGGTATAAACTCACCGCCCCTGCGACGGAAATATTCAAACTTTGAACAAAACCCACCATGGGAATAATTATTCTTTCATCGGCACGCTCAAGCAATTCCTTTGAAACGCCCTCTTTTTCATTCCCAAGCACCAATGCGGTTGGCTTACTCCAATCAATCTCGCTCATGGGTTTCGATGATTCTAGGGATGTCACGCAAACCTGAAAACCCTCTTGCTTTAGAGTCTGCCAACAATCTAGAGAATGATTCCATTTTCTGATGTGCAACCACTTTTCAGCCCCTGAACTAACGCGATTAGCATTTTTAAATCGCCCATCCCCTTCAATAATGTCAACGCCCCCAAAGCCAAAGGCTTCCTGAGATCGCATGACCGCAGAAACATTGCCACGATCATAAATATTTTCTAAAACAACACGCAAATTAAAATTTCTCAGTGCTGCCACCTTAGAAATTTTTTGACGGCGCTCTTCGGTCAAAAGAGGCCAAACATGCTCAAGAACATCTTGGTATGTGGCCTTTAAATTTTTATCGATTTCTATTTCAGCAGGATAGGGAAACATAGATTTAATTTACTTTTAAAGTGGTTATAAAGTTAATTTATTTAAAAATAAGCGTAGGCTCTTTAGATAAATCTCTCGTTATGTTTTTTTGATGAGCTTCGATGGTTCCTCCGCCAATTTCTAACAGCTTAGCATCCCTCCATAATCGCTCCACCACATACTCACCCACATAACCATAACCACCCAAAACTTGAATTGCTCGATCCGCAACATTCTTGGCCATGGTTGTAGCTACCAGTTTTGCACCATCAGAATCAATACGTCCGCCCTCTTGTTCTAGGTTCATTCGGCGTGCGACATCATACACATAACATTTTGCTGATTTAAATTCTGCATAACTATTGGCAATATAATGCTGGATTTGACCAAAGAAATTCAACGATTTTCCAAAGGCCTCACGCTCTCTAGCGTAACGGTTCATCACCTCAAGTGATCTTCTGGCAATTCCCAAACTCATAGCCGCTAAAGTCAATCGTTCAAGCTCCAGGTTGCGCATCATGTGAGTCATGCTCTCGCCCTCACTACCCACAAGGTTAGACACAGGCACCATACAGTTTTCAAAGACAAGCTCGGCAGTATTAGACGCCCTCATTCCACACTTGTCTCTTATTTTTTGCCCTACAACATAGCCCTTCATTCCCTTTTCAACAACAAACGTTGAAATCAGGGAGCGGCCATTTTTCTCACCCGTTTTGGCATAAACCCAGACAAAGTCGGCGGGTGTTCCTTCTTCATCAATAGTACCATTGGTGATCCACATTTTTCGCCCATTGAGTTTATAAAAATTTCCTTCCCTTTGAGCGGTGGTAGACATCCCTAAAACATCTGTCCCAATGGAAGGCTCTGACATCGCCATGGCTCCAACTAGTTGCCCCGAACAGAGGCCTGGCAACCATTTTTTCTTTTGTTCTTCTGAGCCATTCACCGCTAAATTATTTACACTCAACATGGAGTGAGCTAAATAGGCTAAACAAAAGCCAGGATCTGAACTCGATAACTCCTCATGGGCAATAACTGCGGCTACAGCATCCATCCCAGAACCACCATAAACTTCGGGTACGGTGATCCCTAGCAAGCCTAAATCTCCTAGTTTTCGAAAAAGTTTTAAATTAAAAATTTCTTTGCGATCATGTTCAAGAGCTTGAGGCTCGACCTCTTCCTTAACAAATTGTACTAATGTCTCACGTAACATTTGGTGAGTTTCTGTGGGCTGAAAAAGTTCCCATTCTTTGTAAGTGGTCATGAGGCCTCCCTTTTATTTTTAAGATACTTAACAAAAGATTAGGGAGCGAATCAAATAAGGAATTGAATCCTTGAGGGATTAAAATAATTGATCAGTTGCGTTAACGCTATTTTCCCCCATGAAATCTAACTGACCTATCGATGCTAAAATATTATTCTTAGTATTAATGACTCCAATCTTTTTTAGAAAACTTGTGAAAAACCATGTCTTATTTTAAAAGCTTCAAAGAACGTCTCCTCCAAAATCCCTTTTTCAACTTAATTTATAAGGCATTAAAGCATGTTCGTGATCGCGATGTTCTTCTTATTGTTAATGGGCTTTCATTTGTCACACTCCTTTCTTTCGTGCCTATGATCATTATTATTTTAGGACTTTTTAAAACCACAGGATTTCTCCAATTTTTATATCCTAAAATTGAAGCACTCATTGTTAAAAATTTTTCTGGTGTTGTGAGTGTCGAAATAAGTAAGCATTTAAAAACATTATTAAAAAGATCTTACAGTGGCTCTTGGGGATTTTTAAATATTGCCTTTTTAATTATAACCACTACCCGACTGGCAGCATTTTTAGAAAAAGCCATGAACAGAATTTGGAATGTTCGGAATCCCAAGAATATTTTTCGCCGACTTTTCACCCATTGGATTGTGATCATGATGGTTCCCCTTGCCTTAGCTTTAAACGTACTCACACGCACCTACCTTTCTCAGTGGGTTACCAATCCCTTTGTTTTAGTTATGCTCTCTTTTCTCTTCTTAGTGTTTACATTATTTTCGCTCTACAAATGGCTCCCGAACTACAAAGTGAAAAATTCACTGGCGGGGTTTTGCGGTGTCACCGCGGCAGGGGCGCTGGTAGCAGTTCACCACTTTTTTGATTATACGAATGAAAAAATGTTTAATTATTCCAAGTTTTACGGAAGTCTCGCGGCACTTCCTTTATTTATGATTTGGATTTCATCGATGTGGATGGTCATTCTGTTGGGGGCCTCTATCGGAGCAGGCATTCAAAAAGCCTTAGAGCAAAACCAACTCGAAGAATCTCGCGCGGAGGAACCTCCCCTTCATTAAGCAGAAGAGCGCGAATCTTCGTTTGTAGCTTCAATCGAAGATTCGGCATCTTGAAATAACTCGATTTTGAATCCATCGTTCAGAATGTTTTTTCAATAGCATCTATTGAGTTTCGAATCTCCAGATTAACCACAAAAACTCATAAACTTTAAAGTAAATTTACTCTTCAAACTCGATTTAAACCCAGCCAAAGAGCTACATTTCTACCCCCTTTGCATCATAATGCTGCATCACAAAAAAGGTCTTGAAATGAGCGATGACACCTGTTTTACTTCCTAGAAATCTGTCTATTAAAATCTCAATAGTTAAGGAATCACACTCATGAAAAAGACAAAAGATTTATTTGGTGACGAGGAAACCCATTCTCAACAAGACGATTTTGCAAGTTTACTGGCTGCTAGCGAATCAACAACTCAACGCCGGTTAAAAGTGGGCGACAAAATCACAGGTGAAATTTTGAGCCTCGGTAAAGAAGAATCATTTATTTCTACAGGAACAACTGTTGACGGCCTCATCCTCAATAATGAATTAAAAGATGCTGAAGGAAAACTTCAATATAAAGTGGGAGATAAAATTGAGGTTTATGTCAATCAACTCAAGGGCGGAGAGATTCGACTCTCGAAGAAAGCCTCTGGTGGAGGTGATGCCGACTCTCTTGAAGATGCCTTTGATTGCATGATTCCAGTAGAAGGTCGAGTCACAGAGGTTTGTAATGGCGGTTTTCGTGTCAATTTGATGGGAAAAACAGCTTTCTGCCCGATAAGCCAAATGGACTCAAAACACATTACTCAAGCCGCAGATTATGTGGGAAAGAAGTTTGATTTTCTCATTACTCAGTTTGAAAATAGAGGGAAAAATATCGTCGTTTCTCGTCGAAAAGTTCTTGATCAACAAAAAGAAGAATCAGCCGCTGCTTTCTCTGAGGGCCATAAAGTCGGAGAGATTTTAAAAGGGATCGTTACTCGTGTTGAAAAATTCGGTGCTTTTGTAGAAGTGGCTCCTGGTTTAGAAGGCTTGGTTCATGTCTCTGAACTTTCTTGGTCACGAGTGAATGATCCTAATGAAGTTGTGAAAACTGGAGACTCTCTTTCTGTTAAAATTTTAAAAATAGAAGAGATCGAGGGCTCACTTAAAATTTCTTTATCAGTAAAGCAAGCCTCTGAAGCACCATGGACGTCTGCTCATCAACAATTAAAAGTGGGAGATGTTGTCGAGGGAACTGTCACGCAATGTCTTAAGTTTGGTGCCTTCGTACAAGTGCTTCCAGGAATTGAAGGACTTATCCCTCTGAGCGAGATGAGCTATACTAAACGAGTCGTCAAATCCGATGAGCTTATTAAACCCGGCGAACGCGTTCGTGTACTTCTCAAGGAAATTAATTTAGATGACCGAAAGTTATTACTGAGCTTAAAAGATGCGAGCGGTGATCCTTGGGCCTTGATTCAACAAAAGTATCCTGTCGGTAAAATTATTACAGCTAACGTTGAAAAGAAAGAACACTTTGGTTTACTTGTCTCTCTTGAACCTGGAGTCACTGCTCTTTTGCCAAAGAGTTCCTATCGTGATTTGACGGAAAACCCTTTTGAACATGCAAAAGTGGGTGATTCCGTGCAGGTGCAAGTCGCTGAAATTCTATTTGAAGAGCGAAGAATGAGACTCTCCCCTCCTAAAGATGGCGACGATGGAAGCTGGCAAGAATTTTCAGGAGCACAAAAGTCCTTTGGAAACTCGCTTGCTGATCAACTAAAATCGTTTAATGTGAAGAAATAATGGATTCGCAACCCGATTTAATTTATTTAGATTACTCGGCAAGTACTCCTGTTGATTCCAGAGTACTTGCCAAAATGATTCCTTATTTTAAAGAACATTTTGGAAACTCTTCCAGTCAACACCGAGCGGGATGGACAGCACAATTTGCCGTCTCGCAGGCTCGTAAAAGTTTAATCAAATTATTAAATGCCAAAAAAGAATCAGAATTTTTATTTACAAGTGGTGCCAGTGAAGCCAACACCTTAGCCCTTGTGGGATTCATCCAAGCCTTGCAGAAAAAAGATCCTCGACGCCCGTTACATGCCATGACCTCATCAGTGGAACACAAATCGGTCTTAGAAACATTTGAACAAATCAGGGAACTTGGAGTTAAAGTCGATATTCTACCGCCCAATCGCTGGGGACAAATAGAAGTGGAAACGGTCAAAAAACACTTACGTCCCGAAACTGTGCTCATGAGCTTTATGTGGGCTAACAATGAAGTTGGCAGCATCAATCCCATCGAGGAGTTAAGTGCTCTTGCAAAAGAAAATAAAATTTGCTTTCATACAGACGCCACTCAAGCCGTGGGAAAAATCCCTATTGATTTAGAAAAGGTTCCTGTCGACTTACTTTCTCTTTCAGGACATAAAATGTATGGCCCCAAGGGCATTGGCGCACTTTATCGACGTTTTGAAAATCATCATGCGGCCTTTGATTTAGTGCCACTGGTTCGTGGTGGTGGCCATGAGTATGGCCTAAGAGCGGGAACGCTTAACACTCCAGGAATTGTCGGACTTGGTATGGCCGCTGAGCTCGCTCACACAGAATTCTTTTCACAGGATTTATTAAAAATTCAATCAAACACGGAATACTTTTTTGGATCACTTCAAAAATTATTTCCCGATTTACAACTCAACGGATCTTCCTCAAATCGTATTCCAGGTCATCTGCATATTACTTTTCCTGGCGTCCGTTGGGATCAGTGGTTGCCTCGCATGAGCGAGTTATGCGTGAGCACAACAAGTGCTTGCAGTTCTGATCAATCACAAGGAAGTCACGTTCTTCAAGCTCTGGGCTTTAATCTCAATCAAGCACAAGCAAGTCTTCGCCTTACGATTGGAAAAACTACCACCAAAGAAGAACTCGATCGTGCAATTCTGCTCTTTACTAAGGTGAAGGGTGAAACGTGAGTCTTTTATGGCTCCTAGTATTAACCCCTCTCCTTTTTAAAGGAAATTTATTTTTTCCTACTGAATATTACGAGTTGAGCAAAGCAACAGCCTTAATGGGCTTAATGGCATTTTCTATATCACTTCTTTGTGGCTGTCGTTCGCGTTGGCTCAATAAATATTTTAATTCTCTTAATCGAGCCTACTTCTGCCATCATTTATTTGGCATTGCCTCTGGCATTCTTTTTTTAATCCATTTAATCACGTATGGCTTAACTTTTTTCACTGATAATCTTTTTGAAACCATTAAAGTTTCCTTAGATATTCAAAACCCCATAATTCTTTCTGGTTGGGTCTCTTTAGTCACTTTGTTCATCGGACTATGTACAACAAAGTTAAAGTATAAATCCTTTTCTACTTGGAAAAAGTTCCACTCTATTCTCATCATAAGTCTTTTTATAATTTTAATTCACTTGAAATTAGTCTACTTGGAATGGAATTTGAGTGAAATTTTAACGATGATAATTTTATTTTTTTCTGTACTTGTTTTATTTTTACATTTTTATTATCCACGAGTTTTAAGATCTACTTTTTCATATCAGGTTTCTGAAGTTAAAAACCTCAACTCAAATACAGTTGAGGTTGATCTGAACCCACTTCAACAACCAATAAGTTTTGAGGCTGGGCAATTTATTTACCTCTCAATTAAATGCAGTTTTAAGTGTGGCGTAAGTCATGAGTTTCACCCCTTCACTATTGCCTCCAGTGCCGAGGATAAAAATAAATTAACCATAATTATAAAATCCCTTGGCGATGATACTGAAAAACTCCTCCATTTACGACCCAATAACCATGCTATTGTTGAGGGCCCCTACGGATGTCTGCTGTCTCAATTAAAACCTAGCACCCCTCAGCTCTGGATAGCTGGAGGTATTGGAATTACTCCTTTTCTTAGCTATCTTAGAACTTGGAGTCGCGATAAACAGAATTCAGTTAATGCCATTTTGATCCTACTCATTAAAAATAAAAATGAAGATATCTTCACAGAAGAACTCCGTAACTACCAAAGTTTAACCACAGTGACACATATCGAAAATCAGGATGGACAAATGAACTCTTCTCAATTATCCCGTTTAATACCGAGTGATTGGAAGGAACGAGAAATCATTATCAGTGGTCCCCCTGGAATGAACCAATTTTGTCGCAGTTTTTTTAAAAAAGCTGGCGCAAGAAAAGTAAGAACTGAGGAGTTTAAATTTTAAAATGAAAATATTATTTCAATTTATTTTTTTTGTAGGAATATTAACCTCTAATGGCCTCATTATGGCTGCGGAGCTCTCACTTACGGACGTTGAAAAACATTCAACTCTAAAAGACTGCTGGGTTATAATTAATAATAAAGTCTATGACATTACTCAGTACATCCCCAAGTACCCCAGCAAACCTGACATTTTTTTGAAATATTGCGGAAAAAATGCAGATACTGGCTGGGAAACAAAAGATAAAAATCGAAAACACTCTCCGAACGCTAAAAAGTTACTGGACTCTTATGAAGTGGGCACAATTAAATAAAATCAGTTTGGAAATAATATATAAAGTTTTATCTTACAGAAATCACTTAACTTGAGTCATAATAATGGCGTCAAAAGTTTTGTCTCCAAACCATTTTCTCATCCAAACAAGGGGTTTAGCCATTTTTCCCACCAAGTAGCGAGTTTTTGGTTTTTCTATATTAATCACTTTTGAAATCGTTTGTGCTATTAAATGAGGTGAAGAACTTTTACTTTTTGTATAAGATGTCTTTGTTGCTGCAATCATTTTATTTGTAATTTCTTCATAAGCTCCACCCTGTGCCCTTTTGGCCAAAGGGTTCAGCATAACATTACCAAATTCAGTTTGAATAATTCCAGGTTCAATAATGATCACATCTATACCAAAGGGTTTTAACTCTAGTCGCAAACAATCTGAAAAGCCTTCAACGGCATGTTTTGTGGCATGATACCAAGCTCCTAAGGGAGTATACATTCGACCACCCATAGAGGAAATGTTAATAACTTTTCCTGAACGATGATTTCTCATGAAGGGTGCAACAAGTTGCGTGAGGCGTCCCATACCAAATAAGTTCACTTCAAATTGTTGTCGAGCTTCCTCAATTGGAGTGTCTTCAACACTCCCATATAATCCAAAGCCCGCATTATTGATAAGAACGTCTATATGATTCTGCTCTGAAATAATTTTTTGAACAGCAGAAACTATACTCTCATCGTTTTTAAGGTCCATATAAATAGGATAACCACCTAATTTTTTTAATTCTTCCATTTCCTCTACACGCCGAGCAGCACCATAAACTATGTGACCATCCTGGGCCAATCGCTCAGCTGTCACTTTTCCCATACCCGATGAAGCGCCGGTAATTAAAATCACTTTACGATTTTTCATATTTAATATCTCCTTTTTGATTCTGCCCCTCATTGATTAAATTGTATACGATAGCGTTTACTCATTTTCAATAAAATAAACGTAATCGTTTACTTTTTACAAAAAAGGGATTAGAATTAACTTACTATGGAAATAAAAGAAGAAAAAATAGCCGCTATAATTAAAGCTGCCACTGAGGAGTTTCTCCTCAAAGGTTTTGACGCTGCCGTTATGGAAAATATTGCGCGTAAGTCTAAAGTCTCCAAGCGAACGCTATACAAGTATTTTCCTTTAAAAGAGATGCTCTTTCAAACCATTGTTGACACTCTCTTCTCCCAAGTTAACAAAACGTTAAGTATTGAATTTCATAATGATAAAACTTTAGAGGTTATGCTCAAGGACTTATTGATGAAGAAATTAGAAATGGTCAATAAAAATGATTTTATAAGACTTTCAAAACTTCTTACTGCAGAACACATAAAAAGAACTAAACCAGACCCTCAAATTCTTCTACCTTTAGAACAAAGTCAGAATAATTTTGAGCAATGGGTTATCTCGTGCCAATTAAATAATAAAATTACAAATAAACTCAATTCAAAACAGATTTCTGATTGGTTCCATGCGCTATTTGACGGAATGATACTTTGGCCTATTATAATTGGATTACGCCCCCCACTTTCTAAAACTGAACAAATTACTTTTACTGATCTAATTATTAAAAGTTTTTTAAAACAATTTGAATAAACTCACTGCAATGAAAACCAAGCAGCCTAGCTTGTAAAGATCAATAAAATCTTTTTCGTTTTTTAAGAAAGGCCACCTAATTTGTTGAGTTTTTTAATTTAAAATAAAGTTTATTTATTTACAATTTGAATAATTTAATGTATTATACCCACAAAATAGTCCGTTTTTAAAATTCAAAGTAGGTATGAGCTTGATCTTCAGCAAAAAATGGCACCCCCTAACTATGAAACGTAATTTGGTTTTAAGTTTTTTAGTGCTGTTTATCAGTTCTGCCAGTATTGCTAGTATGAGAATAAATTTAATTCTCTCTGTGGACTGGGAGGGTTACAGCTTAGAAGAAGAGAACCTTCGTGCTTTTCAACAGTTTCGCCAGGAATATCCAGAGGTTAAAATAATCCATTTTCTTAATGCCGCTTACTTTTTAAAACCAGATTTTCCTTTTATTAAAAGCCTTCGGAATCGAAGTATTGCTCAAAAAATTCAATCGGTTATCCGACCAGGCGATGAACTCGGTGTCCATATTCATGCCCAGGAAACTTTATTAAAAGCTTCAGGAGTTGAATTTCGAGAACACGAAACATTTTGGGGGCATGAAAAATCTGTTAGTATAAATGGCGTAAGAGGGCACGACGTTCCACTCACGTTATTTAGCGAAGAAGAAATTATCAAGCTTCTAAAAACGAGTGTTCAAATTTTAAATGAAAATGGCTTTCAAAATTTACACTCGTTTCGAGCCGGAGGCTGGGCCGCATCACCTGAAGTACTGAACGCCTTGGTTGCAACTGGCTTCAGAGTTGATAGCTCTGCTGTCGCACCTGAAATTGTTAAATCAATCATGTTGAAGTCAAATATTGGCTCAACTGACTCAGAGCCACCAATTTATAAAAATGTTGTTCATAAGTTATGGCGAAAAATCAATCCCAAAAATGACAAGGCCTTTACTATAGAAACCAGTCACGGTCCTATAGTAGAATTACCAAATAATTTTGGTTTAGCAGATTATGTTACTGGTGAAGAGGTTTTTTCTCAATTTCTAAAGACTCTGAATCTATGGCGCCAATGGCACGAAGAGTATTTCAACCTCCATTTTGGCTTCCACCAAGAAACCGCATCACTTTATCTCGATAGGGTAAAAACTCTGATCAATAAGCTTCGTGAACACTTTGATGGCAGATCGCAAAAATTCCACCTGAAATCTTCTACTTTCGAGGATCTAAATTTATACCCGCAATTAGATCACAAAACTTTAATGTGTCGACAGTTATTTAATTAACAATATTACATTGTCACGCACTCATGATTTCACTATTAAGCTCTTAAATTTCTTTAGAAAATCTGAGTACTTTTAAATTGTAATAATTGCATTAAAAAAATGTAATTCATTTTATTTAAATAGAAGTTTACAGTTTCATGAGATTTTTATATCTCATTATGATGTCTATAGGATTTTCTAATTTAAAAAAGCGCCAACCTCTGGCTCTACGTACTTTTTTGCGCCATATCGTCCATCAAAAGTCCGTTAAAGAATTTGATACCACCATTGAAAAATCTTTATCGCTTGAAAAATACGTGAATCACGTATTTGATTTTAAACCTAAAATTTATCGAAAATACTTTTCTCTCAACATGAGTTTTAATGATCGCTGCAAAATGCTCGTGACACATTATGAAGTATTAATGAAAAAAAACTTAAGTGAATTACTTGACCTACAATTAACAGGAAAAAGAATTAAACTTTCAGAGTTTTCAGGAAAAAAAGGCTCATTATACAGTATTTTTTGGGAACCCATGAAGGTAGTAGAACTTGAAGGCGAAGCTCGAGTATCACTTTATTATGGTGAACATCTTTTATATTATTTCACTTTTACATTGGCTCAATATAATAATGAACTTGTTATGGCTATCGGCTGTTTTCAGGGCCCCAAAGGACCTGAGTCTTCAAACTGGGTCAAGGAAACTACTAATGAGTTTTATCACAATCGACCTCGCGACTTTATGATCAACATTATGCGTGGGCTTGGTTCTTACTTTGATTGCCGTAACTTGATCCTTGTGAGTAACAAAAATAGACTTTGTTCTTCAAATAAAATGATTCATTCTGATTACAATGCTCTTTGGGAAGAATCTGGAGCTCAAATTGACAAAAATGGATTTTATCAACTTTCAATGCAACACCATGTAGAAAAAAATTTAGAGTCCATTCCTTCAAAGAAAAGAAACGAAGTAAAAAAATCCCTCTCGCTCACAAATGATACACTCGAGTCCATCTACCAAACTTTCAATAACATTTCACAACAATAGCTTTTGTATCATGAAAATTTTGTTTTAAGCCTATTGACCTTGACCCTGGGGCAAACTTTATGGTTAAGCCAGAGGTCATGATGAAAAATTGGTTAAGCATCGGACAATTTGCAAAGAAATCAGGATTATCGCCGCGATCACTCCGAATTTATGAGAAGCAAAAACTTCTCATCTCAAGTACACGCGGCGAGAATAATTATCGTTATTTTTGCGAAAGTCAGCTCAATGTAGCACTCAGGATAAAAGAGTTTAAAAGTCTTGGATTCACTCTTAGAGAAATCAATTCACTTTTGAAAATTGATCCCACGATTGCTACAGATAAGCTTCTTGATTTTATCAATCGCCGACTCGAAGCCAATCGGGAACTTGGTATAAAAATTAAAGAGCAAGAAAACCAACTTGTTAAAATCATAACCTCTCTAAAAAATAATAAAAAGTGTTTAACCAAACAAGAGAGGAATTTTGTTATGAATCAATTATCAAAAATATCTATTGTAGTCACAGGGGTACAAAACCTGGAACTAACGGCAAAGTATATCCAACAACATTTAGTTAGCGCAGGCATCCCAATTAAAGTTTTTACCTGGAAAGAGTCTTTAGTTGTTCCGATGGGTATTCCTCATCTTATCATAATTCCTGAAAAAGCATTAAACACCGATTCCTTTTCGTTATTAAAACCAGATGTCGTTGTTATTAAAAATCTGAGCCATTTTGATCATGAAATTGAACACAACTATTTAAAGCTCTATTCAAATGTTGGCCCACATATGAAAACTATTTTTAATGCTGATGATCGAATTTCAGTTCAATTGGCTCATAATGAAATTATCCGAAAAGGTCGCACCTTTTACTTTTCAAAAAATGCGGGATTACAAACTCAAATTGAACGCATCGGGGGCATCGTCAGCGATGGCGAAGAGGTCAATATTCTGAGAGAAAACTTACAAGAATCCAATGTAAAAATTAAAATGTATAAATTCTTGGGTTATGAAGAAGAGATTTCCTATTTGGCATCACTTGCCGCCTTAATGGATATTGGTTTAACCCAAAGCCATTTAATGGCATTCAATGTTTAAGTTTGGACCTTAGAAACAAGAGTCTTCGACTTATTTACTATTGCATTTGCGAATAATTAGCTTTTCTGTTTTCTCAAGGGTTAATTGATTAAGCCCTTGGGAAAATTGACACCATTGAGATTGAACTTCTGATTTGTCTCCAATGTAAAATGGTATTGTCCAGTTGTCCGATTTATTAAAGTGGATCGAATAAACATTTTCAGAAATACTCTGAGCCATCTTTTTCATAGATTTTATATGTGTTATTCTGTCATCAATGAAAATGATCGTTTTAAATTTTCTTTTCATTCGGTGCAGTAAAGTCTTGAGCATAATACCCTTATTTTGCCCCTGAGTCATGTACAAGCCTTTATCAAAGCTAACATACTTTGCTTCTGCTAAATTGAAATCTTTTGCATCAGTCTCTGTTAACCCACTTTCAGTTATTTGATCTAATTGGTATGGAAGAAAAAAATGAGAATTACTATAGAGACCCAGCTCTTTTTCTGATGACAGCTTTATATTGTTGCGCTCAATTTCCCGTGAAGTAGCATCGTGTGCGCCTATAGATCTAGACGTTAAACTGATAACTGCCGCCCCCTGCTCTCTCAATCTATCAATCCACACCCTTTCATTGACATCGACCAAAGCCATAGAGTTTTGATCATATATCCACGCTTGAATTTGTAGTAAGTGTTCAACCGTGTCTGTTACAAGAGGAAGTCCATTGACGTTATCTTTTATTAATTCAGACTGCCATAAAAACCATTGTTCACTACCAAGGTCTGTGGATAATTTCAGTAAGGTATTATCTATATCAAATACGACTAAAGTATCTTCCAGTCTGCTCTGATTCTGAAGCCGATCACTCCATCGAGTAATTTCGATAAAATCTTTGGTTGCAAAAGACCCAGCATCTATCGCTAAACTCATACAGTGATTCATTAAAATAAAAACTATAGATAAACACTTTAAATTTAATTTCATTAATACCTCCATTAATTTAACGTCTTTGACTAATTAAAAAACTTATTTTCCTTAATTTGCTTTTGTTCTATAGAGTGCTTGATCAATTAAGAGAACTTCTTTGTTGGCAATTGATTATTTCCTAAAATGAAATAATCAATTGCCTTATTTTGAAAAGATAGTATGCTTTATCTACTATGTTAGAATATTCTGAACTTATGGCTTTCAAAGCAGTGGCAAAACATCTTAATTTTTCTAAAGCCGCTCGTGAAATCGGACTATCTGCACCTCAGGTAACTAAAATTATTTCACACTTAGAAAGTAAGATTCAAACAAAGCTGATTGAAAGAACTACACGCTCAGTCCGCCTCACTCAAGAAGGGTTAATTTTTCTTCAAAGTTCTAACAAAACGCTCGAATCTCTTATGGAGACAAGTCATCTTTTTGATTCCTCAAAAGACCCCAGTCAACTCAATGGTATCGTCAGAATTACAGCGCCGATATCGTTAGGAATTCGATTTTTAACTAAAGCGCTTGTTCTTTACAACCGAATGCATCCAAACGTACAAGTCCAAGTTTTACTTAATGATCACTACATTGATTTTATCGATGACGAAATTGACCTGGCGTTAAGAGTAATCACTCCTCAGGATTCATCTTTAGTCGCGCGAAAACTAACTGCTAATAACATTTCTTTTTACACAACACCTCAATATTTAGAGACTCATACTCCACCAAAAACTATTTTTGATCTTAAAAACCATAGAGTTCTGTGCATTACACCCCATTTAAATTATAAATTTTCAAAATCAAAATTGAGCCTGCTTCAACTCATTTCTACTCCACCCATACTTTGCACAAACGGAGACTTGCTCTTTGAAATGTGCCAACTTGGTGGTGGAATTCTCATTCGATCCGATTGGGCTGTAGAAAGAGAAGTAAGAGCAGGAACGCTTATCCCCATTCCCCTCGACGATCAACTAGAATCCACCACCGGCATTTATTTAGTTTATCCCCGCCACAAGCATACTTCACAAAGAGTAAAATCACTGATTACTACGATCACAAAAAGCTTTACTTCAACTGATTAAAATTCTAAATTTTTGAAATTATCTCAAATTTGATTTATTTTTATGCAATTAGATTGAGTAAATTCAATCCTTTAAATTAATCATTGAAATTTCTTGCCCTTACTTGAGATTTATCTCATAAATGGAGGACTATTATCGGATTTTGTTATTTCATGCGGCCGTAGCTCAGTTGGATAGAGTACCTGGCTTCGAACCAGGGTGTCGGGAGTTCGAGTCTCTCCGGCCGCACCATTTAAACCAACAGGCGAACTCTTAACCCTTTGGTTCGAGGGTGGTAAGTTGTAAGGAAAACGGTGGATTTTTCTATTTTCTAAAAAGGCTGAGGATGTTTGATCCCCAACCTTTTTGTTTTCAAGTGATTGGCATTTCTCAGCTTTGTTGGCGTCCAAAAAATAATAGGTCTTAATCCCTTCAGACGTATAATACATGCAATCAATCATGCGCCTTAAAAGACGCTTCTGAACGATTGGCTGAGCCTTTTTCCAGCCCCGATGGAACAATTTGATTTTTTCTTCCAGATCCAATCGAGCTTCTTTTGAGTCATAAGCCGAAGCCAATCTGTCATTTAATGCGTCAAGATATGTCTTTAGACTGCGCTTCCGCTCGGCAAGGGTCTCAAGTTTCTCGGTAACAATATTAGAGGCCAGTGAACTTTTATCCATTGAAAAATGGATTTTGAAAACGCTTTCAATTTCCAATTCCAAATTGTTGAGTTCGCTTTCCTTCGTCTTTTTTTCTGACAAGAGGTCAGAGCTGCTCGAATCTAAAAAGGACTTCATGTTTTTTTCAATCGAATCGAGGTGGCCAGACCGCTTAAGCATTTCATCCAAATGATTTATGACGGCTTTTTGAATTTTGTCTGCTCGAAACCTTTTCACAGAGCAAAGAATATTCTTATCATCAATTTTAGAGTGGCCATAATATAAGTGAACTTTGGTTTTACCGTGAGCCGCTTGACCAACTAAAGCCTTACCACATTCACCACATCGCAAAATTCCCGACAAAAGAAATATCCGACTATCAGCATGAAGCAAGCGTTGTTTTTCAAGTCTAAAGCCCTCTTCGAGGGAGGTCTGGACCTCTTTAAACACACTTTCAGATACGATTGCAGGCCACGCCGCTTTGACAATTTGATATCGCTGCCAAGGTTTTAGATGCTCTTGATCTTCAGCCTTATATTTTTGGTTGATTTCTCGTAGACCAATATATGCCAAATTTTTAAGGACGGATCGCACTGAATAATGAGTCCATTTGCCATCTCTTGCTAATGTAGAGGTTTTTCGAGAATGAATTTTTGGTTTTTTTTCCTCAGCAAATAGTTTTCTAGCGGTTTCTCGCAGGCTTCTGGATTCTTTATAAAGTTCAAAGACTCTGCGAACAACAATCGCTTCTTCTTCATTTATAATCAATTTGCCTGAGTTGGTTGGATCAGTTTCGTAGCCAAGGACTTTATTTCCACCGTTCGATAGGCCTTTGGTTGCTCTCGTATGAAAATTTAAAGCAACACGCTCAGAGGTTTGTTTTCGTTCAAATTGTGCCAAATTAATCATATTGAAAAGCATCATTTCGCCAGCGGGAGTACTTGTATCAAATTGCTCTTTTATAGAAAGAAATTTTGCTTTATACACTTTTAATTCATCTTGTAGGCCACAAAAATCAGAAATATTGCGAGAAAGGCGAGACAGGTCTGTCACCAAGATTAAATTCACTTTACCATTTCGCAGATCGCGCAATAGTCTTTGATAAGCTGGCCTTTTGGTTGAACCGGCAGAGTAGCCGTCATCAATATACATATCAACAAGCTTTCCCCAGTCTTTTTCTTGGTGATTTTTTATATCAATATAGGCTTTCATTCGATGCTGTTGAGAATCAAGTGATCCCTCAATAATGTTTGCTTGTTCTTCTGTACTTACTCTGACGTAAGCTCCAATCTTAAGCGGCATTTTGAGATTCCTTCTTAGGCTCTTTAGACGGACGTCCTCGCTTTTGAGCTATGAGTAAAATTTGAGAAAGATAATATTTTATTTCTTCGGATTTTTGATTCAAATCGACGGTCTTATTTTCTGAAGGTAGCAAAATAACTAGCGGCAAATTTTCTTCATCAGCTTGAATTTTATCCAAAACTTTTTTTGCCATTTTAAGTCCCCATGAAAGTAATTTATTTAATTTTTCCATGTCGCCTCATAAGTTCGATTAAGTTTTTTGCCTTTTGTAGAGGGATCGCATCGAGAGTTCGTAAAAAGATAATGGTCAGCTTGCTAGGGTTACGAATGCCGTTTTCAATGTTTGAAACACTCTTATAGCCAGCAAGCCCGAACACCTCGGCAAACTCTTCGCGGTCTAAACCTAGCTTCTCTCGTATGCGTTGAAACTCTTCAGCCTTCAATTTTCCCTCTTTAGGGATTCCATCATTGATGGAAGTCTTTGTCAATCTTAGATTTGGATTTTTTAGAAGTATCGTCCAAACCCATCTGCTTTTGCAATAAGGCTCTAAATTCAATAGGCACTTTACCAGTCTCTTTGGCCTGACGCAAAATGGAATCTAGCATTGAAATCTCGTCAAAATGGTCTGCTCGAATGGATTTGATTTCAACCTCCCCAAATGAAGAATAGAACTTCGACAAGATCCAATTTACAAGCTGTGGCCGATTAACTTTTCCGGCGTTAAAACCATCATTCACTTTGACAATCATTTCACTGATTTCCTCATCGACTTTTTTTGTAACCGCAATTCGAAATGACTCTTCGACCTTTATATTTTTTTTGAGTTCTTTTTCCGTTGTCCCTGTCCTATTCCCATTCCCTATTAATTTAATATCCATAGTATCTATCATCCTATCCCCGCCGCTGCTTAAGTACCCCACCTGTTGCTGACCCCTTCCCCATAACATCGTGGAGGGGGAGGGGTCAGCAACATAAAGGTGGAGGTAGAATTAGCTCGGCGGCGGAATCCTCTGTTTATTCTGACCTTTACCTCTTCAATTTTATAATCGGTTTATTTTTCTGGTGTGCATTTATAAACACCCCAGTTTACACCTCAGGCTTAAGCTTCTGGGAAAGTATATTCACCAATGGTTCGTAAAATATCTTTTAAGCAAAATGTTCGCTCGATCATTTGTATTGGTTGAATTTCAGGAGTCGTATGCCAGTCACCGACAAGCGTAACTCCAATCTTTTTTGAAAGGCTGGTGTCGTTCAGTCTTTTCAAAACTCTAAGGTAAGATTGTCGAATGACTTCATCCTCACAAATATAAATCACTAGTGGAAACTGAATGCTGCCAGAGTAGTCCCTTAAGCTTTCCTTAATGCGCCATACGGCTTTCAAAGTTCTTTCGTATTCAAAAGCAATGTTACGCTTATCACCCTTGACGTTGACTTTTAAAACAGCGTCAGGAATTTTTGAACCAATTTGCCAATGGTCATTCTTAAAATTTGCTCCTGTTTTTAACTGAGCTTCTGAGATCCAATCATAAACATAACCAGTCTGTTGAAGTGCGACGACAGTTTCATAAATCCATTCATCATGAAAGATTTGGTTATTAAGTGGGGCGCGAACAGGTTTGATTTCAAGTCTCCGTGAAAGGACTTGTCCCGCAATCCCGAGTTTGTAAAATTGGTTTTTATCAATTTGTACATAGGGTTTAAAAATATCTTTCTGCAAAAGCTTGGCGAACTGTCTTATCTTCCAAGTGTTGCAGCCAAAATTAAAGCGAGTCTCCCAAAGCCGCTTGCTTATAATTCCGGTCTTTCCGGCGAACTGAATGGCAAGTTGCACATTGGTCGGAACTTGCCTGTTGCTATTTGGATAATTCATTATTCAACATCCCAACGCGAGGGCTCAGAAATTACATACTCATAATGGCCTTCGATGTAGCGATTGCCGACAACTTTTCCTTCGATCCAATAGGTTTCCACTTTTGGTGGCTTTACATTGGGAGCCTGACCTTGAGCTGTTGCCGCCCGCTGACCTTTTAAAAAAGCATCTTTTTTTTCTTGTTCTTTTTTATTGTAGAAGTGATCTCCCATAAGTCCACCGGCCACGCCGCCAAGAGTTGCGCCGATGATAACATTTCGAGTTTGGGACTTACCATCAGCACTTAATACGCCGCCGATGGCTGCTCCTCCAACTGAACCGATGGCAACACCAGCCACTCTTGATGTGGATTGAGTTGCACATCCTGTTATAAAAACGAGCGCAGCAGCCGCAAGATAAATTCCTAGACAGTATGCAAAGCGTTTTTGATCTTTAGTTAAAACCATTAAGAGGCCTCCGTTATTTTTATCTCAGCCTGATCTTTTTTGGGCTGATTATTAATATCGTCAAATATTGAGTTAGACTTTTTTACAGCGAGTTCTTCAAGTGAAGTTGGTTTTTCCTTTTCGATTGTTCTCATTTGCACATAAGGCAAATCTTCAAAACGATCAAATTTAATTCTAAAGGCCTTGGTGCCAGCATCATGAGGCAGAAGCATAATGGCTTCCCCAACGCCCAAAGATTTTTTAAATACATTGGGGTGAATAGTGAATTCCTCCACATCACGAGCTGACAGCTCGCCAGTTTTTTCAGTTGATAAAAAGCCTTTGGTTTGCCTCTCGGTAAATTTAGTAGTCGTAACAGTGCCAATAGTTTTTGAAAAGTATTCGGCAGAATCCGGTTCATTGCCCCTCATGAAAACTTTGATATTGGCATTTGTCAGAATCGAATTTGCAATTGAGTCCCCAAGGGTCTGAATGTCTCCTAAGGCCTGATGAGCAAATACAACTCCGACTTGTGCCGATCTTGATTTATTCAAAATCGTAACAAAGCTTTCAGTTAGGTACTCACTAAAATCATCCAAGAAGACCGAGAAGAACTTAGGATTTCTGTTGCCGTCTCTATGACGATTGGCTACCGCCGATTGTAAACTCTGTAAAACAAGCTTTCCTGTGGCCTTGCCTAAAAATGGCGATAGCAATACCGGAAGCTGAAAGTACACAATCAGGTTTTTAGCTAAAGCGTCATCAATCGTGAACTGCAACTTTTCAGCATTAAAAAGCATTGAGGTTTTACCAAAAGCAAACTGACTGAGCTGCGAAATCAGGCCACTGGTCCTTTCTTCGCGGTCTTTAGATGACAGTGCCATAAATTTTGATAGCCATACTTCAAGTGACTTTTCATTTTTATTAACCAACATTGAACTCAATAAATTTGGATTATTGATGGCCTCATAAAGTTTCAAGAAAGTTGGAGTGACTTCGGCAGTTTCAAAAATTCGTAAAACTTGAATCAAGACATCGAACTGAATATTTTTAAAATAACCACTTTCAAACTCAAAGGCATTGAACAGTCTTTCGCAAATTTCTTCAGCACTGCCGCCGACGAGCGGATTAAACTGCGCGCTTTCAGCTAAAGTGCTTAATGAAAAAAGTCTGAAATCATTTTCTCGTCCAGCTTTAACAGTATAAGCCCAAAGTTTATTTAAAAGTCCACGATCTGATTTGCCATCAATCAAAAGCAGTCCTCGCCCTTGTTGAATATCTTGAATGGCCCAAGGAAGAATCACGCTTTCGGTTTTGCCCGCATTGGTTGTTCCGATGATTTGAGTGTGCATGGCTCTCTGACGAGTTTTAATAAAAACTTCAGAGCCAAATTCATCAACGCCAGCTCGAACAGCATTTGGTGCATCACCAGTTACAGCTTTGTCTTGTGACTGTTGTTTAATTTTCTTTTCACGGAGTTTGAGAAAACTAAAGAACCCTGCCATCGAAAAAAACGATGTAGCGATAATCAGCCAGAGCTGGTGTGTGGGTCTTAAGATCCATAGACTCCACCATACCAAAAACTTCTCAAATAATTTATACCCGAAAAAACAAGCAATGAGGCTTAAAAAGAAATATTCAGTCGCGTCAGTGGGATTTTGTTTTTCAGCCATTAATGAATTACTCCTACGTCACGGAATTGAAAGGGAGCCGTGACGACAGCGTGACCTTCAGTACTCGCGTCAACCTCAACCCATTTCTTTTCTTTTTTTAAATCGTTACTGTATTGTTCCGCTTGGTCTTTTGCTGTTTCAGATATGGCCTGCTTAAATCCGTTTTCAGCTCCGCCAGTTGAAACCCCCAACATACTTCTAGTCATTGAGCCTTCCGCATAAGCTCCGATAAATCTTGTAATAGTATTGCCAGCCACATTTTTTAGAGCATTTGATTTGACCCTGCCATAAATACCGGCCTGTCCGTCACTTGTGATCGCAATGGCTTGAATGTCTCGTCTTCGATTATCGTTCGTAATAATCGACTTCCATGCAATTTGCACTTTTTCAGTCGATTCATCAAAAGTGGCCTCGCCAAAAAGCTTCGATCCACTAGGAATCGCAAGCATGGTTTCATGTACAACATCACTTGTGACCACTCCCATGACCGGCATTGGATCAGTGGAAACCGTGATTCGATTGGTGATTCGCACATTCATGACTGAGCCCGATGGAAGTGAAAGTCTTGAGTCACTGCCAGCCCGAGATAGTACCATGCTGGAATTGTGATTTTTTGAATTTCCAGACGCACCACTGGAGCTTGTATTAGAACTCCCTCCGCCAAGGTAGTTTGAATAAGAGCCAACGCTTTTTAGAGCAGAAGAGGCACTTATTTGACTAGCCTTCATTTGCTCCCAAGTGTCTTGATTCGGATTAGGGTCTTCCTTTTTCTGCTTGGACACTTGGGTGATTTGATCGGTATTGTTGTGGAATTCACGGACTTCGGGTTTTGGTTCGGGCAACAATAAAAGGATAACGACCGCGACGATAACGCCAACGATGCTGACAAGTTTTAAAAACTTCCAATTTACTTCTTTTTTAGAAGATATAAACTTTGTGTCCTTGAGAAAGAGCGTTTTCACCTTTTGACTTAAAGGGATTGTTTTAGATTCTCCCACGAAGTCACCTCCTGAATTGTTAGAAAGCTTGATCGTTTTCTTTTTATCTCAAATTGAATTGCGGAATTAAGTTTGAGATCTGATTTTAAAACTTCAATTGTTCCGGTCACTGCATTTTTTGAATCAATTTTAAGATTCGATAAAAATAAGTTTTGAATCGTCACCAAATGTCCATTTTGTTTCAAAATAAAACTCGAAGGATTGATCACTGTTGGTTGTTGGCTTGCAACTAAAAACTCAAAAAGTACAACACTATTTGATGAAAGGCCGACTCGTTTAAATTCAAACTGAAGCTCATCATTTTTAAGTTTCTTATAAAGTTTCCACCATCGGATACCCGCTAGATGCGGCTCGGTCACTCGTATTGGTTTATCTTTTTTCTTAAGGTTCCGTGATGGCTCCAAATAGACAATAAAGTTTGCCTGATCTTGACCACCAGAAATAAGTTGAACATTGTACCTTCGATAATCGGTGTAGATGTATAAATTGCTTTTTGCCCCCGCATGTAGCGGTTTGATTGTGATAGCCTGATCGAGGTATTCAACCTTGAACGCCTCACTATCGCCAACGACAACACTATTGGGAGCATCCGGCACTTGAATGATGGTCGCAATGCCAAGGGCCGTTTTTATTTGAGCAATCTGGTCATTTTGTAGTTCAAGTTTTTTAACTCGTCTGCCGTCAGCAAGAGCGTCATGAATAATGAGTAAACTCATAAAAAACACGATCCCTTTCTTCATTTCTTATTGCCCCTCTTTTTCTTTGGTGATGTAAATGCCCCAAGGATTGTTTTGAGTCCTTGGGCCTGATTCAAATTCAAGAGCAAGATTTAGATTTCCAGCAGCTTTTAGCCCTTGAATAGAAGTCACTCGGTCGCCAGTGATAAAAACTGTCTGCGACTTTAGATCCACCTTCATATCTGTTGGATAGATTCGTTGTAAAACATCACGATCGAGCGAAAATTTCACAACGCTTGCCATATTGTTTTGAAATGCCGTTAAAGATTTTGATTCAATAAAGCACTCAGCCTTTTTGATATTCTCCGAAACCGATTTTGCATCCCATTTATATCTAAAATTGATATATCTTGTGATAGCGAGTTTAATTTCATCCTCAGCTTTTGGCAGTTCACGTTTTTCAAGAATTTCAGCATTCGGTGAAAAGGCCATAACAGTTGGAGCCTTTAGTGAAAGCGCAATCGTTGCGATTATCGAAAGGGCCGCGACAGTTAGTGAGCCAAGACTCAAAATAACAAGTACATGGTATTTATAAGTGAGGTCCGAAAGCATTTTTGGTAAAGAAATCCCTTGAAGTTTGATTTTCATTTTTTGTTCTCCTAATTTTAAAGATTTAATCCAGAATCTTTTTTCGGTTTAAATCGCTGAATTTGATTCGATGTCCAAGACCGAGCCACTTGGGCTGCTTGCTTCGACTTACTTGCCACGACGACCGATCTTGCCGGAGTCGCCATCATTGCAGCGGTTGCCGCCTGTCCAAAGAATCCGGCTGTTGCATGAGCGCCGCCCTCTGCCAGTGACTTCACAAACATCGGGGTAAATAGCATGGCGATAGCAATCACAAAATTTAATACAATGAGTGTGACGTAGTTGGCTTCAGTCTTGTAAGCATCCCCGAGTGAAAGCGAGGTCATCATGGCTGATAATATTGCCCAAACAATTTTCCAGCTTGCGACCTCAATCATTCCTTTAAAAAGATTTTTCGTTATGTTGGCTGTACCCGCAAAGATGTTAAACAACAAAAGCAAAGGAGCTGCCACCATGTAAAAGACCCAATAAAAATGATAAATCGCAATCATCAAATATCTGGCACAATACAGAATTAGAAAACTCGCAAAAGAAATCGTTGCAATAATGAGGTCGCCAAAGGCGATAATGATACTTTTTCCTGAAAAGCTATAGTCTTCGACTTTGGCTCTGGCCGCTTCGATAACTTTTTCAAGGCCTGCGGTCGAATCAATTCTTTCAGCAATACCATTTGCAATAAGCAAAATCATTTTTGAAATTTCAGGAAAGGTCGCCAACAATAAAGTCGTAACGATCACTCTCTTAAGTGAATCCATAAATTCTGGACTTCCTTGCGGTGATCTAAACCACGTCAGAGCCACCGAAAGCGCAAAGCACACTGGAAGCATCAAATAATACAACCCAACAAACTCTTGATAAAGTCGATCCATCAAGGGGCCTAGAAGTTCAAGATTTGGCATCGGTTAATCTCCTTTCTTTAGACTTGGCAGCTCGGTTGTTTTCGGAAGACTCCCAAACGCATTTGTAAGGCCATCGTATTGTGTTCTGAATTGGCTACTCGAAATTTTTTCTTTTCGGTTTTGCAGTGCCATATTCTCGGCCATCATCTTCAGCATCATCGAGTTCGTTCTTAAAACTTGAGTCGTAACGCCAATAAGAATCCCAAGAGACTGCGCTGTGAGTTTACCCGCACCTTGAGGGCTCACTTGCGGAGCCAGCGCCAATATGTTTTTACTTTCTGCATCCACTTGATCGGCAAATCGAAATAATTGTCCATTCATGGCAATACTTTGTGAAACAGATTGATCTTGGGTCTCCTGAAGTTGTGATTCTGCCGTTTGGGGTATGGCTCCATAAAGTTGAGTGATCGCACTCTGAACTTGCACCGCAGTTTCTAAATTTCCGTAAAGCCCCGGATTAAATTGAGGGTTGATGATCCTAATAAGATCAAGACCACTTCTGATGCCTTGATTTAAATCTCGAGTAAGATTTAATGCGTCACTACCAGTTTGCAGAATTTGGCGGAGTTGTATCAACTGTTGAATGGCATTTAATAAAATCTGCGTTAGAACAACAAGTAGGGTAAAGAATTGGCGCCGTATCTTTGACTGAGTATTATCGTCACTTTCTC
>CAZTDX010000013.1:0-62579 GCA_964612425.1 uncultured Pseudobdellovibrionaceae bacterium
TAACTTAAGCCCAAACCCAATTGTAAGATCTGATTTTTTGCAGGCAGGAAAAAAGGATTTATAGCTGTATGAAGTATAGAATCCTCTGAAATACCACAAATAAAATCATACACAACTTTAATTAATGGAAGTGATATTAATAAAAGTAACCAGCGATCAGTTTCAACTCGAAAGAGCCAAATAAAAAAACTTACAACTAGAAGTCCACACAAGAGTGAAAAAAAGGTGTTAGCAAATAAATTAAAAAATACCGGAATCATGATTTTGTGGCCCTATTTTGAAGTCGTAATTCTACCACTCGTTTTAATTCTTCCAACTCCTCCCTAGTTAAGCCATCTTCGGCTTCGAGTAAATTAAGAATTGGTTTTAATTTTTCTCTTCCAAAGAGGGATTTTTTTACTTTTTCTAAAATCTTCATTGGAGAAGACCCTTTTTTTCGACTGACGGAATATAAGTACTGTCGCCCCTGCTTTTCTCGAGTTACTAAATTTTTTCTATAGAGTCGAACAAGCACAGTCATCACTGTTGTATAAGCCAGATCATGTCCCTTTTTAGCAAGAAGCACCTGTATATCGCTAACAGATAAAGCTTCTCGGCCATTGATAATACCGAGCACTTCTAACTCTAAGGGGCCAACTTCTAAAAATTTATTTTCCATAGAAAGCATGAAATACTACCCTTGTAGTATTTTTGCGTTGAATCAATAGGAACAGAGAATCTTTCGCTTTTACTGTCAATTTTATTAACACTTGTAAAGCATGCTGATGCTTGTTTACAAAATAATCTACCTATTTCTAAATAAGAATTAACTCAATTGAGGTGATCCCTTTACTAATGAAGAAACGGCAAAGTTAAAATTTTTTGAATCCTCGACTGGATGGGTTTCAGCTTTATTTTATTACCTTGCAAGTTATACGTAGGGGTCAAGCTCCCCGTTAGAGTTACACCATCCTTTGTAACACTCCAAGCTGCATTGGAATTAACTCCAGAATAGGTAACACTCCCACTCCATCCTTGGAGATAAAGATCTTTAGAGCCTGAAATAAAAAAGGGATCAGTAATTGTTGTCGATCGTACTAAATTATTATCTGTAACTCGAGTGATTTCATCTTTACCATTTTTACTACTATCTGGTAGGGAGTCATAATAATGAGTTTTTGTAAAGCTAACACAACCATTTAGCAGCCACTGAGTTCCATCAAAGGTGTGTACACAGCTATTTCCCTGTCCATCTATATTTGCTTGAGTCAACTTATACCACGCTCTGTAAGAAGTGGAACCATTCGATTCAATCTTCACATCAATATCAAATTCAGTTTCATTTAAAATATGAACTGTGTGTAGACCACAAACATCATCAATTTGATTTGATACACTTGCAATGTTCTGGTTATCAAATGCGCTTAAATCAACACCCACACATTGAATTTCAATAAAGGCTTTAACCTTGTATAATGAGAGCGTCAAATCTGAAGAATCTGTCATTCCAGCACTAATGCAAGCAGTAATATCTTCTGATCCACCCAATTGAATTGTGTCACTTGTTTTTAACTTATATTTAAAATTATTATAACAATTATCTATTGAAGTCGATGAAGAGTCACTCGATGCTTTATAATTCCAAAGTTCACGAGTTGAACTCACTTCCGCAGAAATAGCTGAGCTACTTAAATACAATTCATTAGTTGAAGTAAAATCAGCAGCTGTTAAAAAAGGAGCATCGATAGCTTGAAATGAAGATCTGGAGGTTGAATCCTCGTCCTTTTTAATACACGAAACAAAAAAGAGAGATATTACAAATATTATTAAAAAATAGTTTTTCACGACTTCCTCCATCATTAGAAGAAGTACAACACAACTTCACAATAACAGGGAGTCCAGATTCATATATATTAGCTTAAAAGCCATGCCCATAGTAAATCCAAGGATTAGGATTTTTGCTATTAAATAAATTCAAGGCTTGGTTGTTAATTTCATCTTTATGAATAATTGATTTTAAAATTTCTGCTTGAATTAAATTAATTTTCTGTGATTCACAATACTGAGGAGTCTTCAATGGATCACAGGGGCGAATTTCTTTAAGAAACGACAAGCTTGGCAAATGCCCACCCAACTTAAGTATCAGTAAATGACGATCATCTTGTGGAACCGTTTTGTAGTGTCTTAACCCCTGATCTAAATCAGTAGCAGCATCATTTTCACCAATAAAATAGTACACAGGAATACGAACGGGATAATCTTTTGCGTGATAGAGATTTCGATGATGATTTGTTAATTTAAGTGGCCGACAATAGCGTTCATACAATTCATTTTCATGATTGTAGTTTAATTTTCGATTACCATCAAACTCCATGGAATTTCCAACATAAGAATTCGAAGCCGCTGTTTCTTGGCAGGAAATCATTCCCATCACAATAGAACTATAAAACATCAAATCATCTTCAACGGTTTCTGAATAAAAATAACCGATGGCTGTTTTAATATCAGCTTCTGGCTGTTTTAAGATATTTTCAATGTAACGACTCAAAGAAGTAATCCCATCGTTCAGATACAAGATAGCTCCCCCTACTTTTGAAAACCAATTGGCAGGTAAAAGGCTACGACTTACTTGAATAATTTTATTTTGGGTTTCTAAATTAAGTTTTGAAAAATAGGATTGAAGAATTTCGCGCTTACGGTTGGATTGAATGAGACTTTGTCCTGCATCTGAAATCACACCCTCAAGAATCAATTGTTTTACGCGCTGAGGATACTTTGAAGCAAAAATAGTGGCTGAAACGGTACCGTAGGAATGCCCGTAAACAGTCACTTGATCTAAATTTAAATTTTTGAGTATCGCCAGTGCATCATCTGCTGTATTTAATGAGCTATAAAATTGGGGATTAATAAAGTCCTTATGCTTTTCTGGGCGCGAGCAAGCAATGCCTCGTTGATCAAAATAAATAATGTTTGTTTCTGGCAAATCAAAAGTAAGTGCGCGCCCACTAGAGCCAGGTCCTCCAGTAAAAAAAAGAACTGTTGGCCACTGTTCAACAAAGGGTTTTAATGTGAAAGCATAAATTAAAGTAGTTCCTGCTTGAGGCTGTTCGGGATACTTTGTGGACGTAACCCAAATGGGATACTCATGATTTAATTGAATACGTGCTTCTTGGCATAGTTCTTTGCCATTGATATAGCCTTCAGGATCTAAATATTTTTCAATTAATGATTTTTTAACATAACTTGATAGGAGCAAATAACTCTTGTTTGTCTTATCAGCCGCATAAACAAAGGTGGAGGCAACTGCTATATTTATAATAACGAATCTTAACCAATTCATCCACCCCTCCTCACTCACCAAATACAGTGTCTCATGCAACACTGAATCGATCTGATAACACACTTAAATTATAAATATAAATACTTTTTTTCATTAAATGTTCTTTGTGTATTTCTTCAATGACAGTAACTTCAATTCCTAGAGTCTCTACATAAGTCCAACTTTATCACGGCCTTAGGTCTTAACACCATGTTCACTTTAAGACATTCTATAGACCATAGTTTAGATCTCACACTAAATAAAGAATCCATATTGAGAGTCCCACAGGCCTAATGACTATAATGAGAAGCGGAGGCAAAATGAAAATCCTCATTATACAATTGGCTCGACTTGGCGACATTTTGATGACTTGGCCTCAAGTAAGAGCTTTGAGAAAAGAATTCCCAAACGCACAAATTGACTTGTTAGTTCGCCCCAAATTTAAAGCAGCGGTGCAAGGCCTGACGCAAATTAACCGTATTCATGAATTCCCTATAGAGGCACTCTTTGAGCCACTTTTTCATGAGCCACTTAAAATAGATGAAAGCCTCAGTATATTGGATCAAGCCATCACCTCAATGAAGGCCGAAAACTATGATTGGATTATTAATTCAACGTTATCGCCAGCATCAAGCTATTTAACATCGGAAATAAAAACAGAGAGTACAAAAATTTCAGGTTACTCACGAACTTCGGATGGATATCTGGCGATTCATGATGATGTGAGCTCTTACATCTACGCCCAAGTAGGAATTGATCGAAACAATAGAATTCATTTAGCGGATCTTTTTATATTGATGGTCGGTCTACAACCAAAGCCTGAAGACTGGTATACCGAAGTTTTAGAATCTTCACCCGTTTCCTTTGAAAATTATATAGTTCTCCATGTTGGCGCTAGTCGTGATGATAAAAAATATTCGCCCTTTAAGTGGAGAACTTTTATAACTCACTTTCAAAAATTATGTGATTCTCCGATTGTTCTCATTGGGTCCAACGAAGAATCTAAAGAAGCAAATTTCATCGCTCTGGGTTTTGATTCAACAAAAGTTTTAGATCTCACTGGAAAATTGGAGTTTAATAAACTTTTTCCATTAATTAAAAATGCTAAACTTTATGTTGGTTGCGACTCTGCCCCACTTCATATTGCTAGTCTTGTCGGAACGCCGGCACTCAATATTAGTTTTTCTAGTGTCAACTTTTGGGAGACTGGCCCCAAAGCTAAAGGAAGCCGTGTGCTTTACGCTGAAACAGAAGCAGACTTACCATCTGAAAAAGTAGCTCAAGAGGCACTTAATATTTTAAATCAAAACCCTCCGCTCACCGACTCTATCTATGCAATCAATGATGCTCCAAGTTTTCACGCCCCAGAGAATACTCACGGAAATGATTGGACCTGGAACTTAATAAAATCTATTTATATGGATGGAGAGTTACCAGATTTTGCAAACTCCACACGCAGACAAGGGCTTAAAAATCTTTATGATGTCAATTTAGTGATTTTGGAACAATTAGAAACCATTAAAAAAACGGGAAACATTAGTCTCGTCTCTGGAATCATTGAGCGTTGCGAAGAAGTTATCGAAACAGTAGGAAAATTAGTACCTGAATTGAGCCCCCTCATTCGTTGGTATCAAACACAAAAAACGCGTATCGGACCAGAGGCTCCTCATCTTGTTTTACAAGAAACAATGACTGTTCATCGCGAATTCGATCACATCATGGAGTATTGGCTCTCTGATCACACAAAAAAAGGAGAAACTCATGAGTCACCTCAATCTTAATCAAGGCGAGTTGCTCGAAGTCTTTGAAAGCACCACTGAACTCAACCGCATTATTCAATACTTTGAAGAAAAGTTTCAAAAAATGGGCGAAGTAATTTGTCGTATCTCCCTCAACGATCTCATTCTTTCTGAAGATGATGAAAAGCGTTTTTGGAGCACTCCTCTTTCTGAAATTAAATCACTAGCAGTCGATACGGAAAACCCCACTCAATTATTTAAAGATGTTTTACAATATTGGTTGGTACATTTACCCACATTAATCAATGCTTCTGATAAACTTTCACAAAGTCTCAAATTTAAGTCATTAGATCAAAGCGCTGTTGAACTGTCCCAATTTATCGACCAATGTCATTTGTTGGTGAATAGTTTGAATTCCATCAGTGCGCTTTGCCAGCATCGATCCTTTATGCTGCCAGCAGATTGGAATAGTTCGGAATTAAAATTATGGAAAGCGTTCAATGAACTTTTAGAGTATTTTAATAATAAAAATACCCGTACCATGGCTGAAATTATTGAATATGATTTAGCTGATGCCTTACAGAATTGGTATGAGGTTCTTTCTCAAATAAAAATATGAACACATTAGTTTGGCTGGGGCCATGCAGTGCAAGTTCGCAAAAGTTTTTAGATTTAATTCGCACAGAAAGTTTTCAACAAAAAAATAATATTATTTTTTTTGAAATTCCTCATTACAAAGAGGGTGAATCCAATAAAATCCCTCAACATAATTTATTGTTGGCAGAGAGCAGCTCTATATTGACCTATGCTTTGCAGGGTTTTCCTTCTAGCCTCCAAGTTTTGTTTTGTCGTACCATCGAACTGAGTCAATTTATACAAGACGGATTACGCCCATTAAATCGATACTTTTTTCTTACGGACGAGCAAAATCAATCAGACCTTCAAACTTTAATTCACTCCTTCAACTATACAACGACAACCCTCAAAAATAAACCTCACTATCAATCCACGCTCCCTTCCATGCGCAACTCTCTGGCTGTACTCAATAAAATAGCTGGAAATCAAATTAACGAACTCCAAAACTTTATTCTCGCCGATGAGGAGAGAAAGCAACAGTTTCGCTCACAAATTCGCCTTATCAGAAACCTCTCCATGAGTCGCGACATAGAAGAAATTGCCCAAGTATTGTGGGATGATCTAAAAAGTAATGAAAATATTAAAAGCATATTTTTTCTTTCCATGAGTAAAGTAGGTATCCTAAACCAAATTCATTATCGTAATGGAAAATTTTATTTAGAACTGATAAGACAAACCACGACGACTCAAAAGGAATTTTTAAATTCTATCAATCATCAAATTCAAAGAGGCGAGATTTACAGCCTCTCTTCGACTCAAATGGAATCCTTAAGCTTTTTAATGAAGAAAAATTTAAGAAAAACGATGGCGATCCCCCTTTTTGATTTCCATTTTGAAACCCAATTAACTTTATTTATAGAAGTAGAAAATAACTGGACACCGCCGAATACCTTTAGAGAACAAATCTCTGAACGGCTCTCCTTTATTCGACTAACACTAGAAAAGTATTTTCTTCAAGAGTCCATGAGATCTAAAACACATTTATGGACCTCTACGTTTGATGATTTTAATGACCCTTTAGCTATTTCTGATTCTGATAACCAACTCGTACGCTTCAATCAAAAGTTTCAACAAGCATTTAAAGACGAGATTAAAACCCCTGCTCTTGCAGAATATTCATCATCCAATGATTCTTTTGAAATCAGCGTCCAAAATAAAATTTATAGAGCAAACACATACCCCATCACGGGAACCTCAACCACTCGCTCAGCGCACATTATTCATGCCGTTGATATAAGCACTGAAAGAGCTCTTTACAGCCGAATCACACAATCAGAAAAAATGGTGGCCATAGGACAACTTGCGGGGAATTTATCTGAAGCCTTGACGAAACCTCTCAAGGAAATCTCTCGACTAGCCTCTCTTTATATGCCACAACCGACCACCTCTGCTACAGCTCGTCACGACCTTAATGAAATAAATAAAGCCAGTATACGATCGCTAAAAATTATCGAAGATTTCGAAAAATTTTCTCGTGGTACGATAGTAAAATCTCCAATTTATGCAGAGTCTATTATTGAAAAAACAATCCCACTTATAAAAGCTATTATCCATGGCCACCGATTTCAGATGCGCCTTTCAGAATCCAGACATTTGATTTTTGCATCCCTATCACTCATGCAACAAGTTTTATATAATTTGCTCAGGAATGCCCATCAATCAATGACTCAACCAGGAATTATAGAAATATCCACAGAAACTCAGGAGTTAAAATCACATTCCAACAAATTTCGTTTAGGCGTCATCATCAAAATCATCGACTCTGGTCGAGGAGTTCCAGAGACGCTACGCTCAATGCTATTTCAACCTTTTATTAGCAGTAAAGGGAATGACGGTACTGGACTTGGGTTAAATATTGTCAAACAAATCGTAGAAAGTCATGATGGAGTTGTGGGTTATGAACCCAATGTTGGTGGTGGATCTATCTTTTGGGTCTGGCTCCCTATGAGCGAAAATAAAGAAAAAGAAGAATAAAGGAATTTTATGGGTGCAAAAAAAATCAATCCCGCAGTGGTCGTTAAAAAAGTGAAACCTTACCCAATTCCCGTTTCCATTTTTAAGAGCGAAAATTTAGACCCTCAATCGACACCAACCACGCCACCAGCAAACACCAATAATCAAAGCCAAGCTGGCCAGCCGATCCTGGGACGAATTGTTAAACTCACTACGATAGGATTCCAAGTAGAGGTTTCTAGCTCCAGCTTTTACGTTGGCCAAAATCATCAAGTGGAGTTTAGCCTCCCACTCTCCAATGTTAGTATCAAGTCCAATGTAAAAGTTATTAAAACCATGGATCGCTTTAAAGACGAAAAAGCCACCATCAAAGAATACCTTGTCGAAATGCACTTTAGTAATTTAAGCAAGCCTCAAATCCAAGCTATTAAAAAATTTGAAATGGATATTAATCAAAAACTGTTGTAAACCCTAACCACACTATGCGAATTATTTCTGGAAAGTATAAAGGCCAAAACTTAATCAGCTTTAATGCAGACCATATCCGCCCCACTACGGATAGGGTCAAAGAAAGCCTCTTTAATATATTGCAAATGAATATTCCAGAGGCAGAGGTGCTCGATCTTTTTTCGGGCACAGGTAATTTGGGGATTGAATCGCTCTCGCGCGGAGCAGCTCACGTTACGTTTGTGGAAAATCACGTTAAAAGCCTGGAGATCATCCGAAAAAATTTAGAAAAGTTGAAAGTCACAGAGCCCCACAAAATAATTTCTATGGATGTGCTGCGTTTTTTAAAGAGCCCTTCAACTAAAGAAACCTATGATATTATCTTCGCTGACCCTCCCTTTACGGAACAATTAGCCGACACGGTCATTTCTAGCTTGAGCCAAAGCTCACTTATTAAGGATTCAACGATTATTGCTATTGAATCAGCCAAAAAGGAAAAACTTGAACCAAAATATGGCTCACTACAATGTTATGATCAGCGTGTCTTTGGAGACAAGATTTTAAGCTTTTTCAAACTGACTCACGCTTGACTCAAGCTCCATTTGCCGTAAAAATCCTACACTATGAAAACTGCAGTTTACCCTGGAAGCTTCGACCCACTCACCAATGGCCACCTCGATATCATTCATCGCCTCTGTCCTCTCTATGACGACGTTGTGGTCTTGATCTCACACTCACCTCATAAAAATTATTTATTTACTGCAGAAGAGCGAAAACAGTTTATTGAAAAAAGCTTAACAGGTTTGAAAAATGTTCGAGTGGATATTCATCAAGGGCTCACGGTAGATTATGTTAAAAAAATAAATGCCAAGGTTATCGTCAGAGGGCTGAGAGCCGTCGTGGATTTTGAATATGAAATGGCGATGGCAAGTATGAACAAAAAGCTATTTCCTGAAATTGAAACGGCCCTTTTCTTTGCCAGCCCTGATTGTTATTATATCTCTAGTCGGGCCATAAAAGAAATTGCTCGTTTTGGGGGGAAGCTCGATGGCCTCGTTCCAATCCACATTCACCATTCCTTGCTTAATAAACTTAAAACACCTCAACCTTCATCATCTTAATTATAGGTCACCCAAAATAAAGGAGAACGTCTATGTTATCACAAAGAGCGCAATCAATGAAACCCTCCCCTACACTCCAGCTTGTTGCGAAAGCTAAGGAAATTGCCTCAAAAGGTCATGACGTTATTTCACTTTCTGTTGGCGAACCAGACTGGCCAACTTTTGAGTCTGCAAGTCTAGCAGGGATCAATGCCATTAAAGAGGGATTTTCTAAGTACACTCCCGCCAGCGGTATTCCAGAGCTTCGTGAAGCTATTTGTGAGCAGATTAAGCGTGAACATGGACTTGAGTACACAGCAAACCAAGTTACAGTCGGCACCGGTGCTAAATTTATTTTATTTGCTGCTTTCCAAATGCTTTGTGATCAGGGGGACGAAGTAATTATTCCCGCTCCGTTTTGGGTAAGCTACCCTGTGATGGTGGAGCTCGCGACAGGGGTGAGTGTTTTAATTAACTGCGGACCAGAGTCTCAATTCAAAATCACACCTCAACAATTAGAAAAAGCGATCACTCCAAAGACAAAAGCTTTTGTGTTTGCTTCACCTAATAACCCAACTGGACTTGCATATACCAAAGAGGAATTAAAAGCCCTCGCCGAAGTTTTCAAGAAACATCCCAGGATTGTGATTATTTCAGATGATATTTATAATCATCTTATGTTTGGTTCTTGTAAGGTAGCCCCCCATATTCTGGATGTGGCACCTGAACTGAAAGATCGAGTGTTATTAGTTAACGGTGTTTCAAAGTCTTACGCTATGACAGGGTGGCGTATTGGTTGGGCGGTTGGCCCCGTTAATTTAATTAAGGCGATCGCGGATTATCAATCTCAAGCGACCTCATCTGCGAGCAGCATTTCCCAAAAAGCCGCGCTTGCCGCAATTAAAAATTGCGATGCCGATATTGTTAAAGCGAACACTTTATTAAAGGATCGCTTAGACCAAACCCTCAGCTACCTCAATGGAATTCCTTTAATAAAAGCCTCAAGACCTGATGGCGCTTTTTATGTTTGGGTGGATATTTCAAAAACCTTAGGCAAGAAATATGAAAACACCACTCTGACTAGCTCTCGTGACTTTGCCAACCTCTTACTAGAAAAATATTATGTTGCAGCAGTTCCTGGTATTGAGTTTGGCTATGAGGGCTACCTTCGCCTTAGCTTTGCCATTGAAACCCATCGTATGATCGAAGCCTTGAAGCGAATGAATGAACTCATTTCGAAACTTCAATAGAATTTAATTGAATAAAGAAATTAAACCAATGAACCAAACTGCCTCGCCATTAGTTTCAATAATTTGTCCCGTTTATAATGCCGAGGCCTATTTGGGATTCACCATAGAGTCTGTTTTAAAGCAAACCTATGCTCACTGGGAATTACTTCTGGTGATCGATGCCAAAGGGAATCAACAAAGCCTGTTTATTGCTCAAGATTATGCGAATCGGGACGCTCGGATAAAGCTCTTGCAATCCCCTCAAAATCTCGGCGTTGCGAGCAATCGAAATGCAGGAATTCAGCAAGCACAAGGAGACTATTTAGCGTTTCTTGACTCCGATGATCTTTGGCTACCTCAAAAACTTCAAAAGCAAATCGATTTTATGGTCTCGCAAAAGGTTGAGTTCACTTTTCACTCCTATCAGCAAATGGATACTCAAGGGAAATTACTCCCTGTTATTCGCAAAGCCCCATCTTCCATCAGTTATTCTCAACTACTGAAGTCGAACGTGATTGGATGTCTCACTGTTATGCTTAAAACAAATGTAGCTAAGCAATTTAAGTTTAATACGAACATTCCACATGAAGATTTTATTTTTTGGTTACAAATTCTAAATTCACATTCAACTTCTATAGAGGTGCCCTCACCTCCACTCAAACTCGCTTATGGCCTACCCGATGTTTTAGCTCATTATCGTGTGCTCCCCAACTCTCGATCTGGAAACAAGAAGCAAGCAGCACTCGATCGATGGTACCTTTACCGCCATGAGCTTCAGATGAATTTACTGTCTTCCCTTTATTACTTCACTCACTACATCATTGCGGCACTATTTTATCGTAGGGGTAAGTCCTTATTTTTTCTTCGTTAAAAATGGATTTTGACTCTGGTCTATTGACCTGAAAGAAGCTAGTTTTTTTTGGAAGTATTGCAAGTCCAAAACTTAATGTTAGCATTAAGTCATGCTAGAGCGAGTCAAGTGGTCCATTGGATTTTTAATATTTGTGTTAGGATTTTTTCTTTCCTTTCAATTGGGAACGAATTCCCTGAGTGGTGAGATTTTTGTTGATGCTCAAGAAATTTTAAAACAATTTCCCCGCGATATCGCCGCCGTAAAAAAAGAAATCAATGCTACTGGCCCACTTTTACTTTCAACAGCTCCTGATAAAATTTTACAGAATGCCCGTTTAACTCAAAACAGTCATGATCGTTTATTAAAATTAGTTCTTGGGCATTTTAGTACAATGGTTAAATCTAGTAAATCACCTGTGTTTGCCTGCCAAGCTTATGATAACGTCATCATATCCTATGAGGCCGCTGGACAAAACTTTCACTCTGGTGGATCTTCACCGCCGATTATGCAAATTGAAACAGCTTGTGTCATGGACCCTGAGGATGTTTTACACTTAAAGCCTATTAATTTTAATCCTCAATTAGTTATTAAAGAGCCACCGGCAGAAGGCTTAAAAACTGCAGAAGATGGAAGCTATACACTTAGATTTGAAAATATTGACACTCCCTCATGGCCTACTCATTGGAAGTTTATTTCTGTTCAATTTAAAGATACTAAAAATGGCGAAGCTCCGACGATTCAACTTGAGAGAGAAAAAATCGCCAACAATCAACAAAACAAACTCGATATTTCTTGGTAAATTAATACAACTTTAATTTTTTCCCATTTATTCCTTTTGAATTATTACTGCTCTCGACTTTGGGTTCCTCCTTCGTTAGTCTAATTTTGAGGCAAACCTAATAAATCACATCTATCGTCCCGTCAAAATTTTGTCTTTATCACCGAACTAATTCTCATCAAATTACCATACACATGGTTCAAGCAGAACCAGAGAGTTGGGAGTCAAACTCTCTCCTACAAAGAAAGGGGGAGTTCACGGATGAAATAATAACAATAGAGTAAATCATTCACTCTCGGCAAGGAGCCACCGTTCACATCATTCCAAGGAGGAAGAACTATGACTATATTGAGATAATTTAACGGAGGATATAATGGGATTCAGAGTAACAACGAACTTAGCTGCAATCAATGCGCAAAGAAATCTAGTAGGTTCACAAAGAGCCATCCAAAAAAGTATGGGGCAACTAGCCAGTGGTAGCCGAATTAACAACGCTGCCGACGATGCTGCAGGTCTAGCAATTTCAGAAAACATTCGAGCTCAAATCAGATCATCAAGACAAGCCAACCGCAATGCAAATGATGGAATTTCCATGGTGCAAACGGCGGAAGGTGGACTTAACGAAATCTCTAACATCGTCGTACGATTAAGAGAGCTTGGAATTCAAGCCTCATCTGACACTGTTGGTGACACAGAAAGAGGTTTTCTCAATAAAGAAGTCCAACAATTAAAAGAAGAAATGCAGAGAATTGCCAGTGTGACAACTTGGGGCTCTACAAAATTAATTGATGGCTCTGGTACAACTTTTGACTTTCAAGTTGGTATTTTCAACAACCAATCAGAAGATCGGATCTCTTTTGATGCCAGCCAAACCAATGCAACACTAGATGCTCTTGGCCTAGGCGACCTGGATTATACTAATAAAGAAGGAGCTCAAGTTGGCTTAGGAAATCTTGACGTTGCTCAAACTGCTGTCAATGGTCTTCGAGCCAACTTGGGAGCCTTACAAAACCGACTCACTTCAACTATCGATAACCTTGCTGTCCAAGAAGAAAACTTGAGTGCAGCAAACTCTCGTATTCGAGATACAGATATCGCACAAGCTTCTGCAGAGATGACTCGCAATTCCATCATGTTGAATGCTTCAACTTCGACACTCTCTCAAGCGAATCAAGTAAATCAATTAGCATTAAAGCTGATCAGCTAACTACTGATCCCTTATCCCCTGGGCCCAGGACTCTACCTGGGTCCTTTTTTTTAATAAATTTCATTTACATTCTTCTGTCTTCGAGTATACGCTATCATCATTACAACCAAAAAAATTACTAGGAGTTCTGATATGGCTAAAAAGAAAAAAGCAGCAAAAGTAAAAGCTAAGAAAACAAAAAAAGTAAAAAAAGCGGCTCCCAAAAAAGCTGCGAAAAAGGTCGCTAAAAAAGCGGTAAAAAAAGCCCCTGTGAAGAAAGCAGCAAAAAAAGCGGCTCCCAAAAAAGCTGCGAAAAAGGTCGCTAAAAAAGCTCCTGCAAAGAAAGCGAAAGCGGCAAAGGAAACAGCGGTTAAAGCACCTAAAGTAAAGCCAGATAAAAAACCACAAGTTCCTTCAATTGAAGATATTATTAACGACGACCCTGGTGCAGATTTTGGGGTAGAAGAAGAGTTCAGCGAAGTTGAATCTATGGATGCCGACGAAGATGCGGATGATTCAGATGATGATTGGTCTGACGAGGGCGCTGAAGGCGGAAGTGAAGAGGATGATGAAACCTTCGAAGCTCTGGATGAAGATGAGGAAGACGACGAAGAAGAGGATGAAGAGGGCGAAGGTTACTTTTAATTATTAAAAGTTAGTTTGTCCCCTTAAATTCATTTATTTTTGAAAAGGCGAGAGAGATCTCGCCTTTTTAATTTTTAGAACCATTGATTCTCCATGGCGAAAATAGCTTCTTAACCAAATCTTGATGTGCCTCCCCTTTAAAAACCTGTCATCACTCATTCATACACAAGGAGGATCAAATCAATGAACCCAAAAATGAAACTTATAACCTTGCTTAGCGCTGGACTCATCAGCCTAAACACCTATGCCGCAGACATATTAATGGTTGGGCTCGATAAAAATGGCGCGCCTGTAGACGTCTTAGTCCCTGAAGCTGAATATAGAGAGAACTTACGAAAAGCACTCACTGACGTTCAAACATCAACCATTCCGGTACTTCAAAATAAATCTGAAACTTCTAAAGGTTGGCTCTTAAGAACGGCAGTTGTTGGAATTGGCGTTAATATGGAAATTGGAATTGGAGAGTGGAAGTTTGGAGTTCTCCCTCGTTTTCGAGTGGGATTTTCCAACGCAAAAGATCCAGCAATGCCGTAACTATAGATAAACATATTTAATTTAATTGGAGAAAAAAATGAAATTACTAATAACTACATTAAGCGCTCTGTTATTCACCGCTGCCTGTTCTCAATATAAACACGCAGCGCCAAAAGCGAATCAAGTACCAACAAGTTGGTATGATAGTGACTCAAAAAATAAAAATACAAATAATGAAATCAATCCCGAACTTGCTCGCTCTGTGGATGCCATCTTTAAAGCGAATGCAGCGGCTCTTGATGCAGGAACAGCGGATGTAAAGGTCGCGCTCTCACCTCTTCGTGCAGCGCCGACAACTCCTTCTGGCAATAAACCTAAGGACTGGGTTCCCTGGAGAGCAGAATATTTTATGACTGATCTTTCACTGACTGGCAGTGGACTTATTGGTGTACTTGCGTTTAAAGGTACGGCAACAGTTGAAGCTTACTGGCGCAAACAAGGCCCAGCAGAAAACAAAACTAAGACTATGGAATTAACCCCTGACACAGAAGAAAAATCAAATGATTTACCCGTGGTCATGGTTCAAGAAGATTCCACTCCAGAGTTAATGGTAAAACAATTGGAACCAGTCATTTCAGCGGCTGTAGTTACAGGAAAAGTCAAAGACACACCTGAAATGCGAAAAAATTTACTCAGTGCTGCGAGAGACTTTCATGCGATTGCCTCAAGCATTCCAAGCAATGTGAATGATCTTCCGTGGTGGGTTTCGCGCTTTCGTCTTGATTTTACAATCGATGCGGCTGGAAGAGTTGAACCCGTAGGTATGGTCGGTGGTGAAGCTCGTTTTCGCTTTGAATGGTTCCGAGTTGCAAAATCAAACTCAGCGAAAAATCCACAACCAACAACACCATCTGCGCCAACGAATGAGCGTCAAGAAAAATTGGTTAAAAGCATGAAAGATTTAATCTTAGCTATTGCTCTTGATCTGAATGAAGCTCTTGTCGATCAATCAGCTTTTGGCTTCAAAGCTCATCAAATGAGACTTGCTTTAGGTATTTCATTCAAAGGAATGCTTGGGTTAGTTAAGGGTGCAGCTGGAGTTTCAGGTCATATCTATCTTTCACGCGACGTAAAAAAACCAACAATTCGTCCTCGAATTATGAATTTAATTCCCCAAGATGTACCACTTTACATTATCGAACGTAACCCAACCAAAGATCACATCAACTTTGCAAAACAAAATAACTTATTATTTGATGCAAACCTAGATGATACAGACAATCGCTTTGAAGAAGCAGTCTATAAGTTTAGTCGCGAAAAATTTCGCTACGGTTTACAAAAAACAGCTGAAGTTGGAAAGTTTTTTGCAGAGAGAGCTGCCAAAGCAGAATCAAATAGTTGGAAGGTTTACGAACTTAAGCTTGGCCTTGATGCTTCTATCTCTGGTGTTCTTGACCTCATCACCATTGCAGGAACAGCGTCTGGACAAATGGCTTTTTACAACCAAAACTTTTAAGTATAAGGAATTTAAATAAATGAAAAACAATAAAATCACTCTTAAAATATCGATTTTAATGTCCTTGATGCTGATGCTAGTTGCTTTCTATCAAAAGACTGCAAAAGCTGAAGGGCATAATGAAAATGTTCTCGCTAAATACATTCAAGATGAACTGATTACTCTTGATAATTCTGTTCAAGTAGCAACAGCCGATGCCGCAGTAGTCGATAGCTCTGATGACTCTGAGGGGTATTTTTTCCGCAGATTCTGGCTCAGACTTAGACCACGCGTAGAGCGAGATGTGCCGTTTTTAGCGGGATTTTCTGTTATCGGAGAATTGGAATTACTTTGGGAAAAGCCAGTTCCTGAAGGTTGGGAAACTTACAAACCAAAGTGATTTCTCAAGATATTAAAATTTTACGCAATAAACAGGTTTAATTTATCATCAAATCAGGTTTAAAAGATAAATTTTAAACCTGTTTTCTTTTTTATCAATAACGTCGCAAGGCGGAAGTTGTGGTAATTTCTCTTTTGTATCTAATACTTTTTAGTAATTCATTTTTAACGAATTCTAATGACATTTCATCATTCCTGCCGCCTAAGGCTAATACAGCAGCCTGCTTTATGTCGCCTTCTATAATTCGGAGAGCCGAATTCCTTTTAGTGTCTCTAGAGGGTTCATAAACGATTTCCCTAACACCATCGAAAGCGGATTCCTTAAATTAATCCAGTATGATTCTTTTGATGTTTATAGTGGCGCACATTGGCAACACTAAAGTTCTATGCGCTCAGAGAAAACAGAGGTGCGATATGATGATGCCAATTCCTTTTCATTCACAATATCAACTGCAAATGGAAAGCTTGATTCCATAATGTTTTCTTTAATTGTCGAAATATAACCTGGAGGTAAAAACTGATTTTCTTCAGGAGTGAATAATATATCCACATCAGAATAGGTGTGGTGACTGGACCTCACTCTCGATCCAAAAATATATACTTTGAGTCCTTGATCTTTAAGAGGTTGAATCACCAGTTTACTCAATAATTCAAATTGCTGATCTGTCATTCCAAATTTCATGAAAGCTTTTCAAGATTAGTAAGAAGTTTAATAGCTTCATCTCGAAATGCTAAGATTTGAGTGAAGACTTTTGAAGCGACATCCTCATCATAAGAGTGGCTAGACTCGTTTCTTGCCTCAATAAAATCAAGCCACATTTCGGCTGAAGATATCAAATCAGCTCGGGCCATCTCTCGTATGGCTTGCTTTGGAAATTTCACAGTTGAACCTAACTTTTTCATTGATACTTTCCATGCGAGCTCTATGCAGTATTCATATCTTTGAATACACGCATCACGAATAATTTTAAACTGAACTTCATTGGCTTTATTCGCTTCTGCAAATTGAAGAGCCTCTTCAAGTGTTTTGAGAGCATTTTTAAATTCGTCTGTTGAAACTTGCTTATTCAATAAAAAACTCCTCTTTTTTTATTCCAAAATTAGTTTGCCTTTTAGGTGGTCACCCAGCGGCCATCTTGCATTCTTAAAACGCGGCGAAAGCGCTCTGCAAACTTAATGTCATGAGTAACGATAACTAAGGTGATTTTCATTTGCTTAATTAAATCAAAAAACAAATCTTGTACCATCAAACCATTTTTTGAATCTAAATTTCCAGTGGGTTCATCAGCAAAGAGAATTTCAGGATCATTCACGAGTGCTCGAGCAATGGCAACTCGCTGCAATTCTCCCCCACTGAGCTGATTGGGGTAATGATCAAATCGCTGCGCCAGACCAACCGTCGACAAAAGTTTTTCGGCTTTTTGGCGAGCATCATCAAAAGTGAGGCCTTTAATTCGCGCTGGAAGTAGCACATTTTCAATTGCCGTGAATTCTGCAAGCAAGTGGTGTGATTGAAAAACAAAACCCAATGAATGATTCCGGTAATGAGCTAACTTCTCGTCTGACATGGTAAATAAATTTTGTTCTTTAAATAAAACTTGTCCCTCATCGGGACTATCGAGCGCACCCAAAATATGCATGAGCGTACTTTTACCTGCTCCTGAAGCACCAACAATGCAGAGTGCTTCATTTTCATAAATCGTTAAATCAATTCCTTTTAAAATGTGTAGCTGTCCACTCCCCTGAGCGTACATTTTGTGAACGCCTTGAGCTTTCATTAAGACTTTTTTACCGATATCACTCATAGCGTAATCCCTCCACTGGATTCAACCTTGAACCTCTCCAGGCTGGAGCCATCGTAGAAATAAAACAAATTAGCATCGTAAACATAAAAACAGAAAGCACATCTAATGCTCTAATTTGAATACTAATGCCATCTACGTTATAAACACTGCCGTCAATCACTCCGAGATTCTTTTGCAGTAAAATAAAAATACCACAAAAAACTAATCCTAATAAAAATCCAAAAATATTGCCGAAAATTCCGATAAGAATTCCTTGCGAATAAAACACCTGACGAATCCACTGAGGAGAGGCTCCCATTGCTTTCAAAATTCCGATATCTGAGTAGCGTTGAACAACGTTAATAAACAAAGTGCTTGAAATATTGAGTGCGGCCACAATAACCATAATCAGTAGTACAAAAAATAAAACCGGCTTTTCAATTTTAACAGCTTCAAATAAATTATCGTCTTCCCAATCTTGCACCCAATATCTGGCACCAAGCTCTGCACTCAACTTTAGTCCGTACTCGCGAGCACGGTCGGCATCTTTTATTTTTGTCATCAGCCCTAAATACTTCCCTCCGAGCGAGGCAAAATCTTGGACTATTTTTAAATCCGTAATAAGATATCGCTCATTGTATTGATGCTTCCCTAAATCAACAATGCCGGTAATTTTAAATTTTCCCATTTTTCTTTTGAAGTCGACGGGATTTAAATCATTGGCCATTGGTAAAACTAATCGAAAAACATCACCCACTTTTAAATTAAAGTTGCGAGCAAAACCCTTTCCCACAACCACGCCCAATCCCTCTTCACTGCTGGGAAACGTAAAGGAACCTTCTATAAGTCGCTTTTGAATTCCTAAATGTTTTGCCGCAAGAGGAGCGTCGACCCCTTGAATGATCACACCTTGTAATTTTCCCTTGTGTGCGGCAACGGCCTCCACCATCACAAAGGGTATTGTTGCCGTAATTTCAGGAATAATTTTTTTTAATTTTTCTTCAAAAACTTTGGCTTCTTCTAGATTCTTTCCTTGCTTGAACACAACGAGGTGTCCACGCACATCAATAATAGAGTTTTTAAGAGTGGTTTCAAATCCACTCACCACAGCCATGGCGACAGTCATGCTCGCCACCCCTAACACTAAACCTAAAAAGGAAAACCAAGAAGAAATTCCCGCTCTTTTTTGTCCCGATTTTAAAGTGCGAAGTGCAACCCAAAGCCAAGGTCTCACCGATGGGCCTCCGCCGTTGGTGACGTGACTTGTGTTAATTGAGATTTTAAAAAGGCCATAATAAAACCATCCACATTGCCATCCATCACATCATCCACTTGAGAGGTCTCATAATCAGTGCGGTGATCTTTCACCATGTGGTAAGGGTGCATAACATAGGATCGAATTTGACTTCCCCATTCATTGGCCATTTTTTGTGATTCTAAATTTTCCTTTTCTTTATTACGCGCTTCAACTTCTCTTTCATAGAGAGCGGCTTTTAGCATTTTAATCGCTCTTTCACGGTTTTGAATTTGGCTCCGCTGATTTTGACACTGAACTATAATTCCCGTTGGTAAGTGGGTCATTCGAACTGCCGAGTCCGTTCTGTTCACGTGCTGACCACCGGCTCCACTCGCTCGATAGGTGTCCACTTTGACTTCATCCATTTTTAAATCAATTTTTATATCGTCTTCCACTTCGGCCCAAGCAAAAACAGAGGCGAAGCTCGTGTGCCTGCGGGCATTTGAATCAAATGGTGAAATTCGGACTAATCGATGAACACCTGACTCTGCCTTTAAATATCCATAAGCATAAGGACCCTGAATGTGAATCGTTACCGATTTAATCCCAGCGCCCTCACCTTCCGTCATCTCTAGAATTTCGGTGGAGTACCCGTGCTTTTCCGCATAACGCAAATACATTCGCATGAGCATTGATGCCCAATCACAAGATTCCGTCCCACCAGCTCCTGAGTTGATCGTCAAATACGTACCGTTAGAATCAAGTTCACCACTCAACACACGCTTTATTTCGAGTTCTTTAGCTAACTTTTCAAGGGAGAGAACTTCTGCTTTGGATTCCTGAAACGTGGCTTCATCTTGAGCCTCAAGACTCATTTCCATTAAAACTTGAACGTCTTCAACTCTCTGATGAAAGCCCTGATACTCTTGAACAGCTTTTTCAAGCAGTGATTTTTCTTTGTTTATTTTTTGCATCTCTGCGGGTCTATTCCAGAGATCTGGGTTTTCGGCTGCAATCTCTAATTCTTGTAATCTGCGTTGCTTTTTATCAACGTCAAAGATACCCCCGAATTTCGATGGCCATTTCTTTCAAACGATTGATTTTAACTTTAATATCATAGGACTCAGTCACTAAAGACACAGCTTACTCCATTATCTCAAGCAATTATTAATCATTTTCAATCACTATGCACAAGCCCATGAGAAGTGACAAATCTCATTTCCAAAATTTTCGACACAATTCATCATAATGAATGTTTTGGAAGTGACTCATCAGTTTGCCACTTTTTTGATCTAACAAAAGGGGCCGAACCTGAGATTTTACTTTCCATGAATTAAACCCTTTAGATTTTAAGTCCTATCCGTTAGACCAGAGAGGGACCTCCTCGACTAATTTTATTTTAATAACAAAACTCATCCGTAGACGTTCCGTATTTCCAGCAACGTGCCATCTTAAAATAAATGCAGGTACTGAAGTAACTCGTAAACTTTTAAGCCTAAAAAAATTAGACCTAAAACCTCTTGAGCTAACTTCAGCCAATGACGATAGCTAACACAAGTCTTTTTTGTATTAGTTTCATTCATAGAGACCTCCATTCTTAAAAAAATGGGGGTTTTCTTCTTTAGCACCTTCTCAGACTCGGCAACCTGTTGCTATAGCAATAGTCGCTCCAACCTCTTTATCTATTTTATTTAATTTGAAGTGACGTGATTCGGATGTTTGCTTTGAATTCGGATGAGCGAGAGTAAAAGCTTCACTCCCCCAAAAATGACAATTCTTATTTCCAAAATTTTTGGCATAAATTTTCAAATACTTCGTCTTGTATTTGAAACATCAGCGTGGCTTCCCTTTTACTCTTCTCGTGATCAAATCCTAGCAAATGCAAAATACCATGAGTCAGCATATATCCTAGCTCCTCACGAAAAGTAAGGTTGTGTTCAATGGATTGTTGGCGAATGACAGTGGGGCAAATCACAAGCTCACCCAAACTTCCTTCATAGCCTGAAAAACTGAGAATATCTGTTGCATAGTTTTTTTGACGAAATTTAAAGTTAATCTGTTTAGCTTCGCGGGAATTCAAAAAAAGAACGGTCACTTCGGGGATAGCATTGAAGTCAATGCGATTTTGTCGCTGACTTAAAGAGAGGACTCCTTTTTTACGAAGAGTGCGCCAAAGTTTATCCATCCAGTGTTGGATAAACTTCCTCGGCATGGCAATATCTGAATGATTGATAAGTATAAGTTTCACTTTAAACTATATTTATTTTATCCTAACTATTTATTCAAATAGTTTACAACTTTGCTATAAAATCTTTTTTGTTCTTTACGAATATACTCTGTATTGGTCATTCCTAAGAGTTTAAATAAATCAGCACCAGCAGTTTGCTTCCAGTGATCCAATCGAATGTAATCTTCGGTCGTGCCTTCAACACTCGATTCAATGCTCAGGCGTTTTGTGCGACCAAGTGCTGAGTCGTAAGTCACAATTCCATCAGAGCCCTGTTTCATAAATGCTTGAGTGACATAAAATACGGGGCTCAAAAAGGAAGCATCATAATAATTTTTCCCGCGTGACTGAAAGCCAGCATACGCGCGGATAGAAAATGAACGAGGGGCTCTAATTTTTGACAAAACATTTCGAACATTTCCAGGCCTTAGTTGATTAATGCTCAATAAATTTAATTTTCTTTCTATAGTGACGATGTCAGGGAAATAATTTGTCATGGTATCGACAAACTCAACCCCATCAAATGGCGTATTCACGGTCACCATTTTATGAATCGGAAGCGCTTCCTTTTCATTAGCATAGAGCGTATAGAGTCCACCCGCAGAGTGAGCAACGATATCAAAAGAACCATCTTCATCAAACTGATCTTGGTTACATTTTATGTATTCTAATAAGCGATTGCCATTATATTCGATGCTTCCAATGGGGTTAAAGTTATCCACAACGAAAACTTTGTAACCTGCAGCTCTAAAAACACTTCTAATGTCTTCGCTCCAATAAATTCGTGTGCCGATTTTATTGAGATCTCCTGGAATGGCCGAATTAAAAAAACCTGGTACCAAGAGAACAGTTTTACTTAAAGAAACAGAGCTTACAAAAAAAGCAGAGGTACAAAGTGCTATGCTAAAAAAACATGACTTAGGTATTGAGCTTAAGTAGCTCAGATAATTTCTGAAATTTTTCATAATAATCCTTCCGTGAATCATAAACAGAACTTTGGTCACTCAATTGACCAACTCATTTTCCTAAAAACTTCAGTGATTTTGTTTAATCCATTAAACATTTAACTCACCAAAGTTTTAAAGAACCAATAAATCTAAACATAGGTCTTGAGGTAAATGAAAATTATTTTTTCACTTTTTTTAATTTAACGCACGAAGGCTTTGCCGCATGGGATTATTAAATATAATTTATGTATTTCAATTCGCTGTCTCGAAAGATAAAAATTGTTTAAGATGAAACTGTAAGCTCTTGTATTTGCAACAATTTCACCGATAAGTAATTATGTTTATAAGCAACCCTAATTCACCTCATATTTCCTTAAAACCTCTGAATTTTGCACTTTGGTTTACATTAGCCTTTCAAGCAGGAGCAATTAATGTGGGTGGATTTATAACCTGCAATCGCTTCGTAACTCACGTGACGGGCTTTGCCACACACTTCGGAATAGATTTAGCGTCAGGATTATTGATTGATGCGCTCTCCATGCTCATGGTTCCACTTTTTTTTCTTTTGGGTTGCATCACTTCTGCACTTGTTATTGATCGAAGAAAATATTTAAAACTAAAACCCCACTACACTCCCACATTTTTAGTGGTTGGTGTAATGCTAGCAGTGATCAGCCTCTTAGGACACAATCACTTTCTTGGAACATTTGAAAAGCCGTCCTCACAATTCGTTATTTTATTTCTCTTATCAACACTTTCGTATTTAAGTGGCGTGCAAAACAGTATGATTAGCTTAGCCTCCGGGCTCCTGGTGCGCACCACACATCTAACAGGAATTACCACGGATCTTGGCGTGGGCCTTGTTCGTATGTTCTATCCACAGCAGCAAAGAGAACAGCGTAAAACAGAACTTAAAATGAATCTCCTTCGCTTCGGTACGATTCTTTCTTTCATATTTGGTTCAATGGCTGGAGGTTTGATCTTTTTTCAGTGGAAATACTTAGGATTTTTACTCCCTTCTGTCATCTCACTGGGACTGGCTGCCTATAGTTGGCATTACTATCAAAGTGCAAGTTCAGAAGCAGCTCAATCCTCCAATCAAAGAGTCTCGTCATGAATTGGTTATCAGTCCAAGAACAACTTATTCAAATGATTGGAGGCATGGCTCTTTTCTTGCTAGGTATGACCATGGCTAGTCAATCACTCGAAAAGCTTATGGCAAAAAAAATAAGCCAAATTCTTAATAAATTATCTGAGAGTCCGCTGATTGCCATTTTTGTTGGTATACTTCTTACAACACTACTTCAAAGTTCAGGAGCTGTTACAAGCATGCTCGTTAGCCTTGGCTCTGCCCGCGTGATTAACTTGCAGCAAGTGATGGGCGTTATAATTGGTACTGCGATTGGTTCCACGCTCACCGTTCAATTGATTAGCTTTAACCTAAACCATTATGGTTTACCTATTTTTAGCGTTGCTTTTTTGTTTTACTTTTTAAGTAAAAAAAATGCTGTGAAAAATGTGGCGCAAGTTTTTATGGGCTTTGGATTAATATTCTTTGGCCTAAGCTTTATGAGTAGTGCGGCTCACTTCTTTGCCCAACTTCCTGAACTGGCCACGGCTTTTCAACATCTTCGAACACACTCTATTATTTCTTTTGTGATCTCAATGGTGTTTTGTAGTTTAATACAATCGAGTGCCGTAACTATTGGCTTAGTCATGAGCCTTGCCTCAGCTGGAGTTATTTCAATTTCTGATGGATTAATTTGGGTTTATGGAGCCAATATTGGTACGACGTCAACGGCCATTTTGGCCGCAGCCAATAGCAATCACATTGGCAAGCAGGTGGCCTGGTCTCACTTTTTCTATAAAGTTGTAAGTGTGTTGCTCTTTTATCCTTTTTCCGATTTTTTTATCTCTCAAATTGAGTTTTTTCAAACATCGCCATCTCGCTCCATTGCCAATGCCCATTTCTTTTTTAATTTAATCTCTGCTGCGATTTTCTTTCCCTTCATAAAATGGGGCGCTATGATGATGGAAAAACTCTTTCCTAAAAATCTCTCAGAAGAGTTTGGGACGGAGTATTTAAAATTAAATAATTATAAATCCTCATCACTCGCTATCTCCTATGGAGAACGCGAGATCATGCGAGCGGCTGACATTGTTCTCAGTATGATCAAAGACTCAATCAAACTATTTAGTAACTATAACATCCCTCTTGTCGACAGCATTAAAGAGCGAGATAATCGTGTCGATTTTCTTTACCGAGAAATTAAAATGTTTTTACTCGAACACGCTAATAACGGCTCCAGTGAAGTGAATCAAAAAATCATGGACATGATCATGTTTTTAAGTGACTTGGAACGAGCCGCAGATTCCATCGATATTAATTTGATTACTCTATCCTCTAAAAAATCGGCCCTTAAACTAGAGTTTTCACAAGACGGCTGGGTTGAACTTAAAAATATGCACGAACAAATAATGAAAGTTTCGTCCATGGCCATAAACGCATTCCACACCCGAGAGCTTTGTGATGAGGCTATCAAATTAAAGAGAGATCTTGCAAAAATTGAAATGACCTTTCGAGAAAAGCACATTGGTCGCTTGAATCGAGGCATTCGAGATTCAATTAATACAAGCTCTATCCATCTTGATGTGCTCAGCGAGTACCGCAGAATTGCTAGTCTCTTAGTTTCACACGCCTATAAAGGCTCAAAGGGAGATAGTAGTCCTCCCTCTCAAGCAGAAAATAACTCCTAATTTATCAATTTTAAATCTTTTGAAGTCAGTCCTGAGTAATGGATGCTTTTACACTAGCGTCATCTTTACCTAATCATTAAGGCATATCTTTTAGACAAATAATTCCTTCATTAACTTGCCCCCAGCAACCTGTTTGACTGTGATATTGAATGAGCGGATTATAATTCACACTCTCAATTTTTGGTGAAGGGATATCAGTCCTTTCATTAGCACTTTGCAGATTCAACACTTCATTAATGTTGTTTACTTCTCCACTCAATCGTCTGGATTTTTTATCAACTCGTTTTGGAATTATGATCGCTACAGTGCTTTGGGCTTCAAAAGGCTGCCCACCCCTTAACGCGGAAAAATAATAATTAACCCGCCCTAAAACTAACATATTTTTTCCATCAAAAAGATGCTTTGCCGTATGACGAGCAGAGATTGGATATTTTTTAGTTTGAAGACTCATCATATAGGGTATGCTTTCACCAAACATTCCATAATCACCCAATGCAGAAATGGTTGGATTAAGTTTAGGATCGATATCTGCAAAAGTCTCTAAACTTACTTGCGTTGCTCGAAACGCACGAAAAACAAGAGGACTCCCCTCTTCTTGAGGAGCTAAATCTACTTTACTTTTCTCAGGAAAACTCACATTAAACCGGACTCGATATTCATCACCAACGCGAACAATGTCATTTGCATTGGTGGCTTCCAAAAATTTTGGAATGGACCAAATGAGTTTGGGTTCATGAGTATCAAAAAACAAGGTGTTTCCTGTTTTACCTAAATAAGGACGATCTAAATTCACCTGGCTAAACGAGCATAGTGACGTTAACGAGATCACCGCTACTAAAACTGTTATGTTTAATAATTTCATTTTTTTACTCCTTACAATATTGTTGTTTTATACAAAGGACCGTCGTCATTGTTGTCTCTGCTTTAAGAGCGTAAGAATCTTGAATTTCTTTTAAATCAAGTAACTCAGAATTCAAAAAGCCCTGTTCTGATAATTTCTTTAGATGATTGAACGTTGATAACGAAATAGAGCAAAGATTGTCTTTTAAATTGAAATGACAAATTTGGCTCTTATTCTGTTCACTAAGGTTCTTCTCTTCATCCGAAGAGCCACGATCGCTCTTCGGAGGTGTCAACTCTGTTCCCTTGGAGGGATTTTGACACCCTGATAATAGGATAAAAAGCACAACAATGGATTGGGCTAATAATTTAATTTGTTCCATGTTCATTCTCCTCCATGTGACATTCTGTTTTTGGTAAAGCATTAAGCCTTAATTCTAAAGTTGATTGACATCGCAATGAATTGTCTTCTGTGGTATCATCCAACAAAACAAGCTCATTATTACGAACACTAGTCAGTTCGTTAACTTTCTTTACGTTTAACCGCCATCGAGAAACGGAAGTTTTTTGAAAAAACTGCACTTGCAGTATCTTTTTTAGAATTTTCTTTGGCTCTAAAAACCCTTTTGATTTTAAAGATGCAGCCATAGAAAGCTTCTCTAACTCAGTCTCCAAAGAAGTTGATGTCAATCGACGCCCTTCCAGATCGAGCAATCTCTCTTTAAACTCACTGAATGAATTTATTGCTAAATAAAATTTAGTTTCTCGTGCCTTTAAACTCACTTGAATAGAATATTGACCCAACCCCTCCATAATATAACCCCTTTTAAGCTCTTCGAGGCGATCGACTGAAATCTTAAAGCTTGAGAACCCATAAGGATATTCTGTCATTCGTAAACTCTTCAATAAGAGCGTCGTAGGCTTACTTTCTGTAATCCAATCTTTATTATAATCTAGACTTTCATCGATTTTCTGAACAACATTGTAGCTTAGGTCCGAAAGCGCCGTTGTTGCTCCCTGACTTTCTATCAGCTTCGTCTCTTCTGCATTTAAGTTATTATAAACCTTCACAGAGCAGAGAGTCTTTTGATTTCCCAGAGAATGACAATCAAGTTCTGAACTCAACCCGAAGGGTAAATAATAACTGTATTCAAGATCACTTTTAAAAAAGGGAATCCTTCCTAGAAGTTCATACTGATCAAAAACCAAAGAGGGATTGGCCTGACTCAATGATTGATAGAAGAGTACTAAGAATAAAACTCCATAAATTGAAATGTCCGTTATAGTCCTTTGCAGAGATCTTACGTCACTTTTACCTTTTATTTTACTTATGATATTTAATTTTAAATGTTTCATTAAATAACTCCAATCTAATATTTTTTCAATTTCGCGGCACCGACTCATTAGATTCTGTTGAAAAAGAGCCTAATTCGAGGCGGAAAAGTTTAAATCGAACGAGGCGTAGTTCCCCTACGTTGAGTGAGATTTAAACTTTTTCAACGAAGAAGTAGGCCTTTTTCAGCAGAATCTAATACACTTACTGTAGGCCCAGGCGTACACCAATGGTTGATGTTTTCTTTTGTACGGCTTGAGATTCTAAATCAAAAGTAAAGTGATTATACTCTACTTGTTTACGGTAATCGAGTCGCAAAGACCAAGGACGTCCTCGCTCTGCCATTTCACCATCTTGAATTTTTATTGCTGGGACAAAAATCATGGTGACCACTTTTTTCAAAATATCGTCAAAGGCAGCACGCACTTGCTCATCTAATTTTGTCTCTGGTGCACTGGTATCTTGATACTGAACTATTTTTAATAATCCCTCCCGGCGCATTTGTTCCAGAAGAACTTTAATATCTACTTCCCACCACAGTCCCTCGGCGTGAGCTTGGCTTTGAAATCGAGTATAAATTCTATTTAAATCTAAATCGACGTGAACTTTATAAGAAGTATAAGCCGCATTAAATTCATACTCATAAACGCAGGCTAAACCCTTCCCCTTAAAATAATTTCCCAATAAAGGAATTAGATCTCTGTTCTTGGTTCGAACACCAAAGGGAAGAATTTCCATATAATTTCCCATTTGTTTTGGAACCATCCAACGCACTTCACCCTCCTCGAATAAATCCGTCACACAAGCTGAAACTTTATTGGTATTATAAAAAATTGGTTTTAAATTAGCGCGGGGGACACCGAGGTTTTGGGCTAACTCTGATAATATGGATTCATCGACCGAAGCCTGCCCTCTAAACATAAAAACCAGCTCATCATGGCTTTGATAAAGTTCAGACATTGGCTCCCCGTTTTCGATCACGGGCTCAATGGATGTCGGCACATACCAGTAAACTCCACCAACGAGATTATCGGGAAAAACTTGAATTTTTAACGATCCTGTTTTTGTTGCCCTATCGATAAGAGGATAGGAAAATCCCTGAGAGGCTAACAACAGGCTCCCCATGAGAATGGCTATAATATTTGTTATTTTTATTTTATTTGCTTTTAGAATCATAATAATGACCCTCCTTCTTCTGGAGGGGTCATTTGTGCAAAGGTGCGGCCATCCTCATTGAGAGGTCATTTGCATTAGGCGTCCGGATGTCCGGGATTTTTTAAATAATTCCGAAAAGCCGGCCATATTTTTTTGTGAAACTAATTTCTAATTCACGTTCTCTTTTTCTAATTCTCTTTTAACAATTTTAAAATTTCCATTCCAAATTTCCAGCCATCACCAGCACCTAAGGTCAGAATGATTTGTCCTGGAGTTGATTTTTGCACTAGGTCTCTAGCCGTTTCGCTCGATCGAACAAAATAATGACAATGGGGATTTTTAATTTCTTCTACTAATTTTTGACTGGTAATTCCGGGGATGGGAGATTCTCCTGCGGGGTAAATATCTAACAATAACACTTCATCGGCTAAGCCAAAGCAATTGGTAAAATCAGTCCAACAGTGCTGCGTTCGAGAATAGCGATGGGGCTGAAAGAGGACCGTCAATTTGCACTCTGGATATTTTTCTTTAAATGCTTGAAGTACGGCTCGAACTTCGGTGGGATGGTGACCGTAATCATCATAGACTTTCACCCCTCGAGCTTCACCTTTAAAATGAAACCTGCGATCCACACCTTCAAAGCGCTCAAGCCCTTGCGCACAAACTTTGAAATCAAACCCCGCCACCATCCCGGCTAAGATTGCGGCAGTCCCATTGAGGGCATTATGAATTCCTGGCACTTTAATTTTAAATGTTCCTAGAACTTTTTGCTCTCTCATCAATTCATAGTTTCCCTTTTCTCCGCGAATGACCACATCATTGTGTGGTTGAAATCCATAAAATAAAATTCGTTTAGGAAAATGTTTTAAGGTTTCGCGAACGGCAGAGTCATCACCACAGGCGATCACTTCTCCATAAAAAGGGATTTTTAATGAGAAATCAAAAAACGCTTTTTCTAAATTTTCAAAGGTCTTATAATAATCCAGATGATCAGCATCAATATTGGTTATGATGGCAATTTCAGGAGTGAGTTTTTCAAAGCTTCCGTCGCTTTCATCGGCTTCTGCCACCAACCACTCTCCCTTTCCTAAAAGTGCCGTCGACTGAATTCGCTCAAACCTTCCTCCAACAACTATCGTGGGACTCGCATGAGCTTCGAGGAGGACAGAGGCCACCATACTAGTGGTGGTGGTTTTGCCGTGGGTTCCGGCCACGGCAATTCCGCGTTTAAAACGCATGATCTCTGCAAGAGCTTCGGCCCGAGGAATCAGTGGTACCATTTGAGCTCGCGCGGCGGCGATTTCAGGATTTTGAAAGTTGATCGCACTGGAGTAAACCACCACTTCGGCGTCGCCAATATTTTCTGATTGATGACCTTTAAAAATTTTAATTCCTAATGATTTTAAACGTTCCGTGTTGGCATTTTCTGCTAAGTCACTTCCGGTGACTTGTGCGCCCATGTCTTTTAAGAGTTCTGCCAAACCACACATTCCAATTCCACCGATACCAACAAAGTGAAAACGACTTTTTTGTAATCTCATCTTTTCTCCATCACTCATATCAATAAATATTATTTGTTTTCAAGCAAGACTTTAGCAATAGATTCAGCCGCAAGGGGATGATGTAATAGTTTTATATTTTGAGAGAGCACTTTTAACTTTTCATCATTCTGCTTTAAATCTAAGAGCACTTGATTGAGTTTTTCTTTTGTAAAATCTTTTTGTTCTATTAAGAGCGCGGCATTTTTTTCTAAGAGAGCCAAAGCATTCTTACGTTGATGGTCATCCGCGGATGTGGGAAGCGGTACGAGGATTGCGGGTTTTCCGGTCGCCGCTAACTCAGCAATCGTACTGGCACCAGAACGCGCAATAACTAAATCCGCCCACTGATAGTACTTGTCCATTTCAAATAAATATTCAAACGCCTTTACATCAAATACAGACTTTAAATAAATTTCATTGACGTCAGTGTAATCAGACACGCCAGTTTGATGAATGAGTTTGGCTTTATAAAGCCATTGAGATTCTGATTTCACACACTCTGTAAGGACTTTATTAATGGCTTGCGCCCCTTGACTTCCCCCAAAGCTCAAGACATGGAACTCATCAGAGTTTTCTTTGTCGGATTTTGTTTTGGAAGCTAAGTTTTCTAATTCTCTTCTTACTGGCAAACCCATCAAGTGAATTTGAGGCGACTTTAAATATTTTTTTGCTTCATCAAAAACAATAAATGAGCGCGGAACCCAACGAGAAAGCCAGCGATTAGTGAGTCCGGGGTGTGCATTGGGTTCCCAAATCGCTGAGGGAATCCCCATAATGTGGGCCGCCAACACCAAGGGCCCCGAAGCATAACCGCCAACTCCCAAAACGCCGATGGGTTTTTCTTTGGTTAATAACGCAAGTGCTTGAAAAAAACCCCACGCAACCTTAAACAAATTGAAAAACTTAATAATGATTGAGCCGCGATAATTTAATTTTCCTGAGGCTAAAATATGCAACGCAAAACCTTCTCGAGGGACGATCTTAGTTTCAAGCCCAGAGTTTGAGCCCACAAATTCGACAACTAGGCTTGAATCTAATGTTTCCATGGCACGAGCAATTGCAACTCCAGGATAAATATGACCGCCCGTGCCTCCACCTGCAATAAAAAATTTTCGCTTCGCCATCTTAGCTCCGTTAAAATTGAATTTTAAATTAAATTAACAGACTCCCACTGAGTTTACCATAAAATTTTAATAAAGAATTTCTCCCTGAAGTTGTTCTGATCAAAGCCGAATTCAGCTTGCTCAATAAAATTGTTGATAGTAGGAATGAAAGAAAAGGAGAGCGTCGACCATGAGATCCTTATATCCATCCATTGAACCCTATAATAAATTTTTTCTTTCTGTTTCGCCACTCCACAAAATTTATGTGGAAGAAGCTGGCAACCCTCAAGGTTTACCTATTTTGTTTCTCCACGGCGGCCCCGGCGGAGGCACTGACCCCGATCATCGCAGACTCTATGATCCTAAAATTTTTCGTATCATTATGTTTGATCAGCGAGGCAGCGGGCAAAGTCTTCCCTTTGCTGAGCTTGAAGAAAATACGACATGGGATCTCGTCGCCGATATTGAAAAAATTCGTGCTGAATTAAAAATAGAGCAATGGCTCGTTCATGGGGGGAGCTGGGGATCAACACTCGCACTGGTCTATGCAATTTCTCACCCTGCCGCGACCATGGGTCTTGTTTTACGCGGAGTCTTTTTAGTCACACAAAAAGAATTGAAGTGGTTTTATCAAGAGGGCGCGCATTGGATTTATCCCGACTCTTGGGAGCCCTATGAAAACCTTATTCCCGCGGAAGAGCGCCATGATTATATTACGGCTTACTATCGACGCCTCACTTCAAGTGATGAGTCGGTTCGACTTAAGGCCGCCCAAACTTGGAGTCAGTGGGAAGCCGGAACCTCATTCCTTATTCCACGAGAAGAGTTTATCAAAGCTTACTCTATTCCTAAAAAAGCGCTTCCTTTTGCTCGAATCGAAGCTCATTATTTTTATAACAAAGCTTTTTTACCTTCCGATAATTTTATTTTAGAAAACTGTTCAAAAATTAAAGATATCCCCACTCGGATCATCCATGGTCGCTACGATGTTGTATGCCCTGTGAAAAATGCTTGGGAATTGCATAAGGCTCTTCCTAAAAGTCAGCTGCAAATTATTCCTGATGCGGGTCACTCCCTTTTTGAACCTAATATTCTGAGCGCAGTCATCGAGTCTTGTCACGAATTAGCAAGTCACCCTCGATGAGATGAGATAAATTGAGATGGACAGAGTTAGGTAAACGCATTATGAATGTGAGTCATATTTTAGTAAAACACCGCTTTGAAGCTGAAGATTTATTACGTAAACTTTCTGAAGGGAATTCTTTTGAGTCCCTAGCACGTCAATACAGCCTGTGTTCTTCTGCGGAACTCGGAGGGTGGCTTGGCGATATCAGCAATAAAAATGTGGACCCAGATTTTAAACTGGCACTTAAAAACTTGAGCCCACAAGAAATTTCTTCACCAATCAAAACAAAATTTGGTTACCATTTGATTCGAAAAGAATCCTAATTAGGTCCGATAATAATAGAGGGACAATATGAACTATTTTATAAGCCTTTTTTTAACAGTTTGTTTTTCTACACTGGTATTAGCACATTCAGCCATTGAGTCTTCATCGCTTTGGCAAGCTTCCATCATTACTTCCCCAAATGTCGTCGAAAGCTATTATCTCACTCAATCCATTGAAGAGAGTCGACACGTTTTTAGATTGTTCCGTTCCATAAATAATCAATATCAAGATTTAATTTCTAAGAAGTCCTTCTCAATAGAAGAGACTCTTCTCGCCCAACAATGGCTTAAATTTTTGACAAAAAAGTATCAGCTATCAAACATTAAAACATCGGAGTTAGAGTTAACGACTGCGCCTTATACTCTTACACGCCCCACCAAAGAAGTCCTTTGGGAAGCTACCAATGAGTGGAATTCTGCGTGGGAAGTTGAATATGGTCGTTGGGTAAAAGAAAATTTATACCCACAATTTATGATTGATTTTAATTTACCCACGGATTGTGCCGACGTCGCTTATACTCTTAGATGGATTTTTGCGTTTATTCACAAACTCCCAATGGCTATTCACTTAGGTGGTAGCTCACAATTATTTACCCACGAAACAGTATTACCAGATTGGTTGCAATATCCTTCAGATCCTGACTGGAAAAAAAACCAAAGACTTCGCATGGCCATCAAGTACATTTTAAGAAATACTTATACCCACACTCTCATGAAAGACAGCTATCCTGTGGCTATCGATCCCACATTCTTAACTCCTGGTACTCATCACTTAAGTTTAGATGACACCCACGGGCACACAATGATTGCGAATAGTGTCAATGAACCCAATAACATGCCGATCACACTATTGTACTCCACGCTACCAAAGGCAATTCGTGAGTTAATAGCGACTTTTTATCAAGAACATAGCTCTCCGGTTATAAATAAAAGTGGATTTTACAAATTCCGATGGGCCACACGAACAGGTGAAGGTTGGAGCATTATTCCAGCTAAAAAAATTCCTGACTATTCTGAAGAGCAATTTCATTTACCCTCCGATGACCAACAACAGAATTCACATTTTTTAGTTGTATTTAAAAAATTAAATCCCAATTTTAGTTTTGCCACAATGTTTGAAAATGCCTTAACCGAACTTCAACTTCGCTTTCGAGATCGCATTCAAATTGTTGAAGATGGCTATCAGTTTTGTAAAAAAAATGACTGTGCTCCTGGTAGCTCTGGAGATGAAGAATGGAGTACTCCCAATCGAGACCAAAGGCTCAGACAGTTACATCAAAGCCTAGAAACAGCTCTAGAGACACTTTTAAGTATAGATTATAACGAGTATCAAAGTTCGCTTAAAAAGCTTGCCCTGCAAGCGAATGTAAAATCTTTTAAGATTTTTGGACAAGACTTTTCTTTAAGTCAATTAACGACGGCACTTCTTTACCAATTAGCACAGTCAGATCCTCGACTCTCCATTGAGGAACGTTGTGGAGTTTCAGTTCAAACAGGGTACGGGACAACCTTGATAAAGCAAATGAATAAAATAATCCCCGAAAGAAGAACACTGATTGCTGCAGCAGAAGCCTGTAAGACAAATCCTTCATGTGGTAGTAATAGTGATGATTTTTTTAAAAAATTTAACACTGTAATGATGGATTCAAATTTGATGATTTTATGGTCTGGCGCAAAGTTACTGTGTAAAATTGGTGATAAAAGTGAGTGCCAAAATCTTAATAATTATCTTCGTTCAAATTCTTTTGAAAATAAAACCTATCTTGAATTATTTGAACGATTGGCGCTTTGGATTAATAACCCAAGAGGTGACGAACAAACACGTTGGGGAGAACAGGGAAAGTATCTTTATATTTCTCCCTCCAAGGTTACGGCAAGAGCTTTTTTTTCTGATGATAGAAACTGGTTTACTCTAGACCAAAAACTTTTTCAGACTCAGGATCAAGCGCCTATCACCTTAGGCAAGAATGAAGTTCTCGGTCAGCTACATCCTTCAACCAATTATTATTTTACGCTTGAGCAAACTCAGAGTGGTTATGATATTCGTATCTATTTAGCACCACATCAATTAAAATCAGTCACACATTTTGACGACCCCAATTCTCTACAAAAAATATTTTGGTCGAATAAACAAAAAGCCACGCTCTCACTTTTTTTTAATAACCATTTTTATGAAATCAATCTTGAAGGGCAAAAAATTCAGTCTATTCCTTTCGATAAAATATTAGACAATAATTTCAAGGATGTGACACTTCATTTTATAAAAATTAATGATGATGTTCTAATGAGTGATGCAACTTTTGATGCAAGTACTTTTGTTAAGATTCCATTTACAGAATCTGACTTCTCCAATCTCCTCTACATTAATCGCACAAACTTAGGCTGGAAATTTTTTAATAAAAATAAAAAAATATTTTATTATTATGAACCAAAAGGCGAGGTTTTTTCCATTTCTCCTCCCTTTTTTAGTGAACTTAAAATCAGTGATGATGCTACGACAGCGGCGGTGACCTCTAACAAATATGGATATATTGATATTTATCGCCGAAAAATAACTCCTGAGGGCTTGGGCCCCTTTCTGCTCGCAAGCACCATTGAAGGTAATGGCTACTCCCTCAAAGGAAAACTTCTGATCATTGAAGATGACGTGGGAGCGAAAGCCTATAATTCAGAAAACCTAACTCTTCTTAAAACTCAGTGTAAAATTCAAAAGGATTATATTGAATATCTTTCTGGTGATTATTATTCTTGTTTCAAATATAATGAATATCCAAGAGAGCTTTATCACATCTCAGGAAAACTCCTTGTTAAGGGAAGTGATTTTATACCCACCTTAGAGTTTATTATTAAACAAGCTGAAACTCCATGGCTCAATACCTATCAAAGTAGCTTTGTAGGCGTACCAAACAACCTGCCAGTCTCGTTGGTTTATCTCGAATACTATCAATTAACCCCAGATAAATTGATAGGACCATTATTTCAATTCAATGATTTTACCAGTTTCGAATTTAATTATTTTGAGGCCCAAAAATCATCTTTTGCTCCTGAAGTGATGCCCATGGATAAATCTACAAATTTTGGTTATCTCCGTCACCTACCTCAAATATATTCGAGGTTAATTTCACAAACGGATATAAATAAACCTTTGATCGATTTTGTCTTGTACATTCCAAACCCTTGAGGACTCGTGCGCGGTTGCGACTTTACTCGTGCAAAACTTAAAAATGAGCGGCAAGGCCAAAGTGAATCGACTCAGCATGATTTGTGATGTTGCGATTATATTGCATCAAGAAGGACATAACTCGGAAGTCATAGGCAACTCCCAACAAGTAGCGCGAACTCATAGCTTGCGGACTTGATTTTTGCCCAAGATCAAACTCAATGTCTCCAGACATTGTTCCTGCTAAACCAGTGGACTCCTGAGCTGTCACCGATCCAGGGCTAGAAATGATGCTTGATGAAGAGCCAAAATTAAAATCCGTTCCGAACCCGGCAATAAAGTCAAAAATATAGAGCACCCCCACACTCGTCGTCACTTCAAGGGGGATCGTAGTCACAGCCGCATTAGCACCGAGCTGGGCTAGCGTTGAGTAACTCATCGTCATGGTTTGAGTTCCACCAATGCTTGGATCTGTGACAGTTTGCTGAACGGATTCGGAGAAATTTTTTGAGTAAAGTATTTTTATTTTATTGTATTTAAATCCTGTTGTCACATCAACCCCATTCCATTTAAAGGCACCCAATAAAAAGGAACGGTTATCAAGAAAGTGGTACTGCCCCATTAAACTATAAGATTGATAGTCAAATTTTACTAAATCAACTTTTCGAGAATATTGCGCCAAACCAAGGTATAACTTGAAGCGCTCGGGATCAAACATATTTACTTTAGGAATTTGTAGCAAGTTTCCTGGCGCACCGATTGTAAAATTCATGGCGCCCGAAAGACCTTTAACTTCTGTCACGGAATTAGAATCATTCATCAGCTTCAAAGGGCCGATTCCACCTAAGTCCGCTGATAAACCGCCTCCTGCTTCTAAATAAAAATACTTGAAGCGCTGAGCAACATCATGAGTGCCACCAGTGCTAGCAAGAGCTGTTGCGTTGGCAGTTCCCTTTAGGTAAGAGCCAGCATCAAATTGAGTGAGCTGATTATTAACTTCCGTTTCCATTGTATTAAACAGTTGATCAATTTGCGCGACAAGAGCGGGATTACTAGAAATATTACCGTAAGTTCTATTAACAATGCGAAACACGCCCGCAGCCTTTGCCTGTTGAAGCATGGGCAAAAAAATTATGCTAGTTAGAATGAATTTTTTAATGAAGTTTCGCATTTCTTCTCCAAACAAAGGTCTTATTAAGCGTTCCCATTAATAGTTGATATCAATAGGAACGCTTATTTTATATAATTATTATCTCTTTAAATTGATGACTTCTTCGAGAAGTTGATCGGTTGTCGTAATGGTTTTCGAGTTGGCTTGGAACCCTCTTTGCGCTTGAATAAGATTCACAAACTCTGAACCTAAATCAACAGTTGAGCGCTCTAAACTTTTTGCGAAAAGCTTTCCTCTCCCTGCTTGTCCTGCGACACCAATGGAAGGAACCCCACCCTCACGAGACTCTTTTAAACGGTTGTTACCGACTTTAAATAATCCTTCGGGATTTTCAAATTTAGCTAAACAAATTTGCGCTAAGTCTCTAGCTTCACCATTAGAATAAAGAGCGGTCAAAACCCCCTGGTCATTGAAAGACATATTGGTGATCGTACCAGCACTCGCACCATCTTGACCCCAGCTGAGTAAATCAGATTCACGGCCATACTGCTTCGTACCTTCAATCCCTTTACCACCTCGTTTAATGGGGTCACCAAAGTTTAATGAAACCTTTTGATCTTGAAGTGCACCATCCTTAAAGTTAAACGAACTCTTGGTCATTTCATCGTCTTCTAATTTACCATCAACATTAAAGGTTAAACGACCACGACAAACTTCTTTCAATACTCCTGCATCTCCACCCGTGACTTCCTTGCCGTCGACCATACCAACATACTCCCACTTACCATCATCCACTTTATTAAAGAACGTGGTCATGAGATGTTTGTTTCCTTGAGAATCGTATAGCTCTACACCTGTTGAATAGTGGGCTGTTGCAAAAGGATCTTTATCGTCAAACTTTCTTGCTTTATCAGACCGAGAATCTAAGTTTAATTCCATTCGAATACTAGAAGTTGCTTTTGCTGGTGTAAGGACTCGAGGGAAACGAATATCATTAACTTTATTTATAATTCGTCCTTTTCCGTCATCCTGAAAACCCTGAACTTTTTGATTATCATTCGTTACTAAAAAACCCTCTTTATCAAAGTGAAAGGACCCATCTCTAGTAAAGGACTCACCATCGGAACCTCTTAAAACAAAATACCCATCACCAGAAATTGAAAGATCGGTCGCCTTCTCTGTAGGATCGACGTTACCTTGTGATAAAATTGGATTTACGGCACCAAGCTTCACGCCTCGCCCAATCTGGTTACCACCCAAAATCCCTTTTAAATTTTTTGAAATAATATCTTGAAATTCAGCACGACTGGCTTTGAATCCTGTCGTATTCGCATTAGCAATGTTATCTCCGATAACTCCTAATGCTTCACCCTGTGCCGTCATACCGGAAACACCCGTATACAATGACGATAATATACCCATACAACCTCCATGTTGTCAGAGACTTCAGTCAATCCGTCCCTGGAAATGGAGAGCTCCCCTTGCGGGTCCAGCTCTCTAATTTATTTATTTATCATTTAAAACATTTTTAAATTTTAAAGTAACAATACTTCTGACAATCCTTGTAATTAAACAACGATTGTTGAATCAATATTTGTAAACACATTCTCCTTTAATGATGCTTTATCTACTACAGTCACTACAGTATTATTTTTTACACTGACAATGAGTGCGGTATCATTCATTAACACTAAAGAATCACGTCCTCCCTTTTCTGCAGCCTTTTTTACGGCTCCTTCTAATTTAGTCATTTGCTCTGGCGTAAAACTCACTCCTCGATTTCTCATTCTTTCAACAGCATGATTAGAAAACTTTAAACCCGCTGTATTCGCAGAAGCTGCATTGGCTTTTGTATCAATAGCTTTATTAAGACCCGCTAAAGTCTCTTGAAAGCTTGGCCCCTTATTTAAAGCATCAACTTTAGGTCCTCCCAGCGAGGTCCCAAGGTTAGGGTCAAAATTACTAATCTTTGTTACATCTATTGCCATTACTACTTTCTTATAAAGCTAATTGTTTATCCGTTGCTTTTTCCACTTTATCGATTAACCCACGAGACATGGCAATTTGATCTAAATTGCTTGTAGCAGTAGGTGCTTTTTTATTTTCCGATATAGTTGAAGGTTTTTTCAAGTCTTGATTTTTATTTTCAGGATTTTTTTCTACTTTCTGGTCTTGGCTCGGAGTTGATATTTTGGGGTCAATAATCTTTTTAACATCGCTGAGCTTAATCGTCTGTTGACCAACTAAAAGTAATGGCCCCTCTGGGGTGTAATTAACACCCGTGATAACTCCATCAAACTGAGTTTCCACACCAACTGTTTTACCCGCTTTATCTTTAGCTTCAACGACTAAAGTGTAATCTCCTGGAGGCTGTTCAATCCCCTTCTCATCTTGTCCGTTCCATGGAATGGAGTTTGCACCCGCCTTCAGTTGCTTGTGCGAAAAACTTCTTACGACATCGCCTTGTGCATTTTGTACTTTTAAAGTAACGTCTTCTGCATCTTTCATTAATTTGTATTGAAAACTGTGCTCCGTATCTCCCTTAACCCTCGTGATCTGGGCTCGATCTCCTGAAACCGATTTACCGATAAAATTTAAAGCTTCAAACTGCTGCAGAGGCGCTTGAGATTTTTTCATTCCATCCATCGTCGTGTTTAAATTTTGCAGTTGTTCCACCGAAGTAAAAGCCGCCAACTGAGCAGCCATTTCGTGTGCCTGCATGGGATTCGTTGGATCTTGATACTTCATTTGTGTGAGCATCAATCTCATAAAGGCATCTTTATCGAGTTCTTTTTTGCCGGCTGTTCGCATTTTTTTAGCTGGATCAACCCACTGGGGATCAGCAATTTGATTGAGGACATCTCCAACATTTTCTTCACCCAGCTTTTGCAAATCACTGGCGCTATAATTTTTTACATCACTTTCTTTTGTGATAAAATTAGTATCTTTCCTGTCGGCAAAAGCTTTTGTAGTACCTTTAATGTTCATGATGTCCTCATCTCTTAAAAATTTATTAGTCTAACTTAACTCTAAGCGACTAAATTTAAATCACGTCCCTTATTAACATTGAGCGAACTCCGAGGTCGAATATCTTGAGAGATCGGCGCCAGAGGTTCATCTCTTTGTGCACGGTAGGTTTGAAAACCTGGTGCATCAAATAAACTTTGTTTCTGAAACATATTTCCCTCTCGAAATTGATTCATAAATTGCTTTGCTTGCTCTCGATTAAGATCCATCTGTGGTTGATTAAACTCTTGGTGCGCTTCACGACGTGTGAATTCTCCACCAACATCAACCTTGACAGAATCTAACGAAATATGGTGAGCATGTAAGCTATTTTTTAAATCTCCTAAACTACTTTCAAGTAGCTTTTGAGATTCCTTATTTTCAGCTCTCAACTCCACTTGAACCTTGCCTTCTTGCAGTCGCACCTTGAGTTGAACTGAACCTAAACCCTCGGGTGATAAAATAACTTTTACTTCTCCACCGCCACTTGCACTGAGAGCCTCTGTCGCATTACTCAATTTTTGGATATTTTGAACACGATCTTGCAACGACAACGCTGGAGTGTTTGAATCTATTTTTTGACTCGCACCAGGGCGCTGAAGATCTTTAGCCGAATCCCTCTCTGAGTGAACATTAAAATCAGTCAAGAGCTGACTAACATCATCCTCTTTTTCGTCCTTAGGTTTTTTGCTTTTAGCCAAACCTTCCAGTCCCTTCCCTTTTAAGTCGGCTTGCCCTTGATGACTAAACTCGTTTTGTTCATCAAGCATCCCTTCTGAATTGAAGGCACTTTTTGCACCATTTATTTCTAAAGGTGATAGGTACGGCAACTCTTCTACAGTCCAAGATTGCTGTTTAGGAATACTAGCCTCGGTGCTCAAAGAATCTTTGCTCGTTACGGCCAACTTTGGATTGATGTTCATGACTGTTTGATGCAAATCATAGAGTGATCTCATCGCAGGGTCACGGCTAGCAACTTGAATTTCAGTGGGAGAAATAGTATTCACGTCGTTATAGGGTTGTGACATTTCTGGAGACAAACTATAATTCATATCGCTTGGGCTTGAAACATCTGATTCCACAGCGTACCGAATCTTATCCTCAAACGACGGAGGAGTCGGATTAATCTGTGCAAAGGCATTAGGATCTACTAAACTCGCTCCATCTACTGAAATAAGATTTTTCTTCTGAGGACTTGCGACGACCGCATCACTGGCATCACCTAAATCTGGTGGTTTTTCAGGGAGTCTCATTGCGGTTGGTTTTGCCTGAGCCTCAAAGAACTTCCGATTCATTTCATCAATGTTTGCATTGAGCTTTTGCCTGGGAGTCAACTGTATAGTTTCAGTATTAACAGATTTTTCATTCACAAAAGTTTTTGCCACTTTTGGTTGATTCAGTTCTTGAGCCGATGGCTCCTGCCATTCATTGACAGCAAGTAACGGCTCTTGATTCTGCTGATTATTTTGCTCCAAGACTCCAGATGTCTTCATTAAACTTACATAGGTCTCAGTCACTTCAGCCTGACGACTTTCTGGCACTCCTAACTGCTGAATAATATAAGGCACTGAATCTTCAACAGGTAACGATTTAATTTCTGGTGGTAATTGCGCTAACACAGCAGAGAATCGCTCTACTGATATTCCAAGTTTACTCTCTAAGGAGTCCATAAACTTTTGAACAGCGTCGGCTTTACTATCTTTAACTTTACTACCTCGCTTTATACCGTCTTTAGAAGCACTGTAGTTTTGAGTTTTTGTAGGAACGTCTTCTTCCGTCTCTACTCCATAATTTGAAGCATCCTCATCAAGACCAGAAGCATCTCTTTGGCTTTGATTCACTGGTTTCCGTGAACTTAAACTTGGTGATGTCGTTGCTGGAGAGTCTTTCTTCATCATTGTCTGAAACTCAAAACTGTCGTCAGAATGGTTGTTTTCTTTAGCCCCACCATTCAGGGGCAACCCTAAATTGGGAAGACTTCTATTGTTCATTTGAATTTGCATCAACACCTCCTTTTAAATATAATACATTTATTTCTATTTTTTATATCCTGCATACTTCTCTGAAATGGATTGTGCCTTCTCTGGTTTTAGTAAATTCATAATTTCTGCTGCATTTTTCTTTTTCATCTTTTCAATAACTCTCACTGCTAAAGATTCATCGAGTGTTTCTAATATTTTTGCTGCCTGTGGTGGCTTCATATTAGAATAAAACTGCACCAGATCTTGAACTTTTTGATCATCACCTTGGACTTTATTTTCTAAAATAGAACTTATATTTCGTCGAACACCCTCTAACTCCTTGAGTTTATCCTCAACCTCTAATCTTTGTTTTACTAATTCTTCTTCTTGCTTAGCAATTTCTTCTTCTCGCTTATCTAGCTCCACTTTTCTTTCTCGAAGTCGGGCTAAGTGGTTGAGTTCAAGCTCATCACTTGAAGTCCCATCGGTAACATTGGCCTTGGCGTCAGTTTCGTTTTGTTTTTTTGATTTATCATCTTTCACATTGTTTTCTGATGAGGGGGAAGATGGTTTGGCTGATTCTTCAGCCAGTGCTTGAGTAAAAAGTGAAATATCTACTGAACTAAAAAACTTTGAAATCTCCTCTAAATACAATCCACCTGAAAGAGTTACTACAAACCCAAAAATTAAAAAAAGAATCAGCCCATAATTTTTCGACTTAACCTTTTCTTTGCTCGCCCCATGAGGCTTAGAGGGATTGGATCTTTGAGAGCGCTTAATATTCTTAGAAGTAGTAACAGAAGAAGGATTAGAGTTGGCTCTCAATCCTTTATTTTTTTGAGCTTGTGTAAAAAAATCATTATAACTATGCCCCATTCTTACGCCTCATCTCTGCTCTTGTGTTAGATATTTCAATTTGAATTTTTTCCTCAAGTTTTTTTTCTTTCATCCGATATTCTTCTTGTTGCCGATCACGCAGCTTCTCTATCATTTTATATTCGGTTGCAGCTTCCTGCAAAGCCAGTTTCTTTTCCTCGACTATTGCTAGATTACTTCGAACGACATCTTTTTGACGCTCAATTTTAATTTCTGAACCTTTGATATAATTTGAAATTTGACAGAGTTGTTCTCCAGGGGAACCTCCTTGAACAACTAAAACGTGCCGATCTTGTTGCGCTTTTTCGATTTGCTGATAATAACTTTGCAGAACAGACTCTGCCGCTCGAAGTTCACTTTGTGCATTTAAAAATTCTTTTTTAGCAATCTCTTCGATGGTTTTACGGTGTTTTAAGACTTTCTCAAGTCTAAATCGAAATGACATGCTTAAGACCTCAATATGTATTGCAACTCTTTTAGTGAATCAATAAAATTTGTTTTGTCTTCAACTTTTTGCCTCAAGAAATGAATAATTGAATCATGGAGCCTCACGGCTCGATCAATCTTTTCATTGGCCCCTTGCTTGTAGGCTCCAATATTTATTAAATCTTCTGCTTCTCGATACGTTGCTAAAATCTCTCTTAAATCTTGCGCTAAGTCTTGATGGACATGATCGGTGACACTTCTCATCACCCGACTAGCGCTTTGTAAAATATCAATGGCAGGAAAATGACCTTGCTGTGCTAACCGACGAGATAGAATAAAGTGACCATCAACAATAGATCTCACCGCATCACCAATCGGATCATCCATGTCATCTCCTTCAACTAAAACCGTGTAAAGACCCGTTATGCTTCCTTCATTTTCAAAGGACCCCGCACGCTCTAACAATTTTGGGAGTGTAGAAAATACGCTCGGCGTGTAACCCTTTGAGGCTGGCGGCTCCCCAATACTGAGTCCAATTTCTCTTTGAGCCATAGCAAATCGAGTGACTGAATCCATCATAAATAAAACATTTTTACCTTGAGCACAAAAGTGTTCAGCAATTGCCATGGCAACATAAGCTCCGCGCATTCTTATCAACGGTCCTTGATCGCTTGTTGCTACAACAATAATTGATTTTCTTAACCCCTCTTCTCCTAAGTCCTGCTCTATGAACTCACGTAATTCTCTTCCTCGCTCCCCAATAAGTGCAATAACGTTAACATCTGCTTCTGTATAACGAGCCATCATACCCAACAAAACTGATTTACCCACACCTGATCCAGCAAGTATTCCCACTCTTTGCCCACGTCCAATCGTAAGCCCTGCGTTTATAGCTCGCACTCCTAAATCTAAACTTTCGCGAATAGGTCTTCGTTCTAAGGGATTGCGAACGTCTTTATAGAGTGGGAGTTCTCTTGGTTGTTCAATGGCGCCTAATTGGTCAATAGGTTGGCCCATTCCATTAAGAACTCGACCTAGAATATTTTTTCCCACTCGAACTGTAGCAATTTGCTTTGCTAATGTAACTCTCGATCCAAAACTTACTCCTTGCATTGGTCCTAGTGGCATCATGAGTACATTCTGATCCTTAAATCCTACCACTTCAGCTTTGAATTTGGTTTTCGCTCCCAATGGATGTACATCGACAATACTTCCCACACTAGCTCCAGGAAGTGAGGCTTTAATAACTAATCCTTGAACTTCTAATACTTTTCCACTATCCCGAGTAAATCGCAGAGTAGACAAAGTTTGATAGTATTTTTCAAAATCAATTAATAAATCTGATGAACTTTCTTCATTTATCACAACAACTCATCCTTGATCGATTTTATCTTTAAATGGTGGAATAGAGCCTTGAACTTCACTCCACAATTTCTCAATTCGCTCCTCGATTCGAGCATCAATTTCTGAAAAGTTTGTAGTAATCACGCAGCCGCCCAATCGAACGTCATTTTGAGGGATAAATTCTGCCTTTTTCAAAAAGTCATACTCGCGATTTTGTTCTTTTTGTAATGTTTCTAAAAATTCAACTTGCTCAGGAGCAACTCCAATTTTAATTTTTTCTTCTCCGTGCGAAATACTAATGCATTCTTTAAGAACTTCCAGAACCGCTTTCTCTGTATTAGAAGAAACTTCAAATAATGCAATTTTAGTCGCTAAATAAAATGACATTTTAATGAGTTGATTTTCATTACTATTAAGAAAGTTTATTTTAGCATTTCTTATTGAAGATACTAAATGCTCTAAGTTTTGAAGTGATTCATTGATCATTACTGATGATTCTTGAAATGCTTTTTTTCTACCTTCAACGAGTCCCAATTCAAATGCTTCAGCATAAGCTTGCTCTTGTACTGACTTTAATTCTTCGAGAGCTTTTTTTTCAATTTCACTCTCAGCTCTCTTTTCTTCAATTTCAGCAAGGCCTGTAAAATTCTTTACAATATCAGAAATTAAAAAATCATTATTCAAATCTTTAATGCGAACTAAATCATCCATATTTTCAGGAGGAGTTGAAATTAACTTTTGAGGCTCATACGTCAGAACCTCTTGCATCGACTGATCGGATTTAATTATTAATCTTTGAATCATAAAACAGGCAACCTTTTATACCAGTGCATCATCAGATCCACCACGAGAAATAATAATTCGACCTTCGGCCTCGAGCCGACGAGCTACGTTTACAATTTCCTGTTGCGCCCCCTCAACATCACTCAATCGAGCTGGACCCATACTTGATAAGTCATCTTTTAATGCTTCAGCGGCTCTCGCACTAATGTTTCTAAATATTTTATTACGAATTTCTTCATTAGCCGTTTTTAGCGCAAGCAATAATTTATCATTAGCCACTTCTTTGAGAAGAGTTTGAATTCCCTTATCATCAATTTTAATAATATCATCAAAGACAAACATAAGCTTACGGATTTCTTCGGCCAGAATTGGGTCTTTTTCTTCAAGCCTAGACATAATGGAGGCTTCAGTATTTTTATCCATCACGTTCAACATTTCAGCTACAGGCTGTACTCCGCCCAACGTTGCTTGCTCCACCGTGCTCATTGAGGCTAGCTCTGCTCGCAAGACGCGGTCCACTTCTGATATCAACTCTGGAGCCACATGCTCTAAATTGGCCATTCTCAAAACAACCTCAGCTTGCAAGTTTTCTGGAAGTCTTCGAAGAACTTCAGATTTTTTTTCCGCTTCGAGATGTGAAAGAATCACTGCTACGGTTTGCGGGTGTTCACTCACAAGAAAGTTGGCGAGGGATTTAGCGTCCACCAATTCCAAACTTTCAAGTGTTCTTGCTTGAGACATATTTGAATTAAGACCACCCAAAATACCACGGGCACGATCTTCACCAACAGCTTCCACAATATTATCTTTATTCGTTAATTGATCTGAAAAAATATACTCTTCAGATTCACTCACCATTTCGTAATACTCTTCAAGAATTTTTTTTGTCACATGCACTGGCACTACTCTGAATTTTGCCATCACATTAATTAACTTTCTAATATCGGCGTCATCCATTCTCTTAAAAAGTGTGCTCGCTGCAGACTTACCCAAATAATTAATTAATATAGCAGCTTTTTCAAATCCCTTAAGGGATTCATATTGAACATTTTCAGATTTAATTAATCGACTCATACTTTTTCATCCCTTCTGACAAGCCAAAGAGACAGTGCACTTGAGGCCTTTTCATCGTCTTTTGATAAAATTTCTAAGATACGGTCTTTTAATAATTCACTCTCCGCCTTGTCGGGATCAACACTTTCTTCCAACATGGGGAGCGCTGAACTCATTCCTGGTAAGGTATTATCCACACTTTGCAACTCTTCCAATTCTTCGATAGTTCGAGGAAGCATTTCTTCGACAGAATCTTGAAAGCTGTCTGTCACCCATCGCATAAACGGGCGAACGATCATCATAAAAAATAAAGCGAGGGCAAAGGCCATCATAGACCATTTAAAAATTCCCTGAATAGTTCTTTTAATTTCTAGATTCGTTAAGAGTCTTTCAGACTCACTAAAATCTTCTTGCGCAAATTGAATATTTTCAATTTTTACTGCATCTCCGCGATTTGAGCTAAACCCAATGGCATTCTTAACCAAACTCTCATATTTTTGAATTTCTTCAGGAGATCTTGCGACCCATTTGGTTTCTTCGGTACCATCCGCTTTTTTGGTAGTTTGAAAAGTACCATCCACAAGTACCGCCACAGAAACTCGTTCTATGCTTCCGCTACCTTCTTTTATATTTTTGATTGTTTTAGGAACTTCGTAGTTTGTAGTTTTTAATTCCTTTTTAACGTTTTGATTAAATCCTGTTTGCCCGTTGTTATTTTCAGTATTCGGAAGATTAGACTTTGTTCCTGGAATTCCAGAGGGGTTTGTTCGACTCCCATCGAGGCTTTCTTCTTCACTGGTTAAAGAGCGAATGGCCGTTTTATCTGGATCCACCGATTCTTCAACACTAGAAATTTGTTTATTATTTAATGTTACATCAACTTTCGCAATCACTCGCGCTTGTCCCACAACTTTTGATAAAATAGAGTCAATCCGTGATTCCATATCCTCTTCTATTTTACCTTTAAGCTCCATCATCTCTTCAGAGACACCGGCTTGATCGCCCATGCGCGAAAGAATTTTTCCTCGATCATCAACCACCGTAACACGATCAGCATCAAGGCCTTCTACGGAACTTGCCACTAAATAACGGATACCTCGAATTTGCTCCGGACTTAACGTTCGACCCGGAACTAATTGCACCACAACGGAAGCTGACGGTGGTTTTGATTCCTCAAGAAAATTTTTCTTGGCAGGTAATGCTAAAATCACTTTCGACTGCTTTACAGCGGAAAGACTGTTAATCGCTCTCATTAATTCGCCTTGAAGAGCGCGCTGATAATTTACTTTTTGCGTATAAGTATTTGAAGTGAGATCTTGCTTTTCAAATATTTCAAGACCCACATTTCCAAGCTTTGTGGAACCAATTTCAGTCATCAAGGCCATTTGGGTTGAATGCAATAATTGATCAGGAACAACAATCGTATTTGTATCATCTAACACTCGAAAGGGAACACCCTTTTCTCGAAGTTTTTCTACAATCAGTGAAACTTGATCGGCAGGAACGTTACTAAAAAGTGGGACATACTCTTGACCTGAGACCATGTTAAGGACGATGAGTGCGGTTATAATTCCAACAACGACAACTCCAACCAAAGAGACTCTCTTCGTTGGACTTAATGTTCTGTAAAATTCTTTAAACTGTGCTATTAAGCTTGCCAGTAACTTCTGCAATCATTCCTCCACTCAAAATCACTCGTTCAATCAAACAAAAACAAAAATAGTTAAACCTGCATTTTCATAATTTCATGGTAAGCATCGATGATCTTACTGCGAACTTGCACCATGAGTTTTAAGGCGATATCTGCTTTTTCTGCCGCAATCATGACGTCAGGAATATTATCTGTTTTTCCTGTGGCTAAATCTTGCATTTTTTTATCTGAAGTTTTTTGGAGTTGATTCACTTCTTGAATGGCATCCTTGAGTGTTTCACCAAAGCTTTTAGCACCAACCTCAGTGGGATTTTGAATACCACCCAATTCGGTTCTTTGAGACTCAATATTACCGGTATTGAGAAATCTTTGACTCCCTGATACATTAAAACCATCCATGGTTTTCTCCTCTTTGTTTATTGTAACAAAGTTTTATTTACATTGTGAATAAATTTATCAGTACAAATTAAACTACCTACTATCGTCCCAATTCGAGAGCGCTTGCGGCCATTTCTTTACTTGCTTGCATGGCAGAGACATTGGCCTCATACAATCTCGTTGCCATAATCATATTCGCCATTTCTTCCATATGGTTAACATTAGGATAAGCCACGTACCCCTCCTCATTCGCATCAGGATGATTGGGCTCATATTTCATGATCGGTGCTTTTGTATCAGAGACTACATCGACCACTTGAACTCTTTGAACATCGCTTCGCGGATCACTGGACATAATGACTTCACCAAAACTTTTGGCATCGGGCATGGCTTCAAGAATTACATCCTTACGACGGTAAGGGCCAGAACCATCAGCAGTCCTTGTCGTATTAATATTAGCAATGTTACTCGAAATGGTGTTCATCCTTGTTCGCTGAGCCGCCATTCCGCTCGAAGAAACTCTCATCCCAGAGAGAAAATCAGCCATTATCGACCTCCCTCAGTTGCTGCATACTTTAAGGCCGCCATTTTCTTATTGATAAGTTGTAAAGCACTTTTATAGAGTAAATTGTTTTCGCTGAGATTGGACATTTCTTTTTCTAAATCCACGGTGTTGCCATCATTGTTCACGGCCCCCTCTGGATTTTCGTAAATATCAGGACGAACACCATTAACCCCCGAACCACTAATCGGAAAATGGTCGTCATGTGTTACAGAAACGTCCCTTAAGTTATCAACATCCAGGGCGCGACCGAGGGCTTCTTCAAAATCTAATTTTTTTGCGTGATAATTCGGTGTTTCAGCGTTAGCTATATTGGCAGCGGTCACATTGTGCCGAAGCTGACGCATGTTAAGAGACGCTGCTAATCCTTTGGTGGTTTTATCAAACAAATCAGCCATTACTCTTTTCCTTTCTTACTGTCGTTTTCATTATTTTTTTTATCAGAAGAACTTTTTTCACTGTTTTTCGATTCATTCGCCTTGACCATTGCTGGGATTCGCTGAATGTATTTTTGGTAAGTATCTTTCCATTCCTTTTCTTTTAAATAGCCACTGGCAATTTTCGACCAAAAACTTTCATTCTTTTGTTCAAATTCCTTCCATATTTCGGAGGCTTTTTGAACATTACCCTCATCAAAATATATTTTTCCAAGACGAAATCGGTAAGAGTTAATTTCAGTTTTATTAGGGTAGAGTTCTAGCATTTCTGCTAAAAGTTCGCTATTTTCATTCATCTTATTTTCCGCATGATAAGTATCACTGAGTAACTTGAGCGAGTTCAGATGTTCGAGAGAAGGTATTTTTTTAGCATCGCTGAGATCACTCAAGTTATCTATTAAAAGTTTTTCTGCCTTTCCGTACTCCTTAGAATCTAACTCCATTTGCGCAAGCTTTAATCGAACACCGGCAACTTTTCCTGGCCGTCCTTTCCAATTTCCAATTAACTGTCGTGAGTAATTTTTTGCGGCCTCCAAGTCTCCCTTATCTTTGAGTAACTTGATTGCAATATCCATTCTTTCAACTTGTTGATTCTCGTTTAACCTCTCCGGTTCTTTAATCGATTTTAAATAATCATAGGACTTGCTGAGTTCTCCTAATTCCATTTTAACTTTTGCTAGTCTCAAAAATACTTCATCCATTGAAGGTAATTTTTCTAAAACAGAATGTTCAATCCCATCAGCAGATATTTTATTTGTCGCAAGTAAATTAGCTGTTTCTCTAAATAATGTGTCCGATTCCTTATAAGATCCTGCCAACTCGAAAGCACGCCCTAAATTATAAACTGTATCAATCCGTCCAGAGCCTTTTAACCACAGACCTCCATATTGACTATGTAACTTCAAAGCACCTAAAAAATTTCCATTTTCTATATCGTCCGCCATTTTCTCATTCACGTGACGTACAATTCGCGTACGAATGAGTCGAGCATCTCGAGTGGATGAATTATTTTGATACCACTTTAAAAGTGTATCAATGGATTTCTCAAACTCGGATCGCTGACTGAGCCCTTCAGAAATCATAATGGTTGCAAATAAATCAATTTGGGGAAGTGGAATTTCTGCTGCGTATTGTTTAATTTCTTCAATCGCTTTTTCAGCTTCCTTTTTTTTCATTTGTTTCATTCGATTACTGAGTAATCGCATTCTGGCAATGGTCGCCCCTTCTGTACCACCATATCGAAAATACGCTTCAAGAAAAGCTCCCATCACTCTTCGCTGATCAGCGCCTAAAATCTCCATCGCCTCTCCCGCTCTCGTCATTGCATAGGAGGCATGGGGATGACCTGGAAATTTCTTTAAAAATTCGCGGTAAGATTCCAGAGAAGCTTTGTAAAGCTTTTGCCAAAATAAACTTTCTGCAAGGTTATATGAGGCACTGGGATATTGATCGTTGTATTGGGGGTATTTTAGCATGGCCTCTTGATAAGCCTCTGATGCCTTTTTATATTCTTTTTTTGTAAAATAAATATCCCCTTTTAAATACGTGGCCTCAACTCGATTGGCTTCAAGAAAACCTTCTTTTTCAGTGGACTCATAGGATTTTAGTGCATCATCAAACTGATTCAGTCTCAACAGTGATCTTGCAACAGATAAAAGTGCTTTATCTTTTAATAATGAGGGTTGAGAGATGCTGGCAATTCCTTGAAAAATTTTAAGTGCAGCAAAATAATCTTTATTAAAATAAGCCGCATAGCCCATTAAAAAACGGGTGCGAGGTGCTAAAACTGATTTTGGAAATTGATTTAATGCTTCTCGGTAGGCCTGCATCGATGCTTCGTAATTCACTCTTCGATTGTCTTTTTCCCACATTTTAAAATAAATATCACCAATGATAAATCGGATGACTTCTTCGTACTCAGAGGCATGATGCTTTTCTAAAAACCACTGAGCCGATTTTAATGCTACACCTAATCTATTGTTTTCAAATAATTTTAACACAAGTCGCGCCATCTTATTTTCTTCCGTATCCTTGGGTGCAACTTCGTATATTGGAGGTTTTGATTTAATTTCGCTAAAATGAGCACCTTCAACGATGAGCATCGGAAAAGGAATATATAAATTTTCTTTACTTCTAACGATAGCATCTTCTTTTATTTCATGATCCCTTACCATAAATCGCTCAAAGTTGGGATCTCCGCCATCAAATATTCCAGACATACTTGATGCACTTGCGCTAGATGCTTCCTTTTCCTTTGCTGCTAAGTCCTCTGATTGTTTTAAGTTCATTTCATCAGCTGCTGGTTCACGCTTTTTTGAGTCCGTCTTTGCTGAAGTTATTTTATCGGGTAATTTATTGGACTTTTCAGTTAAACTGTTTTTATTTTGAGAGATAGACTTCGTTTTTTTACTTTCTACACCTTGGCTCAAAAGAGTGTCTCGGCTTTTCTTGGTCAAATAGAGATCTATTATTAATCGCGATGGTTTTTCAGTTAAGTAATCAAAACTTTCTACCAAGTTTGAACTTAAATTGATGGTCAATATATCTTTACTCCCCCCCGGAACACGTTCTAAAAAAACCGATTCTACAACTTCATTCTTTGGGATTTTTTTTAACTGCTCTTCTGTTTGGGGTTTTAAGCTAGGCACTCTTAACTCAAGACTGGTCTTTTGGTCTTGTTCCTTTTTTTCTAAATCATAATCCCACTCATTGGCTCCAGAAAATTCTAAATGAAAATTTCCATCTACAATTCTTAAATCTAAACCTATACCACCAATTGCTTGAACTCTTACTGTAAAACTCAAGATAGATAAAACGATGCCCCAATAAACAAAAACCATTGACGCAGAATTAAATAATCCGTCAATTCGATGACTAGACCAAAAGTCGAGACTGTTTTTCGTAGTTAATGTAAGCTTACGAATTTGCATCGGTTTCTAAATCCCTACTTCTTATAATAAAGTGATCCTCTTAAATCTTCGCTTTTAATCTATTGATAGAGCACGATTGGTGCCAGCTCGACGAAGAGAGGATCGAGGATTTTCTGCTTGAAATTATCGCCCTTTTTGAGACTCAAGCTTCTATCTTGTTTAACCGAATCAAATAGTATGAAATTGCTGCATTTTTTTAAAAAAAGCCTCCCCCCTCTCATTGACTCCTCTTTTAGTGAGCTATTTAAAAACCTATTCCATTCTATTAAGGACTTATTATTTTTACTTACACTGTTATTTCAAACAGGATGTATTCACTTTACGGTTGGAGATTCTACACCTCAAAAAGCTTCCGATTTTCAATACACGGAGCCGTCGTCTCCTTTTGTTTCTATGAAAAAATCAGACGCCGATCTTTCATGGCAAAGCAAAAAAACGGGAAATATTATCGCGCTTTTTTCTGATTGTTCTAAAACTTCCGATAAGCCTTTACAATTGGCTTTCAATGATTTGCTTAAAAGCTTTGATCGCCTTGATAACCACAAAGAAGAAACTGTTTTCTACAACCACCGAGAAGCTCTGCAAGTAGAGTTGAATGGAGTCATTGATGGTATCGCCGTATTTATGAACTCCATTCTCTTTAATAAAAATCAATGCTTCTATCAAATTTCTTACTCCGGCCTCACTCAAGAAAAATTATCAGAAGCCTCTCTCTTTGAAAAATTTAAAATGGAATTTAAAGCCCCATGACAGAAACACTTTGGCTTTTTATCGGAGGCGTTACTTTACTGGCCATTCAAGTCGCAAAAGACTTGCGAAAAGGCCCTATTTATTTCGACCTTCTGATGGAACAAATTTATCAAGTGGGTATTCGTTCTATGCCCCTGGTTTTTCTGACGGCTCTTTCCATCGGAATGGTCATGTCATTACAATTCGGTATGGGCCTAGAAAAGTTTGGCGGCAAACTCTATGTACCAAAACTTCTTGCTGCGATAATTATTCGTGAAATTGGTCCCGTTTTTACAAGCCTCATGATGGCGGCTCGCGTGGGCTCAGGCTTTGCTTCCGAAATTGGCTCCATGGTGGTGTCTCAACAAGTTGATGCTATTCGCGCTCTAGGAACTTCACCGATTCGTAAAATTGTTTTACCGCGAGTGCTAGCTTGTTTGATTTCTGTCCCCATTCTTGTTGCCTTAGCCAATATCATTGGAATGGGCGGTGGTTTGATTATTGGTGCCACGGAGTTAGGGCTTGATCCCCATTACTATTTTTTAAAAACTCTTTCTACGATTAAAATGGATGATTATTTAACCGGTTTTTTTAAAGCAATTTTCTTCTCACTTTTTATCAGCATGCCCTCCTGTTATTACGGCATGAATGTCAAAGATGGCGCCACAGGCGTTGGTCATGCCACCACGAGAGCGGTTGTAACGTCTTCTATTTTAATTCTTATTGGTGATTTTTTTCTAACTAAACTTTTTTGGATTATCCAGAGGTGGACTTAACAATGATTAAAGTCAGTCACTTCTCAAAAGCCTTTGGAAGCAAGCAAGTTCATAAAGATATTAATTTTCTTGTTAATAAAGGGGAATGCCTGGGGCTCATTGGCGGATCTGGAACCGGCAAAAGTGTCTTACTGAGAAGCCTCATCGGTTTAGAAAAACCCGATGCAGGAGAAGTCATCGTTAATAATCAATATGTTTCAGCGCTCTCAGAATCTGAACTCACCCTTCTTCGCCAAAAAGTTTCCTATGTGTTTCAAGGAGGCGCGCTATTTGATTCACTCAGTGTTTTTGATAATCTCGCGTATCCTCTTCGAGAACATACCACTCTTAGCGAAAACGAAATCGCTCAACAAATTCACTCAACGCTCGCACAATTTGGACTTCATGATAGCTCATCACTCATGCCTTCTCAACTCAGTGGTGGTATGCAAAAACGTATTGGCCTTGCTCGCGCCATGGTAATGAACCCCGAAGTTTTACTTTATGATGAACCGACTGCGGGACTTGATCCCTACAACACGAAGCGAATTCAAGAACTCATTTTAAAATTAAAACATACGGGCGTTACTTCCATTCTCGTTACTCATGATATGCCCGTCGCCCTGGAAGTTTGTGACCGCTTAGCATTACTCATGAATGGGAAAATCGTTGAAGAAATGAGTCCTGAGAATTTTCATCATTCACCCAGTGCACTTATGCACCGATTTATACACGGAGAGGCTTTCTAATGAAAACAACCTGGGAACATCAAAAACGTGTTGGCATCTTTGTCGCCATTGGCATGATCACTATTTGTATTAGTATTTTTTTTATTGGTGGAAACGAAATCTTAAAAACTCAAGTTTATTTAAAAGCGCAATTTACCCAAATCCAAGGTCTGGCGAGTGGAAGCGTCGTTTCATTATCGGGAATAAAGGTTGGCAATATACAGTCCGTAGAATTTCTTCCAGGACAAAATACAGTCGAAGTCACCATGAAAATAAATAAAGAATTCGCGATAAAAATCACTGAAGGCAGTAAAGTTGAAATTCGTACACAAGGTGCACTTGGTGATAAATATTTGTTTATTGCTCCGGGCCCCATCGATAGTCCACCGCTCAAAGAATATGCGATCATACCCAATGCGCCCAACACAGATATACTTAGCGTCCTCAGTGAAAAAGGAGACCGCGCCACTGCTGTATTTGATATTTTAGAGAACTTGCAAAAAATTACACAAAGTTTGTTGATCGAAAATCGCATGGCTAAAATTCCCGCACAGGCAGAGCTGGCTTTACAGCAAATGACCATCACGCTTACTGAAGCCTCCAAACTGATTCAAGATTTGAGAGGAAAAAAAGATGACGCCTCCACTTCTAAAATGGCACGCATGGTTGATAAACTCGACAAAATTGTTGAGCGCATCGATCGCGGCGAAGGCACTTTGGGAGCGCTCATCAATGATAGTACCATCCACGATCAGTTAAAATCGCTCTTAGGTGGACAAAACTCAACGCTCCAAACACGCTCACTTTTAAGAAACTCTATTAAACATCAAGAGAATCAAAGCAAATAGTCTCTGCTAAAAAAGCCCATTCTCTTTCAGAATCCATTGACAAATCCAAAGAAATTTCTAAGTAATTGAAGGGCTTCATTTCAATTCGTAACGGATCTATACAGATTCTGCTGAAAAAGAGCCTAATTCGAGGCGGAAAAGCTTAAATCGAACGAGGCGTAGTTCCCCTACGTTGAGTGAGATTTAAACTTTTTTAACGAAGAAGTAGGCCTTTTTCAGCAGAATCTATTCAATTACTTTACAAAGGACTTTCTATGGTTGAGTCTGAATTAAAACGCACTCCCTTGCACCAAGAGCACTTAAAGCTGGGAGCTAAAATAGTTCCCTTTGCTGGCTTTGAAATGCCTGTTCAATATATTGGCCTCAAAGAAGAGCATTTGAATGTAAGATCCAACGTTGGTCTTTTTGATGTCTCTCATATGGGCGAAATTCGAGTCAAAGGTGAGCGTGCCCTTGAAACTCTGGAATGGCTAACAACAAACGACGTTAAGAAGCTACAACGAGGGGATGCGCAGTATTCCCTCCTCCCCAATGCACAAGGTGGCTTAGTTGATGACATAATTATTTACTGCATAGAACCAGGCACAGAATACTTTGTCTGCGTCAATGCTTCCAATAAAGATAAAGACTTTGCTTGGATGTGCTCTAATAATAAGGGTGCCGTGATCACCGACGAAAGCGACCAATGGGGACAGATTGCTGTACAAGGACCAAAAGCCCATGCCCTTCTCGAAAAAGTTTTACGATTTAAAACTTCTGAGATTGGACCTTTTAAGTGGGCTCACATCCAATGGAATGGGACTCAATTAATGCTTGCCACCACAGGTTATACTGGAGAAAAGGGCGCCGAAATATTTGTACCTGCTCACAAAACAACCGAATTATGGAAAGCTCTTTTAGAAAACAATTCTGATTTAGGAGTTATGCCCATTGGACTTGGCGCTCGAGATACATTGAGATTAGAAATGAAATACAGCCTCTACGGTCATGAGATTGATGACACCACCAATCCTTATGCCGCAGGATTAGGCTGGGTCATTAAACCTAATCAAAAAGATTTTATTGGTAGAAATCTCATTCTTAGTCAAAAGGAGTCAGGACTTCCATTAGCCCTTGTCGGTTTTAAACTTTTGGAAAAAGGAATTCCAAGACAGGGTTACACGTTGTTTTCTTTTGACAAGAAAGAAATGGGCAAGGTAACCAGTGGTACTCTATCTCCATCGACAAACGAGCCCATTGGGATTGGATATGTTTGGCCGAGTTGTGCTAAACTTGGTTCAGAAATTTTTGTGGACATTCGAGGTCGCTTGGTGAAGGCTTTAGTCGTACAAACGCCATTTGTTCGACCGAATTAAAGGAGTTGTCATGGGTTTTATTGTTCCAGAAGATTTGTATTATACAAAAGATCACGAATGGGCTCAAGTGGATGAAAATATTGTCACTGTAGGCATCACAGAATTTGCCCAAGACTCATTGGGAGAAATTGTTTACGTTGAGCTTCCTGAAGAGGGATCCAAGGTAACACAAAATGATTCTTTTGGTGTCATCGAGAGCGTAAAAGCTGCAAGCGATCTCTATTCGCCAGTCTCTGGAACTGTGATCGAAGTAAATGCATCATTGATGGACAATCCTTCTGTTTTAAATGATGACCCAATGAATGAAGGTTGGCTCATTCGAATTGAAATGGACACTGAGAAAGAGCTTGCAAATTTAATGCGTGCTCCCGATTATAAAAAACTCATTAATGAAGCTAAGTAGCTTGTAAATTACTTTAATTTCGATTATACAAGTTCTTCGCTATTTTTTGTTATTTGAAATTTTATTTATTTGCCCCGCTGGTGAAATTGGCAGACACGCCAGACTTAGGATCTGGTGCGCAAGCGTGGGGGTTCAAGTCCCTCGCGGGGCACCACCGCTTACAAAATATTAAGTAATATCAATAAGTTATATTTTAATAGCCCCGTCAAATTTGAGCTCTCCATGGTCGATGGTGGAACTTTTCAAAAATAACATACATCCAGCTATATTATCAAATGACCACAACTTTAAAAAAGTTAAGCCAAACAAACTTCGACCTATTTATATCTGTTCAAAATCACAGAAGGGCTAATACAATCAAAGGAAATTGGAAATAGAAAAAGAGTTGAAATGAGCTCGATGCTGCCAGGGTAACTAAAATTACAGAAGAATACTCAGAATATTCAAAGCCCTAATCTTTCATTGGACGCCGACAAACTTTCAATAAGCCCTCTTGCTAAGTGAACTTTTTGTTTATGCAGCAACAGGGCTTGGCTTTATGATAACAGGTACCCTTAACGCAAAAGCAACCTTGATAAGAAAATCCATACTCACCTGAGATACTTGTCCTGCTTCCATTCTTGCAATAGCAGGCTGCCTGCTCTCTACCATTTTGGCTAGAGACGCCTGTGATATTTTACTCTTAGTTCTGGCAGCCTTTAGTTTTTCAATAAGCAACTTCTTTTGTTGAATAAGTTCCATATCAAATGAAGATAATCCCAACGCCTTTCCAAAATCAGCAGACGTTTTAAATCGTTTTAAATTTTTCATAGTCCACATCCCTTAATTCTGGTTAATAACAAATCAATTGTTCGTTTTTCTATTTTCTGTGTTTTCTTTTTGTGTGCATGAAGGACATAAATCGCATCACCCACTTTAATTAAATAAAACACCCTTAATTCACCAGCCCTACCTGATAATCTTAATTCATGAAGACCTTTGTGAATCTTAAACAGAGGCTTAGATATTGGTGGCTCCAGCATTTTCCCTAGAGATAACTCATCAAATAAAGCATATATATCTTCTATAAACTCTTTTGGAGTATCCTTTAGTTCCTTTTCTGCCTGCTTTAATAAAACAATTTCCATCCTTGAAAGCCCTCAAGGTATATATACCAAAATTGGTATATTATGTAAAGAGAATGTTTACCTCTTCACAATTAAATCCGCACTTTATGTTCTATACTAATAGCTTATGGAATAACCACTCAAAAGACGTGGACGCCCACCACAAATAGATATCGCAGTGTTTGCACGATATTATAATCTATTACTTAAGGAGCCCTCAGACAAATCACCAGAAGGAACAGAAGAGGCAGATTTTCGTAGTGAAACAGGTTGCATCTTCCTTCTTTTTTATAAATTTGATGAAAATGGTTTCTCTATTCGTGATCACGCTGTGAAAAATGATGTGCCCTTCTTAGAAAGCTATAAATTAGATACTTTTACTTCAGTTAAAGCATTTACTATTGCTGGACTTGGAATTGGTATTTTACCCGAGAGGTTAGCTAAAGACGACTTAGATGCCGGGCTTCTCAAAAAAATTGCTATTAAAGGTTTTTCCACTCGAGGTTTTGGTCGACATCGCATTTGTTTTTCTCTAACCTCAACGGGAAAAAGTGATTTAAGAATCAAACTTCTCCAACAGGAACTAAAGAAGTATTTAGCACTCCAAAATTCATGAAAACTGAAAACACTGCGAAGGCCATACTTCAAAATATCGAGATCGATGATGTCCTAAAACCGCTAGCAATAAATAGTTGATTCATTTATAGTGCAAGGGCATGAGTCTGAGTAACAAAGAATTTCTATATAAAATTGTTTGTGCAAGAGATCGAAGGTATGATGGCCGATTTTACTGCGGAGTCCATACTACCGGAATTTATTGTCGTCCTATTTGCCCTGCAAGGCCAAAAATAGAAAATATTTCTTTTTTTCGAAGTGCTGCGGAAGCAGAGAAACTTGGATTTAGAGCGTGTCTTAGATGTCGTCCCGATCTAGCGCCAAACTCAGTTCAATGGAGTGGCACAGCTGCAGTGGTTGGACGTGCTCTATCCCTCATTTCTTTAGGGGAGGCAGATACGATTTCATTGGCGCGCTTTGCAGAAAAGATGGGGGTTTCTGATCGTCACCTACGTAGACTTTTTGACGAACATCTTGGAGCTTCTCCTATTGAAGTTATAATTTCCAAGCGTCTGCATCTCGCAAAGCAATTACTGACACAATCAAATTTATCCATGACTGAAGTGGCCTTTGCTTCTGGATACCAATCGCTCCGCCAATTTAACGAAGCATTCAAGAAAAAATTTAAAGTTCCTCCAACAACTATAAGAAAATCAAATAAAAATGAAATTGCTAACAATTCAAATTTTATAACTGTCACTCTGCCGATCATTGCTCCTTTTGATTGGGAGCACATCTTTGGGTTTCTAAAAAATCATGGAGCTCTAGGTATTGAAAGCTTTATTGAAGGACGGTATCGAAGAGTCTTTTCTATCAATAATGACACTGGAGCCGTGGATGTTGAATACGACCAAAAAGGGCAGCAACTTTTAGCAAAAATCTTCATTTCAAATCCAACACATCTTAGAGTTGTTATCGAAAAAATTAGGGACCTCTTCGATGCTCGGCTAAATCCACACGCTCACCTGAATGATTTCAAGCGTGGTGATTTTATTGTGGACTGCTATCTTGAATCCTTAGGACTCCGAATTCCAGGAGCTTGGGATCCTTTTGAAACTGCCATTTCAATTATTCTTGGTCAGCTTGTTAGCGTTGAACAAGCAAGAGAAAAACTAAAAAAATTAATCAAACATTTTGGCACCCCAATCCATGACACTAAAATTGATGGCTGCACGTATTTATTTCCAAAACCTGCAGTACTAGCTAGACAAACTTTACGATGCATTGGACTCACCCAATCTAGAGAATATGCCATACAAGAGCTTTCGCGACTGGTTGCTGCAGGTCAAATTAATCTTTCTCGCACGGCTCATATTGAAGAGACGAGAAAACAGCTTCTTGGAATTAAAGGAATTGGCCCCTGGACTGTAGAGATGATTGCCATGCGTTGTATGGGTGATACAAATGCATTTCCTGCAAATGACTTGATCATTAAGAGAGCCTTGGTGAAACACCAATTAAAAAAAGGAGAATGGAGCCCATGGAATGCCTACATCGCTTTAGCACTTTGGAAGAAATATGCGACAAGTCTTTCACGCAAGCTCAGAAAACCACGTGGTTAAAAGTAGTTTCAACTCCCGTTGGCCCTACCACTCTCGTTGCGACTAGCGAAGCATTGGTATATTTGCAGTGGGGACAGATAATAATACCGGAGGCCATCTCAGAGCAGAATGAGCTCCTTAAACAAACTTCAATACAGTTAAAGGAATATTTTGGTAGAAAAAGAAAAAAGTTTGATATTCCACTTGCCCCCAAAGGCACTAAATTTCAAATGCAAGTTTGGAGCGAATTAATAAAAATTCCATTTGGGGAGTTCATAACCTATGGAGAACTTGCCAAGCGACTAGGAAAACTTCAAGCCGCTCGAGCCGTTGGAGCAGCTAATGGTAAAAATCCAATTGGGATTATGATTCCTTGCCATCGCGTGATTGGTTCAAACGGTAATCTAACAGGATTTGCAGGAGGTTTGAAAGTAAAAGCTCAGCTTCTTAAGCACGAGAGCATCCCCTGAGTGAAAGAGTATAAATAAAATTGGTTGTTAAAACCAAGATTATACCAGTTCTAAGAGCCGAAGGTGACTATCTATTGGAAATTATAATTAAAAAAATTAAGATTAAACTCTTAGAACTTGGACTTTATTGACACATTCAAATTTCATCAATTAAATATTAAAATGGAAATAACTCCTCGTAAAGAGCTACTCAATGCGATTTCTCAACATATTTTATCTTTACAATTATATCATCCCATTCGAGTTGGTGTAGATGGTATTACGGCAAGTGGTAAGTCTACTTTTGTACGAGAACTTTCAAGTTTACTCTATCAATCTCAACGAAATGTAATCACCACCACACTTGATGGTTTCCATAATCCTAGATCACAAAGGTACGCTCGAGGTCGTGAGTCTGCTGAAGGCTATTATTATGATGCATACAATTACAAAGAAATTATTAAGCACCTTCTCATTCCTTTAGGAGAGGGCGGTAACTTGCTTTTTAAAACCCAAGTGTTTGATTTAAAAACAGATGAACCCAAAGAAATCGAACCAATTAAAGCGTTGAGTGATTCTATACTTGTGATTGATGGCAGTTTTGCTTTAAGACAAGAGCTACAAAATTATTGGGATGTTGGCATTTATTTAAACGTTGATTATAATATTGCTGAAGAACGTGCTGCGATTCGTGATGCTGCCGGCTTTGGATCAGCTATAGAGGCAAAAAGAATCACCCAAATACGATATCATGGAGCTCATAAAATCCATTTAGAAATGTCAAAGCCAATGGATGTTGCGACATTTGTGGTCGACAATAACAATCCAGTAAAGGCAACAATTTTGATCTCTCGATGTTAATTATACAGAGTTACTCATACATCACGAGCTTAGGAGATTTACCAAATCTTTTTTTGAATGCCTTAGAAAAAGCCGCTAAATCACTATATCCAACAATGAGTGCAATGTCGCTTATAGAATAAGACTGACTTTTTAATAATGAGTAGGACTCATCTAAACGCCTTCTACTTACATACTCTTTAGGTGTCATCCCTAACTGACTTGTGAACTTGCGAAAAAGAGTAGCCAGGCTGATTCTAGCAGATTGAGCCACCTCCATATTAGAAAGATTTTCAAAGAGGTTGGCTTCTATAAAGCGCACAGCACGAGAGATGGGATCAGCATCAGTCCCTTCATGGGACACCTCTAGTGTCTCCGAGATTGTTGTACGTTTAGGACATAAAATAATCCGCAATGTTTCTTCAATAATTTGGCGAGAGAGATTGTTGAGTTTTTTTTGGGGCTTTCTCTCCAATATGCGTTCTACAAAAAATTCATTTAAAAGTTCATTAAGTAATAGGGATCGGGTCTTTTTAATCGTTAAATTAGGAAGTTTTGTCTTTACTCCATAGCGAGTTTTAAAATCTTCAAAAATTGGGATCAAAGTTTTCTCTGTGGGAAATATTGCAAAATTATCATAGATGACAGAACGAGAATGTTGATTATGTTCTACAAATGCTGGCATCCAAAGCACCGAACGCTCATCAACGACAAAATTGTTTTTAGGATCTCGAGTTGTAAAATCTATAACCCCCGCCGTGCGCGGAAAAGTAATGTTAACTCGATCATGCACATGAAAGTCTTTAACATAGCCCACACATCGCTCATAAGCGACGCCAATGGGATCATCAAATCCACAAACTGGGTTAGCAATTTACCTTTCGGTGCGCGCTCGAAACCTACAATAGGAAGAGAATTTAATCCTGG
>CAZTDX010000014.1:0-59547 GCA_964612425.1 uncultured Pseudobdellovibrionaceae bacterium
TTCTACCTATTCCCCGCCCACACCACCCACCCCCCCCCCCCCCGCTTCTACAATTACATCCCTTAATTCGCTCGGAAGAACTTTCTTTTCCTACCCCATATTCATTAACTTTAACTTTCCTTTAACCTTTACGAATTTGATTCAAGGCAGACCCTGCTTTAAACCACTGAAGTTGATCGGCACTATAAGTATGCTTTAAAGAAACTTCTTCTTTGCTACCATCTTTGTGTTTTAAAGTCATTTTAACCGGTTTACCTGGAGCCAAGCTCGTCAAATCAAGATCAATTAAATCAAGTTCTTGAACTTTATCGTAATCAGCAGGATTCGCAAATTGAAGCGCTAACACACCTTGCTTCTTTAAATTAGTTTCATGAATACGTGCAAAACTTCTTACGATCACAGCGCTGCAACCTAAGTAACGTGGAGACATGGCTGCGTGTTCGCGACTTGAACCTTCTCCGTAATTTTCGTCACCAATGATGACCCAACCACGATTATTTTTTTGGTAGTTTCTTGCAATTTGAGCGAATTCAACTTCTGTTTTTCCAGTCAGTTGATCAATTCCCTTACCAACAAGGCCATGAAACGCACTATCAGCTCTTAGCAACATATTGTTTGAAATATTTTCTAAGTGACCTCGAAACTTCAACCATGAGCCACCGGGAGAAATATGATCTGTCGTGCACTTGCCTTTAACTTTTGCTACAACAAATTGATCTGTAAAACTTTTTCCATCCCAGGGCTTGAAAGGATTTAGAATTTGTAAACGATCAGAGTTTGGTTTCACTACTACCTGCGAAGAAGACCCTTTTGGCATTTGGTAACCATCTGGATCTGGAGCAAATCCTTTTTCTGGCAATTCAGGAGCCTCTGGCGCTTTTAATTTAATCTTACCTGTTGGCCCTTCGAGTTCATCCGTCATCGGATTAAAATCAAGTCGGCCAGCGAGTCCCATCGCCATCACCATCTCTGGACTTCCGATGAAAGCAAGAGTTTCATTGTTAGCATCATTTCGACCGCGAAAATTTCTGTTGAATGATGTGATGATAGAGTTTTTATCACCGTCTTTTATGTCATCTCGTTTCCATTGTCCAATGCAAGGGCCGCAAGCGTTTGCAAGAACCGTCGCGCCCACGTCTTTCAAGGTAGCCATTTGACCATCACGTTCAATGGTAAACTGAACTTGGTTAGAACCCGGAGAAACTAAAAAGCTCACAGGCATTTTATTGATCCCAACGGATTTTGCTTGATTGGCAATAAACGCCGCCCTTCCAATATCTTCATAGGAGGAGTTGGTGCACGAACCAATGAGAGCTGCTGATAATTTTGTTGGAAAACCTTTTTCAGCAAATTCCTTTTTAATAGCACTAATGGGTCGAGCCAAGTCGGGAGTGTGAGGACCAACAACATGTGGCTCCAGCGTTGATAAATCGATCTCCACCACCTCATCAAAGAATTGTTTTGGATTTTTGAGCACGTCCGCATCTGCACACAATAATTCTTGATGGGACTCTGCAAGTTTAGCTAAAGCTTCTCGTCTCGTAGAGCTCAAGTAAGCACCCATTTTTTTATCATAGGGGAACACAGAACATGTCGCACCCAATTCAGCGCCCATATTTGCAATGGTGGCTTTACCGGTACAACTAATAGACTCAGTCCCTTCACCAAAATATTCCACAATTTTATCTGTTCCACCTTTTACAGTGAGTAAACCACAAAGCTTTAAAATCACATCTTTAGCAGAAGTCCAGCCACTGAGTTTTCCTTTTAAATGCACACCGATTAATTTAGGATTTTTCACTTCCCAAGGAAGTCCAACCATAACATCCGAAGCATCACTGCCACCCACACCTACGGCACACATTCCTAAACCACCTGCATTGGGTGTGTGCGAGTCTGTTCCAATCATCAATCCACCAGGAAAAGCGTAATTTTCTAAAACGACTTGGTGAATAATTCCAGCGCCTGGTTTCCAAAATCCAATATTGTATCGAGAGCAAGCCGTGGAAAGAAAATCAAAAACCTCTTCGTTTTCTCTCATGGCCACAGGCATATCGTTATTAGAACCTGTGTGAGCACGAATCAAGTGATCGCAATGAACTGTTGCCGGAACTGCGGCATGATCTTTTCCAACGAGCATAAATTGAAGAAGCGCCATCTGCGCCGTCACATCTTGCATAGCAACGCGGTCTGGTCGTAATTGCAAAAAAGATTCTCCGCGCACGAGTTCTTGATTTTGAGGATCGTCTAAATGACCAAAGAGCACTTTTTCAGCTAATGTCAGTGGACGATTCAATCTCTTTCGCACAACCGCCAAACGTTCATTGGTTTTCTGATACACATTTTTTACCATTTCTGGAGTGGTTTCAATTTTTGAACTTTCCTTTTGCGACATAGTCTTTCACCCTTCTAGATTGTAACGCGTTTGTAAATCTTTGCTCTTATTTTTAAGCCAAAATAGGGGCCGGAGTCTATCAGTAATTAGATTCTGCCGCAAAAGACCCTAATTCTTCGTTGCCATGCTCAAATTCCGAATAGACAGGTTCTTTTTACTTTGCCAAACTATTCTATAGTAGACTCAAAGAGGGAGGCCTTCATGCTAAAATTCGTTTCACTACTTGCTTCAACAATCTTATTTTTATTTACTGCCACACTTTTGGGCGGCCAATCTGGCTATATCATGAATGGAAAAGTTGTGGTCACACACAAGGATGGCATTCCCGTGGATGAGGATAACTCTGTGGACAATAACAAAACCTCCTCCGACTCAAAAACAAAGAGCGGTCGACAACCAGCCGCCATGGTTAAAATGAATGGATTCATACAATATGAAGAGGATGATTTTGCACGATGCTATTGGTTACCCAATAAGGACACTCTTCAGTGCATTAAGAAAGCCCACTAAGAGCCTTCGATATGAGTTAGCGCATGAACTAAAAAAAATCACCGCTGTGGAGTTTTTTTAAAAAAGTCAGATAAGGAAAGAAATGAGAATTTTTATCTTTGTGCTCATGAGTGCCACAAAAGACTCCAATTCCTTGATGGATTTTTTTATTTTCTAGGAGTTGGTTAAGATGCTTTGTAAATTCAGAGGAGAATTTTTTTGAAGACTTAATTTCAATTCCAATTTTTATATTGTCTATTGTTACAATTAAGTCGACCTCTCCCCCTTGATGCACACCCCAATACTCAATCTCAGCTCTTTTATTTTTATAAGCAATATAAGATCTGATTTCATTTAAAATAAATGTTTCAAAAAGCGCCCCTTTATTATCTCCCAACGGTAAATTTAATTGATTGAGAAGTGCTGAGACCACGCCACAATCAAAAAAATAAAACTTAGGAGTAGCAACTTCTTTTACTTTTGCTTTCAATAAACTGGCTGGCAATTCAGAAGCTATAAGCGTGTCAGATAAAACTTTGAAATACCCATCTAGAGTGCTTCTTTGAACCCCAACCTCTCTGGAGATATCTGACAAATTCAATACTTGACCATTCAAAAGGGCTGCATGCTTAAGGAAGCGATGATATTTTGAAAGATTCCTAACTGCGGCCTCTTGCTGAACCTCTTCTTTTAAATAAGTATCAATATACGAATACAAATACTCAGTTTTTTCACTAACATCCTTCAACCTAAAAACTTTAGGTAAACTTCCAAATCGAAGAACTTCATCAAGATTAAAATCAAAATTTAGCTCGTGACTATTGAGAGGGAAAATGACTTTAGAGAGAGCTCGTCCGGCCATGAGATTACCTTGCGCTCGCTTTAGTTTTCTCGCGCTAGAGCCAGAAAGAGCAAAGAAATATTTATCTTCAAAGTCAAAGAGAAGATCTTGAACTTCATCTAATAAGCTCGGTAGCTTTTGAATTTCATCGATGAAAATCCAACTCCCTTTGGGTAAGGCTTCTACTTTTTGTCGCAAAAGCTCAGGATGAGATTCCAAATCTAAAAAATCACTGCTTTTCAGTAGATTCAAATGGAGCGCGGGAGAAAGTGTTTTTCTTAGCCACGTGGTCTTTCCTGTTCCTCTTGGACCAAAGAGAAAAAAGCTGCTTCGCTTGGGAGGACGAAAGTCTCGTTTAAAAAATTTTGCCTCTGCCACTAAAACCACCTTTTTTAGGATATTTTACGATGATATCGTAAAATTTACCAGATATTTTATGATATCATCGTAAAATATCCTAAAAAGAAGCGGTTTTTGAATCAATTCGCCGTGTTTTTTAGATTTAAACACTCCGGCATTTTATCAACTTTCCATGCGCCATTTTTGAAACTTTGCTTGCTAGCTCTTGAACATCTCTTGAGTCATGAGTCACCATCACTGCAGGTATTTGGTAATTCTTTAAAATTGTTTTTAACAAAACTCTTGCCTCTGCACGCAGCTCCTCATCCAGCGCCGAAAAGGGTTCATCTAAGAGAAGAATCCTTGGCCGACCGATAATCGCACGAGCGAGGGCGACTCTTTGCTTTTCTCCGCCCGAACAAAGAGACACCTTGCGATCCATAAAGCTTTCCATGCGAAGCTCCTCCATTAAGCGCGCCATTACGGATTGTGTTTCATTGTGCGGAATTTTTCGAGCTTCAGCGGCAAAAAGAATATTCCCCCGAGCCGTTAAATGTGGAAATAACTCATAGCTCTGAAACACCACTCCTAGTCGGCGCTCCCTAATGGGAAGCTTTGCAAGATCCACTCCTTCAAAAACCCATTTTAAAGTGGGGCAAGCTTGAAGCCCCAGCAATACTCTAAACACAGTGCTCTTACCACTTCCCGATGGCCCTAACAATGCCGTGATTCCTTGATCTAAGATTTCCCATCGTGGAATCTCGATTTGGAAATTTTCAAGTTTAACGTTCAAATTTTCTACGAGCGACATACCCAATTCCCCACCAAAAAATAAACATAAATAGAGACAATACATACAAACTGAGCGCTAAAACTTGCGCGGCATCTAAACGATAATTGTTTGCTAAGCCCTTAACGACAAGCGCCACATGAAACTCTTCAGAAGATAGAATTTTTGAAAAAGCAAAATCTCCGCAAGCCCACAGCGAGCCCATCGCGGCCAAAACCACTAGTGATGGTATCACTTGTGGTAAAGTCACTTGAAATAAGATTTGCTTAGATGATGCCCCCAACACTTGAGCGGTTTCGATTTGTTTTTTGAGACTTTGCAGCGGCGACATTAAAGTCATTCGATAAAGTCCTGTAAAAAATAATATCGCGAGACCAACCGCCAAAACCCACATCAGTGGAAGCGACACCCACCTTCCCAGTAAAATAAAACTAAACCCTAATAACACAGGTCCTGGCGGCAAATAAGCATTCAAAATAAAATTTATTTTTTTAACTTCCTGCAAATACATAACTACCAAAGAGAGTACAATAAGGATTGCTCCTGTTAAAAGGGAAAGAACCATTGAGTTTAAAACAAGGGAGATCAGGTTCAAATCCCCTTCCAGCAAAAGTCGAAGTTGCTTGATTCCACTACTCCACGCCTGCATTGGCGAATAAATTAACACAGCCAAAGACAACAAAGGGATGAGCAATCCCCATTTAAACTCAATTAATTCTAAAAGTTGATTTTGCACTTTCGAATTTAACTCCGAAGCAGTCCATTTTTGAAAGAGCGTGAGAACAATTAATAATCCCATCTGAATGAAACTGAGCGTGATGGCCAAAGACCAATCTTGATCAATCATTAGCTTTTCAAAAATTAAAACCTCTAACGTTTTTCCGGTAAATCCTCCGGCAATAACAGGCACATTAAAGCTTACCATAGAGCTAACAAATACATAGATAAACAAAGATAGTAGGTCTGAAAAGAGGTAACCAAGTACACCCACTCTAAAAAACTGCCAGCGGCTCGCTCCTTCGATAAGACAAAGCGAGCCCAGCGCTCCTAACTTCTGTTCGGCTACATGCTTAAACATTACAGAAACCAAACCCACATTGATCAGTGTTTGAATGAGTATGACTCCGCTCTTTCCGAATGGAAAACTCCAAGTGAAGGCACTAAAAACACTCAGCACTGAAATAATCACAAAAAAACTCGGCATAATGCTTGGAATTAAAAAAGATTTTTCTACCCAAAAGAAAAACTTACTTCCTTGACTACAACTTGCCCACCAAAGCAGTCCCATCCCTCCCAGTACTCCAAAAAACAAACTACAAAAAGCACTCCCTAAAGCCAAAACGAATGTATTTTTAATGACTAAATATAATTCATTTAGATTGATCTGATGGGATAGTGAAAATTGCGAAAGTAAAATAATATAGGGGGCTAAAAAAAATAATCCTAACCCCAAGGCCACTACAATGAAGTGCTTTGGGCTACTGAACCTCATTGGCTTTGCGACCACGTTGTCCAGCGATCCAGTAAGTGCTTTTGATATTCCGGTGTCCACTGAGGCCGCGGAACCATTTTATAGCGAAAGACCAAATCCCATGGCGTACTTTGCGTCACAGCTTTATTGACTGGAAACATATAATTTTTTTCCATTAAGACTTTTTGAATTTCAGGTGTCAGCATAAATCGAACAAACTCTTGGGCTCGTTCGCAATGTTGACATTGCGGCAACACACCCATTAATTCAATGTGCATTGGTTGCCCCTCATCAAAGGCGAGAGCAAGGTAATCTGTATTTTTCTCTTCGATTTGATGATAGAGTGGAGACGTCACGTATGAGAATACCGACTGCGCTTGCCCTTTTTGAAAAAGACCATAGCTCGTAGACCAACCCGAAGTTATATTATAAATTTTTTCTTTTAGCAGATCTAAATAATGAAAGGCTTTTTCCTCTCCCAAAACTTGCACAATCCAAAAAAAGAAATTTAAACCTGGCGAACTGGTTCTAGGATCTTGAAGGGCTAAACTTTTGCTTGAAAGGGCCTTTAGAAAATCTTCTAAATTTTTAGAAGATTCAACGACACTTCCCTTTTTTGTATTAAAAGCTAAGAGTCCCCAATCAAACGGCAAGAGCTGTCCCTTCGCGCCCAAGGCTCCGTCAATCTCATTATTTTTAAACTCCAGAGTTTCGGGCCATACAACAGACTTAAACCCCAATTGCTCATAGGCTTTATTGACATCCCATTGATTGATTCCAACTAAAACATCAGCACCTTTACTCGAGCCCTCTAGTTGCACCCGTTGAATTAAAAGTCGACTGTCCTCTGCGGATCTCAACTCCATTTTACAATGACACAATTCTTCAAACTTTTTTTTAATAATGGGGCCAGGCCCCCAACTATCACTGAATGATGAGTATGAATAAACGATCAAATCAAATTGAGTTGATTTGTTTTTTTTAAGATAAGTGAAAAAAAATATACCTAGTAAACACAAGGCACCAAATAAAATAAATTTATATTTTTTTACCACCAAATACCTCGTTGGCGTTTATAAAAATAGTAATCCAGGCCAAAACAACGACCGGCTCCCAACCATGCCATGGTAAGAAGAAAAAAAAAAAATCTAACAAAACACGACTCCTGCTCTGGCCCACTTAGCATTGCTAGATTGAAGCAAAGAAACGCACCCAAAATAGAGAGCGGTCGCACTAAAAAACCCGTTAAATAAGAAATCGCAATTAAAAACTCAATCGCTGTAATGGCATAAGCAAACACAATCCAGTTGGGACTTGGTATAACGTAAGATTCAATAAAAGCTTTATACCAAATGGGGGTATTACTTTGAGGTAACCATTGTGATAGTTGATAAGAAAGCACCGGCTTAAATAGAAACTCCCCAGTGTATTTTTCTAAAGCTTGCTTTAAATAAAACCAACCAATAAAGGCTCGCAATAAAACCATTGGAAAGAGATGACCCACATATTTAAAACTTTCAAGAAAAGCAACCAACATGCAACTATTCCCCAATGTTAATAAAATTTATTGAATCACACTTTTTTTTTGAGTGCTATAGCTTTCCAGATAAAAGTTTGCTAAACTCATTAGCTCTTCCAAAAATAAATGGCTTTGCCGTAAAATTAATCATCAATTCCCCATGCTTGACTGAGTTAAACCTTGAATCTTGTGCAAATCTTCAAGTAAAAAGAGAACTCTTACTCAAATCTCAAACCCCATTCTTTAGGAGAAGTTTATGCCCTTAAAAGATCTTAAGAAAGCAAAGAGTTTTATACCCAGACATATTGGACCACGAGACAGTGATATTCAATCGATGCTTAAAACTCTTTCCTGTAAAAGCCTCGATGAACTCACTCAGAATATTATCCCTAAATCCATTCTCACGAAACATGAGCTCTCTTTCAATCCGCAAGACGAACAAGAAACTCTTACAGAACTAAAAACCATGATGTCCGAAAACAAGGTCTATCACTCAATGATCGGCATGGGCTTTCATGATACATTCACTCCCCCCGTCATCTTAAGAAACATTCTTGAAAACCCAGCTTGGTACACAGCCTACACACCTTACCAAGCGGAAATATCGCAAGGGCGAATGGAGGCGTTACTCAACTTTCAAACAATGGTGGCAGATCTCACGGGTATGGAAATCGCCAATGCGTCGCTTTTGGATGAAGGCACTGCTGCGGCAGAAGCTATGGTTATGTCCCATAATCTCAGTACAAAAAATAATTGCAATACGATTTTTGCCTCTCAAGAATGTCATCCTCATGTCCTTGAAGTTCTGCAAACTCGCGCTCAGGGACTGGGCCTCAAAGTGATTATTGGAAACGAACTTGAATTCAACTTTAATGAAGATGTTTTTGCCCTCTTAGTCCAATATCCCCACTCTTCTGGCCCCATTCACAACTACACTAATCTAGCCAAAAAAGCTCATGATCATGGAGCACTCGTGATTGCCAATGTGGATTTACTTGCTATGACTCTTTTAACTCCTCCTGGAGAATGGGGAGCTGACATCGTGACAGGCAACAGTCAACGCTTTGGTATTCCGTTGGGCTTTGGTGGCCCTCATGCTGCGTTTTTATCAACAAAGGATAAAAATAAACGCTTGATGCCTGGAAGACTCATTGGTGTTTCAATTGATGCAGATAAAAAGCCTGCATTGCGCTTAGCTCTTCAAACTCGTGAACAACACATTCGTCGAGAAAAGGCCACCAGCAATATTTGCACAGCCCAAGTGCTCCTTGCCAATATGGCTTCGATGTACGCTGTTTATCATGGACCGTCAGGTTTGAAAGAAATTGCTTATCGCATTCGCGCCTTAACGGCCATCGCGCAAAAAGCTTTAACCAAACTCGGATTTACAACAACATCAACAACCTATTTTGATACGTTAAAAATCCCCGTTACAGATGAAGCCTTCAACGAAATCGTAATGTTGGCAGACGAACATCAAATTAATTTTAGAATCTATCATGATAAGCACAAGAACCAAAAAGCCCTCGGCCTATCGATTAATGAAACCACCACCCTCTCGCACATTGAAAAAGTCATTCGATGCTTTAACAGTAATAAACATGTTTCATTTGATGGTGCACCTTTAGATCACCTCGATATTATTTCTGATTCCGTTCCTAACGAACTAAAGAGAACAACCTCTTTTTTAACTCATTCCGTATTTAACTCTCATCATTCTGAAACTGAATTATTACGATATATCTATTCACTCCAAAATAAGGATCTTTCACTCACAACCTCCATGATTCCGCTCGGATCATGCACCATGAAGCTGAATGCCACCACCGAACTACTGCCTGTCTCTTGGAAAGAAGTGAATTCAATTCATCCTTTTGCTCCTCTCTCTCAAGCTAAGGGATACCTCCAACTAATTCAAAACCTGGAAAATAAGTTAGCTGAAATAACTGGTTTTGATGGCGTGAGCTTACAACCCAACGCTGGCTCTCAAGGAGAATACGCAGGTCTATTGGTTATTCGTAAATATCATGAGAGTAAAAATGAAGGCCACCGTAATATTTGCTTAATTCCTAGCTCTGCTCACGGAACAAATCCTGCAAGTGCCGTCATGGCTGGGCTCAAGGTCGTTGTCGTTCAATGTGATTCACAAGGTAATGTGGATGTTCTCGACTTACAAAAGAAAGCCCAAGAGCACGCCTCTTCACTAGCGGCTTTAATGATTACCTACCCGTCAACCCACGGAGTGTTTGAAGAAAATATTACTGAAATTTGTCAGATCATTCATAAATCAGGTGGACAGGTTTACATGGATGGCGCCAATCTCAACGCACTAGTTGGTCTCTGTCGCCCGGGCGAATTTGGCCCCGACGTTGCCCACATGAATTTACATAAAACATTTGCCATTCCCCACGGAGGTGGCGGTCCTGGCGTAGGACCCATCGGTGTTAAATCCCACTTAAAACCCTTTCTACCACAAATGCGTTTAGTTCCAGAATCAGGACCCAACACAGGAACTAGCTCCACAACTTCAGCGCCTTGGGGCTCTGCAAGCATATTACCTATCTCTTGGAGCTATATCACGATGATGGGCAATGAGGGACTAAAGAAATCAAGTTTAGTATCTATTTTAAGTGCCAACTATATCGCAAAAAAACTAGAGCCCTTTTACCCTGTTCTCTATAAGGGACGAAATGGTTTTGTGGCCCATGAATGCATTATTGATTTAAGGGATATTAAAAAGCAAAGTGGTATTGATGTCACTGATGTTGCGAAAAGGCTCATGGATTATGGCTTTCATGCTCCCACCATGTCGTGGCCAGTACCTGGAACACTTATGATTGAGCCCACTGAAAGTGAGTCCAAAGCAGAGATTGATCGCTTTATTGAAGCCATGATTTCCATAAAAAAAGAAATCGATAATGTGACTAACGGCACTTGGAAACTCACCGATAACCCACTCGTGAATGCTCCTCACTCCATGGGTATGCTCACCAGTTCCACTTGGACTCACAGCTACACTCGAGAACAAGCTGCATTCCCTCTCTCGTGGATTAAGACTAATAAATTTTGGCCTGCCGTAAGACGCGTGGACAATGTCTTTGGGGACAAAAATATTGTTTGCAGTTGTCCGCCGCTTGAAAGTTATACCGAGCAAGGTCTTTCTTTGTGAAAATTCTTTTCGTCAGAATGGATCGATTGGGAGATCTAGTTTGCACTCTCCCCGTCGATCAACATCCTGAGCTTCTTTCGTCAGAGGCCAACGTCGCTTGGCTGATCACACAAGGGTTAGAATCTGTTGTGGAATGTGCTTTTCCAAAAAGAAATTACCTTACTTCTGAAATAAAATTTTCCACAAAAAATTTAATAAATTTAATAAATAAATTGCGCCAGCAAAACTATTCTAAAGTCATTTTATTTTATGCTCCTTGGTGGATAGGACTTGCCTGTCTGCTCGCAAGAATCCCCCAACGATTCAGCCCCAGAAGTCGATGGTATCAATTAATTTTTTTTAATAAAACACTAAGGCAAAAACGCAGTCTTTCTGAGAAGCACGAAGCCAATTATAATTGGGATTTAGTTCACTGGGCTTTAACAGGCGATACCATTTGCACCACACTCCCTCCCTATTTAGATTTAAAAAGCCCGCAGTTATCCACCATTCCTCTCCTCCCCCCAGAGTTTATTGTCATTCATCCTGGAATGGGCGGATCGGCCCTAAATTGGCCTTCACACTATTATTTTATTTTAGCTAAAAAATTATCTGAAATGGGAAAGCGAATTATTATTACAGGAACAAAATCTGATGAGCCGTGGCTTAAAGATTTAGAAAAACCTCTCAAGTCTTTGCCAGGTCTTTCTTGGCTGGTAGGACAGTTAGATTTAAATGCACTCATCTATGTACTTTCCCGCAGCCAAGCTGTCATTGCACCATCGACAGGAGTTCTTCACTTAGCTGCAAGCACGGGAGTAAAAACCATAGGTATTTATAGTCCTATCCGTGTACAAACGCCTGTAAGATGGGGGCCCCGAGGGGAAAATGCAAGAGCCTACATGCCTAACGTAAAATGTCCAGCAACCAATAATTGTTTAGAGTCGGATTGCGATCTCTATCCCTGCCTTGAGCGCATTACTCCAGATCATCTCCTCAAAGATTTAGAGCCTCTGTGAAAAGCTACTCAATCCCCCCCAACTTAGAGCTCTGGATGGAAACTCAATTGCAGCATTTGGGAGTTTCACTTTCTGATTCATCTAAAATCGCCCAATCCATAAAAAAAATGGCCGACTTCTATATTGATAATCCGGAGTCCGAAACTCCTTGGAGCGAATCGTGGTGTCGCATTGCTCAACTAGCTTATTACTTTCCACTGAATTACTTACGAAATCAGCGCGTCTTCGAAGAGCTTATTAAAGTCAATTTTTTTACAAAATCCATTCAATGGAATGAGTTTGGCGTAGGACTAGGCCCAAGCATCGAATCCTACAACCAACTTAAAAAAAATGAATCCCTAACAACTTTACTTCCTGCAATTGAAAAAATTCATTTTTGGGAAAAACACCCTTGGCTTCGTGAGACCACAGAATCTCGACTCCGAACTCACATTAAAAATCCTCCTCAATGGCTTACACAAACGCCTCGCGCGCTCTCCCATCAAAAGGAATTTCAAAACTTTCTTATTTTTTCATATTCTCTCACGGAGCTCACAACCATTCCTGACTGGATTTGGAGTGCTGATTCCATTTTAGTGATCGAACCTTCCACGAGAGAGGATGGTCGTCGCTTACTTCAGTTTCGTGCTGATGCCCTCACTCAAAATTTTCAAGTGCTTGCGCCCTGTACCCACTCTCAGGCTTGTCCACTACTGACACATTCTAAAAAAGATTGGTGTCACGATCGAATATTTTTTAATCGCCCTCAGTGGATGCTTGACGTGGAAAAGCATTTGCCTTTTAAAAATTCCACCATAACTATGAGTTATTTAGCGCTTAAAAAGAAAATCCAACCTGAGACCCTCACCACAAATGCACCTGCTTCTTCTCTTTTTAGAGTGACTGGAGATTATCTCGATGAAAAAGGGAAAACTCGTCAGTTGGTTTGCCGTGGTTCCGAGAGAGAGTTTTTAACGTTCATAAAAAAATCATCCCAAAGCCAAGAATACGCTCGAGGAGATTTAATCACCCTCACCACTCCTTTAGAAAAAAAGGGCGACGAACTCCGATTACTCTCTATTCAATAATTTTATCTGAATCACCTTTAATAATATTATCAATAAACTTTTGCCACTCAGGATCGGCCGCATTGGGAACGTCCTTACGATCGAGGGTTAATTGAATTCTTTTAACAAAGTGTTTACCTAAATGAGTATTAACTTTTTCTTGTAGAGATTCTCGTAAAAATAAAAGGTGATGCATCCAGGTCGAATTCTTTACCCAAATATATAAGACTCCTTTGTCATAACTTACTGGCAAGCAATTTTGGGCCATACTTGGGCCAACATATTGCTGCCAAGAGTACCAAATTTTCCATCTTATAAATTGCTCTGAAAGCGGACTTTCCTTCCCTTCAAAAAGTTTTTGAATAATAGAGGAGCCACTATTAAGCTTCCCCCCTGAGCGTTTTCTTTTTTTATAGTCAAATTCCGTCATGGATTAGGCTTATCGTATAATACCAGATGAGTAAAATTTAAATTTTTTGATTTGATACGTCTTAAAAGATTCTTAAAATGAGACACTCACTTTGAGATTCATCTTCAATTTTAATGGTACTTTACATAAAAATTTTATGATTTCTATTGGGATTCAGCATTTTATTTCCGATAAATAATAGGCAATTTCTGTTGTAGTTTAATAAGGAGGCAATCCCTTGAAATCAAGCGAACAAAATAAAAACTCAAGATCCATTTTCCGATTTTTATTGTTTCCAAAAAAGCAGATCAAATACGCATTATTTCATTTCTTACTTATTTGTATTTCAGTTTCGATTGTCAATTTCTACTCATACGCAAAATACAAAGAGCTCGCCCAAATTAGTCAAAACAATACCACCAATTTACTACTTACTGAATATGTCTACTCTATCATCGCAACGACTTTATTCACCATGATAGCTATGGGAGTCCTTACATTTTTATTAGTGATCGCTTTTCTGCATCGATTTGTCGGACCCATTTTACCAATATTAAAACATCTTGATGCTATTCTCGTTGGAAACTATAAACACAAAACTCAATCTCGCCCCGGAGACGAACTCAATGAAGTGGTTGAAAAGCTAAATTCAATTTCACAAAACTTAGAAGACAATAATAAAACTAAAGCGAGTTAAAACCAGCCAAGGTTTAAAAATTCTCTATTTTAAACGGTATCTTTTAAAGCCTTCAGGTACTTGAATCGCCCAAGTATTCTCTGCCCAATTTGATTTCAATTTATAGTTTTTCATCTGCACTTGCACTTCAAATTTGGAACTAGATAAGGATATTCTTTTTGTACTTTTTCCGTCTCTTTCCCACTGAATTTTAACACCCTCAGGAGTCGTACAAGAAACAATCAAACCATTATCGGCTTGGCAATTCCACTTTGGATAGGACTCCTCAAAAAATACTGCTGATAATAATTCGGGACTAATCTTCACATTCAATGCCGGATACAATGACTGTTCTGAAATCGATCCATGGTAATATTTTTTTTGCTTAGGCAAAACATATTCCACATCTTGATTCCTAATAATGATTGAAGCCAACGCAATTCCTAAGCTCGATGAAACTTCCATACGAATGGTATTTGGTTTTAAACCGATGACATCTAATCCAACAACGTTGGCTTCGCCAGACTCTAAACTTTTAATCATCGCTTTAGCTTCCCACTGCCCAGCTACTGTATCTGTAACTCCCCCAGGAACGCCTTCTGTTTCTATTTTGGACTTAGAGGCACATCCCCAAAAAAGCACAGTTAAATGAAATAAAAAAATTGTTTTTAAAATAAAAATCATCATTTTCATAATGATTTACTCTCATAGAAATTCAATTTTATGGCAAGAGATAATCACAATATCATTAATATTCAGTAGGGCGGTCTGTTTTGATCTTCTTTTTTAATGCCATCATAAACTGAAGCCGGGAGGCGCTGATCCCCTCCAGAATTAGTGTCAATGACTGTAAGCTTTTGCTCAATCATTTTTTGTTTACTTTTATCGGATTCATTTTGCATTGCTCGCTGATACATTTCTTTAGCTTTTTCAGGGAGCTGGTGGTTTATGTATGCGTCTCCTAGGTGATCTGCAATTACACTCTCATTGGGCTGATGATTAAATGCTGCTTCCAACCAAGGAATGGCTTCTTTAACTCTTCCCTGCTTAAATAAGACCCACCCCAACGTATCCATAATAAATGGGTCTTCAGGTGAAAGTTGATGGGCCTTGCGAGCCAAAGTCTCTGCTTGCCCTAAATTAAGTGATTCTTCTGCATAGGAATAAGCTAAATAGTTAATGGCTTGAGTATGCTTAGGATCAATCTCAATGACTTTTTTCATAATTTTAAGCATCTCATCCTTCATACCCATCTTATCTTTTATTGTACCAAGGTAGAATAAAATCTGAGGTTGATTAGGAAATCGCTCAAGGCCTTTTGCAATTCGAGACTCCGCACTCGCAGAATCACCCAAACTATCCATAATAACAGCATATAAAATGTACATCTGTGGATTTTCTGGTTTGGTATCGAGTGCTTTTTCTAAAGTATTTTTTGCAGCACTTAGTTGATTTTGATGCCGAAGTATCGAGGCCGCATGAATAATACTCTCACTATAAAAATTACTATCGACAGGAACCTGTTGATAGTAGGACAAAGCCTTTTCTTCCTCTTTCATTTCCTCATAGAGAGCGGCCAAGTAAAATCGAACCTTATCAGATTCTGGAGCGAGGGTTAAAGTTTCTTCAAACTTTTTCACTGCTAATGGATATTTTTTTTGCTCTACATAAATGAGTGCAATTTTTACTTTAACATTGAGCTGATCCTCACCAAGCTCCTCTAATAATAGCAATTGCTCCATGGCTCTTTCGTATTCTTGTCGCCCCAAAAAGATTTGAGCTAGGGCCTCTGCTAAGTTAGCGTGAGGTCCATTTTCTCGCTGAAATTTAACGTACAGCTCAATGGCTTTTTCTTTTTTGCCTTGAGTTTCATATAAATTACCTAACGCCAATGCGGCATCATAAAAATCAGGCTTTTTTTCAAGTGACTTTTTAAAAGCCGACTCTGACTCTCTCCATTTTTTTAGTTCTTGATAAACTCGACCTGTGTAGTATTCAACAATGTATCGATTCGCGTAGTCTTCATCGTTGGCTAGTTTTGCAAAATAATTCAAAGCTTTATTATATTGCTTTTTCTCAGCATAGACGACTCCTAAATAGAGCGGAGCTTCTGAATTATTGGAGTCTATGGCAATTACTTTTTCATATTCTTTAATAGCCCCATCGTATGCTTTCAGTGAAGAATACAGGCCTGCCAAAAGCAAATGAACATCCACTCTTTTATCATCGATTTTTAATGCATCTTCACAATGTGTGATCGCCTCAGAAACCATACCAGCCTTAAGAGTTTCAATAGCCAATCTTAAGTGAACCGTCGCTGAATTCGGATCATAAACAAGAACAGTTTTATAAGCTTCAATGGCTTTACGAGAGTTTCCTTCCAGAGCTAAAGATTCACCTACTGTAAAATAATAATCGGCATTAAGTCGAGTGTTAACCGGTTGATTGGAATCATTTTGCAATTCACTCTCTAAACTGGGAGGGTTGAACTTAATGGGCGCTTTATTTAAATCATTCATTGCTGATTCGTGGTAGGTTGCAGTCCCCTCTCCACTATTTTTATTTATTCCAGCACAACTCGCTAAAAAAACTCCTAAACAAAGAGTGCTTACCTTTATTAAAGCCGCTTTAGATATTGATTTTTTCATATTTAGCATGCTTGACTTCTCGGCATGCAAAGTATTTATCTTAAACAAATTATTTATTAATAATTTATCATGAATTGAATTTGGACCATTTCATCTCATTTTGAGATCAAGAATTAAGCCAATATCATCACCCTTAAACGAGAACTCAGAAATTTTTAGACTTTCGTTTTGGCCATTCGGTCCAGAGGACCAGACATAGAGAGATTCCGTTTTTTTATTTATTTTGAAATAATAAGGATTGCCCCAAAGATCTTTACTAATAACTCCTTGAAAAATATCTTTATCTTCCCTGACAGGTGTTGAAGCGAGCCCCCTCCCTACATCCTGTTCATTTTTAGTTTTTCTATCTTGAAAGCCAATGGAGTCTTCATTACGATTATCGCGACCTCTTTCATCCATATATATTTGCCAAACTGAATACCCTAAAACTTTTAATTTCCATAGTGTTTTATGAGTTAATGTTAGTGGGTCTGGTAAATAAAATAAATATACAAATACACCAACTATGAGGGCGAGACTTGCTAGGACTTGTGTGGTTTCAAATGAATTATTTTTTATTTCCTCTTTTTTCTGACCCACATCCACCTCAATGAATTTCGCTTTTCTTCTTTTTCGGCATTTTAAAACTAAACTTTAGACTATAAGCCCCATATTGGTTTTGTCTAATTTTCAAGCATTAAAATCTCAACCTATTGATATTAAAAAGAAATATTTACTAAACTTTAGGCTCATTTTTGGTGGTTTATTTACTTTTAAAGATATTAAAATGAACTTTTTAATGGCTCGTAATTCTTTATTTAACTAAGTTATATTAATCACTTAGTTAGATCTAATAATGGCCAAACACGACGAAGGCCAACGCGAGGCATTGTTAAGTTTCTTTTTGCTATTATTGACAAGCTGTGGCGGCAAAGGTAGGTTTCGACGGCAAAGATGGCTCAAAGGCCCCATGGGAGTGGTTTTTCAGGGAATTTTGAGCAGTAAGAGTGGTTAAAAAAGGAAGGGGTAAAACCTTCTGCCATAATAAAGATGGGAGGCACTTTGATTAACCAAACAGAAATGACTCATGGGTTAGTAGCAACTAAATCAAGCTCCAAGGTGAAAATAATCAAGCGTTATCAAAATAGAAAGCTCTACGATACTCAACAAAGCTGTTACGTCACTCTTGACGATATTGCTAAGATGATTCGTACCAACGAAGAAGTGATGGTAATCGATAATAAATCAAAAAATGACATCACTGCAGCGACACTCACTCAAATTATATTTGAAGCAGAAAAAAAAGCGGCACAATACGCACCTCTGTTTACTCTTCGAGACATTATTCAGCATGGAAATGGAAGCATCTCTAGCTATCTAGCAAAATTAGGTGCTTTCCCCATTGATTATATGACTCAACAGCAACAAGCTCCGCCACCTCTTTTTGAAGGGCGCGCGGCTACTGATGATTTAAAGCAAACACTTGAGAATCGAGTAGCTTCAGCCGCAGCCAGAGTTGCTGCCGATAATACTGTTAAAGCTGCTGCTGAGAAAGCGACAGCGGTTCTACCCACTGGCGCTGCTAACGAAGAAACTCCAAGTCTTCCAATTTCAACAGTTGGACTAACTCCTGGTGCTGGAAATAATACACCTTCGGCAGCAGGAACATCGAACCCATAATTAGGTTCGCAACTAAATTACTTCAGTTTAACTGAAGGGCAATTCCACCACGGACTTGCCCTTTTTTTTTATCCAAAGTAACGTTAATCTATCTATGCAAAAATCGCTTAATTTAACTACTCTTGAAAATGAAATCACTTTCATAAGAAACAATTCTCAAAACACAACATCCCCAGTGTTTTCGTTTGATGGAATGTCGGGCAATTCACTTAATATTAAACCTGGATGGCTCTTTGTCGCTGAACGAGGCGTGTCCAAAGATGGACATCAATTTATTCCAAAGGCTATTGAGCAAGGCGCAACAGGACTCGTCGTTGAGCATTTAGAATATATTCCAAAATCATTTACTGGAGCAGTCATCGTAACAAAAAACTCACGAAATCTAGCACCAAAAATTGCATCCTTATTTTTTGATAGGCCTTCTGAAAAACTTTTCTGCGTGGGAATCACTGGAACCAATGGCAAGACTTCGCTTACTTACCTCGTTGAGCATTTATTAAATTCTGTCAATAAACCAACAGGGGTTGTGGGAACCATCAACCATCACCTGGGGAAAATTGTCTGGCCAACGGAGATGACCACTCCTCATCCTATTGAATTACAAAGTCGGCTTGATGAATTTGTTACTCATGGAGCTCAGGCCGCAGCACTTGAGGTTTCAAGCCACGCCATTGATCAGGGTCGCATTAATGGAATTGAATTTGATGTTGGTGTTTTTACAAACTTAACTCGAGATCACCTTGATTATCATTCATCAATGGAAGATTACTTCACTGCAAAAGAACGTTTTTTTTCCGATTCGTTATACAACTCAAATAAAAAAGATTTATTTGCAGTAATAAATTATGATGACCCTTGGGGACAAAAAATTAAAACGCCCTCCCCCATCACTCGATGGAACTATGGGAAGAATTCCGGCGATTTAACCTTTCAATTAATAAAAATGGACTTTGAAGGTACAATCATAAAAATTAAAACGCCCATGGGATCAGCCCTTCTTAAAAGTCCTCTCATTGGACTACATAATATCTATAACGTGTTGGCGGCAGTGGGAGCTTGCTTAGCAGGAAAGATGACCTTATCACAAATTGAAACTGCGATACCTACTTTTACAGGAGTCCCCGGCCGACTTCAAAAAGTTCCAACCAAAAACGGTTCTGCTGTTTTTGTTGACTATGCCCACAGCCCCGATGCTTTAGAAAATGTTTTAACCTCCCTAAAAAATTTGCAGCAAACTCTAGTTCAAAAGGGAAGACTTCTCTGCGTTTTTGGTTGTGGCGGTGATCGTGATAAAGGTAAAAGGCCCCAAATGGCAAAAGTGGCAGAAACTTTTTCTGATTTTGTAATTCTCACATCTGATAATCCAAGAACAGAAGATCCTCTGAGAATTCTTGACGATATTGAAAAGGGATTTTCTAAAAAACCAGACGTTAAAATCATAAGAGAATCTGATCGAGAAAAAGCCATTTCTATCGCACTCAATGAAGCCCAACCCAATGATGTTATTTTAATTGCAGGAAAGGGCCACGAAGACTATCAAATAATTGGCAAAGAAAAATTTTATTTTTCCGACTTTGACGTTGTCAGAAAGCTTACCTCATGAACTCTTGGATCTCACTAGAAGATATTCAACAAGCAACCAATGCAAAAGTAATTACTTTAAAGGCAAATAAATTTTATGGAGTTGGCACGGATACTCGTAAATCTTTAAAGGATCAACTCTTTGTTGCCTTGAAAGGCGAAAACTTTGATGCTCACGATTACTTGAACCAAGCTGTTGAGGCTGGAGCTTCAGGGCTTCTCATCCATGTCCATCCAGAAACTCTAAGCGCGGAACAGTTTCTTAAATTTAATACCATAAAGGATAAAGTTTCGATTTTTTTAGTGAGTGATACTCTGCAAGCCTTACAGAAATTAGGACAGCATCGTAGACGACAATGGGGAAAGCCACTTATTGCAATAACAGGTAGCAATGGAAAAACTACGACTAAAGAGTTTACAGCACAACTCATCTCTCAGTATAAACAAGTTCACTATAACCAAGGAAGTTTTAACAATCATTGGGGGTTGCCATTAACATTACTGGGACTACAACCTCACCATGACGTTGCGATTTGTGAAATGGGGATGAACCACTCTGGGGAAATAAGCGCTCTTGTGAAAATTGCAGAACCTCATATTGTCGGGGTAACTATGGTTGGAAGAGCCCACTTAGAAGGGTTGGGATCAATTGAAGCTGTGGCTCGCGCAAAAGAAGAGATTTATGAATCCATTCTCACAGAGAATCCTCCGCTGCGAATATTTAATTTAGATAATGAGTGGACACTAAAAATGTTTGAGAAATATTCACGGACTTTAAAAAATACTAGAAGCGATCTCAAAAACGGTTCAGACGAAGACAACGAAGTATCAACCATTTTTGAGACCGCTTCTACTTTGAGTTATAGTTCTCAAAACACTCAGGCCGATGTTCAATTTCAAATACAATCAATGACACTGGAACACATTACACTCACGGGAAAAATTAAAGATTTAAAGGGCTCCATCATTGTCCCTGTTTTTGGTAAACAAAATGCAGGAAATTTAATGTTTGCCGCCTGCTCCGCTTTGGCCGTAGGTCTTTCTCCAGAAGAGATTTGGAAAGCACTTCCTCAGTGTAAAACTATTTGGGGTCGTAATCAAAAACTTCATCATTCAACGGGAGCTGAAATCCTATTTGATGGCTACAACGCCAATCCCGATAGCCAAAAGGCGTTGATTGAAAACTTAAAACTTTTACATTTAGATCGACCCCTGATAGGTGTTTTTGGCGAGATGAGAGAGCTTGGTAGTCACTCAGAAAAACTACATGAGGAACTTGGTGGACTCGTCGCCACAGCGCCATTCACTCAAGTTTATTTTGTCGGAAATTTTGGAAATAATTTTAAAACCGGCTATCTCAAACAGAAGACAAAGCTTGGATTGCCTGATTCGACAACAACATTAAATGAGGATTCAAATTCTCTTCAAATTTTTCCTAATATCGATTCCAATTTAATAAACTTAATTGAAAACTCGCTTACTTTAAAACCGATTATTACCATCAAAGGTTCTAGAGGTGTTAAGTTGGAGCGGATTTTAAATTCACTGCACTTGATTTAACACGAGTTCGCTGGAGATGCAGAACCTCGCAATCCCTTCAGGACGCGAGGTCGCTAGACGTCAGCCAATCACAGTAATCATCATCTCTTTTAATTTTTGATCGATAGCTTCCATAAATTGTTCTGTTGTCAGGTAATTTTTTTCAGTGACTTTATCGCCGTGAATACAAACAGCGAGATCCTTGGTCATTTTTCCTGACTCGACAGTTTTTATACAAGCTTGTTCTAAAGTGTTGCTAAAATTGATGAGTTCTTGATTGCCATCCAGTTTACCACGAAATGCTAACCCCCGCGTCCATGCAAAAATAGAAGCTATTGGGTTTGTGGAGGTGGGTTTACCTTGCTGATGCATACGAAAGTGACGAGTTACTGTACCATGAGCAGCTTCAGACTCCATGGTCTTACCATCTGGAGTGATTAAAACTGATGTCATTAAGCCAAGAGAACCAAAACCTTGTGCCACAGTGTCTGATTGCACATCGCCGTCATAATTTTTGCAAGCCCATACAAAATTACCATTCCACTTCAAGGCACTGGCAACCATATCATCAATCAAACGATGCTCATAAGTGATACCAACAGCATCAAATTGAGTTTTAAATTCAGTTTTATAAATCTCTTCGAAAATATCTTTAAATCGTCCATCGTACTTTTTAAGAATTGTATTTTTGGATGAAAAATAAAGGGGCCATTTTTTCTGTAAAGCTAAATTAAAACACGAGCGAGCAAATCCCTTAATCGATTCGTCGGTGTTATACATTGCCATGGCAACGCCATCACCTTCAAATTGATAAACTTCGAAAGTTTGCGCAGGTCCTCCGCCCGCTGGTTCAAACGTCATCGTTAACTTTCCAGGACCTTTTGTTACTACATCCGTTGCACGATACTGATCACCAAAAGCATGTCGTCCAATACAAATTGGTGCTGTCCAATTAGGAACCAATCGAGGAATATTATTTATAATGATCGGCTCACGAAATACAGTTCCGTCGAGAATATTACGGATAGTTCCATTGGGAGATTTCCACATTTTCTTCAAATTAAATTCTTTTACACGGGCTTCATCAGGCGTGATCGTCGCGCATTTAATACCAACATTGTATTTTTTTATTGCTTCAGCAGCTTCAACCGTGACTTTGTCTTCTGTTTTATCTCGGTACTCCATTCCAAGATCAAAATATTTAATATCGATATCTAAGTAAGGATAAATATACTTATCTTTAATCATTTTCCAAATAATACGAGTCATTTCGTCGCCATCAAGTTCGACTACTGGTTGTGCTACTTTAATTTTTTTCATTTTCACCTCTTTAAAACCTTGAATACTTTAGAAACGATCCATACTGTACTATAACAAAACTGTCACATCAATTTGCGGAAGGATTTTTATGAAATCAATTATCTTTTTAATCTTAGGCACAGTAACCTTTTTAATGACTACGAATTGTGCAATCACTCACAAGAGAGGCTCTGACCCGCAAGTTGCCGTTGATTATTATTTAAATAATCGAGGCACTCTCCCACAAGAATTAAAAAAAATGGTCAATTTAAATAAAATTAACGAAGCTGAAGTCACTTTAAAATGGACTGTTAATGAGCGTGGTGAGACTCAAGATATTAGTATTCCCTACGACACTCTCCATAACGAAAGTGTCAATACATTACTGATGGAGCATTTAAAAGCATTGAAATTCCCAGAAACACCTCATTTTACGACATCAACTGTGGAATATACCTATAAATTTAAACAGGCAGAGACAAAGAAAAAGTAATTTAATACTTGAGTGACACACTCGATAGTCAGAATGAGGCCGTTTAATTACGAAAAAATTTTTAAGCCTAAAAGCTTTGATGAAGCTAAAAATCAAACTCTAAAAGAGTTAATGAATAAATTTTCTTACTTGGATTTAGAAATTGGTGCTGGTGTAGGCTGGCACGCTATCCAGTATGCCAAGGCAAACCCTGACCGACTCCTCATTGCGACGGAACGTACTCATGAAAAATTTTCTAAATTTCAATCAAGATTCATAAAACATCCAACTCTTTCTAATCTCTTTCCTGTCCATGCGGATGTTGTTCCATGGACAGTCCATTATTTACCTGAAAAATCGCTCGATAAAATTTTTATCTTTTATCCAAACCTCTATCCTAAAAATCCATCCGCACGCTTTTTTAAAATGCCCTTTTTAGGATTTCTACTACAGCGAGGAAAACCCCATCTGACCGTGCATCTAGCCACCAACGATTATAACTATCAAAAAGAAGCTCAAGAAGAGGCCAAAAACACCTGGAGCCTTAAACTCATCCAATACCAAGAACTCACTTTGGAAAACACACCCTCCCCTCGCACTCATTTTGAAAAAAAGTATTTACTTCGGAAGGAAATCTGTTACGACCTGATCTTTCAAATAAAGGCATAACCCCATAATATGATTTTTGACCGCATCTATATTGAAATTAGTAACATCTGTAATTTGCAATGCAACTTTTGTCCTGAAGTTCTTCGTCCGAAGAAAATGATGTCCATAGAAAATTTTGAAAATATTCTCACCAAAATTAAACCCTACACTAAAGCCGTTACATTGCATGTGATGGGGGAACCCTTAGCTCATCCAAACTTTAGTAGTTTTATAACAATATTAGAAAAAGTTCAGATCCCTCTCATCCTCACAACCAACGGCACTTTATTAAATAGACACGAAGAGCTTTTAATCAAGTCATCTGTTATTAAACAAATTAACTTTAGCTTGCATAGTTTTTTCAATAACTTTCCCAATAAAGATATCACTTCGTATTTAAAAAGTATTGTCCACTTTTCTCAGAGTTTTACGAGCACTCATCCTGAATCGTTCATTAACTATCGACTTTGGAATTTACAGGAGCAAGAATCTCATCTCGAACTTCAAAATGAAAAAATATTAAGTCAGCTCGCCAACTACTTTTCTCTAGGAGCAATTCCCCCTTTGGTTGACGTTAAAAAGCAAAAATCTTTTAGACTTGAGCGACACATTAAACTCCATTTCGATACAGAGTTTGAGTGGCCTCAGCTGAATTCAAACTCTCCATCCACTCATGGTTTTTGCTATGGATTAAAAAATCAACTCGCCATATTGACTGAGGGTACAGTTGTGCCCTGCTGCCTAGACAAAGAGGCTGTGATTAATCTTGGTTCAATATTCGATTCTGATTTAAACAGTTTATTAATGTCTGATCGAGCACAGAATATTATTAATGGCTTCAAAAAAGGGGTTGCCACAGAACCCCTTTGTCTAAAATGTCAGTTTAAAACTCGATTTAATAAGCCTTTTTCAGCAGGCTCTAAGCCATTGTCTCAACTTGTGACTGACGAATACTCCTAAGTCTTTTTTCAATGCTCTCAAGCTCGATTTGAATACTATAACCTTCATTCTTTAAAGCTTGAACTTTCTGTTCAATTTCAAATCGATGGGCAGGGTCGGCCTTTAGTGGAAGTAATTGCTCAATCTCGTTCTTAATAAATTCCAATCGACAATTTAAATGATGTCGATCTTGGCTTAATTGATGAAGGTTTTTATTCAGCTCATCAAGACTTTGATGAATTGCTTGGTGATTTTCATTGAGTAGATGAGTGTTTTCACCCTCATCTAAAATATTTTGTAAAATTAAATTCCATCTCGTTTTTAGTGGTTTTGCGAGACGACTCCTATCGTCTTCCATATATTTCCTTTCAGTTGAATGATTCCTCTTCGAAGCTGAAGTACAAAACTATATAAGCAAGTACCGCAAACCCCAAAGAGCCTAGTGAGAGCAGGACTGCAGCTAACCTTACAAGCCCCACCTCCCAGTTCATCTTCTTAGACAGTTTACCACAAACTCCCAACAGTCGGCGATTGAAGGCTTTATCAAACTGGTCTTGACGCGGAAGGCAGATCGCTAACATGACATATAAACCTAACCCAAAACCGTAAAAACATACTGACGCAATCCACAGTAACCGGACTAAAGTCAGATTCATCTCAAATGACTCAGCGAGGCCAGCACAAACACCGGCTAGAAAACCATCCTTCGCGCGATAAAATTTAATTCGCGTGCTTACTTTTCCAAATTGAATTGTGCTCGACATTAAAACCTCCTTAACAAAAACCCTGTTTTAAATAGAGGCAACCCATCTCACAAAAATCGAGCGGTGAGTAGTAAATCTTGACCCTTAGTAGAAATTTCCATTCCTTGGAGGCGAGGACACTCCGATAATTTTTCTATCGAGAATAAGTGAAAAAGCCAACCCAACCCATTATTATCTCCGATGAGAAGAGGCGCCATAAACAAATAAAGTCGATCCATCTGCTTTTGATTAATAAACTCACTTATTGTGCTTCCGCCACCCTCCACTAAAACCGAGTGAACTTTGTACTTCCATAATTCTTGAGTGAGCTGCGCCAAATCGAGTATGGATTTTGAATCGGCATGAAAATCCACTGAAATAGAGTTAATCTTGAGTGCTTTTATTGTTTCTTGAAGTTTGCTATCTAAGTCATTCCCCGTAACCCAAACTATATTTTGGGCATCATGAGCAGCAAACAGTTTTGATTCTTTTAAAAACTTTAAGCCTCTCCCCTTTGGGTCAAGAACAATCACCTTTAAAGTTTTCTGTGGAAACTGAGGATGCCGAATGGTGAGCGAGGGATTATCCATTAAAAAGGTATTTACTCCAACAAGAATAGCTTCATGCTCAGCACGCAACAAATGCGCGTTCAGCCTTGATTCTTCGCCTGTGATCCATTGACTTTGACCATTTTTCAAAGCCAGTTTTCCGTCTAAACTCACTGCCGCTTTAAGAGAAATAAAAGGTTTTTGATGCCGCATATTTTTTAAAAAATGCTCACAAAGCTGCTCTAACTTTTCTGTGTTGCCATTATAGTGCTTAACCCCAATTCCAGCTTGGCGAATTATCTCTAAGCCTTTTCCCGCAACAAGGGGGTTGGGGTCCTGAAGTCCATAAATGACTTCGCTAAGAGGAAGGCGCGCCAGGGCCGCAGCACACGGTGGTGTCTTTCCATGATGGGCGCAGGGCTCTAGTGTTACAAACAAACGAGCGCTTTGTAGTTGATCAGTAGAAATTCCCTTTAAGGCATTAATTTCGGCATGAGCCTCGCCGTAGCGCTGGTGATAACCTTTTGATAGAAGTCGATTATTTTTATCTAAGATCACGCATCCAACAGCCGGGTTGGGGCTCACCCACCCCCAGCCCTTTTGGCCTTCACTAATAGCTAAGGCCATGGCCTGATCATCTGTTAAAATTACTTCATCCATGATCGCCAATAATTCTCTACTTCAACTTCATTTAAAGGGTTATCGGCAATTAACGGACTCCAAGTATCAATCATCACTGCGTACTCATCCGTGTGTGTTTTATTTCCAATATTTTGGACAGCTTTAGGATGAGGTCCGTGAGGAAAACCTGCTGGGTGAAAGGACATCATTCCGGCATGCAAGTTATCTCGGCTAAAAAAATCACCGTCGTGATAAAATAAAACTTCATCATAATCGATATTCTGATGATAAAAAGGAACTTTTAAAGCGTCAGCATCAGATTCAAGTGGCCGAGGCAAAAAGGTACACACTACAAAACCATTTGCCGCAAATGTGGTGTGGGCACTGGGTGGAAGATGAACGCGAGCACTCAGCATTGGCATTAAGTCGCGAACATGCAGCGACACCGGAAAATAATCACCTTTCCATCCCACGGTATCATAAACACAATCTGTGTATTTAAAATTAGTAATTTGATCCAAGCGCTTAACAGAAACTTGAGTCACTTTTAGTTGACGTTCCTTTAGCGTTTGATCGCGCTTTGCTAAATCAGGCATTCCAAATGCTGCTTGATCGTAAAAAGCATTGCGACCGACCATCCCTCTTTCTGGTTCTCTATAAGCGCCTGATTTAGATTCAATCACTAAAAACTGACAGATATCAGAGGGCAAGATGGTGTGCATCACACATTTAGGCATTAATACATAAGATCCCTTTTCAAAAGATAGTTGACCATATTCCGTCAACATCACTCCTGAGCCACGATGGCAAAAGTACAAAGTTTCACCATCTGCATTTCGAATCGCTTGCTGGATTTGGGCTGAAGATGGGGTAGTCCAAAAATTATAAACGGTAACATCTGCATTATAGAGCAATCGCTGCCACGCTTCTGGTTTTTGTGGCATTTTCACTAAGTCATAAAGATGAGGTCGAAGTGGCCCTTCAATTTCAGTCCATCGAGTGCTTGGTTGCTTTCGGATTAAATGGGAAACTGGACCAAAGAAACCTTTCCTGCCCTGTTCCTCCTCAAAACATCCCTCAGGTATACCTTTGTGCCCTTGAGTCGTGAATCGTCCTTGCGAATGCTGAAACATTTGTCTCTCCTTAATTTTAAAATTTCCAATGAATAATGGAGGGACTAGGCTATAGCAGCAATACTTTGTGCGTCAACGCCCCTCGCTTGCTCTAAAGGTGTTTCCTCAAATAAGATGAAATGAGAGATATTTTGTCACTATTCCTGATTTTTTGGTTCCGGAGGACTGTTTATGCGCACAAATGTTTTTGTTAATCGAACACTCAATCTTAAAAGAATTAAATATATTGGCCTCGATATGGATCACACTTTAATCCGTTATAACTCAGAGGCCTTCGAGCAGCTTTCCCATAACATTATGAAAGAAAAACTCATTGCCAATAAAGGCTATCCGGAAATCATTCGAGCATTGCCATTTAAATTTGACCAAGCCATCCGCGGACTCGTCATTGACAGAAAAAAAGGGAATCTACTCAAGGTGAATCGGCATAGTGCCATTCGCGCTAGCTTTCATGGTACCCAAGCGATTGATTTTAAAACTCAACAAAAAATGTATAAGTCCACTTATATTGACTTAAGTGATAATGACTACATGGCTGTTGATACAACTTTTTCAATTTCTCTGGCGATCCTTTTTGCACAGATTGTGGATCTTAAAGAAAGTCGAGCAGACTTGCATTTTCCTGACTTTGCCGTGATTGCGGATGATGTCTTAGCGGCCCTTGATGAAGGCCATCGCGATGGAACTATAAAAAATGTCGTACGTGATGATCTCAATAAATACATTCTTAAAGATCCTTCTGTTGTACAAGGCTTGGAGACTTTTAAAAAACACGGCAAGAAAATTTTTATTTTAACTAATTCCGATTTTTACTACTCAAAACTTTTACTTGATTACGCGATCAACCCTTTCTTAAAAGATCATGCGAGTTGGCAAGAGCTATTTGAAGTGGTGGTCACTTTCGCCCAAAAACCAAAATTCTTTTATGGCGATCAACGTTTTTTAAAAATTGATATTCAAAATGGCCTCATGTCTAACTTTGATTCTAAGTTAACGGCGGGTATTTACCAAGGTGGTAACGCCGCCAAGTTTACCTCAGATCTTAATTTACAGGGTGATGAAATTCTATATGTCGGCGACCATATCTATGGAGATATTCTTCGATTAAAAAAGGACTGCAACTGGCGTACAGCGATGGTTATTGAAGAACTTAATGAAGAAATCATCTCGGATGAAAAGGCCACTCCAGTGAATCATGAAATTGAGCTACTCATGGAAAAAAAGGAACCCTTTGAAACAGAACTCACCGAAATTATGACAAACAAAGTAGATCGCGGGGCTAATAATGATTCTCGACTGAACGAATTACAAAAAATAATCACTGATATTGATACGCAAATCAGTGTTCTCATTAAAAAACAGCAAATGCTCTACAACCCTTACTGGGGACAACTTATGCGCGCTGGTAATGAAGAAAGCTATTTCGCCTATCAGGTCGAGCGCTACGCTTGTATTTACATGACCAAACTGGTTAATCTTTTGGAGCTTTCCCCACGCACTTATTTCCGTGCGCCGAGAAGACTTCTTCCGCACGAAATGGCTTAAGTTTCTTTACATTTAGTTTCTTTTTGTATAATTAGCCTGTAGTGCTCCCTGTTAATTTTTGAAGTGCCGTTCAAATTCCCCGTTCCACTAAAGAAAAGCATTGACTCGGGTGGGACGCGGTGGCAATAAAACGAGTCTTCTTTTGTCGTTTGGAGGTTTGAAATGTACGCAGTTATTCGTACTGGTGGAAAACAATATAAAGTTCAACCTGGTGATGTTCTTAAAGTTGAAAAAATTGAACAAAACCTTGGATCAGAATTTGATTTAACAGATGTTTTAATGGTCGGAGGCGAAAAGCTTCATGTTGGACAACCTGTTTTGCAAAATGCTAAAGTAACTGTGGTTGTAACTAAACAAGCAAGAGCTCCAAAAGTGATTGTTTTTAAGAAAAAACGTCGTCAGGGTTACAGAAGGACCCAAGGTCACAGACAATATTTTACAGAATTATTTATCAAAGCAATTACTGCTCCTGATGGACAAACATCTCAAACGGATAAGGCACCAAAGATATTTGATGCTGAAGCCAAAAAAGAAGCAAAACAAAAGGCAAAAGAGCAGTCAGTAAGCAAATCTGAAGCATCAGGTGCTAAGAAAGCAGCAGCAAAAACTGCAAAGAAAAAAACGACTAAAAAAGCAGCTGGAGCCAAGAAGGCAAAAACAACTAAGAAAACTGCTACAAAAAAGAAAACGACTAAAAAGGCAAAATAAGGGGTGATTTATGGCATCGAAGAAGGCCGGCGGTAGTACCAAAAACGGTAGAGATAGTAGTGGCCAGAGATTAGGGATTAAAAGATTTGGTGGTGAAAAAGTTCTTCCTGGTACAATTTTAGTTCGCCAAAGAGGAACCCAGTACCTTATCGGTAAAAATGTAAAAATGGGTCGTGATTTTACAATCTACTCTATCGTAGAGGGTCTTGTAAAATTTGAACGACATGATAAGCAAAAATTTAGAATTAGTGTTTATCCTGCTGCCTAAAAAGGTTGCTCGAGTAAAGCTAGTTTGCTAAATCAATGCAAAAGGAGAAAGGAGCCGGTGGCTCCTTTTTTTATGTATGAAATTTGTCGATGAAATTCAATTAACAGTCTCTTCAGGCAAGGGTGGTCCCGGTTGCGTTAGTTTCCGCCGTGAAGCAATGACCCCTAGAGGTGGACCCGACGGTGGAGATGGTGGAAAAGGTGGAGACCTCATCATCAAAGTGGACCCACATTTAAATTCATTGGTCGACTTTAGAGCTCACAAAAAGTATGCCGCTCAAGATGGTCGCCAAGGGGCTGGCGCTAATATGAGTGGTGCCGATGGCGAAAATCTTGTTTTAAGAGTTCCTCAAGGGACTCTTGTGCGTACAATCGAAGGTCATATTATTGTTGATTTTACTGATACTCATGAGCTGACTTTACTCAAAGGTGGCCGTGGGGGCAAAGGGAACACCTTTTTTAAAACCAGTATCAATCAAGCGCCAGAGCATGCCCAACCCGGAGAACCCGGTGAGGAAATGCAAATTATTTTAGAATTAAAATTAATCGCCGATGTCGGCATTCTTGGTTATCCTAACGCTGGTAAATCTACTTTAATTTCTCGAATTTCTGCGGCAAAACCTAAAATTGCGGATTATCCTTTTACAACACTCACTCCCAATCTTGGAGTTGTGAAGGTTGATGACTATCGCTCCTTTGTTGTGGCTGACATTCCTGGATTGATTGAAGGTGCAAGCTCTGGACATGGCCTTGGTATTCAGTTTTTAAAGCATATTGAGCGTACTGGTCTATTTATTCATCTCATTGATATTTCTGGGTTCTCCGGTCGTGACCCACTCGACGATTTTAAAGTTATAAATAATGAGCTCCTCACCTATGATATAAATAATCATGAGAAAGAGGGATATGTTCCTTTAGCAAATCGGCAACAAATAGTTGTTTTCAATAAAGCCGATGCGATCAATGAAGAAGATTTAGAGGCGCTAAAAAAACGTTTTAAAAAAATTAATGCCATTGAGCCACTAGTAATCTCTGCGGTGACAGGCTTAGGCGTGAAAGATTTAATTAATAAGATTTCAAAAATCATACTTCGTGAAAATAAAGATGAGGTTCCTCATGCGTAAAATTGGAATTTTCGGTGGAAGTTTTAACCCACCACACTTGGGTCATGTTAATGCAGCAACCACAATACAAAAAAAATTGGGTCTTGATTTAATCTATGTTGTTCCTGCTGCTCAAAATCCACTCAAGCATCCCATCGAGGGAGCAACCCCCGAGCAGCGACTTCAAATGACCCAGTTAGCATTTGCTACGTATGGTGATAAATTTGTTGTAGATGACAGCGAAATACAACGCGGTGGCAAGAGTTACACGATTGATACACTAAAACAGATTCAGAGTCGACACCCTCAAGTAGAACTCTATTTAATCCTCGGTTTTGATGCTTTTGAAGAGTTTGGCTCATGGAAAGATGCGGATAAAATTTTAGAAATGGCCAATCTTATCGTAGCCAGTAGGCCAGGGGGCGAGTTTCCTGAAACTAAGGAAGAACTACCACCTTTTTTTAAATCCCTCGCTGGTGATTTTGAATTTAATATTATTGAACTCAAAACTAAGAAGAACATTCAATTTATCTCTCTTCAAGATATCGAAGTTTCTGCTGCTGACTTGAGAAAAAAAATTCGAGCACAAAGAAACACTGAAAAATTTCTTCCACTCTCTGTAGAAAGTTATATTCGCGAGCATCACCTGTACCAAGCCATTGGACCCAAAGTTGGTGATTATGAAAAATTCACTCGATTTTGTGCTGACTTTTTGAATTCAAAAAAAGCCATTAGTGTGCGCGCATTTGATTTGCGAGAGATGGTTTCTCCCACGGAGTTTTCATTGATCGCATCAGGCACTAGCACTCGACATGCCGTTAGCTTAGCAGAAAATCTAATTCAAGCCGTTAAAGACGAATATGGAGTGTACCCTCAGAGTCTTGAAGGTATTTCAGAAGGTCGCTGGGTTCTTGTTGATTATGGTTCATTGATCGTTCACGTATTTTACGATTTTGCACGACAAGAATATCAATTAGAACAACTTTGGCAAAAAGGGCAGGAGATGAAATTAACACCCTGATTTTAAGTTAGAGCTTCTTTTCTTCTGTCACCGCAACCTTATTGTTGATTAAATCGGCGATTGCCTTGGGATTCATTTCACTTCCCTCGGTTCTTCCTATTACTCTACCCTCTGTATCCAAAGCCACTAAGGCAAAGGAGTGCTCAAACTCACCATTGGGTAAACTCTTGTATTTAAAATCAATGAGATTCGATATTTCACGAACGTTGGCCTCCTCTTTGGATCTCAAGAATGTCCAGCGATCGAGACTTAAATGATTTTTATTTGCATATTTTAACATTACGGCAGGAGTGTCTCTTTTTAAATCAAAAGTGATCAAAACAAAATTTGTTTTATTCTTAGCTTTTTCAGAAAGAAGCTTATCCACGTCTTTCATCTTGGCCACTGTCATCGGGCAGGAGGAAGTACACCCCATATAGATCATGGACATAATAACAAACTTTCCTTTGAAATCGGAAATTTTAAGTGTTTTATCACTTTGAGTTGTCCACTCGGATTGAGCCTGATAAATGGAATCTCCGGGAAGATCAGCAGCGATTACTTTTTTGGAGTTAAACAAAACGCTGAGAGCTAATATTATTAATATAGAATTAACTAAACTTAGTTTATTATTTTTCATAAATCATCCTTTGCACACCTGAAGCCAAGATTGGCGACAGCATAATTAGCTTTTAAACTACTTCTAAAACCAAAACGTAAAAATGCGGCGTAATCACTCTTGTCTGCGGCATTGGCAGAGCCACTTCCACAGTAAAATGCTTTATCCAGTGAGCCATCAGCTCGAGACTCCCCTGTTACCATCGCAGAGTTAAAATCTAACGTCCACTCCCAGATCAGTCCATGAAGATTAGATACCCCAGTCGTATTTTTAAATCCAACTTTAACCGATGGCAAAATCTCTGGAGTAGGGACAGAGTACCAATCCAGGATAATTTTTTTGGTATCATGACCAGGGATAGCTTGTGAAGCCACAAACTCCCATTCATTAATTGTAGGCATTCGCAAGCCTTTAAAACTACAATAGGCTTTGGCCGCATGCCATGAAATAAAGACTACAGGGCTGTCTGGAGGTGCTTTAGGCCCTAACTCTAAGTCGCCCTTCCAATGGCTCAAGTAAGTGCTCTCGATTAATATGGTTTTACTCTTCATTGGGGTTCGTTGCCACAAAGGTTCTGCTTTTAAGAATTCTAAAAATTCCTGGTTGGTCACAGGATTTTCATCAATGAAAAAGCTCTTCACGGTGACTGGTTTTTTTTGACTACCATAAAGTGGGGTAAAAGTTCCGCCCTTTACTTTAATAAGATTTGCTCGAGCGCTCTCACATAAAAATGAGCTGATAACTAAAAAGAAAAATAGCGGTAAAATTAAAAAACTTTTATTCTTCATAAACTATTTCTCTTTGTTTTAAGTTCATAATCATTTCTTTATTCAATAATAAGGGGATGATCTTATCAAGCCATCCCCTTACGTCCAAGCTTATTTTGTTATAAAATACTACTTATTGTTTTTGAGCTCTGATTTTCTTCACTTCCTCAGGAGTTACAACTTTCTTAGAATTGCCCCATTGGTGGTAAACATAAGTAAGTACGTTAGCCACTTCTTCGTCAGTCAATTGTTGAGCAGGCATTACAGAGTTATATTTTTCTCCATTAACAACAATCTCACCGGAGCGACCATGCACAACCGTCGCAATTGAAAGTTCTTTATTTTTATTCAAATAATCAGATCCTGCAAGAGGAGGAAACGCGCCTTTAATTCCAGTACCAGCAGCTTGGTGACAAGCTAAACAGTTATTAGTGAAGATGGCTTGACCAAATTTAATTCTGTCAGCTGTTGTTTTAGCCACTGGTGTTTTTGGTGTAGCTTCGTTTGGCATTGTTTGAATACCAGCACCCTCTGGGAGATAGACCTCATCCAACTGCTTACCAGAATAAATTACTTTATCCTCAGCACCTTCTGCTTTTAACATTCCGAGGGCACCTTTGTTGAAAGTTCGAGTCAATGCATGATCCACTAAAATATAGGTTGCAGGAACATCCAGCTTGAACTCGACGATGGTTGATCCCCCTGGTGGAACAATGGTTGTTTGCACATTTTCATTTATGATTTTAGTACCACCTTCTGGGTACACCTTATCAAAAATTTCACCAATCACATGGAAGTTTGAAGCGATATTGGGTCCACCAACTCCAAAGTATAAACGAACAGTTTCACCAACTTTAGCACGAATGGAGCTATCGCCAGCAATTGCCCCAACAGAACCGTTGAATACGATATAGGTTGGGTGCTCATCAACAGCTTTTTCCATATCAAAGGGTTGAAGACCGGGGGCTCCGTTTTTTCCTTTGGTGTAGAAATCGCCCTGCATGACGTAAAATTCTTTATCCACTTTGGGTAAATCTTTTTTAGGTTGTACGTAAATCAAGCCATACATTCCGTTCGCAATGTGCATAGCAACAGGTGCCGTGGCACAATGGTAAACATAGAGACCTGGGTTTAATGCTTTAAAAGAAAACTTCGAGCTGTGTCCAGGAGCAGTGAACGAAGCACCGGCACCTCCACCTTGCCCTGTTACCGCATGCAAATCGATATTGTGTGGCATTTTTGAGGAAGGATGGTTGTGTAAATTAAACTCTACTATGTCACCTTCTCGAACTCGAATAAACTTACCAGGCACGCTACCACCGTAAGTCCAAAAAATGTACTCAACACCATCAGCCATACGCTTTTTAACTTCTTTAACCTCTAAATTTACAATCACTTTTGTGGAGTGAGTCCTTGTAATTTGAGGGGGTACATTGGGTGCATCGGTGAGTACGGCGACTTCTTCACCTTTTATTTCATCATCAGCCCAGGTTGCGACTCCTCCGCCGAGAAGTAGGCCCACCATCAATAATCGTAACAACTTCATATATTTCTCCTTGTTGAAAAATTTAATGATATACAAATTTTATTTGCACTCAACAATTTTTTTTAAATAATTGAATTTATAATAATTTATTTTTGTTCACTTTTAGTTTTATTTATGTCGACGTTCTTTAACTTTTTCCTTTACTTTGAATCAATATTTCTGAGCTCTTTTTTACATTCTAGCAATCCACACAGATTGCAACGTATGAGTTAAATCATAAACTCCAAAAGCTTCAAAAAAATTGGAACACAAAGTGGAATGGAAATCCTTTGGTCTTAAAAAAGTTAAATTAGTCGTTCATTGTGGGGACAAAGTATCTCAAAACAAGATTTTTAAACTAATAAAATGTCTCATCTCCGTAGTGGGATTGGAGGATTTCGAATTGATACAATGAGAGTTATCTCTGATTCACCTTGAATCGCATCTTCAAAGCCGTGTTTCAAGTAACCACAATTTTTGAATCAATTTTAGATTGAGTGTGTGTTATATTTCTAACACTTGCCTAACCATTTACACTTACTTTTGGTTTAAATACCATTATTGAACGTTACAACTTGGCACATGTTTCGCAATAGAACATTCGTGAGACAGCCATTTAAATATGGCGAATTAAGATAAACCAAATGTTACGGAGGTACTTGAAATGTACTTTATTAGAATATCAACTGTAGTAATCTTAACTTTTTTTGGAATGCTTCCATTTTCAAATGCGACGTCACCCGCGGGAGTCAAATTGCATGCAACTGACCCGAACTTAATCCCAAATCAAGGAGCGAACGGCAGCACTTGCCAGTCAAGAACTAACGTAGCTATGAACGATCAACAAAATAATCATCCACAAGATAAGTTTACAAAAAATAATACTAATGCTTTAAAGTAGTTCCTCAGAGTTCAAATCCAATCTACTTCTTTAACTTTTGCTCGATTTCTTGCTTTGCTTGCCGTCCGAGGTGGACGGCTCGATGAGCAACGTCACTTAAAAAGCTCGTAAGCTGTGATTGCGCGAGCGTTTGGTAAAACTTCCCTTCTAAGGTTTTGTCGCCCACTTTTATTTGTAAAAGAGAAATTAACAACAAGGTCGCAAGAAAACATTTAAAAATAAATTTAAGTTCAGCCAATTTTTCTCTCCTTATTTTGAAGGGCCTCTTTAATTGCATCAACCACAGTCCAATTTTCAAAAGGCTTCGTAATATAACTCACAAAACCAACCCCCAGCGCCTCAGTCATTATCTCCTCATTATTCATTGTGGATAAACCAATTATTGGGAGAAAGGATCTCTGTTTAAAAATCTGTTTTGCCGCTTCAATTCCGCTGAACTTTGGCATGACAATATCCATTATGATCAAATCTGGCTGAAGCGATATCGCCTTTTTGATGACGTCTTCACCATCTTCTGCCTCACCACAAACTTCCCAGCCCTGACGTCGTATGATGGTCTTTAATATTTCTCTTACAAAGCTGGCATCATCAGCAATAAGTATTCTGTGTCTCATATAACTCAATTTATTTTGTATTTATTAAGCGTTCACTGTTGTTTTTAAAAATCTAGTTGGAAGTCGAGATAAACAGGACTTCAATTGCTATTATTTTAGCAAATTTTGCATCCTATGATTACTTTGACTTATTGGGGAGGTAAACTTGATACCCTATGTAAAAATTTAAATGTTCTTGGGATAAATTTTTCATTTCATCACTTCTACTTTTGAGTGATATCCTCTCGTAACCAACATCCAATAAGTATGCTCGACCTAGACTTAGGTCATATTTAAAATCCCATTGAAAAACGATGCTGTCCCCATTTATGGTGCTTCGATTATTTTTCATAACAGGAGAATACTGAAGCCTAAACTCTGACTGAGTCTTTTCACTCAAGAACGAAGGAATTGGAACAACCCCCAAGAGTCCATAGGAATTCAGTGGCTGCATTGATGATTCGTTAATCCTTATTGATTGCCACAAAGAACTTTGGCGCAAACTGAGTCCTAAATAATAATTGTTTTTTAGTAACTCTACGCTCCATAATGATTGAAACTGAAAATCGTCCCATTTTACTTTATTTCTTGTTCTTGTAGCCATTTCATTTGAGGAAAAATAGGATAGATCTACTTTATTGGTTTTTAAAAAAGGAATAGTAATCTTCGCACCAAAAGTTAATCCTTGCTCATTAAAACTTAAATCTTGATTGTCACTTTGAGATTTAATACTTAGTCCTCCCAGGTACAAACTCAAGGCTTCCGCGGGCTCTTTGCTCAAAGTAATTGAAGCTGGTGCCCTTTTAATCGGTGTTGTTGTTTCTTGATTTTGGATTACGGGCTCTACTGAATTTACATCACTCGTGTTCACCAAAGGCGCTGCTGGCTCTTGATTTTGCTGCAAAAAAGGTAATTCCGCTTCTTTATGATTAGTAGTTTCGGCAGCATTGTTGGGCTTTGGTCGAGGACCTTTTGATTTTCGTGAAAATAAAAGTTGATCAGAAGACCACTGACTACTAGCCAAGGAGCTAATTAAAATTAAGAATAGAAAGAGTAGTGTGTTTTTGTAAAGCACACCTTTTTATCGGTGAATTGCCTTTGAACTCAATAGGGGTTGTTTATTATGAAGTCCGTCTTAACACTTGCTACCAAAAAATTACTACTGCTTTATATTTTCTTTATCCTTCCCAGCTTTAGTTTAGGACTAACTACTAGTTTTGTGAGTGCTGATGATGAGGAAATAACGCTTAAAACTTTAGCTGTGTCTTCTGGAAAAGATAATCTTCAGGGTATTTATGCAAGGCCGCTATCACAATTTATTGAGAGCCTTATTGAGCAGGATCATTCTTTTGATTTAAAGTCAGCACTTCCTTCCACTGCCAATCTCGACTTAAACGATCTTCGCTCCAACCCCAAGACTACCTCTGAGTTAATAGGAAAGCACTCCTCTGATGCGCTCATTCATTTGCAAGCAACCAAAGGCACCATGGGACTTCAAATCGAACTTGCTCTCTTTACCAAAAAATCAGGTCAACTCTGGGCCTATACTGAAAAGCTAGTCACTGAAAAGTTCGACCTAGAAAATGTTAAAAAAGCTACCGCGACACTTTACTCTCAACTTATTAATCAAATCCCCTACCAAGGGATGATTTTAAGTCGTACAGGAGGAAAAGTAACCATTAACCGAGGTGCGCAGTTTCAACTTTATCCGGATCAAGAAATAAATATCATTCAAGTCATTGGCGTCAAAAGACATCCACAATATCAATTTGTCACCCACGTCGAAAAAGAAATCATTGGAAAAATTAAATTAACAAAAATTGATGAAACACTCAGTTTCGGATATATTATTTTTGAAAAAGAACCGCAATCCGTTCAACCAGGTCTCAAAATTTTACTTCGAGAACCTATTTACTATCCTAGTTTAGCCACAAGTAAAAACGAAGAAGTCGTCGATTATCTTTTAACACGAGCCGATGGCCAAACCATGCTTCGTGATAACAGTAATGAGTGGCTTCCCGAGGGGCGCCCCACTTTTGGCAGAACCCACATACTTTTTGGCCTTGGGCAATTCACTACTTCCACCACTTTATCCACAGATGGTGGCCAACAAGGTTCAACTTTAATGGCTTTGAATGCCCAAGTGGATGCTGATTTGTGGATTACACAAAAATGGTTTACTCGACTGGGGCTGAATCAAGGCTCTGCACAGGTTAAAAACCCCCTCTCTGGTTCAACACCTGAAAATATTAATTTCTCACTTCAAGGAATTAAGGTTGCTGCCGGCTATGACTTTACACTTTCTCAATCTGTCTATGGTCCAAGACTACAAGCCATGCTCGGATATTCTCAATTTAGTGCTAAAGCAACAGAGAGTGCCCCAACTTCCTTTACTAGCACCAGTTACAGCGGGCTTTGCTTTGGTGTTACAGGTTATATTCCCTGGGATGAAATAGAATCTAAATGGGGCTATGGCGCTGAACTCTGGTATCATCTTTTACCATCTGTATCTGAAACACCGGTGACGTCTGGCACATCATCCACAACTCAAATCATTGAACTTTCTGGATCAACACTCTATCGCTGGAGACCAAATCTTTATTGGATCGGAAAATTATCCATGGATTCATTATCAACTAGTTTTTCTGGAACTGGCACAAGAACTCAATCAGCGTCTGCCGCCGATTTATCTTGGGTCCGTGTCAATGGTGGTATTGAGTATTTATTTTAGACCATGAGAAGCGAAATACCTTTGAATTTCGGCCTGTTAGCTTAATAACTCTTGTTAAACAATTTGTCATTTTAGATCTGTCCATTTTTATATAAGTATTCGAATCCCAAGGGTATTCTCTGGCACTTTTACTGCAAATAATAAAATAGATTCTATTTATAGGACTATATATGACAACTTTTAATAATTTAAAGAAAATTATTAATTTTCTTCTGATCATGACAACAGGATTAATCATTATTAATCCCAGTATTTCCTATTCAAAAGGAAAAAACAAATGCGAACGGCTATTTATAAAGAATGAAAAAACTGTAGAAAAACAAACTAAGGAGCCATTAGAAAATGAGCCTCAGCTTACCCAAGTGAAAGCAAAATCAACCTTATCAAAAATTCTTCGATCAAATGCCCCGTTTTTTTGGGCTTTTTTTAAAAAAATAGATATAGCACTAAATGATGGATCGACTCAGATCAAAGATGTCCCTAAAAAATTTATTAAAAAGCTCACTAGTTTTTTAGGTATTGTCATGGGCGATGCCCACTTAGGAAATATTCATGTCGTTCCTAGTTCAAAAAATCGTAACCGACTTGAAACCAAAAATATTGATGGGGATGATGCTGGATTTGGGAAATTAATTTATGACTTTGTTCATTTAGTAGCGTCTATTAAATCGATTAATAAAGAAGTTGATCTTGATTTATTAATTAATAGTTATTTAAAAGGCCTTAGTGGTGAAGTTGTGGAGCCTCCAAAATTCATTCAGAAGTTGCTGAAGCTAAAACCAGAAGAGTTCGAAAAAATGCGAGAAGAAAAAGTCGCTAAAAAAGTCGTAAATGATAAATTTAAGTTATCTGAAGATCTCCATGCGTTTAACGAAAAGGTTGTTAACAATAGTCGTGAAAATATAAATAGGATTATCATTGATGTTCTACAATTTTCATATAAAGATTGTGAAATTCTTGATTTAGCCTTACTTCCTGTAACCTCTGGTGGTTCTGCAAATACAAACACTGGAACCGCCAGTAATTCAGGGACAACTCGAATTTGGGTTTTAGTTAAAATAGAAAATAAAAACCATATTTTTGAAATTAAACCTATGCCAGAACCTGGTGTGAATCATTTTATGGAACAACCTTTTAAAAGACTCGAAATTTGGCAGAAAGCTCGCGAATTTTTTGATTACGCAGATAGTGATTTAGCTCCATTGGACATTGGAGGAAATCCTTATTATTTTAGAGAGAAGAAAGTTACCCTTTTTGACGTACCATATGATCAATTAGAACCAAAAGACTTAAAACGTCTCAAAGACTTGTCAGAATGGGGAGCCTATCACTTAGGACAATGGCACGCAAAAAATGAGGTGGGCCAAGAATACAGTAATTTTGTAAATGATAAAGACCATTATGAGCCTCTAAAACGTTTTGTTCAATTTTCAAGAGACAAACTCTTTGATGAATTTCAAATAGAACTTGATAAAAAAATAGCTGATGCCAAAGAAAAAAAGACTTCATTCAATCATTAGCTTCATTTTGCGGTAAGCAAATACTGTAACCCCGTTTGTCGCACCTTTTGATCCATGGTTTGAATGGCAAGAGCTAAGGCTTTTCGACTTCCGACAAAAATAACTAATTTTTTACCTCTCGTTAGTCCAGTATAAATCAAATTCCGAAAAAGCATTTTAAAGTGTTGTGTCGCCACCGGAATAATCACTGCTTGAAATTCAGAGCCCTGACTTTTATGGATGGTAATACCATAAGCCAATTGAATATCGGTGAGGTTTTCTTTTCTGTATTCAAAAGTTTGCTGATGGCCTTGGTAAAAAATTTGACAAGTCATTTCTTCTAAATTCATGTCTCGGATTTCACCAATATCTCCATTAAATACACCTAAATCATAATTGTTTCGTGTTTGAATCACTCGATCACCAACGCGAAATACTTTTTCTCCTAAAATCATTTGCTTCTTATGCTCTAGAGGCGGATTAACTGCTTTTTGAATCTGTTGATTTAAGTTCTGTGTTCCTAGCGTGCCTCGCACTTGTGGCGAAAGAATTTGGATCTCCACATTTTTACCCAAGAGTTCGGGAATAGTTTTTGTGTAAAGCCTTAAAATTGTACCAAGTGCCGTCATTCCTAAATTTAAAGTAGACCAAGGATGAATTTTTTTTAAAACCAGCCTTAACTCTTCCACTGGTCCCTCAGCCTTAAATAATTCTGTTAATGAAACATGATTGAATTTTTCAGGAATATGTAAAATGCTTTCCTTTTGCAGTTCTTCTTTTGAAAATTGCGGAAGATAGCACTCCTCAATACTCACCTCTCCTTGAAGCGTTCGGATTCGCGCCGCAGCTTCTTCGCCTTTAATAACCAGGGCTTCCTGATCTGACAGCGCCATTTGCTTAAGCGTCCCTTTAACTTTTGCAATAAAGCGAGCCTGTTCTTGCGTGGCCTCCTCACTATCTACAAACAAACAATCAATTCCTTCTTTAAAAGCTTGCGGGTGTGCAATGGGCGATTCAATGGAAGGAAATTCACCGCGATTAATTTTATGGGCAAAACGAATGATTGATGAAGCCTCCGCCTGGCGAAATACTTTAGTGAGTTGAAACGTAGAAATGCGTTTTGATGTAATGAGATCATACAAAACATTCCCAGCACCCACTGATGGCAGCTGATCAGGATCACCAATAAATAAAACCTGTGTTGGTTCAGAAATAGCCTTGAGGAGCGAGGCGGTTAAGTTAATATCAAGCATGGAACATTCATCGATGATAACAAAATCCGACTCTAGTGGAAACTCTTCATTACGTTTAAAACCATTTTCATTGGGAGCCCATTCTAATAAGCGATGAATCGTTTTAGCTTCAAGGCCAATGACTTCCGACATCCTTTGTGCCGCTCTCCCGGTGGGTGCCGCAAGAGTGATTCGCTTCTTCATTGCTTTTAATAAAGCGACAAGCACTTTAGTAGAAGTTGTTTTTCCACATCCGGGCCCTCCGGTCAGAATAGAAAATGATTGCCCCACTATTCCAACGACACTCTCCGCTTGCTCATCACTTAAATTGATCTTTTCTTTTTCACAATATCGATGAACCCAATCAGTCACTCGATTGTGATCAACATCAATCGCCACACTCGCCAGTGCTTTGACTTTACTCGCAACATAGTCTTCATCAAAATAAAGTGACTTTGAGTAAAAGCAATCAATCATTGTCCCATCAAAGTCAGGTAAAACTCTTTTCTTTATTTCGTTTGTCCCCAACAAGTCTCGAAGCGCTTCTACAACACGCCCAGGCTCATCTATGCCAAGCAGTTCCTTTGTCTGAATTTGAATTTGGTCCATGGTTAAAAAGCAGTGGCCCTCTTCCCTAGCACTCGATAAAACATGTTTAATTCCAGCCTCAATACGCGGTGAACCGTTTTTTTCAAATCCCATGCTGAGTGCAATTTTATCAGCAGAGAAAAATCCAATTCCATAAATATCACGCGCGAGTCGATAGGGATTTTGCGAAACAATTTCGATGGCTTTATCGCCGTAGGTCTTATAAATTTTGACTGCGAACAAAGTGCTGATGCCATAACCTTGTAAAAAAATCATAACATCTCGAATAGCTTTATGCTCTACCCAAGATATTTTTATATCCGCTAATTTCTTTTCGGCAATCCCGGGCACAACCATCAACGCATCGATATTACTTTCAAAAATTTCCAGTGTTTTATCACGAAAATGTTTTACGATTCTACTCGCGGTGACGGGCCCCACGCCTTTGATTAAACCAGAGCCCAGATACTTTTCGAGAGCCGCAGTTGTTGCTGGTTTTTTTTCAATTGCTTGTGATGCCTTGAACTGTTCGCCATGTTGCGGGTGTTGGGTCCATTGGCCTAAAAATTCCATGCTAGCGCCAGCAAAAATTTTAGCTTGGTGTACAACAACCGTCACCAAACGATGAGGATCTCGGAAGGGAGAAATTTTTATAACAGTCCAACCATTTTGCTCGTTGTGATACGTCACTCGCTCAACAACGCCAGCGAGTTTTTCCAATTGAGCAGACTGTTGCGAATTCATTATTATTTTTTCACTTCTCCAATATAAATATATGCAATGCCGAAGGAGAGCGAATGAAATTGAATGGAACTTAGTGGAGCCGATTGAGACATGAGCTGACAAAAATCTTCACGACATGGAAATACGGCAGAAGATTTTTGTAAATATTCATAGGCCTGTGGCGCTCCCGTCACCCATCCACCGATCTTTGGAAGAACTCGCTGCGAATACCAATTATAAAGTGCGCCTACAACGGGAATATTGACCTGTCCAAATTCCAAAATCACCACTTTACCACCTGGCTTTACCACTCTAGACATTTCGGCAATGGCTTTTGCAGGATCAGCAACATTTCGAATTCCAAAAGAAATGCTCGCATGATCAAAAGAATGATCAGCATAGGGAAGATTCATTACATCGGCTAATTCAAACTTGATGTCGAGTCCCATGGATTGAGCTTTAGACGGCGCAAAGGACAGCATCTCTTTGCAAAAGTCAGTTCCGACGACTTCGCCCTTTGTTCCCACCGCTTTTTTAAAAGCAATCGCTAAATCTCCTGTCCCCGTGGCACAATCTAAAATACGCTGACCTTTTTGAGGATTAACAAGTCTTACTAATCGACTTCGCCACAAATGATGAATTCCAACGGAGAGAATAGAGTTGGCCCGATCATACTTATGAGCCACACTAGCAAACATGGATTTAACTAAATCAGGATTTTTTGCGGTTACCTTCATAAAACACTCACTAATTTTTTATCTAAGCTTGAGAGTAATAACTCAAGTCGCTTCATTAAATTCTTAAAATCATCAAATGTCAGTGCTTGCGGACCATCTGACAACGCTTCATGGGGACGAGGATGAACTTCAACAATAATCCCATCAGCGCCCGCCGCAGCCGAGGCAAGAGATAATGCGGGAACCAAATCTCTCACACCAACGGCATGAGAAGGGTCCACGAGAACAGGAAAATTTGTATGCTTTTTTAAATAAACAACGGAGTTGAGATCTAGAGTGTTTCGAGTGGCAGTTTCAAAGGTGCGAATCCCGCGCTCGCATAAAATCACTCGATCATTACCACCTCTAACGATATAATCGGCAGCTTTAACCCACTCGTCAACTAAGGCGGCAAAGCCTCTTTTAAGTATGATTGGTTTATTCGTTCGACCCAACTCTTTGAGCAATTCATAATTATGCATATTTCTGGAACCAACTTGATAAACGCCAACAAAATCCTCTAGCCACTCAATTTGTCTCGCATCAGTGACTTCAGAACAGAGAGGAAGATTTACTTTTTCGCACACCTCTTTAATCATCTCTAACGATTCCGCTCCAAGGCCTTGAAAAGAATCTGCACTAGTTCTTAATTTCCAAATTCCACCACGCAAAAATGCCGCGCCACACAACTTTACAAACTCAGCAGTTTCAAGAAATTGTGCTCTGGATTCGATCGAACAAGGACCTGCAATCACGGTAAACTCAGGTCCCCCAATAGTGACTGAGCCCACAACAACGGGATGACCTTTTTTTGCTGTTTTCTCTTCGGTTAATACAAAAGAGTCTGAATTCAAAGACTTATCATGAAGATTACTGATTTCATTGTTCATACTTTATTTTACTCTGGCCATTTTGTTTCATACTTTTGTTATTAATTTTTAAAGATTAAAAGTGAAGCAGTATCACAGATTAATTTTAAATACCATTTTGAAATTAGCTTTTTGACGAGGTATAAGCATCAATTATGTTGGTCCATGACGCTTTCCAAAAGATTCTAACTTCTCCCGGAGCTTTGATACAAAGTTTCAATGGAGATTTTTTTCTTTTCACAAACGTCAAAAGCAATTCTTTTGAATCGAACTCCTCGCAACAAAAGTCTTTGCCGCCCAACAATGACTCTACCCCAAAGCTTTTTGCTCCCACTTTTTTTAACTCTAATCCTACTTCTTCTTTAACTTCCTTCGAATCTTGCTTAAATTTTGAGCGCAATGAATTAGTTGCTCATCTCAATAAAGCTCTCGCACATCATAAGGACTCTCCCTCTGCGACTTTACAAACTCAATTAACATCGCCCTGGCTCTTACCAAAAAAAGCGGAATTTAGTGCCGATTTTTTTAAAGTTAAAAATCAAATCTCTGATGGGTTTATTGATAAAGCGGTAGTGATGACTTCTGAAATGAATTCTTGGGCCCCTACATTTTTTGATCAAATTCGACTTACTTTAAATTTACTCCAAAATTGCCCCAGTCATTTATTTATTTATAGTCACTGGGATGGTCACTCAAAGGGAGTCATTGGAGCCAGTCCGGAATATCTTTTTTACCGTAACGGTCGGCAAATTCATTCCATGGCCCTGGCAGGAACTTTAGCCAAAGGAAATTTTCAACTCTTTCAAGGTCAGCTTGATCACTTAGACTTTGCTAAATCTCAGCTGTTGAATAATGAAAAAGAACTCCTTGAACATCAATTTGTCGTCGATGATTTAATGGAAAAATTCTCTGAGCTGCAAGTCAAAGCTAAAGCAGAGCCCCTTCAGATTGTAGAACTTCCTCACCTTTATCATTTGCAAACTAAAATTCAAATTGAACTTGATGAAGTTCCAAAATCAAATAATTTTGATTTAGATTTAACGACAAAACTGCACCCGTCTTCTGCGCTGGGGCTACGATCTAAAAAATTACACTGGCATTGGCTCAAGGAGCTTAATGGCCATCAAGCACTCGGTCACTATGGCGCACCTATAGGTTTTCAACTCCCTGTCGGATTTCTTTGTCTCGTGGGAATTCGTAACCTAGAGTGGAACGAAAACGGTTCTTACTTAAGAGCGGGGTGTGGGATTGTTTCTCAAAGTCACGTTGAGAGTGAGTGGCAGGAACTTGAAGCCAAGCGTGATTCCGTAAAAACTTTATTGGGCCTAATCTAAATGAATTTAATTTATGCTGCTCGTATTATTGAGTTTGTTCGGAGTCACGGTGTGGTTGATTTTTGTCTTTGCGCCGGAGCACGGAATAGCCCTTTGATAACCCTACTCGATGAGAATAAACCTATTATTGAACAAACGGGTCGACTATATCATTTTTTTGATGAAAGATCGGCAGGTTTTTTTGCTCTCGGTCGCGCTCAAAAAAGTCAAAGACCGGTTGCCATCATCACGACCAGCGGTACAGCAACGACGGAATTAATTTCTTCTGCCGTAGAAGCCTATTACACACAAACCCCGTTGATTTTTATTACAGCCGATCGCCCTCCGGCTTACCGAAAAAGTGGTGCCCCTCAAGCTATCGAACAAATCGGCATCTTCTCTCACTATGCACTACCAACAATCGATCTTCATGAATCAGAAAATGGTTTTAACGACTCTCTTCTACAATCACTTTTATGGGATAAAAAAATTCCGTTGCATCTTAATCTTTGTTTTAATGAACCCCTGCTTAGCGGAAACGTACCAAAACTCAATGATCGTTATCTAGAAAATCCACAAGTTTCCATAAAAAACATCAGTGTAAAATCAGAGTCTCAAAAAAAGAACGCTGAAAATAAAATCGAGTTTTTTAATCATTCAAAAAGACCGCTTTTTATTATTAGCGGCTTAAACACGGAAGATCGCGAACATGTGCTGAGTACACTCCATGATTTTCCTGGAAATTGGTGGATTGAAACTCTCTCAGGTCTTCGTGGGCATCCAGCCTTGGAGATGGGTCGTATTCAGTGCGGTGACATTTTTCTTCAACATCAACTAAGTAAAAAAAAATTCGATGGCGTTATTAGAATTGGCTCTGTACCGACACTACGACTTTGGAGAGACTTAGAAGATCAATTTAAGCATCTACCGGTGTTAAACATTAGCTCTTCTCCCTGGAGCGGTTTAGCCCGCCCCTCTGAGCGCCTTCCCCTTGAGGATCTTTTCCAAGTTTGCGAGCACTATCAAACTCAATCTATTTATAATCAAAATCTCATTCACTTCGATCGAGATTATTATAAATCCTATATCAATCTTCTTGAAAAGCATCCTCGGTCTGAACTTAATCTTGTTCGCCAGCTCTCTCATTTAGTCGGAGAACAACCACTTTATTTGGGTAACAGTCTGCCTATTCGCGAATGGGATATTGCTGCTAAACCATTTCTATTATCTTCTCCATCTGGTAACCGAGGTGCCAATGGAATAGACGGACAGCTCTCAACTTTTTTTGGATGGAAATCAGAACAAAAACATTCCTGGGCCCTGGTGGGTGATTTGACGGCCCTCTATGATCTCAACGCCCCTTGGATTTTACCTCAACTTACAAATTCTCCTTGGACTCTGGCCATCATGAATAATTTGGGTGGACAAATTTTTAAGCCCATGTTTCAGCGCGAAGCCTTTCTTAATCGTCACAATCTTAATTTTGAAGATTGGAGTCGGATGTGGAATCTCAAATATGAAAAAATGGAAACTCTCCCCACCTCTTTAGCCGCACCTCCTTCTATTTTAGAAGTCATTCCATCAGAAGAAGAAACTCAACAACTCGGCTTGGAAATCAAAAAACTTTGGAAAACACTTTAATTATTGCACTCCATGGATTTCTTGGACTTCCTTCAGACTGGACTCAGTGGTATCAGAAATTTGGATCTAAACATCCATTATGGACACCGTCGCTTTGGACTCACCCAACCCTCAATAGTTCTTACACCTTGGAGGAATGGACCGAAAATTTTATTACTGAAGTTATAAAGCTCCAAGTTCAAGGCTTTAAAATTGAGCTCTGGGGGTATTCTATGGGTGGAAGGCTCGCCCTTCATGCACTGGCGCACTCGCCTCAACTTTTTCATAAAGCAAAAATCCTATCATCAAATCCGGGCCTAGAATCTCAGTCTGAAAAAGAGTTACGACTTCAGCGTGATCTTAATTGGTCTCAAAAATTTTTAACTCAAGAATGGAATTCGCTGATGTTCGATTGGAACCAGCAACCTATTTTACGTGAACCAAATAACTCCCTCTCATTAGTTCAAAGAAATGAAATAGATTATGATCGACTTCGTTTAGCAAAGTCGCTTGATCACTGGTCTATTGGCAGACAAAAAAACTTTTGGGAATTTATTCCTCTATTTAATATTCCGATTGAGTGGCACGTTGGCAGCCACGATGCTACTTATGTAAACTATAGCCAAAGGGCTGCACAATTAAATTCAAATATAAAACTAATGATACATGAAGGCCGTGGACATAGATTACTATGACTTAGGACTCACGTTTTCTGAACTAACCTTACGCACGATGAGGCTAGCAATAAATTTACTTTCCACGATCTCAATATCAAATTTAATGTTGAGGGCGATGGCAATCTTATAAGAAATGTATAAGCCTAAACCCTGACCAGATTCTGGTGAGTTTCCTCTCACAAATTTTTCTTTTAAATCTTTGGGGTTAATGCCAATAAACGTGGTTTTAGTTAAATTTGTCATAGATAATACATAATGATCTGAGTTTTCTCGTAAGGCGATCATAATTGGTGAATCCGAAGCATATTTGATCGCGTTTTCGTAAAGATTATTGAGAATAATTGACAATAACTGCGGGTCAGTATCGATCAACCATCCATCACTGGAGTTTTCCATCTCAAAGCATTGAAACTGAAATTTCAAACCCTTTTTCTTTGCGAGATACTCATAGCGATCAATATCATTCATTACATGGTCTAACAAAATGAACTTTGATTTATTAATATTTTGAAATCCCGATTCAATTTGAACTAAATTAAGTAAATTAGAAATTGTCCCAGACATAATATTAATTTCATCTAAAACGGTACTCAGCTCTAAAATATTTTCTCCATTTTGTGATTTTATAAACTGTTCCAAGTGTCCCTTAGCAATAGTGAGGGGCGTTTTTAATTGGTGTGCGGCTTGAGCCACAAACTCTTGATGGGCAAATAGACTTTGTTTAACCTGACTGAGTAGTTTATTAAGCACTTGAGCAAGAATGGAAACCTCAGGAGGACCCTCTGGAACTTCGAACATAAAATCTTTTTGCCCAATAGGCATATGACGAATATCTCCAGTTAACTTTTCAAGTGAACTTAAGATGCTTTTAGATAAAAGCGAAATCATAAATGCAGAAACAAGAAGTATAACTATCTGACCTGCAAAAAAAATAGATTTAAATTTATTTTCCTGAGAAGTTAAAGAGGCCCTAGGCACTGCTACGAAGAAGTAAATTTCTGGAACCGGGCTATCATCCACCTGTAGCAATAGGCCACGCCATCGTTTTCCAGTTTCTGCTGTAAGATTATAAAACTGTTTATCTTGATTCTTTTGAATGTGTGATTTCACAATAGAAAGATTTATTGGCGCATCTTTATCTGAAGAGTAGGAAAAAAGTTCAAAGAAGGGGGCTCGATAAATTTTAACTAACGCATCACCATGAGGAAAGGGGAAAATTTTATCCACACCAAAAATCACATGGTATGGCAAATCCGCTTCGCCGCCAGGAGTGAGCTCAACATTCTCAAGCAAATCGGTCGTGTAATTATAGAGAGAGCGATCAAATTCATTTTGCAACTGTGTTTGAAACTCGACATACAGAGACCAATATCCAACGGTTAGAATTATAAAAAAAAGCCCACTGAGACAACTTACCAAGCGAGCCCTGAAACTTAAACCATTCCAAATTATTTTAAGTTTGTCGAAGCTCATAACCAATGCCAATCACCGTATGAATCAATCTTGGAAATTGATCGACCTCCATTTTTTTTCTTAAATGGTTAATGTACACATCAATAACGTTTGTTCCTGTTTCAAAATCAATATTCCAAACATGCTCTGCTATTTGCGCTCGAGACAGTGGACGCTCAGGGTTACGCATAAAATACTCAAGTAATGAAAATTCTTTTTGCGAGAGTACCAATGGAATTTTATTACGAGTCACTTTTCGAGTAACCAAATCTAGTTCTAAATCACCAAAAACAAGAAGGTGACCAACTCCTGATTTAGACTTCCTTCTTAAGTGTGCACGAAGTCGTGCGAGAAGTTCGTCCATGGAAAAGGGTTTCGTCAGATAATCATCCGCTCCAACATCTAATCCTTTTACTTTATCATCTGTAGTTGCAAGAGCTGTTAAGACAATGATAATACCATCAAACTTATTGGCACGCGCAAATTTTATAAACTCCCAACCTGATTTATAAGGCAAGTTTATATCTACAATGAGTAAATCATATTCATTTACAAAAAGTGATTCTTCCGCTTCAAGCGGATGAGAAAAAGAATCGACGGCATAACCGGCAGCATTCAAACCCTTTTCAACAAACTCAATGGTCTTCTTTTGATCTTCTAACAACAGTATTCTCAAAAACTGCCTCGCTTTTTATCAATTCTGCTTTGATTTAATACACATCGTGTTTTCTTAGCAATAGAGAACTCAGCAACAGCTCGATTGTAATATTTAAAATATAGTCATTTCAATAAGTTAAGTCATTAATTTTTTTTAATATAGTATTCATTTTAAATTAAGAATTCAAGTGTAGCCTGAAACTAAGAAAACATGCTTCAAATTAATGAAAGCATTATAAAGGGAGAACACAATGAGAAACTTATTATCAATCGCAGCAGCTATGTGCTTCGTATCTGGTTTAGCATTTGCTCAAGAAGGAACTACAACTCCTCCTGCAGCAACTGGCGCAGCAGTAGAACAACCAAAAGCTGAGCAAAAAGCTCAAGCTCCAACTGAGCACAAAGCTCCAGCTAAAAAGAAAAAGAAAAAAGGCACTGAAGACCACAAGTAAGATCTAGTCATTATTTGATAATGACCTTACTTAAAAAAGGCCACGCTAAACGTGGCCTTTTTTATTTTTTTCTTATGATCAAATCTTCATATCGTCACGACTTAAGACCAACTTCTTCATTAAAGTAGACACACCCTCAATCTGATTTAAAATTATAGACTAGGATTTCTTAATAAAGGTTGGTGTCTCATGCTAAAACTCTCTGGTTCAATGGCTTCAATACCCGCTCTGTGTTTAGCTGATCCAAATTCAATAGTGTTAAATAGAATATATCAGCAACTACCAAAAACTCTGGAAGAGTGGGAGCAATGGCTCGCTTGCGTAGAACAAAATAAAGTTGAAGCACTCACTCTCTCTAACATCACTAAGCATAAAATTTTAATTCCACAGTGGGTAAGGGAATCACTTGAAGTGAAAAGTCAGTTCATTCGATTGCACAATCGTTTCCGAAGAGAAAGAGTAGGAGCCTTATTAAAGAAATTTGTTGAAAATAATATTCCTGTTTTACTATTAAAAAATGATGCGATTTCTAATGAAATCTACCGAGACTATGATTACACAGCAATTGAAACTCTCCAACTCCTAATTAAGCCAGAGCATTGTGAGCAAGTTTACAAACTTTATGAATCACTTGGCTTGATAACTCTTTGGGGCAGGGGACACGAACAAAAAATTTTTAAAGATAGAACAACTCAACCCTCTCAGAATTGGCCTCTGTTTTATAATGAAGACTTCACTTTATCCATCAAAACGTACTCTTCGTTAAAATATTTAACCGCGCTAAACTCAGATGCTTTAACTAAATTATGGACTCGATCTACTCCACTCATCTATGAGAATATAAAAATTCAAAAGCTTTCCAATGAAGATTTTATTCATTTTCAATGTTTAAGCACACCCCTCTGGGATTTAGGCGCAGGAGAACTCGCAGATCTCTATAATTGCCTCTCACTCTGGAAAGATTTTGACTGGACATTATTTTCACAAATTGTAGAAGAATCAAATTCATTTGAACCGGTATTTTTGGCTTTTTCTCTGAGCCAATCGCTTTACTATTTACCAAATATTGAAACTTACATTAATAATATTCGCAATCGCGTCGATAGTAATAAAGTCGAAGAAATTGAGAGGCGCCTAGAAAATCCAGAAAATATTTTACTATTTCGCTCAAATTATTTCTCTGTACTTAATAAAGCTTATTTAAGCTGGCGCATGGATAATAATATCTATAAAAAAGCATTAAAATCTTTGAAGTTGGCCCAACTTTTAATATGGCCTTCGTCAACTGACGTAGCTCATCTCAACTTTGAAACTAAATTGAATTCTGTTTTAAAAATAATTACTCTCCGGATAAAAGTAATATCCTTCACATATAAATACTTCTTTAATTAAGCACATGAGCCATGTTCAATTTCCACATCCAAATACAGCTAACGAAGACGGTATCGTTGCCGTGGGTGGAGACTTAAAAGTGCCAACGCTACTATCAGCATACAGCCATGGAATTTTTCCGTGGCCCCATGAAGGATATCCACTATTGTGGTTTAGTCCGTGGGAGAGAGGGATTTTAGAGTTTAAAGATTTTCATTGCTCTAGAAGTCTAAAAAAATTTACTAAAAAAGTGAGTCACTGGCAATTCACGATGAATAATTCATTTCAAGAGGTTATAAAAAATTGCGCCCATGTTTCTCGAAAAGAAGCCCAAGGGACTTGGATAAATAATGAAATGCTTTCGTCTTATACGGACTTCCATAAGGCCGGCTTTGCTCATAGCTTTGAAGTCTGGGAAAATGAAATGCTTATCGGTGGAATTTATGGTGTGTTTGTTAAAAATGTTTTTAGCGCGGAGAGTATGTTCTATAAACAAGACAACGCATCTAAGTGGGCCTTTGTAAAAATGATTGATCACTTAAAAAAGTCAGGATTGCAATGGATTGACTTGCAGATGGTGACTCCGATTAGTGAAAGCTTTGGAGCGAAACTTATTTCTCAATCGGAATTTTTACAAAAACTATCAGAAAGTCACAAGCTGTCACCCCTTTCAATAACACCTAATTAACATAAAATACGATGACTTTATCTGAAATATATAGAAGTATAACCCTCCCGAAGTAGGAGGTCTTCCAATGCAATACACCATTGAACCCGAAGAATATATGAAAGTTCTCTGGAGTCATCAATTGCAAAAAGAATATGATCAAATTAACTGGAGCTACAAACTCCTTTTAGCTAGACCGACTTTTCAAATTATCGATGCCAAAAGTTATTTTGGACAGTGGGATGCCTTACATCGCGAAATTAAAATTTCGAAGCACTTAATTTTAAACCACCATTGGCAAATTGTTTTAGAAGTCCTCCGCCATGAAATCGCTCATCAATTAGTGACTGATCGAAACCACCAAGAAACAGGCCATGGACCTATTTTTAAAAGTTATTGCCAAATTTTGGGGTTGGATGAACGATTTCAAAAAGCTCAGGCAGAAATTAATTTAGATTCCATAACCTTTACATCAACTAAACATTATTCATCTCAATCTACGGAAGATAGTGAAAGTATTAAGCTGTTGGAACGGGTTGAAAAGCTACTTTCTTTAGCTCAATCTAATAATCAAAATGAAGCCTTGGCCGCAATGGAAAAAGTGAATGAACTCTATGAAAAGTACAATCTTAATCGCATCAATGAAAAAAGAAATAAAAATCAATATCAGTTCCTCATCATTGATTTAAAAAGTTCTAAGATCAAAGCCGCCTACTCGATTATTGCTTCGATTTTAATGGAGCATTACTTTGTAGATGTTGTGCTTTCAACAACCTATGACCCTTTTGACAACAAACTCAATAAAACGTTGGAACTCTTTGGAGCTAATGAGAATCTGGTTATGGCTGAATATGTTTTTCATTTTTTGAATCGAATTATTGAAGATCTTTGGGACGAACATGCCCGCACTCATCAGTTGGAGGGGAAATTCAAGCGCTCTTTTCAATTAGGATTACTTCACGGATTTAACTCTAAGTTAAAAATGAGTAAAGAGAAGCGCTTCATTCAAAAATCAGAGCCCGAGTCAAGAATGGCTTTAAAACTTCTGGAAGAAGATGAGGCTCTACAAAATTATAAAAGCACTCGCTATCCGAAACTCAATACTTCAAAGCGAGACACCGGTAGAGTTTACGGTTCAATTTATTCTCAAGGCATTGAGGACGGAAAAAAAATTATCATTAACAAAGGCATTGAAAATTCATGCAACAAAGTTGGCATTTTAGCCGGAGGAAATTTTGAGTTCTAATAACCATGGGTCAACAAAAGTTATTGTTACAGCATTAATAGCTAACTTAGGTATTTCAGGAGCTAAATTTATCGGTGCTATTATTTCAGGAAGCGCCTCCCTCCTCGCAGAAGCCATTCATAGTTTAGTCGATAGCACCAACCAAGTATTACTTCTCATCGGTAGTAAAAAAGCTGTCAAACCTCCTGATGACGTTCACCCACTTGGTTATGGAAGAGAGGCCTTTTTTTGGTCTTTCATTGTTGCAATTTTACTATTTTCTCTGGGCGGTTTGTTTGCTATTTATGAGGGGACTCACAAACTGAGCGAACAGTCCACGATAGGTACTCCTGCTTTGGGATTATCTATCTTACTTTTTAGCGTAATCCTTGAGGGCTATTCCTTTTGGGCTTGTTATAAAGAGGTGAAAATTCAAAAGAAATCCATGAGCCTATGGCAATGGTTTAAAAATACTAAAAGCACAGAGCTTCTCGTCATCTTCACAGAAGATCTAGCCGCCTTGTTAGGGCTCCTCATCGCGACAATTTGTTTAACATTAGCTTGGATAACAGGAAATCCGCAATGGGATGCGATCGGCTCACTCCTTGTCGGTATAATCTTAGTTATCGTGGCTATTTTACTCGCTATAGAAATTAAATCATTTATCATTGGTGAATCTCCAAGCCATGAAATTAGAGATTATGTCTACCAAGAAGTCCCTAAAATATTTTCGGATGGTCGCGTTCTTCGATGGATCGCAGTTCAAACGGGATCAAATGAAATTATGCTCAGTTATAAAATTCATCCTGGCAATATAAGTCAATCACTGCAATCCGGTATTGAACGAGTTAATGAGTTAGAGAAAAAAACTAAATTACAGTTTCCAATGGTCAAATGGCAATTTGTAGAGCTTGATACAGAAGCTTAGTTTTTCAATACTATCGATTTAATGCTCTTAAGGCTCGCAACAATGAACTCCATTGATGAATAGAATTATAAACTGGTGGAACACTCTTGTCTGTTTTAAAAAAACCATAGACAGCTTCAGCGGCTGTCCTTACAGAGTATTCAACCGTAAAAACGCAATCTATTGGCACCTCAGCAAATTGACCTAAGAATGCAAAGTTTTCAGAGCCTTTTGGAATAACTAAAGGGCGATCTCCTTTTGCTCGTGGCATAAAGAGAGAGTCTATAAATGGCATTGCTACAGGAATACAGTTTACCTTGTTTTCTAAAGTCGCTGATTGCATCAGTTCTTTTACTCTTAAATGACTCCAAAGTTCTTCTAAAATTTCTTCACCAGTACATTCTGACATTTTCTTTTTAACAAAGTTTCCTTCACGATCAGGATACAAACCGTACCCCCAAAAAATAAAAGTGCCTTCTGGCTGATGTGGGAAATGTGGTTGCCGAGCAATAACAAGTGACATAAGCCATTTTGAATCCACGATGGTAACAAGGCCGCCTGTGCCATGAATGTTTCCTGAGAACTTCTCCATATAATCATGAAATTGAGAAGTCTTTAATATAGCTGTAAAAGAATACCATTTCTGAAGATCGATTTGGTTACTAAAGACACCTGGCGTTCCAAAACTCGCATCTTTCAAACTTAATTTTTCCCACAAGGTCCAACTACCAGAACTAGCTTTTCCTTTTAAGATGGGAGCCGCCTTCCAACTGCCGCAATCCGTGCTTTCGGTGATAGAGCCATTAGTCACAAAAACGAAATCATTTTTTTGTAACTTGATAGTTATTAAATTACCGCTCTTGTTTTTGCAAACAAGAGATGTAGCTTTCAAATTTTTTTTTGATCCTTTACCTTGAATATTAAAATCAACATCCAAAACTTGAGTTTGCATAGAAAATTCAACACCCTTTTTATCTAGATAACGTTTTATTGGTATTACGACAGAATGATATTGATTGTATTTTGTTCGCATCACTCCTCCAAGGTAAGGAAGCCCTTCCACAAGGTGAATAAAGCGTCTCATATAGCGTCGCATTTCAGTCAATGAACTCCACGTTTGAAAGGCAAACATCGATGACCACAAAAACCAATAATTGGTTGTAAAAAAGGACGGCGAAAACCAATCTTCAATTTTTTTATTATCGAGTAATCTCTCTGGAATATAAGTTAAATACAAAAGATCTAAGCGATCTTTAAAGCTCAAACCAAAAGTCGACAAATCTACTTTCGAATTATTTTTTAAAAGTCGACATAAGGCATTGGATTTATATTTTTCACTAAATTCAAACGATTCGTCTCGAACCGTTTGATAGGGGTTATCGTAAGAAGGAATTCTAGAAAGCAATTCCCAATAACATTCGTAATGTTCCTCATGCATCCGTCCACCACGAATAATAAACTCATGGTCACCAATCTCTTTCCCATCGAGGGCTCCACCGAGGATATCATCTTGCTCTAAAATTACAATCTTTTCACCAGCAACGTGAGCATCATCAATCAAATAGACGGCTGCTGCTAGCGATGCGAGTCCTCCACCGACTAAATAGACTTTATTAACGTCCTGGCCCATCATTTTTGTTTTTGACATCTTACGCACCTTCAACCATAAAATTTTGAAAAACTTTATTTGACAATAATATTATTTAATTTATTTCTAATCTTACTTTATTTCGGCAAGGATAACAAGTACGCTTTACAAATTAACAAGGACTTCTCAATAATGGAAATTCAAAAAATAAATTGCTCCTTGAATTCACTTTTTATAATCTTGGTTCTTACACTTAACTCTTGTGTCCACTCTACTGCCAAATTAACTTCCACATCTATTAGTTCTACTTCAAAAGGTTTTAATCAGATGCAAAACACGAACGAATTAAATCCAATCAAAGTTTTTCCATTACGCTTTAACTACAACAAAAACCAATATGAGTTTACAGCTGCAAGCGGTCTAGTTCATTTAGGAAGTCGTTATTTTATTATTGCCGATGATGAATTAAAATTGGGAACTCTCTCTGATGATGGAACCCATTCTGAACTCATTACTATTTTACCTGGAACGCTCCCAACTGAGCCCAAAGAAAGAAAAAAACTCAAGCCTGATTTTGAATCATTATTTTACATTGAAGACCCTCAGTTAGGTGGCAAGGGTTTAGTCGCAATGCCATCGGGCTCTAAGCCTCAGAGATTTACCGGAGTTTTTATACCACTCACTCAAGACTACAAAGTAATACCTCAAAAAATTAAGCCATTTAATGTAAGCCCATTATTTCATTCTCTCCTTTCTAGAGTTAAAAAACTTAATATTGAAGGCAGTTTGGTCAGCGATGATATTTTATTTTTGTTTCATCGCGGAAACACTGAGGCGGATAAAAATTGGGTCTTCAAGTTTAGAAAAACTGATTTGATAAATACTATTCTTGGAAAAACATTAGTTGATGCGATCCCAGAACCACAAGAATCATCATCTTTTAATCTTGGAACACTCAATGGTGTCACACTCACCTTTTCAGATTCCTGTTATTTTGATGGAAAAATCTACTTTTTAGCGGCTGCAGAAGATACTTCTGATGCTGTTGAAGACGGTAAAATTCAGGGCACTGTCTTAGGGGAAATTTTGTCCAACGGCTCATTTAAAATTCTCCAAACCTTTTACAATGAAAAGTATGAGGGGCTTAGCCTTAATTCGAAGGGCGATCTCGTAGAAGTTAGCCTTGTTACAGATAACGATAACCCCAACGTTCCCTCTAAACTCTCAGTTTTTTTAATGTCGAAATCCAGTTTTTAGTTTTGAATCCTATTTCATTGACAACATACTTTTCTCATGACAGTTTTCACCTCCTTTGGGAGTGAGCTGAATGGAAAACAAAGATCCAAAAGAACTGATTGAAAAAGGTGTCCTTTACATTCGATTGGTACAACTTGACCTTGGTATCCCAGTTTTAACTGAAGCTTTTAAACTATCCTTAGCCCAAAATGATCACCAAACAGCTCTTAATGCTATTGCTTATTTAATGCGTTGTTATGCTGAACGCGATGACCTTGAGACTCTCCTAAAAATTAAGAGTGAACTTCAGGAATTGGCTTTTTTAGAAAAAGTTTCATTGAATTCCCAATTTTATTATACTTTAGGCATCTGTAGTTTTTATCAAAACAAATTTATCGAAGCTCGACAGTATTTTAATCTCGCAAGCGAGAAAACCGATGAGCAATCAATCCCCAGAAAACTTCAAGCGGAGATCGGTTTAACTATCGTAGACATCGAAGAGAATAAATGGGATCAAGCTCGGGCACGAATAGAAATGACTCACTCTGTGCTACAACAAATAAATAACCCCCAACTCTTGATGTCTGTACTATTAAATGAAGGACGCCTCAATAGGCTCACTGGACAATATGCAAAAGCAATTACTGCTTTTTCAAAAGCTCTTGAGATTAATAAGTATAACAAAAATCTTTTTGGTTATTTTTATTTATTATACGAAAAGGCTATCACTTATTACCACCTCGGAAAAACGGATCTTTCAAAAATTTATGTGGATTTACTAAAAAGTTCGCTTCCTGAAAAAGACGTGGCACGTCTTGAAAAGCTCGTTAATGATTTAGAACTACAACTAAACAAAACCTTCGAGTTTGACCTCATTATTGATCGTCGTCGTTGCAAAATTATAGAAAAAAATAAAGGTGAAATCAATTTTGGGGGGCAAGATCTTATTTTGGATTTATTTATTATGTTGGTGTTGTTGCACATAAAATATAAATCGACACCTATTACTCAAATTTTCTACAAA